>CAKTDF010000010.1 GCA_934541115.1 uncultured Eubacteriales bacterium
CCGTACAGAAGCGTATTTTTGGTTACTTTTGTTACAACCGACAAAAGTGACCCCAGCGGAGCGTACGGGTGTAAAAGCGCATAACCATTTATATATTAAAAACAAATGTTGGATTTAAGGGGAATAGTAGCACGTTAAAAAAACAAGTATACCTTTCCACATTCCACAAGATAGGATTTCAATGCTTTGTTTTGTTACAACCGACAAAAGTGACCCCAGCGGAACGTAAGGGTGTAAAAGCGCATAGCCTTTTATCTATAAAAGTAAACGTTCGGGTTAAAATAGGTTTTGGAACACTTTTAAAACCAAAAGCAGTTTGACAAAAGCGTCCCGGCGGAGCATGCGGATATAAAGCATATAGCTGCTGCCAACATCTGTTTATTCTCCGAAAAGCGTAAAAAAACTTGACTTTAAACTATTTTTATACTATTGTATATAAGATTTAAATATCGAAAGGTAGTGTTATAAATGAGTGAATGCGGCGGAAACTGCTCCTCATGCTCATCTGATTGCCAGAGCAGGGATATGCATATCAAGCCAAATAAAGAAAGTAATATTAAAAAGATATATGCCGTTGTCAGCGGTAAGGGCGGAGTCGGAAAATCTTCCGTTACCGCGCTCCTTGCCACGGCAATGCAAAGCCTCGGAAAACAGTGCGCCATTCTTGACGCAGACGTGACCGGTCCCTCAATTCCCAAGATGTTCGGACTCAAAGGACGCGCCGTCGGCGATGAGAGCGGAATCGTTCCCATGGAGACCGGTACGGGTATCCGCATAATGAGCGTCAATCTTCTGCTTGAAAGCGAGGATATGCCGGTCGTTTGGCGCGGTCCCGTTATCAGCGGAGTGATTCAGCAGTTTTTCAGCGAGGTGTGCTGGGGCGACGTTGATTTTATGTTCGTTGATATGCCTCCGGGAACCGGCGATGTTCCCCTGACGGTTTTTCAGTCGCTTCCCGTTGACGGAATAATCGTTGTCACAACGCCGCAGGATCTGGTTTCTCTTATTGTTAAAAAGGCTGTCAATATGGCTAAAATGATGAATATTCCCGTTGTCGGAATAATTGAAAACATGAGTACCTTTATCTGTCCGGATTGCGGAAAGGAACACCGCATTTTTGGCGGCGGAGATGCACAGGCAACGGCAAAGCAGATGGGTACCCGCCTGCTCGCCTCGCTCCCGATCGATCCCAAAACTCCGTCCCTTGCCGATAAAGGCGCTATTGAGCTTGCAAACACAGACGCGTTTTTGCCCATTGTTAAAGAGCTGGCTGAGTAAGCTCACAGTATGCGGATATTCTGTATCTGAGTACGGTTTCAATCTGACTCAGATACACGAGTTCCGGCTGCGGTTACACGACATATAAATATTTATTACGGAGGAATACTTATGAAGAAAATTATCCGGGGAATACTTCTCGGTCTGCTTGCAATCATCGTTGTCGGCGGTTCTGTCGGAGCATATATGCTTTTCGGGCAGAAAGAGCCGGCTGTTGAAAGAAAGCCTACGGTTATTGACGCAAACGGAAATACCTATCTTGCGGTCGTTGACGGTGACAGCAAGGAGACAATGGTCGCCGTAACAGACGCAAACGGTGATGTTTATGCTGTTGTTACCGATAAGGACGGCAACCTCAGTTCAACCGTCGGTAATATCAACGACAAGGTAAATAAAGCCGATTTGCCGACGAATTATACCGGCGAAAAGCATAGCATGACTAACACGAAAAATTATACCGGCGATGTTGTCACCGAGCCTCAGACCACTGCACCGTCCACAACAAAGTCAGCCGATAACAATCAGACAACCACGACAAAGCCGAAGGACGATGAACTGAAACCGTACAGGATTGCAAATCTGCGTGACAAGTATTTTTCAACCGGAACATATCTCATGAAATTTACCACAAATGATGAGAACATGAACGAGAGCGTCGGAGATACTCCCCTCACCATGGCGACCAAGAACAACAATGTTTATGTCAGCACCACGTTCCAGTCGCTCAGCTGCGAGATGCTCATGCTCGCCCCCACAAGCAGCAGCAAGGATTCAAAGCCGACAATATATCTCATTCTTGATAAATTTAAAATCTATTGCAAAATGCCGAGCGACACTATAGGCGACGGTGAAAGCCTCAACATGGGCGGAAAAATGAAAGATTTCGGCAGTGAAATCAAAGATAGCGACATTACCGTTTCAAAGGTTTCTATTGACGGAAAGGAACTCATTTGCGAAAGCTATGTTTCAAAAAAAGACGGCGCAACTGTCAAGTATTTCTTTGACGGAGATACTCTCGTTCGCCGTGATGACGTTGACAAGAACGGAAAGGTCAATTCGCTCTTTGTTTCCGAGCTGACAGCCGACGTTCCGGATTCACTTTTTGAAGTTCCGAAGAATTACAGATATCTCAATATGTCTGCTTTGGAAAAACTTGGCGGAAAATAATATTAAGCTTTAATTTATAAGGTGCTGCTTTCGAAGTGTTTTCGAGAGCAGCACCTGAATTTTTTTGCGTAAAAATGTTCTTTTGATTTTTTGCTTTTGGTCTTCGATAAATGCGGCAGTCACGCGGTGTATTTTTGCATTCTTTTGTGAAATACTAAGTGTGACGAAAAAGAGCGTATGTCAGCTCTCGTCGCCGAAGAGACCGCTTTTCGGTCACAAATTTTAAAAAGGAGACTGAATTTTATGGCAAAGCAGAATAAGCAGCAGCAGAATCAGCAGCAGCAGAATCAGCAGCAGCAAAACCAGCAGCAACAGCAACAGCAGCAGAATCAGCAGCAGAAGCAGCAGGAACAGCAGAACTACTGAGTTTGAAGGATATGCAAAGTGCCTTTGCGGCACTTTGCATATTTGCTGCGGTATTGCTTTTACACAGCAAAACAGGGTGCGCCGGTTGGCGCACCCTGTTTCTTTATTTGAAGATAAACCTTATACCATCTTAAGCAATGCGGGCAGCTTCATGATTGCCGAGCCGAGACCGGCAAAAATCTTTCCGATACCCTTGACGGTGCTGCCGTCATCGTTGAGGATCATGAGCAGACCGTCTGCCATTTCCTCTGTGAAAACGCCGCTGCTCATTGTGATAAAGTTGCGGATAGGAATTTGCAGCGCCATCGCCTTGACCATGTCAACCGTTGAGTTGCTCTCTTTGAAAACTGCGTTCAGCGCTTTGTCAATAACGGTATTGATTATTCCGCCCCACTTTGAGTTCTTTGTACGCTCAAGCGAGTCAAGGAGAGTGAACGGTTCGCTGCCGCGCTCACACGGCGGAATCTCGTGACCGAGAACGGCGGCGAAAGCCTCGTCCGAGACGGTCTGAACGTCCGCGGTGTAATACTCGGGAGCGATCTCTCTGTAATCGGGAACGGCAACGTCCTTTGCGGTGGATTCAACATTGACTTTGCCCTCAAGGCGGATATCGCGGCTTGAAGCACCTATGAGAATGTCAAAATCGCCGCTTTCAACATGCCAGTCGTTGATATTTACGTTGTAGTAAGCAAACGCACGCTTTGAAAGGGTCAGCTTGACTTCCTTTTCTTCACCCGGTTCAAGGAACGTTTTGGCAAATGCGCGCAGCTCCTTGACGGGACGGTATATGGTGCTTTCAACGTCTGAAACATAAAGCTGTGAGATTTCGGCACCGGCAACGGAACCGGTGTTCCTGACCTTGAAAGTGACGGTCAGCTCGTCTGTGTCCTTGATCTTCTTTTTTGAAAGCTTTAGACCGGAATACTTAAATGATGTATATGAAAGACCGAAGCCGAACGGGAACAGAACGCTCTTTCTTGCCGAATCATAATACCTGTATCCGATGTAAACGCTGTCTCTGTATTCCGTGGTCATGACCGTGCCGGGATAATAATTAATGCACTGTGTGTCGGCAAGGGAAAGCGGATATGTTTCCGCAAGCTTTCCGCAGGGGTTCTGCTTTCCGGTGAGAATGTCGCAGACTGCGCCGCCGGTAGCCTGACCGCCGAGATATGCGTTGAGAAGACCCTTGACCTTTGAAAGCCACGGCATTGTTACCGGTGAGCCGCCGGAAAGAACAACAACAACATTTTCATTGACCTTGCAGATCTCCTCGGCAAGGCGGTTGTGTGCGGCAGGGAGCTCGAGAGTGGTTCTGTCGTAGCCTTCTGCCTCGTATTCATCAGTCAGACCGATGAAAAGGAGAACAACGTCGCTCTTTTTTGCAAGTGCGCAAGCGTCGTTGATGAGAAGCTGAGAAACAGCCGAGCTCTTCTTGTTGTAGCCGGGAGAATAAAGCGGCTGATAGCCTGCGCCGACAAGCTCCGTGAACGCGTCTGAAAGTTCGGTCGGGTTGATTTGTGAGGAGCCGGCGCCCTGATATCTGGGGGAACGTGCAAGCTCGCCTATTACGGCAACCTTTTTGCCCTTTTGCAGAGGAAGAATGTTGTCCTCGTTTTTGAGAAGTACCATTGACTGAGCGGCAACCTTGCGTGCAAGCTCGTGATGGGCTTTTCTGTCGTATGAATAAACGCCGAGAGCTTTTTCTGACTTGAAAGCAAGGTCAAGCAATCTGTCAACGCACTTGTCAAGGTCGTCAACCGAAAGCTTTCCTCTGCGAACGGCGTCGGCAATTTTTTTGTCGTTGTAGCCGCCGGATGTGGGCATTTCGAGGTCGTTGCCCGCCTTTATGCCCTGAACGCGGTCGTTGGCTGCGCCCCAGTCGGTAACAACGATTCCGTCAAAGCCCCATTCGTCGCGCAAAACCTGCGTCTGGAGGAATGCGCTGTCTGAGCAGTACTCGCCGTTCAGCTTGTTATAAGCGTTCATAACGGTCCAGGGCTTGCCTTTTTTGACGGCAATTTCAAACGCGGTGAGATAGATCTCACGCAGTGCGCGCTCGTCAACAACGCTGTCAACGGACATGCGGCGCATTTCCTGGTTGTTTGTTGCAAAATGCTTGAGAGAGGTGCCTATTCCCTTTGACTGAACGCCGTTTATAAAACCTGCGGCAACCTCGCCAGCAAGCAGTGGATCTTCCGAAAAATATTCAAAATTTCTTCCGCAAAGAGGAGAGCGTTTCATATTTACGCCGGGACCGAGCAAAACGCTGACCTGTTCGGCGAGGCATTCTTCGCCCAAAGCAACGCCCAATTCATAAAGCAGAGACGGATCCCATGAGCTTGCGGTCGTTACGGCAGTGGGAAAGCACGTTGCCGGAACAGAGTTGTCAAGGCTGGGACCGCCGTTTTTTTCGTCCTTTTTTCTCAGACCGTGCGGACCGTCTGTGAGCATGATTGAGGGAATGTCAAGGCGTTCAATGCCCTTTGTGTGCCAAAAATCCTTGCCGGAGCAAAGGCTCGCCTTTTCCTCAAGGGTAAGCTTATCAATAAGTTCCCGGTACTTCATATCTGACCTCCAAAAAATATTATCATAGCGTCAAAAATTCACAGCTACAATATAGTCATTAATAATTATATACGCATTTTCTTCACAGGTCAACTGTTTTGTGCCCGGATATTGGATTTTAGATGTCTGACAGTTCAAAGAAAACGCCGACGGATCGGCTCGCGTTGTCGAGCGTAATTTACAAGGGCTCAACGTGCCGAAAGCATGATCGTATCAATTATCATTTACCCATATCAAAAAACAGTAAACTATCTGTTGTTCATTTCCATACGGTAAATTTCCTGTTCTTCAATGTCGATATTCTCAACAATAATCGGTTTTATTCCTGCGTTGGCGGTAACCGTTGTGATCAACGCTTTGCCGAGGGGGAAAAGCTCTTTGAACGTGTCAACGTGAATAAATTCCTTTTCAACGTTCTTTTTGATTTCAAAAATACCTTTGATTTCAATGCAGATGTTCAGCACATCGGGCTGCTTTTTGTCAAGGACCTCAATTGAGAGCGTTGCCTCACAGGTTGAGTTCTGCGTGTATTTTACATTGTGAGAGACTGTGTTGCTGAAGCAAAGCTGAACTGCGCCGCTCACGGAGTTGTTGAATTTTATTTTGCTGACCTTATATGCTTTAAGCTGAACATTACTCATTCTTTGTTCATTCCTTTTCTAAAATATTCTTGAAACAGAAGTGGAAAAACAAGCGCTTCTCTGATGTAGTTTTTTGCCCTCTTGTCTTTCGGTGACGGAGCAGGAACACTTTTGACCTTTACCTTGCAAAGCGACGCAATAAAAGCTGCGCGCATGAGGTGGAATTCGCTTGAAAGGAAAGCGATGACCGGTTCTTCCTTCAGCCCGAGCGAATCAATGACAGTCTTTGCGTTGAGAAAGTTTTCAAAAGTCGTCTGCGACTTATCCTCAAGCAAAATACGCTCGTTTTCAATGCCGTTTTCAGTCAGTATTTTTTGAATTGCGGCAGCCTCGCTCACTGTTTGGTCCTCGTGAACAATTCCGCCGCAGCAGATTGCAATTGTGTTTTTATGCACACTCAAAAATTCCGCCGCAGCCTTTGCGCGCAAAAAGAGCGTTTCCTCAGGTTCGCTGCCCCTGACGCGGCAGCCCAAAATCAAAAGGAAGTCCGGCTCACAGTCAAGGTTTCCGTTTTTTGCCTTTGCTTCGCAGAGAGCAAACGTACCTGCAAGGGCGGAAAGGGTAAAAATTGCGCCTTTTATTTTCATTGTACCATCTCCAAATATTTTCTGCTTTCATTGTATCACACCGCGAAAAAAAACACAATGTAAAAACCCGCATTGAGTTCGTTTCCCCTCAGCTCATATGTTTTTGTCATAGAAACGGAAAAAACCGCTTAAACTATAATATATGTAGCCGCGCTATAATTTAAGCACATTTAGTTTTTGGGCTGATACGGCGGCTTTTGACAAAGGTCCGAAAGCCGAAAAAACAAAACAGATTGGTTTATCGTCACGCCTTGCGCGGCTGCGGCAGGGGTCAAACGTGATTTTTACTATTTGCAGTCGGAAAGGTTATGGTAATTTTTATGTGCGGAATAGTCGGATATGCAGGAAAAAACGCTGCTGTGCCATATCTTCTTGAGGGGCTTTCGCTTCTTGAATACCGCGGGTATGACTCGGCAGGAATTGCGGTGCAGGAAAACGGAAATATAGCCGTTACAAAAGTCGGCGGACAGATCTCTTTGCTCAAAGAAAAGCTTTCTCCCCTTTTGCCGGGTACCGCAAAGGTCGGTATAGGTCACACACGCTGGGCGACCCACGGCGCGCCGACAGAAAAAAACGCTCATCCGCATCTGAGCCAAAGCGGACTGTTTGCCGTTGTTCACAACGGAATCATTGAGAATTATGCAGAGATAAAAGAGCAGCTTTTGAAGGACGGTTTTTCTTTTTCGTCAGAAACCGACACGGAGGTTATCGCCCAGCTGCTTGAAAAAAACTATGACGGCTCTTTTCTTGATACCGTAAGAAAAACAACGGCGGCGCTGCGCGGCTCATATGCGCTTGCCGTTTTGTGCAGCGATTACCCACAGAACATTGTCTGCACAAGGCTGGAAAGTCCGCTTGTGCTCGGCAAAAGTGAGGACGGCGTTTTTCTCGCTTCGGATTCTTCGGCTTTGCTGCGGCACACAAAGGACGTGTTCCGCCTTGAAAACGGCGAAAGCGTACTCATCGGAAACGGCGATATGCGCTTTTTTGACCCGGACGGAGCACCACTCCAAAAAACGAGCGTTCACATCAGCCGCAACGCGCGCGATGCAGAAAAAAACGGATTTTCTCATTTTATGCTCAAAGAAATTTTTGAGCAGCCAACGGCTTTTCTTAATACGATTGCTCCGTTTTTGAAAAATGATAAAATAGAATTCAGCAATTTTTCGCTTTCAAATGAGGAGGCGAAAAAACTGAGCCGGGTAGTCATCACCGCCTGCGGTTCGGCGTACCACGTGGGAGTAGCCGGAAAGTATGCCGTTGAAAGGCTGGCAAAGCTGCCGTGCGCGGCGGAGATCGCCTCGGAGTTTCGCTACAGCAGCCCCGTGCTCGATGAAAATACCCTTGTTGTTTTGATCAGTCAAAGCGGAGAGACCGCAGATACACTGGCTGCGCTGAGAATGGCAAAGAAAAAGGGCGCGCGCGTGCTTTCGGTTGTCAACGTTCCCGAAAGTACCATCGCAAACGAAAGCGACAGCGTGATTTATACTGCCGCCGGTCCGGAAATTGCCGTTGCAACCACAAAAGCGTACTGTGCACAGCTCGGCGTTATCTATCTGCTTTCGGCTTATCTTGCTTATATGCGGGAAACGGTCGGGTCAGAGGAGCTTTACGGCTTTATACACGAAATACGTCAGCTGCCGCAAAAGCTCAGCCTTGCCCTTGAACATGCGCAGGAGGCCGGCGAAATTTCAAAAGAGCTCGCCGGGCTGGAGCACATATATTTCATCGGCAGGCAGGCGGATTACGCCGCGGCAGCCGAGGCGTCGCTCAAAATGAAAGAGATTAGCTATATCCACTGTGAGGCTTACGCTGCCGGCGAGCTGAAGCACGGAACAATTTCACTCATTGAAAACGGAACGCTTGTTGTTGCCTGCGCCTGTTGCGACCGAATGTTTGAAAAAACGCTTTCCAATATCCGTGAGGTAAAGGCACGCGGAGCGCAGGTACTTGCCGTCACAACAAAAAAGCATTTGAAAGAGCTAGACGACATGGAATATGTTATAGCGGTTCCGGAAACCGAAGAGCTGCTTTTTCCGGTTCTTGAGGCTGTTTTCATGCAGCTGCTTGCCTTTTATACGGCACTTGCGCGCGGCTGCAGCGTTGACAAACCGCGCAATCTTGCAAAATCCGTCACTGTTGAATGAGGGGCGGCTATTGCGTTTTCCGTTTTCATCTGCTACAATAGACGCAGATTAAAACTGGAGGCATGATTATGAATATCTGGCATGACATTTCACCGAAAAGAATAAAGCCCGACAGATTCTACGCAGTTATTGAAATTTCAAAGGGCACAAAAAACAAATATGAGCTTGACAAAGAGACCGGTATGCTCAAGCTTGATCGCGTTCTTTTCACCTCAACCCATTATCCGGCAAACTACGGCTTTATTCCGCGCACCTATGCGAGCGACAATGACCCGTTGGACGTTCTTGTTCTTTGCAGTGAGCAGATCCGCCCCATGACGATAGTTGAGTGCAAGCCTATCGGTGTGCTCAAAATGACCGACAGCGGCATGAGCGATGAAAAGATCATCGCCGTACCCATCAACGATCCGAACTACAACGGCTATGAAGATGTTTCCGACCTGCCGTCGCACCGCTTTGAGGAGATCAAGCATTTCTTTGAGGTTTACAAAACCCTTGAGCATAATCACACAACGACAGTTTCGGAAATTTGCGACAACAATGTTGCAAGAGAAATCATTGCCGCCTGCATTGACAGATATATCGAGTGTTATCAGAGATAAAAATAAAGTGCTGTTCCGGGATTGTTCGGAACAGCACTTTTGTTTTGACATACCGCTAAGCCGGGTTCTCATGGGCAGCGCGTCAAATATTATAAGAGTGCAGACAGCCGGACAGGGTATCCTGTCCGGCTGCCGTCGTTATCAAAAATCAATTTTCACAACATAAATGAGGAATACTCTGAAAGCAACCTTGAGAATTTTGAAAAGTTTGTCAAAAAAGCTCAGAATAAAGCTCTTTGCCGCATCATCGTTGACGGTTTCTTCCGCCTCCTTATAATCCTCAACAACGTTGCCCTGGGCTTTGTCCTTCTGGATTGCAAAGCGGTCAACATTCTGCGTTCCGTTTTCGTCAACTCCGTACGCGTTGAAATAAAGAACGCCGTCTTTGATTTCAACAGAGGCGAACATCGGACAATCAAGCGAGAACACTTTTTCGCCTCTGGGGAAGTATTCGTCGGTCAGGGAGGGATCGTTCTGAATGTATGACTTCACCCCCGCGCAGCCGGTGATGACATATGTTGTGCCGTTCGGCGTAACCTGCGTTTTATAGATTTCGCCATCTTTTTCAAGGTAGCTTATCTCTGTGGCGGTTTTTTCGTTGTTGATGAGCGACGCCGTTCTGAGATAAACATGGTCGTGACCCGCAAACACCATATCAATGCCAAGCTCCGGCATGAGGGTTGACAACTGCTTTCTGATTGCGCAGACGTCGTCGTCCTTATAGTGCGAGCCCTGTGAATACGGAGACTTGTGCAGCGCAACGAATTTCCACTGTGCGTCGCTTGCGTTCATGTCAGCTCTCAGCCATTCAAGCTGCTTTGCAGAAAGACCCTTTGTGCCCTCGTCAAGGTCGTTTGAGTTGAGCACGGCAATGTGGACGTTGTTATAGGTAAATGAATAATAAACGCCTGTCGTTGTGTCCTGCTGCGGCATGTTCGGCAGGGTGAAGTAATTTGCCGTTGCGTTCGTTCCCTTGCCCTCATGGTTGCCGCTGAGAGGCATCATGCTTGTGCTCATGAGATATTTTGACGCGGTGTCAAACATATACTGCCACTGATGATTGTTGTCTCCGTGGTCAACAAGGTCGCCGGTGTTCAGAACAAACGACGCGTTCGGGTACATTTCAAAAGCGTCTTTGAGCACGTTTACCCACGCTCTTTCATATTGCCTGACATTCTGCGACTGCGGATCGGACATATGGAAGAAGGTTACGTCCTTTGAACCGTCGGCTGTGGTGATCTTTCCGGTTTCGCTCCACCAGCCGCGCTCGGCGTTACCTACTCTGTAGTAATAGGTTGAGCCGCTTTCAAGACCGCTGATAAACGCCATGTGGCGAACCATTTTAAATTCATATTGGAACAAACCGAAAATGCCTATGTCTATTCCGGGGAAAGAGCGGGTGACTTTTTCGCTTTTTGTTTCAACGGTAACTCCGTCCGGGGCGCCCGCCTTGCCGATGAATGCCGGCTCTGAATCAGCTTTATAAATTTCAATGTCGGAGTCCTCGAGCGTATACTTTGAAAACCAGCCGATAATGCTCTGAGTCTGCGAATCCTCGCCCATAACCTGACTTACCATTGTCGGCAGACGATAGTTTTCTCTTGTGGCTGCCGGTGTAACAGGTGTTGTGAAGTACGAGACGCTGTAGTCGCCGAGCTTTTTCGGGTTTTCGTCACTCGAAAAGTCACGGAGAATATACGCAACAAAAATGCCTATCGATTCAAGCTGGCTTTCCGTCAGATACTTGCTCATAACAAGACCGTCAAGAACATCATAAAGACTTGACCACGGCAGAACGCCGAGCATGAACACAGTCTTTACGAGATTGAGATAGCTAAAATCTCCTCTGAGAACATATTTGAGCAGATAATTGATTCCCTCGCCCATCTTCTTCTGAATCACGGTGTCGGCAAGGAGCTTGTCAACGCGGATTTCAAGCTTTGAAAGCAGCCCGTCCTCAACTATGTCATTGAGTGCAACGTCAATAACAAAATAGAAGAAGTCATGAAAGAGCGTTCCGTTTTCAAAATTGTCAATTACAGCGGTAAGGAATGCGTCGTCCGAGGTGTCTTCGTTGCCGGTGTACCAATAATACATTGCAGAAAGCACCGCGTCGCCGAGCGTTCCGTTTCTGTCTCTGCTGCCAAAGCCGAGAGTGTCAACAAATTTTGTGCAGGGAATGTCCGCAACCTCAAAGTCAACAAGCTTCTGAACAATAGGTTCAAGGAAGGCATAGAGATTTTCGGGATTGTTTATGTAAATTTCGCTTATCTGGTCGCAAAGGTCATTGAGGAACCACATTAGGTTGTCAACGGAAATTATATTGACCGAGCCGAGCTTTACTCCGTTGCCGATATACGGTTTAAGGAAGTCGGAAAGGATCTTTTCAACGTCGATGTTCATTGTTTTGAGGAACGGGAGGATTCCGCCCGCCTCTGTGATTTTTGTCAGATAGCTGCCCGCAAAGTTTTTGACAATGCCGACGAGGAATTTTGTGACGTTGGCTTTTCCGTTTTCCGCAAGACCGCCGCCGAAGCAAAGGTCAAACGCTTTGTTTTTGTATGTGCCGTTGTCATAAGTTACGCCGTCAAAGGTCATGTTCTTTTCCGCGTCAAAGTCAACAACGTTTGCCTCAAGTTCGCTTTCGCCGTCGGCATAGGTTGAAATAACCATTTCGCGATAAAGATTCGGAAAACCTGTGAGAGAGTTGGTTTCAACGTCATAGAGCGTTTCTCCGTTGTCATTGGTAACAGAGGCGATATCGTTCGTGTGCAGGTGTCCGCTGAATGAATAATGGATTCCCCAGTCGGCAAGCTGCTCGGAGACTTCAAGATAATTGTCGAGCGTAAAAGCAAAGGTGATCGACGGCTCGCACTCCATATGTGGAGCCATGTTGTGATGAATCATGAGCAGCGGCGTTCTGCCGTCCTCTTTTGCTTTGTCTGCCCATTTTTTGACCCACTGCATAAGCTCGGGAGTGACCTTTCCGCTTGTGAGGTCCTTGCCCGGCTCGTCAAACGAATAAAGGCAGGAGTCAACAACAATCAGTCTGTAATCATCGTCGAGGTCGGCAACGTATGAAAGCGCGCCTTGAATTTTTTCGCCCTTTTCGGCGTAGGTATCGATAGCAAGGTCGTAGCCGAGGTTTTTATAGACCTCGCGGAATTCGTCTGCGGTGATGGCTCTTGCGCTTTCCTTTTTGTCGTTTTCAAAGGTCATCGCCTTGTTGGTGTTGATGTCGTGGTTGCCGTTGATAACGAGGAACTGAAAGCCGTATTTTGCCTCATATTCTTCAAGTATCCTTGCAAGACCCGCATGTGCTTCATATTCGCTGTCCTTTGTCAGGTCACCGGGGAGAAGAACATATTTTATTCCGTTTTTCTTTGCTCTTTCGGCGAGCGTGTCAAGCGCGGTGCGCAGAATCTGCTCGCTTTCGTTATACATTTTTGACTCAAGGCGGCAAAACTCGAGCCACTCGGACGAGCGCGACCCCATGAGACTTTCCGGATAATAGTGGATATCCGACATGGTTGCAAACGGGAGCGAGGCAACGGTTTTTCCGTGTTCCGGCAGTGCATATGAGGTGAGCGAGGCAAAGCTCATCACAAGCGCAAAAACAAGAAAAAGCGACAATGCCCTTTTAAAATTTTTCATCTTCGCATACTCCTTTTTGAGATAAAATTGACCCGAATAACGCGGGTCTTCCAACAATTGTATATTATATCAGAAAAGTGTGCCGGTTTACAGCGAAAAAGAACGGTGCGGCGAATTTTCGGCGTTATGACAGAAAACGGCTCGTTCTTTTTGAACAGAAGATACAAAGAAAAGGACAACCTGCACAAAGAAGCATACGCAGTTTTCAACATTTTCTCCAATAAAATTGAAAATTGTTGTGGAATCGGTGCAGAAAAAATGGTATAATCAATGTCTAATGTCTGCCAAAAGTGTATAGACTGAAAAAATTCAATTTAAGTTGTATAAAACGGAGGAATAAAGAATAATGCAAAAAGAAAACAAAATGGGTGTAATGCCGATTGGGCGGCTCGTTGTTTCAATGTCCGTGCCGATGATGCTTTCAATGCTCGTTCAGGCTCTTTACAATGTTGTTGACAGCATTTGGGTCTCGCGCGTATGTGAAGACGCGCTGACTGCCGTTTCCCTCGCTTTCCCTATTCAGAACCTCATGATAGGCGTTGCAACCGGAACGGGCGTCGGCGTCAATGCTCTGCTTTCAAGGAGTCTCGGCGCAAAAGACTATGAAAAGGCGAATAAGGTTGCTTCAAACGGCGTTTTCCTTGCCATTGTCAGCTCGGTGGTTTTTCTTTTTCTCGGACTTTTTGCAACGCCGCTGTTTTTCAGAACGCAGGTTTCGGCGGATTCCCCTATCTATACCTACGGCGTTGATTATCTCACGATATGTTGCACGCTTTCTTTCGGCGTATTCGGTCAGATCATGGTTGAGCGCCTCATGCAGTCAACGGGCAGAACGGTGCTTTCAATGGTTACGCAGCTCATCGGCGCCGTTATCAACATCATTTTTGACCCCCTGTTCATTCTCGGCGTAGGACCGTTTCCGCGGCTCGAGGCAAAGGGCGCCGCGGTCGCAACGGTTATGGGACAGATTGCTGCCTTTATCGTTGCCCTCATTCTCAATCGTAAGTTCAACAAAGAGGTTTCGGTCAGCCTGAAGTCTTTCAGACCGAGCGGAAAAATCATCGGAGAAATCTACAAAATCGGCGTGCCGTCAATCATTATGGTTGCCATAGGCTCCGTCATGACATATTTGGTCAACAAAATTCTCCTTGCTTTCACTCAAACGGCAGCGGCGGTTTTCGGCGTATACTTCAAGCTGCAATCATTTGTGTTCATGCCGGTTTTCGGAATGAACAACGGAATCATTCCCATCATTGCGTTCAACTACGGTGCAGGCAACCGACAACGTATGACAAAGACGGTTCGTTTCAGCATGATTCTCGCCTGCTCCATCATGGCGGTGGGAACGGCTCTCATGTGGATAATACCGGACAAAATGCTCCTCATGTTCGACGCCTCTCAAAACATGCTTTCAATCGGTGTTCCGGCGCTCAGAACAATAAGCCTTTCGTTTGTGATGGCAGGCTTCAGCATTGCGATGGGTTCGGTTTTTCAGGCTATCGGAAAAAGCTATTTTTCAATGATAGTTTCATTTACGCGTCAGCTCGTTGTTTTGGTGCCTGTCGCGTACTTCCTTTCAAAAACAGGCGTGCTTGAAAACGTCTGGTGGGCATTCCCGATCGCCGAGGTCGCCTCGCTCGGGGTAACGATCGCCTCATACATTTATGTTTACAAAAAAGTTATATCCCGTGTGGGAGAATGAAAACGTGAGCCGGACAGTTCAAAGCTGCCCGGCTCTTTTTGCCCCGCCGTGCTATTAATTGCACAAAAGTTGCAGGTCAATATAATGCAGTTTTAATATTGCTTAATAAATTGCAATCGTGTATAATAAAATCATGACAATTAGAAGGAGGTCTTATAAATGAAGAAAAACAAAAGCTTTTTAAAACCCCTCGCCATTTTTATTGCACTCACACTGGTTTTTGCCGCGTTTTGCTTTTCGTCTGCGGCAGCGAGCGAAAAACGCTCCGGAGACTACGGCTATACCGTTCTGAAGGACGGCACGGCTCAGATCGTGAAGTATTACGGAAAGTCCGCAGAAATTACCGTTCCCTCAAAGCTTGGCGGAAAGTCCGTTTCGGGTATCGGAAACAACGCCTTTGAGCTGAATGATAAGCTCACATCGGTCGTCATTCCCTCATCGGTCAAAAAAATCGGCGAGATGGCGTTTTATTACTGCGAAAACCTCAAGTCGGTAACTCTCCCAAAGGGAATCACAACAATTGAATACGCAACCTTTTCGGTCTGTCCGAAGCTTTCAAAAATCAACCTGCCCGCCGGACTGACAAAAATTGCCGAGCGTGCCTTTTACTGCGCCGGTCTGACAAAGGTCACTCTGCCGGACAGCGTTAAAACGATTGCTTCGGAAGCTTTTTCTTC
Source organism: uncultured Eubacteriales bacterium (assembly GCA_934541115.1). Taxonomy (GTDB): domain Bacteria; phylum Bacillota; class Clostridia; order Oscillospirales; family Acutalibacteraceae; genus UBA6857. The sequence goes on from CAKTDF010000010.1 coordinate 15,390, forward strand.
CTGTGATGAGCTTCTTGAGGTCACTCTTCCGGAAAGTGCAACAGACCTTGGCGATTCGGCCTTCAGCAACTGCCAAATCCTTAAAAAAGCCACTCTCCCCTCAAAGCTCAAAAAGATTCCGGACGGCCTTTTCTCTCAGTGCTATGAGCTGGAGACGGTCAACTTTCCCTCCGGTCTGACGGAAATCGGCTTCGGCGCATTTTACATGACAGACATCACGGCGGCTCCTCTTCCGAATACCGTCAAGGTGATAGGCGAAGAAGCGTTCAACTGGGCGCAAAAGCTCAAGTCGGTCAACCTCCCGGAGGGACTGACGGAAATCAGCAACCGCGCCTTCAGCGGAACAACGCTTGAAAGTGTCAAGCTTCCGAGTACAATCAAAAGAATCGGCCTCGGTGCTTTTTCGGGTGCAATGATTAAAGAAGTAAACGTGCCAAACGGTGTTACCGAAATTTGGCAGGAAGCTTTTGACGGCTGTCATCAGCTTAAAAAGGTCACCATTCCCGACACGGTAACATATCTCGGAGACAGCATTTTTAAAAATTGCGATGCGCTGACCGACGTTCGCCTTTCCTCAAAGCTCAAGGAGATTCCGGACTTTGCATTCAGAGAATGCAGAACGCTCAAAAAAATTGTGATTCCGAACAGCGTCACAAAAATCGGCAACAATGCGTTCAGCATGTGTCCCGTTCTTGAAGACGTTACCCTGCCCTCAAAGCTCAGGGAGCTTGGAGATACAGCATTTTACTGGTGCTTTAAGCTTTCCTCTCTTACGCTTCCCGACACCGTTGAGAAGGTAGGTTACCTTGCTTTCAGAAACACTGCAATCAAAACGATGAACTGCCCGAAGAGCCTCAAAAAATGCGGCTACAATCCGTTCCTTTACACACCGTTTTCCACCGAACAGTCCAAGGGCGGAATCTATTGGGGCAAGTGGCTCATCGGCTATGAGTTTTTCCCGGATATTTACGACTATGAAACCGACGCATGGAAGGAAACAAAGGTTTCAATCAAGGACGGAACTGTCGGAATTGCAAACCACACCTTCTGCCCTGTCTATGAGGAAACATATCCGTACAACATCAAAAGCATAAAAATCCCGGACAGCGTGAAATATATCGGTGACATGGCGTTCCACAGCGCGGATTTCACAACGCTGACGATTCCCGACAGCGTCATTGACATCGGCGATTACGCTTTTTCAAGCTGCGATAAGCTCACGAAGCTCAAGCTTTCGGAAAATCTCAAGCTCATCAGAAACCATGTCTTTACCAATTGCACATCGCTTAAAACGATAAAAATCCCGGCGAGCGTTCAGGAAATTGAAAGTCAGGCTTTCTGGAACACCAAAGCTCTGAACGACCAAAAAGGAAACAAGAGCGAATACGTTGACAACTGGCTCATCTCGGTCAATGAGGTAAGCAATTACAAATACACCGTCAAAGACGGCGTTGTGGGTATTGCAGATTACGCGGTCCACCCGACGATTTATGACGTGACCGTTCCAAAGAGCGTGAAGTATATTCCGCCGTATACCTTCGGCTACGGCTTCTCCGGAGCTTCGTATAAGAAGCTCAGAGATCAGGACTTTGTTCTGCGCTGCGAGAGCGGTTCTGCGGCTCTTGAATATGCAAAGAAGAACGGCCTTCATTATAAGCTCATCGGCTGCAAGCACGAGCGCATAAGCGGCTGGATAACCGACCAAAAGGCAACCGTCTATGCTCCCGGAACAAAGCATAAAGCCTGCCTTGACTGCGGAAAGACCGTCAAAAAGGGCACGATAGCTCAGCTCAAATGCTCCGCGCCAAAGCTCAAAAAGGCCGCTAATGTTTCCGGCGGCGTAAAGGTAACGTGGAGCAAGACTGCCGGAGTGGATTATTACAACGTCTACCGCAAAACGTCAAAGACAGACTGGAAAAAAATCGGCAAGACGTCTTCAACCTCGTATACCGACAAAACTGCAAAGAGCGGAACAAAATACAGCTATACGGTTCGTGCCGTGAACAATGCCGGCTCGTCGTCATATAACAAGACCGGCGTTTCGGTGAAATACCTTGCAAAAACAAAGGTGACCACAAAGGCGGCGGCAAAAAAGATGACCGTAACGTGGAAAAAGACCGCCGGTGCGGACGGCTATGTTATCTACCGCAAGGCAGGAAACGGAGATTTTAAGGAACTCAAAACGATTAAAAAGGGTACTACCGTATCATTTACCGATAAGTCGGTCAAAAAAGGTACAAAGTACACTTACCGTATAAAGGCATACAGCGGAAAAACTTTCAGCGCTGCGGCTACCGGTTCTGCGGTCAAAGCGAAATAAGGAAGAACAGTTTATAAAATACTTGATTTCTTCACCTCGAATAAAAAATAAAAAGCACGACAGCGGAAAGCGGCGCTGCGCCGCAAGAAACTCGACATACTGTTCTGCTTTATGAAACCTGAATCCATAAAACGCCATCGCCGGCAGCTTCTTTTGAAGACTGCCGGCGATGGCGTTTATAAATAAATCACACCCATCAAACCTTATCGACCGAAAAAATTCCGAACGGACAAAGCGGCGACCATGCGTTGAAAAGTGCATTGCCGCTTTGGGCAAATTCCGGTCTTGTGAGAGCGAGCACAGCCTCTTTTTCAGAAAAACTGAGAGCCGGCTCTTTTTCTGTCTCGGTGACAGTTACGCTGCCGTTTTTGAGCGCAATTTCAAGCGTTTTTTCTCCGAGCTTTAAAACGAGCGAGCCCTCCGGGAGAGGAACAAGACTCTGTTTGAGAGAAAAAAGCTTTTCAATGAAGTTTTTGTAGTTGAAAATTTTTATGCTTGCAGCCGTTTCAATGCCGTAATGCTCGGCAAACATGAGCACCTCTTTGAGAAGCTGCGGCTGCACCGGACTTATCCAAAGGGAAAAGCTCCTTTTCAGCTTTTTTGCTTTGCCAAAGGCATAAAGCACATCTGACGCGTCAGAGCTGTTTTTTAAAACAAGCTCTGAAACGGCGTTTTCATCTTCCTTATATATAAGGTATCCCGCCGTCTCTTTGTTTTCGTCAAGAATAAGGAGCGGCTCACTGTTCCACGTTGAAAGAACGGACAAAAGCTTTTCTCTCTCTCGCTCATGGAACGCCGGCAGGCTTTTATGAAGCTCGTCAATCTCAATGAGATCTTTTTTGTCTGACGGAGATTTGAAAGAAAAACTCTTTTCAGCCCGGTGCTTCAGAAGAAAGTGATCTGAAATCTCGGCGTTGTGGCGTATGCCGCAGGGAACATATCCATAGCGCTCATAACGTCCTCTGTAGCCGGAAAGGATTCCGATGTCCGCGCCGTTTTCAAGTCCCTTTTGATTTGAATAAAGCAGCAGACTGTTCATTATGCCCTTTCCGCGCTGCGATTTTGCAACCGCAACCGAGCCGATGCCTGAGGTGACAAGGCACCCCGTCGGGAGAGAAAGCTTTCCCGGATACACCAGAACGGCGCCTGCGATCTTGCCGTTGTCTTTGTATATTCCGTGGAGCGCGGCTGTTTCCGGGTGTGCATATACCTTTGAGACCTTTTTTGAAAAGTCGATTTTAAAAACCTTGTTTTCAAATTTCAAAAGCTCGTCAAAGTCCTTTTCTTCCGCATTGACTATCGTTATATTCTCCATCATTTGACGATGAGATAAACAAGAACGCCGAGAGATGCAACGAATGTTACGAGATATCTTTCAAGGTATGCTCCAACATAGCAGCCGAGAAAACCGGGAGCATAGAGTATCTTCTGAAAAATGTTGCCGTTTTTATATACCTTTTCTTTCATGTTCAATGCGTCTTCAATTGAGGGATAGCTGTTGACATAGAGTGAAAAAGCGAACCAATAGGCAACGATGCTGATAATTTTTGAGGCTGTGCCGGTCATTTCAAAAGCAAAAAGACCGATCATGGGCGCCCATGAAAGGAACAGAGCAAGCATTCCGTTCATGAAAGCGGGAACAAAGCAGACGGCGAATGCCCCTTGGGCGTGCGGCATCAGCTCATGTTCAATATGGCTGCACATTTCGTCGTTTCTGAAGGTTCGGTTGTCCTCAACGGGCACGCCGCAGATTTTGCAGACAAGGTGCTCCCACATGGCTCTGACAAGAGCGCCGGGAAAAGTGATGAAACGTGTTATTACATAAAGAATATTCATCAGATATCACCTCCTACATCGGTAAGGACCTGCTCAAGGGTGAGCTTCCCTTTTTTATACTTTTTAACGTTTGAGTCAATTTCTTTTGAAGCGTTCGCAAAAATTTCTTCAATTCTCTGGTAGCTTTCGTCGTCCTTAATATAGGCGGCGCAAAGAGCGTAGATGTTGGCGCCGGAAACGGTTATGCCGGAGCCGCTGTCAACATAGGCGCTGATTGCTTTGAATGCGTTTTCGCCGTCGCCCTTGAGCAAATAGCCGAGAGCGTAGATGCTCTGGTAGCTCAGCGAAGAAGCGGGAGCGTTGTCTTTTGCCTTTTCTGCAATTTCAAGGATCTTGTCGGCGTCGGGCTTTTCGCAGAAACGGAAAGCGTTTGCATAGTAGACGTATGCGTTGTCGTCCTGCGCATTGGTTTTGACGCACTTTTCAAAGTACTTGCCGGCGTTTTCGGTGTCGCCGAGTCTTGCATAGAGATCAATGATGAAAGAGACATAAAAGGACGGGTGTTCTTCTTTGTCTATCTCTTCGACTTTGAGCAGCTGTTCAAGCTGTTTGTCAAGGTCCTTATCGGTGCTTTGCATGAGCAGGTAACGATAAAATTCAACAACAAAGGGAGAATATGCCGTTCCGTTGTCGTCTGTGCCCTTTTCAAGAATTTCGTCAAGCGCCTTTGACTGCTTGTCATAGTCGATTTTTTCGCCGGACTGTATCGCCTGGTAGACAGAGGCAGCTGCATTGACGGTTGCAGTGAGCGACTTGTTGAACTCGCTGATTTCGGCGAATTCACCGCTCTTGAGCGCCGGAATACGGTCTGAATACTGATCGATTATATTTGCCGCATTGCCGGGCATGCCGAGGTTGTAATAGATTTTGACAAGTCTCTTGACCGCAACGGCCGAAAAGCTGTCGTTTTCGCCGTGTTGGCTGACGTAGGATTCATATGCGTTGCCTGCGTCATAGAGCTTGCCCTGCTCATATGCCGTTTCTGCTTCTATGAGAGAGATGTATTCGCTGAGGCTGCTCATCGACGAGGCTGCCGCTTCGCCGATTTTTCCTTTCATGAGAGCCGCAGTTGCGTCCGATGAAAGAAAAACGGATGAAAAAACGCCGACCAAAACCATAATGATGAGCATAAGAATACCGCCGACGTGCGCCGGACTCGCCGTCATCAGCTTTCGGCATTCGCTGCAATACGGATAATCCTCGCCGAAAGAGGTGTCGCATTCGTTTTCTCCGCAGCATTCGCAGATTCTTTTCGGCTGCTTTTCGCAGTCGTCATCGTCAACGGCGGCTTCGTCAATTTCATCAAGCTCCTGAATCAGCTCGCCCTGAACATATTCGGGGTCGTCTGCCTTGTCAAGCTCGGTCTGCAAAAGGTCGCGGATACCCTCAAGCTCTGTCACAAGCTCGTCTTCAAACCGGGTGGAGCCGTTCTCCCCGGCAGAATCCGGCTCTTTTGCGCCGCTTTCTTCGGGCGCTTGATTTTCGTTAAGATCCTTGTTTTCAAAATCGTCCAAGAAAATGCCTCCTTGTGCAACCGCCGACCAACCGAGCAAGTGTAATTAACCGATATTTGCACTCTCGGTCGTCACCGGTCACTTTCTATTAAAATAACTTGACTATTTTATCACCGATAACTTAATTTTGCAATAAATTTTAAAAAATTTTCAAGTCCGGCAAGTGGACGCCGGAAAGTCAAATGTTTTGTCGAAAAGCAAAAATTTATACACAGTAACCAAAAATTTATGCACAATATTAGTTATAAATAAGTTTGAACTTTTGTGAACTTTATGGTAAAATGTTTGATGTTAGCTTCAAGTGTTGTATATTTTAACTGAATATCAGCTATCGGAGTAACTATATTAAAGGCGGGCTTTCCGCCGTGAATAAGAATTGCCTCCGGGAGAGTGTCGTTTCCCCGGTCTGTGCGGTTCAAGGAGGTAACAGATATGAAATCTTACGACGCAAATAACATCAGAAATATCGCCATTGCCGGTCACACCGGAAAGGGTAAAACTACCCTCGCCGAGGCTATGCTTTTTCTTGCAAAGGCTACCGACAGACTCGGTAAAATTGCAGACGGAAACACCGTAATGGACTTTGACCCCGAAGAAAAAAAGCGTCAGTGCTCGCTTTCAACGGCTTATGCACCCCTTGAGTGGAGAGACACAAAGATCAATCTCCTTGACGCACCCGGCAAGTTTGACTTTGCGGGCGGCGTTTCAGAGGCTATGCGCGCGGCGGAGTGCGCCCTCATCGTCACCTCCGCAGGCTCGGGCTTTGACGTAGGCGCAGAAAAAGCAATCAAAGCCGCAGACGCAAGAGGAATTGCAAAGTTCTTTGCAATCACAAAGCTTGACGCGGAAAACACCGATTTCTATAAGACCTTTGACGCTCTCAAAGCCGAGGTCGGTTCAAAGCTCTGCCCGGTAGTTATTCCTCACGTTGTCGGCGGAAAAGTTGAGTCATACATCAATCTTTGCAGCAACAAGGCGTTTAAATATGAAAAGGGCAAGGCAACCGTTATTGACATGCCCACAGACGAACACATCTCCGCAATGAAAGACATTCTCATGGAGGCGGTTGCTTCTGTTGACGATGACCTTATGATGAAATTCTTTGACGGTGAAGAGCTGACAAAGGAAGAGATCATCGACGGTCTTACCAAGGGCGTTGAGCAGGGCGAAATTTATCCCGTTTACGGCTGCTCGGGCACTACTCTTGAGGGCGTTGACCTTCTTCTTGACGCAATCGTTTTCTCCGCTCCGTCACCTGCTCAGGCAGGCTCTGAAAAGGCAGAAAACGACGCAGGGGACGAAATCGACGTCAAATGCGACCCGAACGGACCTCTTGCGGCTATCTGCTTCAAAACCGTTGCCGACCCGTTCGTCGGCAAGATGTCCTTTGTAAAGGTTATTTCCGGCAAGATCACTGCCGACGTTCCGGCTTTCAACGCTTCGACCGGCGAGAGCGAAAGAATGGGCAAGCTCATCTCCGTCAGAGGCAACAAGCAGGAGGACATCGCTGCTATTACAGCGGGAGATATCGGCGTAATCACAAAGCTTTCCGGTCTCGGCACCGGCGACACTATCTGCAATTCAAAGAACATTATCAAGCTTAAAGCCGTTTCCTTCCCGGCTCCGTCGCTTTCAATGGCAATCGTAGTCAAGAAGAAAGGCGAAGAAGATAAGGTTGCCTCCGGCCTTCGCAGAATCATGGGCGAAGATCCGACCGTAGGCTTTGCCACAAATGAGGAAACAAGAGAAATGATTCTCTCCGGTCTCGGCGAACAGCACCTTGACATCGTTCTTGCAAAGCTCAAAACAAAGTTCGGCGTTGAAATCGACCTCAAGGTTCCGCGCGTTGCATACAGAGAGACCATTCGCAAAAAGTGCCAGGTTCAGGGACGCCACAAAAAGCAGTCGGGCGGTTCCGGTCAGTTCGGTGACGTTTGGATTCGCTTTGAGCCGCATGACGGCGACGAGCTGATTTTTGAAACCGAGGTTGTTGGCGGCTCCGTTCCGAAGAACTACTTCCCTGCAGTTGAAAAGGGTCTTCAGGAGGCTATTCAGAAAGGACCTCTTGCCGGCTATCCGGTAGTAGGCCTCAAGGCTGTTCTTTATGACGGCTCATATCACCCCGTTGACTCAAACGATATGGCTTTCCGTACCGCTGCAAAGATTGCATATAAAAACGGTATGGCACAGGCTAACCCGGTAATTCTTGAACCCATCGGCGACCTTAAGGTTTATGTTCCCGACGCAAACCTCGGCGACATCATGGGCGACATCACAAAGCGCCGCGGCCGTGTTCTCGGCATGGGCGCCGCAGACGAGCCGAAGATGCAGGAGCTTGTTGCGGAAGTACCGATGGCTGAAATGGGCGATTTCTCAACCATGCTCCGTTCGGTTACTGCCGGCAGAGGTCACTTCTCCCTCTCCTTTGCCCGCTATGAAGACGCTCCGGGCAATGTTGCTCAGAAAGTTATTGAAGAAGCCAAGGCAGAAGCTGACGACTGATAATTTGCATTCTTGATTTTTCAACATAAATAAACACACACAAGAGCCGCTGTGAAAACACAGCGGCTCTTGGATTGAACGGCTGTATTTTATGGGTATCGGCAAAAGGGAACAGTGCCGGAACCGGCGGGTTTTCGGCGTGCGGTGTCGGCGCTTTTAGGGCGGCGAGCGCCTTTTGCTCTCATAATATCAAAATCCATTTCTGAGCAAACATCACGAAAACGCGAGAAAACACGAGAAAACGCGAGCATGGCTAAAGTAATCCGAATTTTTGAGAAAAAGCTGTTGACAAAGCCTTTTGCCTGTGATAGAATACTGGAGCATTTGAAAATTGATTGGAGGAAAAGACTATGTCAACCTATATGCCGAAAGCCGGCGACATCACCCGTAAGTGGTATGTTATCGACGCCGAGGGCAAGCATCTCGGTCACGTTGCCGCCAAGGCTGCCGAGCTTCTCCGCGGAAAGCATAAGCCCACATTCGCACCCCATGCTGATTGCGGTGACCATGTAATTATCATCAATGCCGACAAGGCTGTTCTTACCGGCAAAAAGCTTGACCAGAAGATGTATTATCATCACACCGGTTACATCGGTAACATGAAGAAGGTCAAATACAGCTCCCTTATGAAGTCAAAGCCCGAATTTGTTATGACCAAGGCTGTTAAGGGCATGATTCCCGACACCACCATCGGCCGCAAGGCTCTCACCAGACTTCGCGTTTATGCAGGCGCTGAACATTCACACGCCGCTCAAAAGCCCGAAGTTGTTGAACTTTAATCGAAAGGGAGGAAATGAAAATGTACGAATCTGCTCCGTTCTTCTACGGCACCGGCCGCAGAAAGAAATCAATCGCAAGAGTCCGCGTCTATGCAGGCAGCGGTAAAATCACAATCAACGACAGAGACATCGACGATTATTTCGGACTTGAAACCCTCAAGCTCCTTGTTCGTCAGCCCCTTGCCGTTACCGAAACTTCCGATAAGTTTGACATCGTCTGCCGTGTTGCAGGCGGCGGCGTGACCGGTCAGGCAGGTGCAATCCGCCACGGTCTTGCAAGAGCTCTCCTTCAGTATGACGCTGAGCTGCGCGCTCCGCTCAAGAAGGCAGGTCTCCTCACTCGTGACCCGAGAATGAAGGAAAGAAAGAAATACGGTCTCAAAGGTGCTCGTCGCGCACCGCAGTTCTCAAAGAGATAACAATTTTGTCTTTTTCCGCCTTTGCGCAAGCAGGGGCGGTTTTTCTGTTTTGTTTTAGGAGTGATAAAAATGATAACCGTGCGTAACGCGGTGCCCGGCGATGCAAAACGCCTTGCAGAAATTTATGCTTACTATGTTGAAAAAACAGCAATCACCTTTGAATATGATTCGCCGACGGCAGAAGAATTTGCCGGACGAATGAAAAAGATCATGGAGAAGTACCCGTACCTTGTTGTGGAAAAAGACGGCGTTGTCATGGGCTATGCATATGCGCACGAATTTATTGCCCGCGCGGCATATGACCACTCCTGTGAGCTGACAATTTATCTTGCGCATGGGGCGGAAAAATGCGGAATGGGCAGGCTGCTTTATGAGTCGCTTGAGTCGGCGCTCAAAAAAATGGGCATTCTCAACCTTTATGCCTGCATCGGATATCCGCAGGTCGAGGACGAATACCTCAACAAAAACAGTGCGCAGTTCCATGAACACCTTGGTTTTAAAACAGTTGGAACATTTCATAACTGCGGTTTCAAATTCGGCAGGTGGTATCACATGATTTGGGCAGAAAAGCTCATTGGCGAACACGAGAGCGCACCTACGCTCAAAAAATATTCCGAAGTATAAAAAATGCAGCTGACAACCGAAAGAATAAGGCTTTTGTATTGTCGGCTGCATTTTTATGATGAAACAAACGAATCGGATATGTATATTTTTATAGGCGATAAGGCAAGGATGTTTACAATAAATGAACAAACTGTTAATTGGATTGCATAAATATACAAATTGAATGCAATAAATATGCATTGATTGTTTTTTATTAAAAAGTCTTATAAAGACAATAATTTCAATTTTTCTCGATTATAACCAACGATTGTCGCTTTTTCAACAATTATTTTTCCGTTAGCAAATACAATTAGCAACAATTTACTGAATTTTATGCAGGAAATATATTTTTGTTATTCAAGATATTGACAAACCATGAACAAAGTGCTAAACTTTCATACGAAAGGTCGGTAATGTCAAACAAGAAATATGACAGCGCCGCACGATGAAGCTTGCTTTCGTCAATATGCACAAGAGGCTGAAGCAAAGTTTGTATGCTATGCTTTCAGAAGAGTGTGCCGTTCCGGACAGGTTCATCATTGAGTCGGTTCGGATTTTTTGTTTGTGTTACTGTCAAAACTATATTTAGGAGGATGACCACTCATGAAAACATCAAAGAAGGTTCTTGCAATCGTTCTTTCGGTTGCCATGATCCTTTCGGTTATGGTTTTCAGCATCAGTGCTGTTGATTTTGATGAAACGTGGAAAGCTGTTACCACCGCAGCAGAACTGAAAGCCATTGAAGACGACCTTGCAGGTAACTATTATCTTGCAAATGATATCACACTCACAGGCGATTGGGAATCGATCGGCTGGCTTGACAGCGGAGACGCTGCTTTTACCGGTACTTTTGACGGCAACGGCAAAACGATCTCCGGTCTCAGCATGAACTATGCCGGCTCACTCAACGCCAGCAGCAACGTTGGTCTTTTTGCAATCAACGCCGGCACAATTAAGAACCTCACTGTTGCTTCTGCTTCCGTTAAGGGCAGCACACAGGTCGGTGCTATCGCAGGTACGAACGCAGCAGACGGCGTAATTTCAAACTGTGTTGTCAGCGATTCACTCGTTTCAGGCGGATTTCTGGTCTCAACGTCTCAGCGTTATTGGCTTTCCGACGGATATCAGGTCGGCGCAGTTGCCGGCCTCAATAAGGGTAATGTCGAAAAGTGCTATAATGACGAAACCGATGTAAGAGGCTGGTATGAGGTTGGCGGCATCGTCGGTCATAATTCCGGTGTTATTTCTGAATGTGCTTCAACCGGCGACATCAACTCCACCAACAGCGGTGCTGCAAGCCAAGGACAGATTAGCCGTTTCCGCTATGCAGCAGAGGCAGCTGCTCGTTTCAGCAGTAACGGTGTTGCACCGCTTGCATATGGCAGAGCAGGTGGAATAGTCGGCTGCAATGACGGCTCGGTTTCCGATGTTTATGTAACCGCAGCTCCCGGTAAGGAGTTTGTAGGTGTTGCAGGTTTCAACTCAGTAGGCGGCGTTTGCGGTGCCAATAACGGTGCTATAAAGAATGCATATTCCGCTCATACACAATTTACGATGCCCGCAAACGGTGCTGAACTTTATTATCCGAACGGCAACGTAGGCGGATATGCCGGAACAATATATTCTTGGGCTAACAAATATTTTCATCCGCTTGTAGGTTCTCAGCAGAGCGGTGAGACAGAAAACAGCTTCTACAGCGAAATCGTCAACGGTACTCTTCCGTCAGCTTCATTCAATGCCGGTGGCAGAGGCGACGAGAAGACAGACGGTGAAATGAAGAACGAAGATATGTATAAGGACGCCGGTTGGGACTATGACGACGTTTGGACGACCGACGATGCAACCGGACTTCCTGTTCTCAAGTTTCTTGCAACCGATACCGATTGCAAGCATGAGAACACCGAAGTAGTGGGCAAAAAAGATCCGACCTGCACCGAACCGGGTTACACCGGCGACACAGTCTGCAAGGACTGCGGAGAGACTGTTAAAACCGGCGAAGTAATCCCGGCAACAGGACATCATGATGATGATAAAGACGGCAAGTGCGACGGCTGCGGCAAGGATATGCAGGAAGTCTGCGACCACGAGAACACCGAAGTAGTGGGCAAAAAAGACCCGACCTGCACCGAACCGGGTTACACCGGCGACACAGTCTGCAAGGACTGCGGCAAGGTTCTTGAAAAAGGCGAAGTAATCCCGGCAACAGGACATCACGACGATGACAAAGACGGCAAGTGCGACGGCTGCGGTAAGGATATGCAGGAAGTCTGCGACCACGAGAACACCGAAGTAGTGGGCAAAAAAGACCCGACCTGCGGCAAGCCCGGATATACCGGCGACACCGTTTGCAAAGACTGCGGTAAGGTTCTTGAAAAAGGCGAAGAAACCCCCGCAACAGGCAACCACGTTTGGGGTGAGGGTGTTGTAACAAAGGAAGCTACCTGCACCGAAGCCGGTGAAAAGACATATACCTGCACCGTTTGCGGCGATACCAAGACAGAGGTTATTCCGGCAACAGGACATGACTATCAGGTAGTTGGCAAAAAGGACGCAACCTGTGAAGAAGACGGCTACACCGGAGACGAAGTCTGCAAGAACTGCGGCGACGTTAAGAGCACAGGCTCTGTTATCCCGGCAAAGGGACACAATGACGCAAACGGCGACGGCAAGTGCGATGACTGCGGCAAGGATATCGGCGGCGGTTCGCACGATAACGGCAACACCGGCGGCAGCCACAGATTCTTTGACAGTCTGCTCAACTGGTTCACCAGACTTATGATCCTTGTCAGACACCTTCTCGGTATGACTGCATAAGGGCAGCAGATTTAAAATCATAAATTTTTCGTTCACCGCAGGCGCGTATTCGCCTGCGGTGAATTTCTTTTTTCGTCAGTTTTGTGAAATTTTGAGTTTAAGAACAAAAGAAACGGTTTTTGTGATATTATTTATTATGTACACGAAAAGAGAATCGAGGTTTTCTGAATGAACATCGGCGCGTCATCATCTTGCTTTTATCCGCTTGAGACAGAGCTTTCGCTTGAAAAAATTGCGTCTGTCGGAATAAAAACAACCGAGATTTTTTTCAATTCTCCCTCCGAGCTGGAAAAGCCGTTTGTCAAAAAGCTTTGCAGAATCAAGGAGGAAAATAACATGGACGTGGTTTCTGTTCACCCGTTCATGTCGTTTTCGGAGGGGTTTAATTTTTTCAGCACATATTACCGCCGTTTTGAAGACAGCTTGGAGTATTACAAAAACTTTTTTGAGGCGGCGGCAATGCTCGGCGCACGCTTTTTTGTTCTCCACGGCTCGCGCGGAGAAAAGCTTATTCCCGATGAGGAGTATGCAAGGCGCCTTTCCCTTTTTATTGAGGAGGGCAAAAGCTTTGGCGTTGCCGTTACTCATGAAAACGTTGTTCGCTATTCCGGTGAAAGACCGGAATTTATGCTGACGCTCAAAAGGCTGCTCGGCAGCGATTTCAAAATGACGCTTGACCTCAAACAGGCGCGGCGAACAGGAATCAGCCCGTTTGAATTTGCTCAAAAGCTCAAAGAGAGCATTGTTCACGTTCATGTCAGCGACGAAAAGCCCTGGGAACCCTGCGCCGCCCCGGACGGAACGGGCGAGTTTGATTTTGCGGGCTTTTTTGCGCTCATGAAATCGTTCGGCTATGACGGTGCTTATATGGTTGAGCTTTATCGCCGTGATTTTCTTGATGAGTTTCACATCAAAAGGTGCGTTGATCATCTCACGGAAACCGCAAAGAGCTTATTGTAACAGAAGTGTAATTCTTTTTCTATTGACAAGATGTGTTTTAGGTGATAGATTTTACTTGCCGCGTGTGGAAATGCCGATATCGGGTATAGACTGACGAGGCTTCGGCTTATTAACATATTCAGGAGGAAACATATCTATGAAAAAAGGAAAGAAAGCACTGATTGTAATCGGTTCAATTGCCGTTGTTGTTGCGATTGGATTCGGAATCTTTTCTGCGGTTGTCCGCGCCCAGTCAAAAAAGTATAATCTTATCACACTTGAAACGCCTGACATTGCTCCCGTTGCGGCTGAACCGGAAGAAAAGGACATTCAGCTCAGCGAGGTAAAAATGCACTATGCGGTCTATGGAAACGGCGAAAAGCCGCTTGTTCTCATTCACGGCAACGGACGCAGCCACAAGGATCTTGACGAAACGGCGCGATATCTTGCCACAGATTACACCGTTTATTCAATTGACAGCCGCTGCCAGGGAGAAAGCAGCGACCCCGGCGAGATATCATATGAGCTGATGGCAAAGGACGTCAAAGAATTTTGCGAAAAGCTTAAAATTGAAAAACCGCTGCTTGTCGGTCACAGCGACGGCGCAATTGTCGGTCTGACGATTGCATATACATATCCCGATCTGCTCGGCGGCCTTGTTTCCTGCGGTGCAAACTCAAATCCGTCAACGTTTAAGCCGAAGTTTACAATATATGTCAAGCTGCTCAACCTCAAAGGACATGACAAGCTCAATGACATGATGCTTGAACAGCCGGATATCACAAAAGAAAAGCTTTCAAAAATCACTTGTCCGACTATTATCGTTGCCGGCGAAAATGACATTATGTGGCTTTCGGATACCGTTTTTATTCACGAAAGCATTCCGGGCAGCCGGATAGCCATAATCAAAAACGGCAATCACTCGTCCTATATAATGCATGACGGAAAGCAGGCATACGCACTTGTTAAGAGCTTTGCAAAGACGCTTGCGTAAATTATATATAAGAATTTAAGCCAAAAATCGCAACAGCCGCACACGGAGGATTCTCTTCGCTCTCTGCGGCTGTTCTTCTTTTTGATTCATGCGGCTGTGCAAAACGCACGGTGCGGCGCAAAAAATAAAAGGAAATTAAGGGTAACCCCTTGCTATTTTTACTGAAATCTGCGATAATATAATGAATTATTTTTTTAAACAGAGGGGGAGAATCCTTTGGACGAAAACAAAGCTCTTGCCGAGCTCCTTTTCCCAAATGTTACTCAGACGCCGGACGACCTTGAAAAGCTTTTTCCGGCGCGTAATTTGCCGGAGGGCGCGAGGGTAACACGCTTTGCACCCAGCCCCACGGGCTTTCTTCATATCGGCGGACTTTTTGCCGCGCTCGTTTCAAAGCTGACCGCGCAGATGACAGACGGCGTGTTCATGCTCAGAATAGAAGATACCGATAAAAAACGCGAAATTGAAGACGGCGTTTCAGAAATTATAAAAGGGCTCAAGGCGTTCGGCGTGACCCCCGATGAGGGCGTGACCGGATTTGGCACCGAGGAGGGCGCATACGGTCCCTATACGCAGAGCAAGCGCGCCTCAATTTATCACGTTATTGCAAAATCGCTCGTTGAAAAAGGTCTTGCGTATCCCTGCTTCTGCTCGGAGGACGAGCTTTCGGCCCTGCGTGAACAGCAGGAAAAAGAGGGTGCGCTCATCAAAGGCTACTTCGGAAAATGGGCAAAGTGCCGTTCGCTCACCTTTGAGCAGCAGAAAGAGCTCATAGAAGAGGGCAAGCCGTATACGCTCAGACTCCGCTCGCCCGGCAGCGAGGACAAGCGCATCACCTTTGTTGACCTCGTCAAGGGTAAAATTGAAATGCCGGAGAACATTCAGGATATTGTTCTTCTAAAAACCGATTCAATTCCCACCTATCACTTTGCTCACGCGGTTGACGATCATTTTATGCGTACCACTCACGTGACCCGCGGAGACGAATGGATCTCTTCCGTGCCTACCCACATTCAGCTTTTTTCTGTTTGCGGCTTCAAGGCGCCGAAATATGCCCACATCTCTCCGATAATGAAAGAAGAAAACGGCTCAAAGCGCAAGCTTTCAAAGCGCAAGGATCCCGAGGCGGCGGTTACATATTACGCCGAGGAGGGATTCCCGAAGGAGAGTGTGCTTGAGTATCTTCTCACTCTTGCAAATTCCAATTTTGAAGACTGGAGACGTGCCAATCCGGACGCGGAGCTTTCCGCTTTTCCGTTCAATCTCAAAAAGATGAGCGTTTCCGGCGCGCTGTTTGATTTGACAAAGCTCACCGACGTGAGCAAAAACGTCATTTCAAAAATGAGCGCTCAAAAGGTACTCAACTATGCGCTTGAATGGTCAAAGGAATATGATGAAAAACTCTATACCCTGCTTTCAAGGGATCCTGCCTATTCCGAGGCGGTGCTTTCAATCGACAGAGGTACGCCGAAGCCCAGAAAGGATATCGCAAAATTCTGTGAGATCGGCTCCTATGTTTCATATTTCTTTGACGAGGAGTTTTCCACCGATCTTTCCGAAATACCGCAGAACATTTCAAAGGAAGATGTAAAAAATATCCTCTCCGCTTACGCCGCCTCATATGAACAGGCTGCGGACAACGGCGAGTGGTTTGAAAATATCAAGGCTCTTTGTGCTCCGCTCGGCTTTTGCCCGAACGTCAAGGAGTATAAAAAGAACCCGGAACAGTTCCACGGCCATGTCGGAGACGTTTCAACCGTTATCCGCGTTGCCGTAACCGGCAGAAGAAACACCCCGGACCTTTTCTCAATTATGACCGTCCTCGGCAAGGAAAGGGTAATCAAAAGACTCAATGACGCGATCGCTTCTCTTTGACCGCTGACGAAAGGATAATGCACATGGAAGATTACACTGCAACGTCAAATTTTATTCACGATTTTATTGACGAAGACCTCAAAAACGGCGTTTATGACCACGTTCAGACCCGTTTTCCGCCCGAGCCGAACGGATATCTCCACATCGGTCACGCCAAGGCTATACAGATAAATTTCAGCACCGCAAAAAAATACGGCGGCGTCTGCAATCTTCGCCTTGACGATACCAACCCCTCAAAGGAAGATACCGAGTACGTTGACTCCATTATGGAAGACATCAAGTGGCTCGGCTATCAGTGGAACGAGGTTCTTTATGCTTCGAGCTATTTTGATTTTATTCACGAATGTGCCATTGAACTCATAAAACGCGGAAAAGCCTATGTCTGCGATCTCACCGCAGAAGAGATCAGCGCCTCAAGAGGTACCCTCACCGAGCCCGGAAAGGAAAGCCCTTATCGCAACCGCTCGGTTGAAGAAAATCTTGACCTTTTCAACCGTATGACCGCAGGCGAATTTCCGGACGGAGCAAGAGTCCTGCGCGCAAAGATCGATATGGCGTCGCCCAACATGAATATGCGCGACCCCGTAATTTACAGAATCGCTCACGTTACCCATCATCAGACCGGCGACAAGTGGTGCGTTTATCCGCTTTATGATTTTGCTCACCCTCTGTCGGACACCAAAGAGGGCGTTACCCATTCTCTCTGTTCACTTGAATTTGAGAATCACCGCCCGCTTTATGACTGGTTCCTGCGCGAGCTTGAATTGCCCAATCCCTCAAGACAGATCGAATTTGCCCGTCTCAACCTCAATTACTGTTTGACGAGCAAGCGCAAATGTCTTCAGCTTGTCAAAGAGGGCATTGTTGACGGCTGGAATGATCCGAGAATGGCAACCATTTGCGGAATGAGACGCCGCGGCTACACTCCCGCCGCTATCCGCGATTTTATCAATCGCGTAGGCGTTTCAAAAGCGTACTCTGTTGTTGACTTCGGTCTGCTTGAAGCATGCGTGCGCGATGACCTCAACAAAAATGCACCGAGGGCAATGGCGGTTCTCCGTCCGCTCAAGGTCGTTATTGACAATTACCCTCAGGGACATGAGGAAGAAATAGAGCTTCCCGTCAATCAGGACAGACCGGAAATGGGCACAAGAAAGACCGTTTTCACAAGAGAGATCTTTGTTGAAAAAGAGGACTTCATGATTGAGCCGCCGAAAAAGTATTTCAGACTCTTCCCCGGCAATGAGGTCAGACTCAGAGGCGCATATTTTGTGAAGTGTGTGGGCTATGACACCGACGAAAACGGTGAAGTTACCTGCGTTCACTGCACCTATGACCCGGCAAGCAAGGGCGGCAACTCGCCCGACGGCAGAAAGGTCAAGGGTACTCTCCACTGGGTCAGCGACCACAGCACCGAGTTTGAGGCAAGACTTTATGACCGCCTGTTTAACGTTCCCAATCCCTCCGATGAGTCAAAGGGCAGCTTTAAAAACAACCTCAATCCGGATTCTCTTGTTGTTCTCAAAGGCTGCCGCCTTGAAGGCGGAGTCAAGGACCTCAAGCCCGGAGACACGTTCCAATTCATGAGACAGGGTTATTTCTGTGTTGACACGACCTCAACGGACGAAAACATTGTTTTCAACCGCACGGTTGCGCTCAACTCTTCATGGAAATAAAATTGAAAGGAAGAAAATACGATGAAAATTGCTTACAGAATCGTCACTCCGATTCTTGCCGTCGGTGCAATAGTGATGGGCTTTTTCCTCAAAATGTTCTCGTTCACTATCGGTAACGGCGACGAACAGATCAACAACCTGATTTCGGCTGTTTCTTCGCTCTCGAGCGGAAAGTTTTCAACTCTTTATGAGTATTCGCTGTTTGACCTTGCAAAGATGGCAGCCGAGGCTACGCCCAAAACCGGCGAGGACGCAAAGAGTCTCACCGAGGTTGCCGGAGCAATAATGCCGCAGCTCTATACCCTCATTGTTGCTTTTGTTTTGATCGTGCTTGTGTTCATTGCAATTGCTGTTGTCGGCGCTCTTGCAAATTCAAAGAAAAAGCGCATGGCAGAGATTTTTCTCTGTGTGGGCGGTCTTGTTCTTTCATTTGTCTGCATCTTTGCTTCAAACGCTGCTTTTGAAAAGATCATCAACGGCGACGTCAACCTCACAGACGTTATCTCGCTCTTTTCAAGCAGTGCCCTTGCGGCGCTTGCAACGGCTATAATCACCGTTACCGAAGCGAGCCTTTCCGCGGGCTTTTATGCCATGTTCGGCGTTTTCATGCTCATTATCATGTGGACGATTGCCGCTAACATGGTTATCAAAACCCCCATCGTTTCAGAGAAGACCTATAAGCGCAAAAAGCCGGTCAGAAGTCTCAAGTTCCTTGTCAAAAAATAATTATGCTGCGCTGCCGAAAGCCGGAAAAACTCCGACTCTCGGCAGTTTTGCAAAAAACCATAAAGGAGAGAAACAGAAATGAAAAAAGCATTCAAAGCGCTGCTTTGTGTTGTTCTCTCGCTCGTCCTTGTGTTTTCGCTTGCCGCCTTTTCGTTTGCGGCGCATGAAAGCGCAAAAACTCCGGTTATTCTTATCCCCGGCTTTGGACAGAGCGAAACGACCGTTTATGATGAAAACGGCGAATATCTCGGCAATATAAGCGTTTTTGACCTGCCCGGTCTGAACGCAAAAAAGATTGTCACTTCCCTCGCAGGACCGCTGATTTCTTCTGCAATCACGCGGAACGATGCGGGCATTTCAGAGCGCGCGCAAAAGTTTATGGAAGAGCTTTTCAAGCCCTTTGCGCTGAACGACGACGGAACGCCGGTCTATAACAAGGTTGTCCGCCGTTTTGACCTGCCGTATTCACAGCTTTCGGCAGAGGAGCAGTACGAGATTTACTCTCACGTTTCTCTCGACTCGCTTCAAAGCTATGACGACGTGAGGTATTACTATACCTATGACTCCTTCGGCAGCATAAAGGAAGCTGCAGACGGACTGCATGAATATCTTCACAATATTGTTCTTGCCCAGACGGGAGCGCAGAAAATCAACCTTGTTCCCATAAGTCAGGGAGGAACGGTTCTTATTCAGTATCTTGCCTCCTATCCGGAGGACTATAAGTACATCAAAAAAATTGTCAACATGATTCCGGCGTTTGACGGTTCACAGATCGTTGGCGATGTTATGCTTGACAATGTCAGAATATATGACATTGAAACGCTTCACCGCGAGATTCTTCCCGCTCTTCTTGACGGAGACAGCGCATATCAGATCAGCCTCGCGCTGCGCCTTGCGCTTTCTTCAAAAACGCAGGAAAAGGTGCTGCGCGCCGCACTTCAGACTGCAAGAGAAATGCTTGTTCAAAAAAGCTCAATGATGTGGGCGCTCTGCCCGGCGGAAAGCTATGAGAAAGCCAAGGACATCTGGCTTTCCGACGAAAAATACAGCGCCGTCAGAGCTGAAACGGACGCCTATGACGCCGCGAGAAAGGCTTTTCCGGAGAATATTTCAAAGCTCATGGAAAGCGGCGTTTATTTCCACATAATTTCAAGCTATGATATGGGCTATTTCATGGCGCCGCTTTTCGGCTGCTATGAAAACGATGCGGATAACCTCCTCTCGCCTGCCTCCTCGGCACTCGGAACAACGAGCGCGCAGTTTGAAAAAACGCTTGGCGAAGCTTATGTTTCACCGCGTACATACTGCTCAGATCCGTCGCATAATCACATTTCTCCGGATAACAAGCTGGACGCGTCAACCGGCTATCTTCCGGAAAACACGTGGTATTTCAAGTCTGTTTCTCATATGGGAATGAACGGCAGAGAGGATGTCAAAGCTTTTGCGGGCGAGCTTATAATGGACGACGCGATAAAAGACATTTACTCCTTCCCCGGTCACAGCCAGTTCACCGACCCGAGAGACGCTATTGCGGAAACCTCGTATTATCCTGACGGAACATACGCATACTATTATGACAAGGATGGAAACTACCTTTTCGGCGAGAAGGTTGAAAAAAATGAAAGCGAGAGCTTTTCTTTCTGGAAGCTCCTTTACACCGCCGTCAACAGCCTCTTTGCTGTTTTTTCAAAGCTCGGGGCGTAAGGCTTAGCACAAAGTAAAATATTAGAAAAAAGCTATAATTCACAGGCGCCGGAGCGCGGCGGGTGAATTATAGCTTTTGCTTTGTCAAATTTCGCAAGACCTCTTCAGCAGCAAGATCTTGCGGCAGGCTGCCGCTTATCTGTCAATCAAACAGACCTTTTTTCTCGCTGACCGAAAGCGGCTTGAAGCCGGCTTTTTCAACGGCGGCTTTAAGCTCGCTGTCTGCAACGTCCTTTGAAAGGGCAACAACGGCGTTTTTCTTTTCTGCGTCTGCCTTTGCCTTTTTTACTCCGGCAACAGCGAGGAGCTCGTCCTCAACAGCCTTTGCGCAGTGAGAGCAGTGCATGCCCTCAATTTCGATAACTTTTTTCATTTCCTGTTCCTCCTGTAAATTTGTGTTTTCTTCTTCTAAAGCCGGGACGGGAGTCTCTGCTTTGAAAAATCTTAACCGCAGTGCGTTGAGAACAACGCACACGGAACTTAAGCTCATTGCGCCGGCGGCGATCATCGGCGAAAGCTTTATTCCGAGCTGATAAAACGCGCCCGCCGCAAGCGGAATTGAAACCGCGTTGTAAAAGAATGCCCAAAAGAGATTCATTTTGATGTTGCCGAGAACTTTTCTTGAAAGTCTCACGGCGTTTACAACGCTGAAAATGTCTTTGTTCATGAGAACAAGGTCTGCGCTTTCAATTGCAATATCGGTGCCGTCGCCTATCGCAATTCCTACGTCGGCTCTTGAAAGGGCAGGTGCGTCGTTGATTCCGTCGCCGACCATTGCAACAACTTTTCCGCCCTCCCGGAGAGTACGGATCTCGCTTTCCTTGTTCTGCGGAAGCACACCGGCAACGATTTTTTTAACCCCGAGCTTTTCGCCGACAGCTTTTGCGGTCAGCTCATTGTCGCCTGTGAGCATAACTGAGGAAATGTGCATTCCGTTCAGTGCCTTGATTGCGGCGGCGGAGTTTTCTTTTTCCTTGTCTGCAACGGCAATTATGCCGATAACATCTTTTCCGCAGGCAAAAATGAGCGGCGTTTTGCCCTCCTTTGCAAGCTCTTCAAGCGTTTTCAAAACTCCGGAACAGTCAATACCGTTTGATGAAAGCAGGCGCTCGTTGCCGGCAAAGTAGGTCTTTCCCTCAATCACTGCGCTGATTCCGCCGCCGGAGAATGAAGAAAATTCTTCGGCAGTTTTTTCCGGCAGACCCTTTGCTTTTTCAAGTATTGCGCGGGCAAGGGGGTGTTCCGAGCTTTTTTCCATTGCCGCCGCAAGGGAGAGCAATGTGTTTTCGTCCATGTCTGAAAACGGAAGAATGTCCGTCACGGCAGGTTCGCCCTTTGTGAGCGTTCCCGTTTTGTCAAAAACCGCTGTGTCTATCTGCGAGAGACGTTCCATTGCCGCCGCGCTTTTAAAGAGCAGACCGTTCTTCGCTCCCTGACCGGTACCGACCATTATTGCAACCGGCGTTGCAAGACCCAGCGCGCACGGGCAGGAGATAACAAGAACCGAAATTGCAAAATTCAGCGCAAGGCTGACGTCCTTTGAAACGGCGAGCCATACGACTGCGCAAACGAGAGAGATTGAAATAACCACCGGAACAAAAACGCGGCTGACCTTGTCCGCAAGGCGGGAGATGGGGGCTTTGCTGCTCGCCGCCTCAAGCGAAAGCGCAATCATCTGCGCAAGGGTCGTTGTTGAGCCGACCTTGGTCGCCCTCATTGTGAACGCGCCCGAGGTGTTGACCGAGGCGCAAAGAACGTTGTCTCCCTTTTCCTTTTGAACCGGCATACTCTCGCCGGTGAGGGCGCTCTGGTCAATAAAACCGCTGCCGCTTTCAACAACGCCGTCTGTCGGAATCTTTGTGCCCGGGCGGACAACAAGAATGTCGCCCACCTGAACGTCTTCGGCTGAAATTACGCTTTCTTCACCGTTGCGCAAAACCGTCGCCGTCTCCGGAGCAAGCTTTGTGAGCATATCAAGAACCGCTTTGGTTTTGCCCTTTGAGCGTTCTTCAAGAAATTTGCCGATGTCAACGAGGGTAACTATCATTGCGGCGGATTCAAAATAGAGATTTGAATGCCACTTTGCAACCAACTCCATGTCTCCGGCAGAAAGCCCTGCACCTATCCGAACGGTACCGACAATGCCGTATATAAACGAGGCGGCGGCGCCGATTGCTATGAGCGAGTCCATGTTTGGAGACAGTCTGAAAAGGCTTTTAAAGCCGATCGTAAAGTATTTATAATTGATTATGAGAATGACGAGCGTAAAAATGAGCTGATAAATTGCAAAATTCAGCGCATGCCCGTGCCCGGAGAGAACCGAAGGCTGAGGAAGATTCAGCATGTGCCCCATTGAAACATACATCAGCGGCAAAAGCAGAACGACCGAGAGAATCAGTCTGAGCTTTGCCTTTTTTTCCGCCTTGTCCGCGGCAGCGGAGGTGTTCGTTTTTCCCTTGATTTCGCAGCCGTAGCCCGCGGACTTCACCCGCATGATAATGTCCTGCGCAGTGAGATCTTTTTCGCTGTATTCAACGCTCATGGAGTTGGTCAAAAGGTTGACCTGAACGTCGGTCACGCCGGCTAGTCCCTCAACGCTTTTTTGCACCCTTGCACTGCAGGAGGCGCACGTCATTCCCGTTACATCAAATTGTGTTTTCATTTATTGCTGCACCGCCTTTCATTACAAAACGCCGTAATTATTCTTCGGCTTTCGTTTCCATTATATACGGTTGTTCGCGGTTTTTCAAGTTGAACAACCGTTCAACTGTTAGAAATTTCAAAGAAAGGGACGAATATTTGTGTTTAAAATGTATAAGTTTCTGCGAAAAGCCTTGACTTTTTTTCATATTTATTGTATTTTTACTTAGTAGAGACTCTCTTTGCGAGAGCAATCACCCCGCGTTCAGCGCGGCCACACTTGAAAGGAGTAATCCCCAATGAAAAAAGAACTTAAAGTTACTGCTGTTGTTCTTGCGGCGATAATCGTTTTCCTTGCCGGCTTTGGTCTCGGCAACTCAAAGGGCATTCAGATTAACGTTGATGTTAAGGGCAATCAGAGCGCAACAGCCGCAGCTAACAACAACGCGGCGAACAATGCCACTCCGGCTCCCGCTCCGGCTCCTGACACCACCACTCAGGCACCGGCTCCGTCGGAAGACAGCAAACCCGCTGACAGCGCTGCCGACAATAAGGCAGACGACAGCAAGGCGGACAATAACCCCTCTGCAATTCCCTCAACTCCCAAAGAAGTTACCGCAAAGTATAACGAAGTTGTCAACAATCTCAAAAAGGCTCAGAACGTTACCGTTCACAAGACCGGCGCCGTCAACATTGAGTGCACCGATTGCTCGGTAGGTGTTCTCAAGGGCCTTGTTAATACTATCGTCAAGAGCTTCATTACAAGCTCCGATGATACCATTAATTTCTCTAACGGACAGGGTCAGAACTCCAAGGGCGAGACCAAGACCGTCAATGACTTCGTTTATCCCTGCGGCAGAGAAAGCGCGATCACAGAAAACGACGTTGCTTCTGCAACTGCAACTCCCGAGGGAGACGGATACAAAATCAACATCACCATCAAGAGCGAAAAGTCAACCTATGACGGAGCCAACACCACCGATCCGACCAGCCACATGACTGCTATGGATCCGCTTAACCTTGCAACTCTTGAGCTCCCGATGGGCGCGAAGATTACCAGCGCCGACATGACTTATCCCGGAGCTACCTGCGAAGCTACCGTTGACGGCAGCGGCAACCTCACTAAGCTCCACATCAACCTTCCCCTTGAAGGCAGCGGAACCGGCAGCCTCAAGAAAGCGACCCTCACCGTTGGTCTTAAGGGTAACATGGACGATACCTTTGAAATTACCTATTAAGATTCTCTGATTTGAAAATTAAGAACCGTTTTGAAAACAGTCAAAACGGTTCTTTTTTGTGTTTAAGTTGCTCTTGTTCAAGTTTTTTCTTGAAAAAATTGAAACACAGTATGGATTGAATTATACAGTTGTTGAGGGTCTTTATGCCGCGCAGGGCGAAGAGCTTTTGAAAAACGATAACGGCGAAACCGATTATGCAATGAGCTATGAGCACATTGCGGGTGAGCTTGCTTTGCGCGCAATCGTTTTTGCGGTTACTGACAGCTTGATGGGTGCCACGGGCACAAAGAACGAATTTATCCTTAAGATGTATAACAAGGCTGTTCTCGCCGAACTCAATTATGACGAGGCAAGACTTCCGTCTGAGATCATGTCAATGCTCGGCGTTCTGATCATGGATCTTTTGCAGTTCAATCTGCTCAAGCTTTTCGGAATACTTTGAGTTTAAAACAACAGGAACCAACCTCGATGAAACGTCAAAGCGTTTCATCGGGGTTTTTATATGTCTTGATTTTGAATTTGGCGTTCTCTTTTTCTACAGAAAGCGGATTAACTTATAAAGGCTGTCAAACTTTTATCTTGAATACTATTCCGTCGGCTGTTCTTTCGGCTTTGATTGTTCCGCCGTGGGCTTCTGCCGTCGCTTTGGCAATCGAAAGTCCTATTCCTGTTCCGCCGGTAGCTTTTGAGCGCGAAGAATCCGGGCGATAAAACCGCTCAAAAAGACGTTCAAGGTCGGGCACATTGGCAACGCTGCATGTGTTGCCGACTTCAACAACGTTCTTTTTTCCGTTGCCGTAGGCATTGAGAAAGATTTTTCCGTTTTCACTCGTATATTTGAGGGCATTGTCAAGCAGAATGGAAATCATCTGCTGAACGCTTGTGCAGTCGCCCGTCATTGTGAGGTTGTTTTCGATGCTGCGGCTGTATTCAAAGCCCTTTGCGGCGGCGAGCGTTTCAAACGGTTCGGATATCTCCCACACTGCGTCGCTGAGTGAAAATTCGCTTCTGTCCGGAAACGGGTTTTCCTCGTCAAGGCGGGAGAGGGTAACGAGGTTTGAAATGAGCTTTGAAAGCCGACCGGATTGAAACTTGATGTTTTGTACCCACTCGTCATCGGCGTACTCCATTTCAAGAACGTCTGCACTCGTTGAAATTGCAGTCAACGGAGTCTTCAACTCATGGCTTGCGTTGGTGATGAATTGCTTTTGGGTTTCAAGATTTCTGGCATACGGCGCGATTGCACGCTTTGAAAAGAGAAGAACAAGCAAAAAAACGACCAACAGGCATACCGCCGCAATTGTGACAGTCAGAATCAAAAGCGAACGCACAGACTGAACCTCCTTTTCTGAGTTAAGGAAAAGGACGACCGTTTCACTTTGGCTTTTCTTGACCAAAAAACGATAGCTGTTGTAATATCCGCTCGCTTTTTTGCCGTTCAGCACGTGAGAAGCAAAGCTTTCTGCTTCTTCTTCTGTGATTGACGCAACGTGATCCTTGTCAACGCGGGTCAGCTCGCCGTTTGAATCATAGTGAACCGAGAAAAAGCGCAGCATATACTGAACCTCTTTTGAAAAACGTCCTCCGTTTTCAAAGGGAGGCGCATTCGGTTCGGGGGGAAAGGTTTTTCCCTCGTCGTTCAGCTGCGAAAGGTGCAAAAGCGAAGAATCCTGTTGAGTTGTGATATTATGATAATTCCAGACGTTCACCGCGCAAAGCAGAGTAAGAATGACCGCCGCAAAAGCAATCATTGCCGCGCCGATGAAACGCCACCGCATTTTTTTTAACATAACATAGCCTTTCCGACTACAAAAATAATAATAATCAATTCGGACTGACCTTGCCGTAGTCAAACAAGGCGCGCCGATATAAGCTGCCGTTCGGTCAAGCGCCTCTCCTCAGCTTATACTTTCCAGCGTGTAGCCTGCGCCGCGAATCGTTTTAATTGATACGTTTGAAGAGAGCTGCTTTAGCTTTCTTCTGAGAAAGCCGATATATGTCCAAACAACGTCAATTTCCGCCTCGGAGTCGAATCCCCAGATTTTTTCCATCAAACAATCGGTTGAAAAAACGTGCCCGGGGTTGCGCATAAAAAGCTCCGTGAGCTGAAATTCCTTGTTGTTGAGCCGAATCTCTTCTCCGTTTACGGAAAGAGTATATCGCCCGCAATCAAGAACCGTGTTGCCGAGCGTAAGGAGAGTTGGAGAAAAAGAGCTGCTGCGGCGTGAAAGCGCACGGACTCTTGCCAAAAACTCGCTTGAGGCAAAAGGCTTTGGCAAATAGTCGTCCGCTCCGGCGTCAAGACCGGCAACGCGGTCTTCAATTTCTCCCTTTGCCGTCAAAAAGAGCGTGGGAGTCATTATTCCCTCTTTGCGCATGTTTTTCAAAACCTCAATTCCGTCCATTCCGGGCATCATGATGTCCAGCACAACGGCGTCATACTGAGTTGCCCTGGCGTAATCGAGCGCGTCGATTCCGTTGCCGACGGTATCGACGGAAAACTTGTTTTTTTCAAGCATTATTTTCAGTGCACGGGCAATTGTTGCCTCGTCCTCGGCAATGAGTACACGCATATTGATCACCATAGTCTTTCCGGCTGCAAAAGATAAAGCACATTTGCCCCCTGCCGCAGCCGGGCAGGGCGCGGCTGTAATTTAATATGATAATACATTAAAGCTCCATGCTGAAATGTGCCTAAAAAAAGAAAAAATTAAATTTTAATCAGCTTTAAAGCTGTTTTTCGGTTTCGTTTCAGGAAAGAGCCCGATAATACAGGCAACACGAAGGGATTTAAGGAAACTTTTTAAAGACTTCGTAACGGCAGCTGCCCGCCGGAAAGAGGCAGGCAAAAAACAACAGGCTGCACCGAAAGCAGACCTTTTCTATATATTCTTCCGCGCAAAACCGCCCAAACGCCATACACCGGTTCTGCAAGAGGAAGACGAAAATTGATGTATCTCCTTTGATTCAAAAATAGCAGCCGGACAATTCGTTCGGCTGTTATTTTTGTCAGGCAAAAAGTATTTCGGAAGTTTTTCAACTACATTTCGGGAAGTAATGCAAAAATGCATTCACCACAGCAACAGCGAAAGGAGGAATGCATTATGGAGCTAAACGGGAAGTACCGCCATGAGCTGAAATATAAAATTTCAGCGGCGGATTATCTTTCGATCCGTCAACGGATAAGACCCGTTATGAAAACGGACGCGCATTCGGATAAAAACGGCAAATACGCAATTTACAGCGTTTATTTTGACAATATCTATGACAAGGCGCTTTTGGAAAAGGTGAACGGCGTTCAAAAAAGAGAAAAGTTCAGAATTCGCTATTATAATAATGACTTTTCTTTTATATCCCTTGAAAAAAAGCTAAAGTATAATGACCTTTGTATGAAGGAAAGTGCACAAATCACAAAAGACGAGTTCTTTTCAATTCTTTCCGGCGGGGGCGGTTGGATGTGCCGCCACCCCGAGCCGCTTGTAAAGGAGCTGTACTGCAAAATGAAAACGCAGCAGCTGCGCCCGCGTGTTCTCGTTTCATATGTACGCGAAGCATATATTTACGCGCCGGGCAATGTCAGAGTCACCTTTGACTCAAAAATCAGAACAAGTCTTTTTGTCCGTGATTTTGCAAAAAACGGCTTTGAGGGCATCAGCGCAACAGACGCGCCGTCTGATATGATTCTTGAGGTCAAGTTTGACGATTTTCTTCCCGATGTCATTGCGCGGCTGATTCAGACCGGAAACGCAAGGCAGCAGGCTTTTTCAAAGTACTGCACGTGCCGCAAATTCGGATAACACCGAAAAATCCCTGCACATTTCAATAATTAAAAGAGGAGTATAAATTATGACTTTCAATGATATTTTTAAATCAAGCTTTTTGGAGAATATAACGGAGTTTTCTGTTCTTGACACTCTGCTCGGTCTTGCGGCCGCGTTGGTGATCGGTCTTTTTATCTTTTTAATTTATAAGAAAACGCTCACAGGTGTAATGTATTCAAGCGGCTTTGCATTGACCCTTGTCGGTCTTTCGCTGGTCACAACGCTCGTCATTATGGCAGTCACTTCAAACGTTGTTCTTTCCCTCGGCATGGTCGGCGCGCTTTCAATCGTCCGTTTCAGAACGGCAATCAAGGAACCGGTTGAAATTGTTTTTCTTTTCTGGTCTCTCGCCGTCGGAATAGTGATCGGTGCCGGAATGATTCCGCTGGCGGTCATCGGCTCGGCAATAATCGGCGTAATTCTTTTGCTCTTTGCAAACAGAAAAATAAGGAACAATCCGTATATTCTTGTCCTCTCCTGCAAAAACGAGCAGGCGGAAACCCTTGCGCTTGAGGCGCTCAAAGCGAACACGGCGCACTACATTGTGAAAGCAAAAACCGTCACCGCAGACGGAATTGAGCTGACGGCGGAGCTGAAAACAAAAGACGCGTCAACCGCCTTTGTCAACAGCATTGCGGTGTTGGAGGGCGTTGAAAACGCAACCCTTGTCAGCTATAACGGCGAATACATGTCATGAGGAGGGAAAGAGCATGGCAGAGCATAAACATATAACAAAAATAATCTCCGTTGTCATGGCGCTTGCGGTTTGTTTGTGCCTGTGTGCAACAGCCTTTTCTGATGAGATAAAAACCTATGCAGGCTCCGACGGGATAAGCATGGAATACGAAACCTCTCTTTTTGACACCGAAATTCCGCTTGACATCAACATAATCATGGACAGTGCGGATTGGGAGGATATGCTTTCAAACGCCACGGCAGAGGAGTACAAAGAATGCAACGTAGAAATCAACGGAACCACGTTTTATCGCGTAGGAATCCGTCCCAAGGGCAACACCAGCCTTTCTTCAATTGCGTCGGATCCGACTACCGACCGCTACAGCTTTAAGCTGGAGTTTGACAAGTACGTTGACGGTCAGACCTGTTTCGGTCTTGATAAGCTTGTGCTCAACAACAATTATGCCGACGCAACCAATATGAAAGAGGCGCTCATTTATGATATGTTCAAATATACAGGGGCGGACGCGTCGCTTTATAACTACGCCAAAATAAATGTCAACGGCGAGTATTGGGGCGTGTACCTTGCCCTTGAATCGGTTGAAGACAGCTTTCTTCTGCGTAACTACGGCGTTCAGAGCGGAGAATTGTATAAGCCCGAGAGCATGAATATCGGCGGCGGAAAAGGCGATAAGCAGGGCGAAAGACCCAACGAAAATATGACCCCACCGGAGAACAAATCCGAAACTTCAAGCGGCGGTCAGATCAATGCAGAAATGAACGATGCCAACGCGCAGGAACCAAACGGCGGTACCGCAGAAAATACCGATGCGGCAGAAGTGCTTTCAGTTTCAAAGGGAACTGACGAAACAGCCTCCGGTGAAACCGCACCGACCGCAGAAAGCAATGCACAGCAAAACGACCTTCCGGGAGAAAACAAAGCAGATAACGTACCGGACGGTCAGGGCGGATTTTCAATGAGCTCCGGCGGAGCCGATCTCAATTATATCGATGACGATTTGGACTCTTATTCGACCATTTGGGACGGCGAGGTAACAGATTCAAAAAAGGCGGACCGCAAGCGTGTTGTGACCGCGCTGAAAAACATCTCTGAGGGCACACAGCTTGAAAAATACATGGACATTGACAACCTTGCCAGATACATGGCAGTTCACGTGTTTTCTGTTAATGACGACAGCCTTTCCGGTTCAATGGCGCATAACTATTACCTTTATGAATCGGGAGGAAAGCTCAATCTCATTCCGTGGGATTATAATCTTGCTTTCGGCGGTATGGGCGGCGGAAACAACGCAACCTCGGTCGTTAATGAAGCGATCGACAACGCGTTCTCCGTAACCGACTTTTTTGATACGCTCACCGCAAACGAGGAGTATAACGCTTTATATTATGACAACCTCAAAAAAGTGGTGGAATATATAAACGGCGGCGAATTTGAAAAATTTTACAGCCGAGTCAGAAGTCAGATAGACTACCTTGTAAAAAGCGATCCCACTGCCTTTTACAGCTATGATGAGTATACCGAAGCGGCGGAAACACTGTATGAGCTTGTAAAGCTGCGCGGTGAATCGATAGAAAAGCAGATTTCCGGCGAGATTCCGTCAACAGCCGAGGCGCAAAAGAGCGCGGCAAATCTTGTTGACGCGTCGAGCCTCAACCTCAATGTGCTCGGCAGCATGAATAACGGCGGCGGAAAAGGCGGTTTTGATGTCCGTCAGGTCAACAATGCCGCAGAAAAAGAATCCACGGAAGAAAAGGAAAACGCCGCCTCTGCCACGGCAGAGAGCGAGCCTGCGGCAAAAAACAGCGGCGGCGATTCAAACTCCGATTCTTCTTCTCAGACTCAGAATGCGGCGGGAGCCAACGGTTCTCCTCCGTCCCTGCCCGACGGACAGGCGCCCGGCGGTATGGCACCGCCGGATATGGGCAACGGTGTTCCGGGAGAGACTCCGTCGGCACCGGATTTTGGAGCTCAGAACACGCAAAGCGAGAGCCAAACAACTGCGGCGGCTCAGAACAGTTCTGCCGGCGAAAGCAGTTCTTCTGCCGATAACTCGGAGTCAGAGTCTCAGACAACGCAAAACGCCGGCGATGCAAACGGCATGAATCCGGGAAATGATTTTTTCGGCGGCGGACAAAGGACTCCTCCCGGCATGGGTCAGAACAGTTCTTCCGGATTTAACGCAAAGAATTTTGCCGTGTACGGAATCTGCCTTGCAATAATTCTGGTGTTCTTGCTTTTTGCCGCACTGTATAAAAGAAGACCGGGAAAGGGATAAAAAGCAAATATCACATTCCCGGCAGGGTATCAATTTGAAAAACGTAAAAGAAAGAACCGCACAAAAAGTGCGGCTCTTTTTTTGGAGCTACTGGTCGGACTCGAACCGACGACCTGCGCATTACGAATGCGCTGCTCTACCAACTGAGCCACAGTAGCAAAAATATCAAAACAACTGCTAAAACCAAATGCCGGACATACCCTGCTCCTTCGGCTTAATCGCAATTGCCAAGATACTATACCATATAAAACTGAAAAAGTAAAGAACTTTTTCTTTTTTTCAACTCTTTTTCTTTTGGCGGATATCCGTGCCGACAAGCAAAAGTCTTTCGCTTGTGCCGAGGATTCTTGATGTAACGCGCTGAGAATATCGCTCCTCCAGCTCCGGGAGAGTGAGATTGGTGTTTATTATCATCGGTCTGCCGGAATTTATGCGCGTATTGACAATGTTATAAAGCGAAGCGACTGTGAATTGAGTTGAAAACTCGGAGCCGAGGTCATCGAGGATAAGAAGATCGCTTTCATAAAGACGGTCGCCGATGCTTTCGTTCACCTTTTCCCGTGAAAACTGTTCTTTTTGCAATGCGTCCATAACCGTGTGAATGCTGGCGTAATAGACGTCAAAGCCGCGGTCAATGACCTTGTTGGCTATGGCGAGAGAAAGGTGGGTTTTGCCAAGTCCCGTTTTTCCGCTGATGAGCAGACTGCAGCTCTCGCGTGAGAATTTTTCCGCATAGTTCTTGCAGAATCTTAAAGTGCCGGTCGCAAGTCGGCGCGGACTCACCGAAAGCTCCGAGTCGGTCTCTTCGGAATAAAGACTGACGTCAAAATTTTCAAAGGTACATTTTTTCATGCTCTGCGAAATGCCAAGCTCGTCCTTTGCCGTCTGTTTTATGAGCTCAAGGTAGCACTTACAGTAGTAGCCGTCGTGCGAGCCGGTGTCATGGCAAACGGGGCAGGTATACTTAACGTCAAGATAATCTTCCGGAAAGCCGGCGCTCAAAAGCGCGGCTTTTCTTTTTTCCTGCGCCTCAAGGTTCTTTTTTGAAAGGTTCAAAACAAATTGCTTTGCGTCCTCGCCCATAGAAACGCTCTTTATGACCTCTGCCGCATAGGCAGCCATTTCACGCTCCGCTTCTGCAATTTCCGGGCAGACGGCAACCGCGGCGGCTCTGCGCTGAGCCTGCTCATTTTCGGCTTTGCGCCGACGCTCTTCAAGAATGTTTTTAGCTTTGATGTAAACGCTTCTTCTGTACGCCATCTTTTTGCCCCTTACTCTTCGTCGTCAAGATATCTGAGCGCA
Source organism: uncultured Eubacteriales bacterium (assembly GCA_934541115.1). GTDB lineage: Bacteria > Bacillota > Clostridia > Oscillospirales > Acutalibacteraceae > UBA6857. Next base: position 48,064 of record CAKTDF010000010.1, read on the forward strand.
ACAAGGTCCTTTTCATATGCGCCTATGTCATAGGAGGCATTGCTTGAAAAGACCTCCTGCTTTTTCTTTTCTGTTTTCTTTTTGGCTTTGCCAAAGTTGCTCTCGTTCCAGCGTTCCTGCTCTCTTTGGGCGTCCGATGGGGATTTTACTCCCTTGTCGTGCCAGTTTTTGAGAACTCTGTTCATGTATTCAAGACTCATTTTTCCGGTGTTGTCAATGCAGATCTCATACGCAAGGCAGATCATCTCGCATGAAAACCCGTATTCCTTTGACCAAACGGTCAAAAACTTGCGCTGCTTCGCCGTTGGCTTTGGATTTTTTACTCCGGTCAGCTCGCAGAATCGGCGCCAGAGTCCGTCCGCCTCGTTTTGAGCGCTTATGTATTCTTCGGCCCTTTCAATCGTGTCAATTTCTTTTTCGCTCCACTCTCTGCCGACCGACGCGATGTATTTATAGCCGGTTTTTCCCTTTGAAAGGGCATATTCAAGCAGCATCAGAATGACTTCCGCGGGAAGTCCGTAGCTGTCATGGAGCATGATAAGAATAGACTGACCCTCATAGCCGATGGTCTTGCCGAGTATATTCTGCGCCTCGGTGAAAAGAAGCCGCAGCTCCTCGCATTCGCCGCAGCGAACGGCAATTTGTTCGTGGCTGGGACGCGAAATGGGCAGCTCGGCAACTCTTTTTGCCGCCGGCTTTTCGGGTACCGCCGCTTCCGGTGCCGGCACCGGTTGCTTTGCCGGGCTTTCTTCCGCGTCCTGCGCCGGGAGCGGCTTTTTTTCGGGTTGTTTTCCGTCTTCGAGAACCAGACCGCGTTCAAGCCAGAACACCATTGCGTCGGCAACGTCTCCGCGGTCTGCGCCGAGCGCTTTTGCAATCGCCTCGCAGGAGGTGTCGCCGTTCGGGGCGTTGCAGTAAAGGTACAGCAATGCTTTGAGACCGACTGCGCCGGCAAGGCGAAGATTTTCTTTTACAACGGCTTTCGGCAGCACAAAAACATCGCCGTAAGCCTCGGGATTTATTTTATAGTTCATTTTTTCCTTTCAGCCGTGAGCAACGGATTTATTTGTTGACTGTCATGTTTTCATAAATCTGACCGATTTCAATGCTGTCTCCTGCGGCGATCATCTGACCGTGGTCAAGAATGATGGCTTTGTTGCAGATCTCCGCAACCTTGTCTGTGCTGTGAGAAACATAAAGCACCGTTACACCCTCGCCCATCATGCCCTCAATACGCTTTTGGCTCTTGGCTCTGAACGCCGCGTCGCCTACGCTGAGAACCTCGTCAAGAATGAGAACATCGGGCTTGACAGCCGTTGCAATTGCAAAGCCGAGCCGCGATTTCATGCCGGAGGAATAGCCCTTGAGCGGAGCGTCAATAAAATCCTCAAGCTCTGCGAACTCAACAATTTCGTCAAACTTTTTTTCAACAAACTCTCTTGAAAAGCCCATCGTTGCGGCGTAAAGATATACGTTCTCTCTGCCGCTGTAATTTCTGTCAAAGCCTGCGCCGAGCTCCAGCAAAGGGGCAACAACGCCTCTGACGGTCACGGAGCCCTGAGTCGGCTTCAAAACGCCGGCAATTACCTTCAAAAGCGTGCTTTTTCCGGCGCCGTTAAAGCCGAGAATACCGACTCTGTCCCCCTTTTCAACCTTAAAGCTGACGTCTTTCAACGCCCAAAATTCAACATAATGGAGCTGACGCTTGACAAGACGGATAAAATACTCTTTGGCATTGTCAACGCCCTCTTTATTGATATTGAATTTCATGCTGACATGGTCAACTTCAACTGCGTAATTACTCAAAAAAATCCCTCTTTCTCAGATATGAAGAATGAACTTGTCCTGCGTCTTGTAGAAAGTGATCATACCGACAACAAGGGCAATAACGGCGCAGGCTGACGAATACCACATCAGTTTGACGTCCCAGTAATGAACAAAATCGTCTCCCCAAATAACTGCGGCGCGGAAAAGACCTATGATTCCGTAAAGCGGGTTGAGCTTGAAAATTGTCAGCTTGAGACTGCCCGGCTCAAGGTTCAGACGATCCATGCTGTATACGATCGGGGTGGCGTAAAAAAGCATGGTGGTAATTACGTCATAAAGATTTTCCGTATCTCTGAAAAAGACGTTGACAGCCGCAAGGAACATGCCGACCCCGACGCTGAGAACAAAGAGAATGAGAACCGGAACAATGCAATAGATTACCCGCCACGTCGGATAGACGGGATGATTATTCGTAATGTTGAAAAATGCAATGACAAAGATGAGAACCGACAGTGAAATGATGAACGTTATGAACGTTGAAAGAATCTGCGACAGCGGATAGATATACTTCGGAACATATACCTTTTTGATCATTGACGCGTTTGAACGAATGGAGCGCATTGCCCTTTTTGTCGATTGGGTAAAGAATGTATACAAAAGACGGCCGATGAGAAGATATACCGTGTAGTTACCCACGCCCTTTGAGCTGCGGCCGAAAACGGTGTCAAAAACAAAAACAAGAACAATGGTCGTCAAAAGCGGATGCAAAAATGTCCAGAACATACCGAGGACGGAGTCCCTGTATTGGAGCTTGATGTTTTTTCTGACAAGCTCGCGCAGAAGAAAGCGGTATTTCATAAAGTTTTCCCTGTGCTTTGAGAGCGCCTTAACTTTTCCCATAGGTTTCCTCCTGAATGAAATAATACGCCGGAACAAAACGGCAAAATTAGTCATTTAGCATTGTATCACAACTTTTTGGATTTATCAATACCGGGTGCGGAATGTTTGACGCATGCGCAGAAAAAGGGTGCCGGAAAACGTGAAAATTGCGGTTGCTCTTTTTGCGGCGCGGTGATATAATTTCAGAACATGATAGATTTACGGAGTGTTGAAAATGAACAGCAAAAAGGGAATGCTCAAAAAATGGTTTTTGCCATACTTTAAAAAACACAAAAAGACTCTTGCGCTTGACTTGCTCTGCGCGTTTTTTACAACGGGCTGCGAGCTTGTGCTGCCCATGCTTGTCAGAGAAATTACAAAAATTGCCTCAACGGATATTACAAAGCTTACGCTGACGGTGATTTTTCAGATGGCGGCGCTTTTTGCCGTGCTCAAGGTAATAGATATGCTTGCCGGGTACTACATGATTTATGTCGGTCACGGCATGGGTGTGCGGATTGAAAAGGATATGCGCGAGGACTTGTTTGCTCATCTTCTTCGTGTTCCTTTCAGCTACTACGACGACACAAAAATCGGTCAGCTGATGTCAAGAATAACTACGGATATGTTTGAAATTGCCGAGTTTTCTCATCACTGCCCGGAGGAGTTTTTCATTGCCGGAGTTAAAATCACCGCTTCGTTTGCCGTGCTGGCGTCAATTAATTTTCCGCTTGCGGCGGCTGCCTTTGTTGTGCTTCCGTTTATGTTCTTCGGCACACAGTACTTCAGAAAAAAGATGCGCGTTGCTTTCAGAGAAAGGCGCGTTGTTGCCGGCGACGTCAATGCCCAAACGGAAACCTCGCTGCTCGGAATCCGCGTTGTCAAGTCCTTTTCCGGAGAAAAGACCGAGGACGAAAAATTCCGCAAGGAGAGCACAATGCTTGCAAAAGTTCAGTGCGACTCATACCGCTACATGGCAAGGCTCAATGCGGCGGTCAGGTTTTTTGACGGACTCATGTATATTGTGCTCATTGTAATGGGCGGAATTTTCATCATTAAAGAAAAAATAACCGTTGCCGATTACACCGCATACCTGCTTTACATTGCAATGCTCATTGCCGCGGTCAAGAGAATCGTTGAGTTCACCGAGCAGTTTGAAAAGGGCGTTACGGGTGTTGAACGCTTTGCCGAGGTGATGGAGGAAAAATGCGAAAACTACGAGGGACTCGGCGAGAGCCTTTCGGCAGATGCCGGCGATATTGAATTTAAGGACGTATCGTTCAGCTATGACAAGGAAAAGGGCGATGTTCTCGAACATATCAGTTTTCTTGTGAAAAAGGGCGAGAACATTGCCGTTGTTGGTCCGTCAGGAAGCGGAAAAACAACCATGTGCAGCCTGCTTTCAAGGTTCTATGATGCAAAGGACGGACAGGTGACCGTTGGCGGAAAGGATATCCGTACGTTTGACCTTGCCTCGTTGAGAAATGCCGTCGGCGTTGTTGAACAGGACATTTATCTTTTTTCCGGTACCGTTATGGAGAATATTCTTTACGGCAAGCCGACCGCTACGCGGGAGGAAGCCGTTGAGGCTGCCAAAAAGGCAGGCGCAGACGAGTTCATTTCCGCCTTGCCGCAAGGGTACGATACGTTCATCGGCGAAAGAGGAACCATGCTCTCCGGCGGACAGAAACAGCGCCTGTGCATTGCGCGGGTTTTCATTAAGGATCCGCCCGTGCTTGTGCTTGACGAGGCAACGAGCGCGCTTGACAACGAAAGCGAGCAGATTGTCAAACGCTCGCTCGCGGCGCTTTCAAAGGGCAGAACGGTGTTCACCATCGCGCACCGCCTTTCAACCGTCAAAAACGCTTCAAGAATCTTTGTTCTGACCAAAAACGGTATTGAAGAGGAGGGCACACACAAGGAGCTCCTCAAAAAAGGCGGCGTTTATGCCAAACTTTACGGCTCAGAGGAATAAAAACTCTACGCTTTGCCGCATTGTTATGCTTGACAATGCGTAATAAATCATGATAGAATAAGACAGCATGGTTTGTGGGCCGTGCTGTTTTTATGCCTTTCGGCGTTCTTGCAGTACGCCTCGAATCAATCTTTCAAACACTTTTCCGAAGGAGGACAAGACAATGAAAAAAGACGTTGTAATCATCGGTGCAGGTCCGGCAGGAATTTTTACCGCTCTTGAAATGATTAAAAAAGGTTCCAAAAAGAACATTATAATCGTTGAAAAGGGTCAGGCTGTTGAAAACAGACATTGCCCCAAGGACAAAACAAAGGTCTGCGTCTCCTGCAAGCCGTATTGCCACATTACGACCGGTTTTTCCGGCGCGGGCGCATTTTCCGACGGAAAGCTTTCTCTTTGCTATGAAGTCGGCGGAGATCTTCCTACGCTCATCGGCGCGCAGAAAGCTCAGGAAACCATTGATTACACCGATAAAATTTATCTTGAGTTCGGTGCGGATGAACACATTGAGGGTCTTGAAGATACTCTCGGCAAAAAAGAGATCCGCATCAAGGCTATTCAAGCGGGACTCAAGCTTGTTGACTGTCCTATTCGTCATATGGGTACGGAAAAAGCCCAGGGTATTTACTATGCCATTGAGCAGTACCTCATAAATAACGGCGTTGAGCTTATGTTCGGCTATGAATGCTACGACCTTATCCTTGAAAACGGCGAATGCAAGGGCGTACGCCTCAAAAACAGCCACGGCGGCAGCGATATGGAAATTTTTGCAGACAGCACCGTTGTTGCAACCGGCAGAAGAGGCGCGGAGTGGCTTGAGACTCTTTGCGCGGAATATTCCATCGCTCATCAGCCGGGAACGGTTGATATCGGCGTCAGAGTTGAAGTGCGCAACGAGATCATGGAAAAGGTCAACGAGACGCTCTATGAATCAAAGCTCATCGGCTATCCGCAGCCGTTCAAAAACAAGGTCAGAACTTTTTGTCAGAACCCGGGCGGTTTTGTCAGCCAGGAAAACTATGACAATGACCTTGCCGTTGTCAACGGTCACTCCTTCAAGGAGCTCAAGAGCAACAACACCAATCTTGCAATTCTCTGCTCCCACAATTTCAGCTATCCGTTCAACCAGCCTATCGCTTACGCCCAAAAAGTCGGCGAGCTGACAAATATGCTCGGAACGGGACACATTCTTGTTCAGCGTTTCGGCGATATCCTTGACGGAAAGCGCACATGGGAAAAAGAGCTTATGCAGTCAAATGTACGTCCTACTCTTCCGGACGCAGTTGCCGGCGACATCACCGCCGCAATGCCGTACAGAGCAATGACCAACATTATCAACTTTATCAAAGCGATGGATCACGTTGTTGAAGGCTTTGCTTCAACGGAGACTCTGCTTTACTCCCCGGAGCTGAAATTCTACAGTAACCGCGTCAAGATGGACGAGGATTTTAACACGAGCATAAAGGGACTGCACTGCCTCGGAGATTCAAGCGGCTGGACGCGCGGTCTGATGATGGCGTCCGTCATGGGCGTTCTCATGGGCAGAAAATTGGTGTAATTGCAGCGCGGCTGTTTTCCGCCTATAAGGAGAGCTATTTCCGGAAATTCGGCGAGACTTTCAGATATCACCGAACAGGCGGAGATTACGGGATTTGCGCCGACCGAAAGGTGTGTATATTCCGGTTCGACTCTCCTCAGCTTATTATTTTGTCTTCGCCTCCGTGTGTTTGCGTGAATTTTGTATTTGTTATGTTCTCTTCGGTGCAAAGACGAAAATGGTTTTCTTTCAGTTCAACGAAAAATTGAAAAATATCCGCACAGGCGCAGAAACACTTGGTTTTTGCGCCGTTTTTCTTTGAGTTCGACCACAATATATAGCGTACCCTCAGCCGAGTGTTTGCTTATTTTGCGTCTGCCTTTGGAGAGACAAAAAATCTGCATTTTTCACAAACTTTTTCTCTCAAAATCGTTGACATTTGACAATTGTTGTGTTAAGATAATCAAGCGTGTGTTGGACGTAGGTGGGTATAACTATGCCTTAACACAACATATACGATATGCGATGATGCGGGAGGTGGCTGCCCTCTTGAGGCAGGAAATTTCCGCGGAGTATGTCCGATTTTAAACCGGGCGATCTATATTCATGAAATGCGCCGTCTCTTGCGTGGGCTTTGCTCAACGGTGCGTTTGTGTGAACTTGCGCTTTCGCGGGCGCGGTTCCGCTTTGGGCGGACTGTGTCCTTGCGCCTTGACCGGGAATATCTTCAGTTTCCGGTTTTTAAAATGGGAGACTTGAAAACACCCGGAAAGGTTGACGAAAGTGTTGCCCGCCAAATTCTTTAGGAGGCGTAATCAATGGCAGTAAAGGAAAAGATCCGTATCAGACTTAAAGGATACGACCACAACCTCGTTGACAAGGCAGCGGAAATGATCGTTGAAGCAGCAAAGCGTACCAATGCAACTGTTTCAGGTCCGATTCCCCTTCCCACAGAAAAGGAAGTTGTTACGATCCTTCGCGCTGTTCATAAGTATAAGGACAGCCGTGAACAGTTTGAACAGAGAACCCACAAAAGACTCATTGACATCATCAGACCTACACCCAAGACCGTGGAGGCTCTGACAAATCTTGAAATTCCGGCAAGCGTTGAAATTGAGATCAAGAGATAACATCTCTTTCAATTAACATATACCCGCACGCTTAACCGAAAGGTCACGTTGGCAAAAGGTCCAACCAATAACCAAAGGAGGATAATCAAATGAAAAAAGGTCTTATCGGCAGAAAACTCGGAATGACCCAGATCTTTGACGAAAAAGGAAATGTCGTTCCCGTAACAGTCGTTGAACTCGGACCGTGCGCAGTCGTTCAGAAGAAGACTGCTGAAAACGACGGCTATGAAGCTGTTCAGCTCGGTTTTGACGACGTCAAGGTCACAAGAACCAACAAGCCTATGAAGGGTCACTTCGACAAGGCAAACGTTGCCCCCAAGAGAGTTCTTCGTGAATTCAGACTTGATGACTGCGCTGCTCTCAACGTTGGTGACATTCTCAAGGCTGATGTGTTCGCTACCGGAGAAAAGGTCGACGTTGTCGGCACAAGCAAAGGTAAGGGAACCGCAGGCGCAATCAAGCGTTGGAACTTCTCAAGACTTAAAGAATCACACGGTACCGGCCCCGTTGCAAGACATGCCGGCTCCCTCGGTGCCTGCTCCGATCCCTCAAGAGTTTACAAGGGAAAGAAGCTCGCAGGTCACCTCGGCGCAGAACGCGTCACTGTTCAGAATCTTGACGTTGTCAAGGTTGATGTTGAAAACAACCTTATCGCTATCAAGGGCGCGATCCCCGGTCCCAAAAAGGGCATCGTTATGGTAGTGAACAGCGTTAAAAAAGCGTAAGAAAGGAGTTGCTCTAAATGCCTAACGTATCAGTATTCGACGTAAGCGGAAAGAAAGTTTCCGATCTCGAGCTTTCCGAAGGTATCTTCGGCATAGTTCCCAACACGTCAGCAATGCACATCGTTGTTGTCAATTATCTGGCAAATCAGCGTCAGGGCACACAGTCAACCCTGACACGCTCAGAAGTTTCCGGCGGCGGAAAAAAGCCCTGGAAGCAGAAAGGCTCAGGCCGCGCAAGACAGGGTTCAACCAGAGCTCCGCAGTGGTATCACGGCGGTATCGCACACGGTCCCAAGCCCAGAAGCTACGGCTTTGCAGTCAACAAGAAGGTCAGAAGACTTGCTATGAAGTCTGCTCTTTCCTCAAAGGTAGCAGCAAGCGAGATGGTCGTTCTCGATTCTCTCAAGCTTGACGCAATCAAGACCAAGGAGATCGTTAAGGTTCTCTCTGCTCTTGAAACCGGCAAGAAAGTTCTTCTTGTTCTTCCCGAAAAGGACGATATCGTTTACAGAAGCGCAAGGAACATCGCAGGCGTAAAGGTTACGCTTGTCAACACCCTCAGCGTTTACGATATTCTTAACTGCAACACCCTCGTCGTCCTCAAGGACGCAGTTGCAAAGATTGAGGAGGTATATGCATAATGAGTAAGTTGGCACATGACATCATCCTCAAGCCCATCATCACAGAAGAGAGCATGATGGGAACAGCGTTCAAAAAGTACACCTTCAAGGTTGCAAAGGACGCTAACAAGCCCGAAATCGCCAAGGCTGTTGAAGAAGCTTTCGGCGTAAAGGTAGCTAAGGTCAACACTATCAGCTGCAAGGGTCACCTCAGAAGATACGGTCGTTATGAGGGCTACACCGCAGCATGGAAAAAGGCAATTGTCACCCTCACCGAGGATTCAAAGACGATCGACTTCTTTGACGGTCTTCTTTAATGAGTGACCGGCGGTCAGCTCAAAGGCGCATTTTTCGGTCACACCGATGAACGTACCCGTCGAATTGTCCGCAAGCCGCAAAAAGTGTTCTTCAGGGAATGCTTAGCTAACTTTTTTAAAATCCGGCGGTAATGTATGGAGGTTGACAATCCTCCGCTAAACCGCTTTAAGGAGTGTAATAAAATGTCAATTCGTTTTATGAAGCCTGTAACCAACGGCACACGTAACATGTCGTATACAGACTACTCCGCACTTTCAAAGTGCGGTCCGGAGAGAAGCCTCCTCGCTCCTCTCAACAAAAAGAGCGGACGTAACAGCTACGGACGCATCACCGTTCGCCACCGTGGCGGCGGAAACAGAAGAAAATATCGCATCATCGACTTCAAGAGAGATAAGTTCGATGTATTTGCAACCGTTAAAACTCTTGAGTACGATCCCAACAGATCAGCTCACATCGCTCTTCTTGAATATGAAGACGGCGAAAAGAGATATATCCTCGCTCCCGAAGGTCTCAAGGTAGGCGATAAGGTTGAAGCAGGCGCAGGTGCCGACATAAAGCCGGGCAACGCTCTTCCCCTTGTAAATATCCCCACCGGTACTTTCATTCACAACGTTGAGCTTTATCCGGGCAGAGGCGGTCAGCTTGCAAGAGCAGCCGGCAATGCCGCTCAGCTCATGGCTAAGGAGGGCGGCTTCGCTCTTCTCAGACTCCCGTCAAGCGAGCTTCGCAAAGTCTCCGAAAAGTGCATGGCTACTATCGGTGTTGTCGGCAACGGCGACCACGAGAACGTCAAGATCGGTAAGGCAGGACGTACTCGCCACCTCGGTATCAGACCCACAGTCCGCGGTTCGGTCATGAACCCCTGCGACCACCCGCACGGCGGTGGTGAGGGCAAGTCACCGATCGGTCGTCCCGGCCCTGTTACCCCGTGGGGCAAGCCTGCTCTCGGCTACAAGACTCGCGCTAAGAAGAATCGTTCCGACAAGCTTATTGTTAAGCGTCGCAACGACAGATAACGGTCGATGAAAGGAGCTATGAATAATGAGCAGAAGCACTAAGAAAGGACCTTTCGTGCAGGAAAAGCTGTATGACAGAGTCATCAAGATGAATGAAAAGGGCGAAAAGATCGTTCTTAAAACATGGAGCCGCAGCTCCACCATCTTCCCCGATTTCGTCGGCCACACTTTTGCAGTTCATGACGGACGCAAGCACGTTCCCGTTTATGTAACCGAAGATATGGTTGGTCACAAGCTCGGTGAATTTGCTCCGACGAGAACTTTCAGAGGTCACGCCGGTTCAAAAACCTCAAACAACGGTAAATAATCAGTCGAAAGGAGTGTATTACAATGGAAGCAACAGCAAAAGTAACTTTTGTGCGAATTGCGCCGCGTAAGGTTAAGATCGTTCTTGACCTCATTCGCAATCAGCCTGCTGACAAAGCCATGGCAATTCTTAAATACACGCCCAAGGCTGCGTGTGAGGTTGTTTCAAAGCTTTTGAAGTCCGCAATGGCTAACGCGGAAAACAAAGATATGGACACTTCAAGACTCTATGTTGCGGAATGCTACGTAGGTCAGGGTCCCACACTTAAGAGAATCCGCCCGAGAGCTCAGGGCCGTGCATACAGGATCAACAAAAAGTCCTCGCACATCACCCTTGTTCTCAAGGAAGCAGAATAATCAAGGAGGAGGTAATACTATGGGCCAGAAAGTTAATCCTAACGGCTTGAGAGTCGGTGTTATTAAGGACTGGGAATCTCGTTGGTATGCTAAAAAGCATGACTTCGGCGACACACTCGTTGAAGACTACAACCTCCGCGAATATCTCCTTGAAACACTTGCTCCCGCCGGAGTACCCAAGGTTGAAATCGAGCGCAGCGCAAGCCGCGTAAGAATCAACATTCACGTTGCAAAGCCCGGCATGGTAATCGGCCGCGGCGGTGCAGAAATCGAAAAGCTCAAGGCTACGCTTGAAAAGAAGCTCGGCAAGAGCGTTTCGCTCAACATCGTTGAAATCAAAAACCCGGACGTCAACGCTCAGCTCGTTGCAGAAAACATTGCCGCTCAGCTCGAAAGAAGAATTTCTTTCCGCCGCGCTCTTAAGCAGGCAATCGGCAGAGCTATGAAGCTCGGCGCAAAGGGTATCAAGTGCCAGGCTTCGGGCCGTCTCGGCGGTGCCGAAATCGCAAGAAGCGAAACATATAAGGAAGGCACTATTCCGCTTCAGACCATCCGTGCAGACATTGACTACGGTTTTGCTGAAGCAAAGACCACTTACGGACGCATCGGCGTTAAGGTATGGATCTATACCGGCGAAGTTCTCCAGGTTTCAAACAATGAGGAACGCCGCAGACCCGAACGCCGCCGTCCCAGACAGCGTAAGGAAGGAGGAGCAAGATAATGTTAATGCCAAAACGTGTTAAGCGCCGCAAGGTTCAGCGCGGTCGTCTTAAAGGATCTGCCCACAAGGGCAATCAGGTCACATACGGTGATTTCGGTCTTGTTGCTCTCGAACCCGCATGGATCACCTCAAGACAAATTGAAGCAGCCCGTATCGCCATGACCCGTTACATCAAGCGTGGCGGTCAGGTCTGGATCAAGATTTTCCCCGACAAGCCCATCACTCAGAAGCCTGCCGAAACCCGCATGGGCTCCGGTAAAGGTTCTCCCGAATATTGGGTAGCAGTTGTTAAGCCCGGCAGAGTTATGTTTGAAATCGCCGGTGTTGACGAGGCTCTCGCACGCGAGGCTATGCGTCTTGCAGCGAACAAGCTTCCCATCAAGTGCAAGTTTGCCGTTAAGGCTGACCAGGAAAAGGATGGTGAACAGTAATGAAAGCAAGTGAAATCAGAAAACTGTCCGCCGCTGAGATGGACGCAAAGCTCGCAGAGCTCAAGAAGGAGCTTTTCAATCTTCGCTTCCAGCAGGCTGTTAATCAGCTCGACAACCCGATGAGAATAAGCGCAGTTAAGAAGGATATCGCAAGAATTAAGACTGTTCAGCGCGATATCGAGCTTCACGGCGCAAATTCTTGAGGAAAGGGAGGTTAAAACAAAATGGAAAGAAACCTTCGTAAAACACAGGTAGGAATCGTTACAAGCGACAAGATGAACAAGACTGTCGTTGTTACGATCAAGGATAAGGTCAGACACCCGCTCTACAAGAAGATCGTCAACCGTACCGTTAAGGTCAAGGCTCATGACGAAAAGGAAGAGTGCGGAATCGGCGACCGCGTACTTGTTATGGAGACCCGCCCGATCTCAAAGGACAAGAGATGGCGCGTAGTTGAAATCATCGAAAAAGCCAAATAATTGGTGCAGCTTAAAGGAGGCCAAACACAATGATCCAACAGCAAACTTATCTTAAGGTTGCCGACAATACCGGAGCTAAGGAGCTTATGTGCATCCGTGTTCTCGGCGGTACCGGCAGAAGATATGCTAATATCGGAGACGTCATTGTTGCTTCTGTCAAGAAGGCAGCACCGGGTGGCGTCGTAAAAAAAGGCGACGTTGTTAAGGCAGTAGTTGTTCGTACTGCAACAGGCGTTCGCCGTGATGACGGAACTTACATTCGCTTTGACGAAAATGCAGCCGTTATCATCAAGGAAGATAAAAACCCCAAGGGTACCCGTATCTTTGGACCGGTTGCAAGAGAGCTTCGTGAAAAGGATTATCTCAAGATCCTCTCCCTCGCTCCGGAAGTTCTTTAAGGAGGTGTCACGATGAGTAAGGTACACGTTAAAACAGGCGACCAGGTCGTTGTCATCAACGGCAAGGATCGTGGCGCCAGAGGCAAGGTACTTCAGGTCAGCCCTTCCGAAGGAAAAGTCATCGTTGAGGGCATCAACGTTGTTTCAAAGCACGTAAAGCCCCGCAAGATGGGTGAACCCGGCGGAATCATCAAGGCTGAGAGCGCACTTTATGCCTCAAAGGTTCAGCTTATCTGCCCCAAGTGCGGTCGTCCCACAAGAGTAGGACACGTTGTTGAAGAAGTTAAGGGCAAGAAAAAGAAAATGCGCGTATGCAAAAAAGACGGCTGCGGCGCAAAGTTTGAATAAGGGAGGAACATGACATGGCAAGACTGAAAGAAGCCTACGTTAATGAGGTTGCACCTGCTCTCATGAAGAAGTTCGGCTATAAAAGCGTTATGCAAATCCCGAAGATCGACAAAGTCGTTGTCAACGTTGCCTGCGGCGAAGCAAGAGACAACTCAAAGGTTCTCGACGCTATCGTTTCAGACATCAGACAAATCACAGGTCAGCAGCCCGTTCTCTGCAAGGCAAAAAAATCCGTTGCTAACTTCAAGCTCCGTGAGGGGATGGTTATCGGCGTAAAGGTTACCCTGCGCGGTGAAAAGATGTATGAGTTCATCGACAGATTCTTCAACCTCGCTCTCCCCAGAGTTCGCGACTTCAGAGGAATCAATCCGAACGCATTTGACGGCAGAGGAAACTACACTGTCGGTATCAAGGAACAGCTTATATTCCCTGAAATCGACTATGATAAGATCGACAAGGTTCGCGGAATGGATATCTGCTTTGTAACCACCGCTAACACCGACGAAGAAGCAAGAGAGCTGCTCACTCTTATGGGTGCTCCTTTCGAAAGACAATAAGGAGGAGGAATAACTTATGGCAAAGACTTCAATGAAAGTAAAGCAGAAAAGACCCGCTAAGTATTCCACAAGGCAGTATAACCGCTGCAAGATCTGCGGCAGACCTCATGCCTATCTTCGTAAGTACGGAGTTTGCAGAATCTGCTTCAGAGAGCTTGCTCACGCAGGTCAGATCCCCGGCGTGAAGAAGGCAAGCTGGTAAGTAATTGTCAAGGAGGTAAAGGAATAATGCAAGTAACAGACGCAATCGCCGATATGCTTACGAGAATCCGTAACGCAAGCTCGGCAAAACACGATTCGGTTAAGATTCCTGCATCCAACACCAAGAAGGCAATTGCTCAGATTCTTGTGGATGAAGGATACATCAAGAGCTTCACCGTTGAAGAAGACGGTAAGCAGGGAATTATGGAAGTACAGCTTAAGTACGGCCCCGGCAAGACCCGTGTTATCACCGGTCTGAGAAGAGTCTCAAAGCCCGGCCTCAGAATTTATACAAGCTGTGAGGATATGCCCAAGGTTATGAAGGGTCTCGGCATCGCGATCCTTTCAACCTCAAAGGGCATCATGACCGACAAGGAAGCCCGCAAAGCCAACGTTGGCGGCGAGGTCCTTGCGTTCATTTGGTAAGGGGGTGCTGAGATGTCACGTATAGGAAGAAAGCCCATCGCCGTTCCGGCAGGGGTAGAAGTTACGATTGACGGAAGCACCATTACCGTCAAGGGCGCAAAGGGTACTCTGACCCACACCGTCCATGAAAACATGTCTGTCACAAAGGAAGGCGACGAGATCATCGTTGCACGTCCCAATGACAACAAGGAATACAGATCACTTCACGGTCTTACCCGCACGCTCATCGCAAACATGATTGAAGGCGTTTCAAACGGCTTCAAAAAGGAGCTTGAAATCAACGGTATCGGTTATCGTGCCGAGAAAAAGGGAACCGACCTTGTTATGAAGATCGGTTACTCACACGATGTCATCATGTCTGAAAAGGACGGCATCACCATTGAAGTTCCCGCTCCCAACAAGATCGTTATTCACGGCGCAGACAAGCAGAAGGTTGGTCAGTTCGCCGCAGAAGTACGCGAAAAGCGTCTGCCGGAGCCTTATAAGGGCAAGGGAATCAAATATGCTTCAGAGCATATCCGCCGCAAAGAAGGTAAAGCCGGTAAGGGTAAATAAGATTGGTAAAGGAGTGAAATTTCTATGGTCAGCAAACAAGACAGCAATAAAGCAAGACTTAAAAGACGCAAGAGAGTACGCGCTAAGATCAGCGGTACTGCGGCTTGTCCGCGTTTGAGCGTTTACCGTTCACTCAACCACATCTATGCCCAGCTTGTTGACGACGTTGAGGGCGTTACCCTCGCTTCGGCAGCAACGGTTGAGAAGGAATTTGAGTACGGCGGAAACAAAGAAGCAGCGACAAAGGTCGGCGAGCTTCTTGCAAAGCGTGCCGCAGAAAAAGGCATTACCGAATGTGTCTTTGACAGAGGCGGATACGTTTACCACGGTCGTGTTCAGGCACTCGCAGACGGCGCTCGTGCCGGCGGCCTGAAGTTCTAAGCAAGGAGGAAATTGATTTATGAATAAGATTGATGCATCGGCTTATGAACTTACAGAGCGCGTTGTTGCCATCAACCGTGTTTCCAAAACCGTCAAGGGCGGCCGTATCTTCAAGTTCGCTGCTCTCGTAGTTGTTGGTGACGGAAACGGTACTATTGGCTTCGGTCTCGGAAAATCGGGCGAAGTTCCCGACGCTATCCGCAAGGGTATCGAAGACGCGAAAAAGAACCTCATGAAGGTTGCCCTCAAGGGTTCAACAATTCCTCATGAGATTATTGGTAAGTTCGGCGCAGGCGTTGTTCTTCTCAAGCCTGCCGCACCCGGTACCGGCGTTATCGCCGGCGGTCCTGTCCGTGCTGTTGTTGAAACAGTCGGAATCAAGGATATCCGTACTAAGGCGCTTCGCTCTAACAACCCGTGCAACGTTGTCAGAGCAACACTTGACGGACTTTCAAAGCTTCGCAACGTTGACGAAGTTGCCGCTATCCGCGGAAAGTCCGCTCAGGAAATTTTAGGTTAAGGAGGGCGTGTGATTATGGTAAAGGTAAAGCTTGTTAAAAGTCTTATCGGCTCAAAGAAAGATCAGATCGCTACCGCCCGCGCACTTGGTCTTCGCAAAATCGGGGACGAGTCTACCCAACCTAACAATCCGCAGACTCAAGGTAAGGTGAAGAAGATCGCTCACCTTATCGAGGTTACCGAAGCATAAAGAAGGAGGTGCGAAATATGAAACTGCATGAACTTTCACCTGCTGCCGGTTCAACCAAGGCTCGCAAGAGAATCGGTCGCGGTGCAGGCTCCGGTCAGGGTAAAACCGCCGGTAAAGGTCACAAGGGTCAAAAGGCCAGAGCAGGTCGCGGCATGCGTCCCGGCTTTGAAGGCGGCCAGATGCCCCTCCAGAGAAGACTTCCCAAGAGAGGTTTCAACAACATCTTCAGAACCGAAATGGCAATCGTTAATGTTGCTGCACTCGACAAGGCATTTGAGGCCGGTGAGACTGTAACTATCGACGCTCTTGTTGAAAAGGGTCTTGTCAAAAAGGTTCTTGACGGCGTCAAGGTTCTCGGCAACGGCGAGCTTTCAAAGGCTCTCACCGTTCAGGCTAATGCTTTCAGCGAAACCGCTAAGCAGAAGATCGAGGCTCTCGGCGGAAAGGCCGAGGTGATCTGAAATGATTAGTACATTTATAAATGCTTGGAAAATTGCAGATCTCAGAAAGAAAATGCTTTTCACGGCGCTTATAGTATTGATCTTCAGGATCGGTGCTGCTATCCCGGTTCCGTTCACCGAAATTACCGGTTCACTTGTACCGGAAACCAGCGAATCATTTTTAAACTACCTGAGCATGATGACAGGTGAAGCGTTCAACTACGGAACGATTTTCGCAATGGGCGTTACACCCTACATCAACAGCTCAATTATCATTCAGCTTCTTGCTGTTGCTATCCCTGCCCTTGAAAAGCTTTCAAAGGAAGGCGAAGAAGGCAGAAAGAAGATGGCAACCATCACAAGATATACAACAATTCTCCTTGCTCTGATGCAGTCAACCGCATATTTCATTTTTCTGCGTTCAAAGGGCTTTGTTGTCAAGGACGCTTCCGATCAGCTCTTTACGGGCTTCTCGGCAGTTCTCCAGGGTCTTGTTATAATTCTTGTTTTGACCGCCGGCTCCGCATTCGTAATGTGGCTCGGCGAGCAGGTCAATGACAAGGGTATCGGAAACGGCGTTTCCATTATCCTTTTTGCGGGTATCGTTGCCCGTATGCCCACCCTCTGCACAAGTATGTATTCCCTCCTTATATCCGGAAAGAAAGGCTACTATGCTCTTGTTCCGATTGTTGTCATCTGCCTTCTTGCAATGATAGCATACATCGTATGGATGGATAATGCAGAGAGAAGAATCCCCGTTCAGTATGCAAAGAGAGTTGTCGGCAGAAAGATGTACGGCGGCCAGAGCACATATATCCCCATCAAGGTCAATATGTCAGGCGTTCTTCCCGTCATCTTCGCCTCTTCAATTCTTTCTCTTCCTGCAACCGCACAGCTCTTCCTTCAGAATAAAGAGCTTTCATCGTTCTGGACCGGTTTCTTCAAGTGGTTCTCATCAGACCATTGGTTCTATGCGATTCTCTATTTCTTCCTTATTTTGTTCTTTGCTTACTTCTATGCAAGCATTCAGTACAATCCGGTTGAAATGGCGAACAATATCCGCAAAAACAGCGGTATGGTTCCGGGCATCCGTCCGGGTAAGCCGACTTCGGATTACATTAAGAAGATCCTTTCAAGAATTACGCTTCTCGGCGCACTGCTTCTTTCAGTTGTTGCCCTGTTCCCGAATCTTCTGACGATCTTCACAGCTCTTATCAAGTATCCGATGAGACTTTCGCTCGGCGGTACATCTCTTATCATCGTTGTAGGCGTAGCTCTTGAAACTGTAAAGCAGCTTGAAAGCCAGATGATGATGAGACATTACAAGGGCTTCCTTGACTAATACTTATTGCGAGGTGAAACCTGATGAAGCTTATCTTATTGGGCGCGCCGGGAGCCGGAAAAGGCACTCAGGCAGAGATCATTTCAAAGCATCTTTCCATCCCGACCATATCAACAGGCAATATCATTCGCGCTGCGCTTAAAGCACAGACGGAAATGGGTATTAAAGCAAAGGAATTTATTGATAAAGGTCTGCTTGTTCCCGACGATGTCGTAATCGGCATCGTTAGGGAGCGGCTTAAAGAAAACGACTGCAAAAACGGATTTATTCTTGACGGTTTTCCGAGGACTGTTCCTCAGGCGCAGGCTCTTGACGACATGGGTGTTGAGATCGACCGCGTCATTGACATTCAGGTTCCGGACGAAAAAATCGTTCAAAGACTTTCCGGACGCAGAGTGTGCGGCAGCTGCGGCGCGTCATATCACCTGCTTTATAAAAAGCCGGCTGAAGACGGCGTCTGCGATGACTGCGGCGCACAGCTTGTTCAGCGCAGCGACGACAAAGAGGAAACGATCCTCGAACGTCTGAAGGTATATCATGAGCAGACAGAACCGCTCGTTGATTTTTATCGCAAAAAGAACAAGCTCTTTGTTGTTGAGGGACAGGAAGAGGTTGCCGACACAACGGCTCTCACCCTCAAAGCATTGGAGGATTAAACATGATAGTGCTTAAAACATCTCGTGAGCTTGCGCTTATGAAGGAAGCCTGCCGAATTTCCGCAGGGGCACTCAGAGTAGCAGGGGAAGCGGTAAAGCCCGGCATTTCAACCGCGGAGATCGACCGCATAGCCTATGAATACATCAAGAGCCAGGGCGCCGAGCCCAACTTCCTGCATTTGTACGGCTTTCCCGCTACTGCATGTATTTCCGTAAACGATGAAGTAATTCACGGCATTCCGAGCAAAAAGCGTATTCTCAGAGAGGGAGATATAGTAAGTATTGACCTCGGCGCAAAAAAGCACGGCTTTAACGGCGATAATGCTGCCACTTTTGCCTGCGGAAAAATTTCCGATGAGGCACAGCGGCTGATTGACGCAACCAGAGAGAGCCTTTATGAGGCGATCAAGGTTGCTGTTCCCGGCAACAAAATCGGCGATATCGGCGCGTGCGTTCAAAAGTATTGCGAAGAGAGGGGCTTTTCCGTTGTAAGGGATTACACCGGACACGGTGTCGGAAAAGAGCTTCACGAAGACCCCGCCGTTCCGAATTTCGGAACAGCCGGCAGGGGCATCCGCCTGTTACCGGGCATGACAATCGCCATTGAGCCGATGATAAATCAAGGCACAAAGAACGTCAAAAGGCTTTCAGACGGCTGGACTGTAAAAACCGCCGATGGAAAGCTCTCCGCCCACTTTGAAAACACCATTGCCATCACAAAAGACGGTCCGGTTATCCTTACGAAAGAATGAGGACGCCCGATGGAGTTTGAAAAGGGACAGATAGTGCTGTCTTTGGCAGGCCGCGACAGGGGCAAACTTCTTGCCGTTGTCCGGTTTGAAGAGGGACGCGTTTTTCTCGCTGACGGAAAGGAACGCCCGCTTGAAAGAGCAAAGGGCAAAAATCCCCGTCACGTTCAAAAAACGCAGTTCATGATCGACGGCTCTTCAATGGAAACCAATCGCCAACTGCGAAAGGCTATTAAACAATTTACTGATTTCAAGAGGTAGATACAGTTATGTCAAAACAGGATATGATTGAAATTGAAGGCACTGTTGTTGAGGCTCTTCCGAACGCAACGTTCCAGGTTGAGCTTTCAAACGGCCACAAGATTCTTGCCCACATCTCCGGAAAGCTCAGAATGAATTACATTCGTATACTCCCCGGTGATAAGGTTACGGTCGAAATGTCTCCATACGACCTTAGCAAAGGCAGAATCACATGGAGATCCAAATAACTTCCGATAAAAGCAAATCACAATAATTATCGGTCACAATGCAAAATGCATTATCAAATTAACCGACAGGTTCAATTTTTAAAGGAGGTAGTTCACAATGAAAGTCAGACCTTCTGTAAAGAAAATTTGCGAGAAGTGCAAAGTTATCAAACGCAAGGGAAAGATCATGGTGATCTGCGAAAATCCCAAGCATAAGCAGCGTCAGGGCTAATGACGCGAAACCAAATTTGGAGGTGTAACTGACAAATGGCTCGTATTTCAGGCGTTGACCTTCCGAGAGACAAGCGAATTGAAATCGCTCTTACCTACATTTTCGGAATCGGTCGCAAAACCGCAGACGACATCATCGCTGCAACAGGCATCAACCCGGACACAAGAGTTAAAGACCTGACTGAGGATGACGTTTCAAAGCTTCGTGAGTACATCGATCACCACGTAAAGGTTGAAGGTGATCTCAGAAGAGAAACTGCATTCAACATCAAGAGACTTACCGAGATCGGCTGCTACCGCGGCGTTCGCCACAGAAGGGGTCTCCCCGTCAGAGGACAGCGTTCAAAGACCAACGCCCGTACTCGCAAGGGACCCAAAAAGACAATCGCTAACAAGAAGAAATAAGCTTAAAAGGAGGAGGCTATTATGGCTGCTAAGGTTGGCAAAAAAGTTGCTACCATTCGCCGTCGCCGTGAGCGCAAGAATATTGAACGCGGTGCGGCCCATATTCAATCCACCTTCAACAACACCATCGTTACCATTACCGATACACAGGGTAACGCAGTGTCATGGGCAAGCGCCGGCGAAATGGGCTTCAGAGGCTCAAAGAAATCCACTCCCTTTGCCGCTCAGACCGCCGCAGAAACGGCTGCCAAGGCTGCAATGGAGCATGGCATGAAAACTGTTGAAGTATATGTTAAGGGACCGGGAGCAGGACGCGAAGCCGCAATCAGAGCTTTGCAGACCGCCGGACTCGACGTAACGATGATCAAAGACGTTACTCCGATTCCCCACAACGGCTGCCGCCCGCCCAAGAGAAGACGTGTATAACGGGAGGTAAATTCAATGGCAAGATATACAGGTGCAGTATGCAAGCTGTGCCGCCGCGAGGGTAAAAAGCTCTTCCTCAAGGGAGACAGATGCTATACCGGCAAGTGTGCCTTTGAGCGTCGTTCATATGCCCCCGGCCAGCACGGTCAGAACCGCAGCAAGAACTCCGAATACGGCCTTCAGCTCCGCGCAAAGCAGCAGGCAAGGCGTTATTACGGTATTCAGGAGGGACAGTTCCACAAATATTTCCTTATGGCTGAGCGCAAGGCAGGCGTAACCGGTGAAAACCTTCTTCGCATCTGCGAAAGCCGCCTTGACAACGTTGTCTATACTCTCGGCTGGGCTTCGTCCAGAGCAGAAGCAAGACAGCTCGTTACTCATGCCCATTTTGAAGTCAACGGCAAAAAGGTTGACATTCCGTCATACCTCCTCAAGGCCGGCGACGTTGTTTCGATCAAGCAGAAGAGCAAGGACAGCGTAAAGTTCAAGACTGTTCTCGAAGCTAACGCTTCAAGACCGGTTCCCGCATGGCTTGACCTCAACGCAGAGGCTCTTTCGGCAAAGGTCGTTGCTCTTCCGGAGCGCGAGCAGATCGAAGTCCCGGTTGAAGAGCACCTCATCGTCGAGTTCTATTCTAAGTAATCGGCGTTGATCCGTAACACACATCCACAACAGAATAAGGAGGGTTTTGCATGATAGGAATTGAAAAGCCCAGAATCGAAACGGCTGATCTCGCAGCAGACGGAACTTACGGCAAGATCGTCGTTGAGCCTCTTGAGCGCGGCTACGGTATTACGCTTGGCAACAGTTTGAGAAGAATTCTTCTCTCGTCGCTTCCCGGCTATGCCATCACCAGCGTCAAGATTGACGGCGTTCTCCACGAGTTTTCAACAATCCCCGGCGTTAAGGAAGACGTAACGGAAATCGTTCTCAACCTCAAGAGGGTCATTCTCAAGATCCATTCGGAGGGTCCCAAGACGGTTTATATCGACGCTTCCGGCGAGGGTGAAATCGTTGCAGGCGACATTAAGTGCGATTCGGAAGTTGAAATTCTCAATCCGGAAAGCCACATTTGCACTCTTGACAAGGATGCCCATGTCAGCATGGAAATCACTTGTGACAAGGGTCGTGGATATGTTTCGGCAGAGCAAAACAAAAAGCTCATGCAGCCGGCGATCGGTGTAATTGCTATCGACTCAATTTACACACCGGTTTTAAAGGTTAATTACACAGTTGAAAACACACGTGTAGGTCAGGTAACAGACCTCGACAAGCTCACGCTTGAGGTTTGGACAAACAAAACCATTTCCGCAACGGAGGCTGTTTCCCTCGGAGCCAAGTTTCTCAACGAACATCTCGCTCTTTTCGGCGATTTGTCGGGAGAGGCATATAACACCGAGATAATGGTTGACAAAGGCGAGGACGCAAAGGAAAAGGTCCTTGAGATGACCATTGAGGAACTTGACTTGTCCGTACGCTCCTTCAATTGCTTGAAGCGCGCGGGTATCAACACTGTGGAGGATCTCACAACCAAGACAGAGGAAGATATGATGAAGGTTCGCAACCTCGGCAAGAAGTCTCTTGACGAAGTTATCAACAAGCTTCATTCATTCGGTCTTGATCTCAGATCCGAGGACGAATAATTTGATTTTTTCAACAAAGGAGTGATTTCAAATGGCAGGTACCAGAAAGCTCGGCAGAGCAAGCGATCATCGCAAGGCTATGCTCAGAGGTATGGTTACTTATCTCCTGGAGAAAGGCAGCATTGAAACCACCGTCACAAGGGCAAAGGAAGTTCGCTCAATGACCGAGAAAATGATTACGCTCGGAAAAGAAGCAACACTTCACAACAGGCGTCAGGCTCTTGCATATGTCACCAAAGAAGACGTTGTAAAGAAGCTCTTTGACGAAATCGGTCCAAAGTATAAGGACGTAAACGGCGGTTACTGCCGTATTATCAAGACCGGACCTCGCCGCGGTGACGCAGCAGAGATGTGCATTATCGAGCTTGTCTGATTGATAATACAGGAGCATAATAAAAGAAGAACGGTCGGTGCAAACTGCACCGACCGTATTTTTGTGAGTTGAAAACATTTGCAGCCGCCGGAGGCGGCAACCGTATTTTACCACTCAATCATGAAATTCTGCCCGAAAAAATTATAAAACACACTGCATAAATGATAGGTTGATGAATGACATACACCGGCAGAGAGTGGCGCCCCAACCACTCCGTAATTCTTGTTCTGTGCGGCTTCAAAAGTTCAAGCAGCGAATACTTTTCAAAAATTCCGTTCAAAAAGCAACCCGTTATGAAAAGAAAGATCCACGGAATCAGTGAAAATTTGCCTTAAAAAACCGCATTGCGTTCGACTCTCCTCAGCTTAAATCTAATCCTCTCGTTATTATACATCGAATAATAAAACAAGTCTATATGTATTTTACAGCTGTATAGACAAAAGTTGTCTTGATTCCGCCAAAACAGTGTGTGAATGCACAAAATCAACAAGCTGCCGCAAAACGTAAAAACGAAAAGCGGCAGCCATTTGACATTATGTAGTTGAAAATGTATGCGTGATCAAGCCAACACTTCGAGCTTGCCGAGAGTCTCGTCAAGCTTTGCCTCATATTGCTCACGTCCCATGATGAAGCTTGACGCATGGTCTGCACCGTCAACGATCATCATGTCCTTGATTTCGCTTGAGCAGGCGTCAAACAGGAGATAAACCATGTATGTGGGAACAAACTTGTCTGCACCGCCGTGGACAAAGAGCATCGGCACCTTTGCCTTTTTAACGCTGTCAATTGCGCTCGTGTCACGGAAGTCGTAGCCGGCTTTTTTGACGTTGATAGAGTTGACAATGGGAAGCAGTGGCTTTGAGGGAACCTTCATCTCGGAAAGCTTGTATTCAAATTCGTCCCATGCGCTGGTATAACCGCAGTCGGCAACAATAAGGCGAACATTCTTCGGCAGGTTTTCATCGCCGGACATCATCATGACCGTTGCACTGCCCATTGAAACGCCGTGAAGAACGATCGAGATGTCATCGCCGAATGTGTTGTTCAAAAAGTTGAGCCATTTGATGCAGTCCTTTGATTCATAGTAGTCAAAGCCGATATATTTGCCCTCGCTCTCGCCCGACGCGCGATGGTCAACAAGAAAAACGTTGAAACCGCGGGAAAGGTAGTACTGCGAAATTCCGGAAAACTCTCGCCTGCCCTCACTGCGGTAGCCGTGAGAACCGAACATAAAAAGCTTTGAGGGCTTTTCCGGTCTGAGCAGATAGCCGACAAGCTTTGTTCCGTCGTCTGCTTCAATAGAATAGCGTTCATAGCCGTAATCCTCGAGCCATTGTCTGTTTTTTTCACCGGCAGCGCGCATTTCTGTCATGTCTGCGCCGGAAACGAGGTTGCCAAAGCTTTCCGGAACGGCAAACTTGCGGTCAACGAGGAGATTTGAAATGAGATCACAGAGAAGATATCCGCCGCCGGCAGCTGCACCGGCAAGAGTGATAAGTTTTTTCAGTTTCATCGGGTCTGCTCCTTTTATCAAAATTATGTGAGTATGATTCAATGTTCTCCGAAACACACCAACGCTCTGTTTTGGATTACATCATATAAAGCCATTGTATCACCAAATTAAAAAAATAGCAAGCTTTTATCAGACATATGTTGCATAGCCTGACATGGGAGGCTGTTCTTTTTATAAAAAACGCATGGGTTCACTTGTACATTTTGAATGAAAAAATTACTGTGAATACAATTCGTTTTTCGCAGGATTTTTTTATAAAACATGGATTTTTAACCCAAAATGTAGTATAGTTAAGCTAAGAAAGCGAAACTCAATGTGCATGGAAAATTTGTTTTCCACATTTGCGAGGCCTTTTAACGCAGCATCGGCGAAAGGATTGCATTGGGTTCAGCCTACCGGGTGCCTTTAAAGCTCCGATTCTTCTGATAATACACTTTCCAGAGGTGAATATAATGAGAAAAACAAAAATAATTTGCACAATAGGTCCGGCGTGTCGTGATGAAAATACGATTACGGAAATGTGCCTCGCGGGCATGAATGTTGCAAGGCTCAATTTTTCTCACGGCGTTTATGCCGACCATGACGAAAACATAAAGCTCATCAAAAAGGTGAGAGAAAAGCTTTCTCTCCCCGTTGCGATCATGCTTGACACAAAGGGTCCCGAATACCGGATAAAAACCTTTAAAAACAAAAAGGTCACGCTTAAAGACGGCAATACCTTTGCTTTCAGAACCGACGATGTTGAGGGCGACGAAACGCAGGTCTCCGTAACCTACAAAGATTTGCCCAAGGAGCTTAAAGTCGGTGAAACGGTTCTTGTCAATAACGGTCTTTTGATTTTTGAGGTAACCGGTATTGAAGAAAACGCCGTAATCACAAAGGTTGTCTCCGGCGGCGAGATATCGGACAGAAAGAGCATGAGCTTTCCGAACAAGGTCATGCACCATGATTATCTCAGCGAGGCGGACAAGCAGGACCTCCTTTTCGGAATGGAAAGGGACATTGATTTTATTGCCTGCTCGTTCGTTTCGCAAAAGAGCGACCTCGTTGCCGTTCGCGAATTTTTGCATGAAAACGGTTATGACGATATCAGCCTTATTGCTAAAATTGAGAATCGTTCCGGAATTGACAATATTGAAGAAATTGCCGAAGAATGCGACGGAATAATGATCGGTCGCGGCGATATGGGTGTTGAGATTCCGTTTGAACAGTTGCCGGCGATTCAGAAAAAGCTCATCACCACCTGCCGTCTGCTCGGAAAAAGAGTAATTACGGCAACGGAGATGCTTGAGTCCATGATTTATAATCCCAGACCGACGAGAGCCGAAATCTCAGACGTTGCAAACGCAGTTTATGACGGAACGAGCGCAGTTATGCTTTCCGGTGAAACAGCCGCCGGCAAACATCCGGTGCTTGCCGTTCAGACAATGGCAAAAATTGCGGAGGAAACGGAAAAATGTATCAATTACAAACGCCGTTTTTCCTCAACGCCTTTTGTAATTAAGAACACAGTTGACGCAATTTCACACGCCACCTGCGGAATGTCGATTGACATTGGAGCAAAAGCGATTGTTGCCTGTTCGCTTTCCGGCGCAACGGCAAGAATGATTTCGCGTTTCCGTTCGCCGGTTGACATAATCGGTCTGACAGTCAGCAAAAAGACCTACTACCGTCTTGCTCTCTCTTGGGGCGTCACTCCGGCAATGTGTGATGTATTTCAGTCCGTTGACGTACTTTTCTATACGGCTACCGGCGTTGCGAGAGAAAAATTCGGGCTCAAAAAGGACGAGCTGATCATTATTACCGGCGGTCTGACCAACGGCGTTTCCGGCAACACCAACCTCATTAAGGTTGAAAGGGTATAAATAAGAGCATCGCTCTTTGACATTGAGCGGTTCCGTTTTGGATCCATAAATTCGGAGGTACTATGAATAAAAAGGCTTTTTTCAACGTTGAAAGCGGACTTTATGTCCTCACCGCCAAGAGCGGAGAAAAGGATAACGGCTGTGTGATCAATACCTTTATGCAGCTTTCAAATTCATCAAAGCCGCTGGTTGCCGTTTCTGTCAACAAAGCGAATTATACCTGCGAGCTGATTTCTCAAAGCGGCGTTTTTGCCGTCAATGTGTTGACCGAGAGCACGCCGTTTCGGTTGATTGAGCATTTCGGGTTTAAAAGCGGACGGGACGCACAAAAGTTTTTCAAAAACGAAAACGAAAAACGTGCCCAAAACGGCTGTCTGTATCTTCCTCAGTTTACGAACGCGTATTTTGCGTGCCGTGTGAAGGAAACGATTGACTGCGACGACCACCTGCTCTTTATTGCAGAGACAGAGGAGGCAGAGGTACTTTCTTCTGAAAATTCGCTCAGCTATGACTATTATCACAAGAACATCAAACCGAAGCCTCAGCCCGAGGCAAAGGGCTGGCGCTGCAAAATTTGCGGCTATGTCTATGACGGCGAAAAGCTGCCGGAGAATTTTATCTGTCCGCTGTGTAAGCACGGCGCGGAAGATTTTGAAAAAATATAAGGCAACACCGAACAGTTGAGATGTGTGCAATTTGTGCGGCATTGCCTAAAAAATTCACTTGCTGATTTTGCACGAAAAAAGCTATAATTCACGGTCGGCAAAATGCAAATGCGTGAATTATAGCTTTTGTTCTTGTGCGTCAGAGTCGTCACTGCCCGAACTCCTTGCCGTTGATAAGAAAATCTATTGACAGCGAAAAATATTCTGAAAGCTTTCTGAGCATATCGAGGTCGGGACTGCGTTTTCCGTTTTCATAATAGGAGAGAGCCTCACGGCTGATATTCAAATCCATTGCAACCTTGAGTTGACTGAGACCTCGGCTTTTGCGTGCCGATTTCAAGCCTATCATGCCGTTCATAGCGTTCTCTCCTTTCAAAAAGCTGTTGGCTATATTGTAACAGAATGTTACAATAGTTATGTAACATTCTGTTACATAAGACTTTTTAGGAAGGAGCTTTAATATATGTCCAAATTTTGTCCGGAATGCTTCAATAAACTTAATCATTCGCATGAAAAGGAAAGTAATCTGATTTTCTCAGAGAAAGTTGAGTTTTGCGAGAGCTGCGGTCAATATAGAAGAACGGATATTTTCTATAAACCGCTCTCCATGCAATGTGAAGATAAGGTTCGTTTTCTTTACAGGGACGATGAAAGAGACTGAAATAATTACGAATATTACAATTGTTTTACAAATCTTGCTATTATCGATTTTTTAAGCTATAATTCCACAGTAATTATTTTAATATCGGTGGTGAGCTAATGAAAACCGAAACGGCACCTAAAATGGAAGAGTTCTCTGTTGAAAAAAACAAGAACGTGCCACAAAGTACTCTACTTCAAAAATTGAAAGATCATTTTTATTTTCAGTTCATGAGACTCAAAAAAGAGGGCAATATTCCTGAACTGATTTTTTGGCTCGCGTCTAACGCAATGATGATTTATACCGTACGGTTCGCCGTTAAAGATGGGTTCGCGCCGTCTATTCTTCTTGCAACGGTGCTTAATATGCTTGCAACGTTTGCGGTTCCGGTTTTTGCAATGATTTTTCCGCGCAACTCTTTTTTGGGCAGACTCTCATTCAGAACGCAGACGTATTTTGACATGCTTGTAATCTGCGGCTCATTTTTGTGCTACGGCTTTAACATGTATAAATACATAAGTAACTTTGACAAGGTTCAGCATTTTCTTTCCGGTTTTCTGGTTGTTTTCCTCGGAGCGGAGCTGCTCAAAACATTTTTCAAAAAGAAAAAGGTTGAGCCTGTTTTCGGTCTTATCGGCGGAGTCGGACTTTCGTTTGCAATTATTGTTATCTGGGAGTTGTTTGAATTCACCGCAGACTTTCTTATAGAGGGTTCAACCAACCAAGGCTACACGAACAGCCCGAGCTTCGATTTGTTGTTTTTCAAAATTTTCGGCATGGGAGCCGGAAACGAGGGACAGTATCCGCTGTTTGACACCGTTTTTGATATGATGTACGCCACAGTGGGTATTGCCGTTGCCGCAGTTTTGTATATTGTTGTCATGAAAATTAAAGAGAAGAAATGCGCAAAGGAAAGCGTATGATATTAAACCGCAGGGATCACATCGGACAGATGCTCCCTGCGGTTTTTGTCGGAAAATCAAAATTAAAGTCGAAATACTTGCTTTTATGAAAAAAGAATGCTATAATGCTCCATAGTATATTTATTATACAAATGTTATTATGGAGGTACGGGTTATGTACAGAAACATCGGAGATTAAAAGATATCTCGTAAGCATCTTCGCCGGTGGTGATAACTCTCACGCAGCACCTGCTCCTGCACTTGCTCCCACCCGTAACGTTTCATCTGCGGACCGCAGAAAAACACTTGAAGACATGTATTCAAAGGGCATCATAACCGATGAGGAATACAGAAGAGCCATTCAGGAAATATATGAGGAGGAGCACAGATAAAATGGGAGAGAACTCCGCCAGATTAAACTTTTCAAAAGCGTTGAAGCCTTTGGCTGCCTTGCTTTTGCTGTTTTCAATTATGAATGTAGGAAGCACGATTTATTATATGATTTCTTACGGGTCAGCAAGAGAAATAGACTATATAGAATTTGCAGTTACAATTGTTTATTCGGTATTGATTTTCATGTGTATTATAATCTTGCACCAAAAAAGAAAATCCGACATTCTTTTTCCGCTGGCAACATTTTTGATTGCCGCCAAGTATGTATACTATGCCGTTGAGCTTTATGAGTCGTCATTCGGCTGGTACTTACAGGAAGGAGCAGCTAAAGAGTTTTATATTTATTTGTTCCGTTATATTATAATTGCGGTTCTTATGCTTATAATTTCAATCGAAGCACTGTTCGGATTTCGTGTTAAAGTGTTCACAATAATATCAACTGTGGCAATTATTGTTTATATTGCTTTTACGTTTTGCAGCAGTCTTATGTATGCAAAGTATGTGGATTATGAACCGTTGTCAAGCTATTATTTTCGTGTTATAACCGGAAGTGTTTTCGGAATCCTTTTGCCGCTCGTGCTTTTGATATTTGTAATTGGCAATAAAACTATACCCGTTATAAAATTTTCACAGAAAAAAGAGGTTGAAAAGCTCAGAAATATGTCCCCGGAAAGAGCGCTCCGCACGCTGGATAAAAGACTTGACTGTGGAGAAATCGACGTGGGCGAATATACGGCTCTGAGAGCATTGATAATTTCTTCTACAAAGTATAATCACACTATGTAAAGCAGAATAACTCTTTGTTTTTTCTGTACTTAAACAATTGATTATTGCTTGTTCATAATCAGAATGGCGGAGGCATTGGGAAAACAGCCTTTCCTTTTGTTGCCGCTTTGCTCTTAAATCAGTTTAAGCTGCAAATATGAAAATAAAATTTTTAAGCGTTGCGAAAAAGCAAAATTTTTTCTGTTTATATAATGACTGTGCCAAACAGTATGAAATGAAGAAAACAAATGAAGAAAAATTTTAAAAATCAAAACGAAAGGAAGAAAACAAATGGAGAAAAATTTTAAAAATCAAAATCTGTCAAAATGCCTGCGCATTCTTGCGATTTGTATGTTCGTTTTTATGCTTGCAGACATACCGGGTCAATTTATGTTCGTTTCACCGCAGCAAACCGATTACGGAGCAACGGTTTTAAAAACGGGTTTTACAGTTGTTCCGGAAAGAATAATTGTTTCACTCATGTCGGTAATTTCGGTTACACTTCTCTTCGTTTTTGTTATATGGGAAGACAAGAGAGAAAAAGCAAGCTTTCTTGTTCCGCTTGCTTTCGGTTTTCGTCTTGTGTTGGCTATGCTCGCAGTTAT
Source organism: uncultured Eubacteriales bacterium (assembly GCA_934541115.1). Classification (GTDB taxonomy): domain Bacteria; phylum Bacillota; class Clostridia; order Oscillospirales; family Acutalibacteraceae; genus UBA6857. The sequence goes on from CAKTDF010000010.1 coordinate 77,980, forward strand.
CTCAACTGTCAGGGCGTATGTTGATACACGTGCTTTTTATGAAGCACAAAATGAACTTCGCGTATGGAGTCCCACGTTTATGCTCGGCAAGGCAATAATCAGCTCCGCGCTCCTCTTGTTCGCGGTGCTCACCGTTATTGAAGCATGTTCGGGCTTTAGGAAAAAGATATTCACGGTTATCTATTCTGTGTCATCATTTGCGTACAGCTTTGTAACGTTTGTCATCATTATGATTAAAAAAGTCTCAGGCGAGCCGCAGTATCCGCCGGAGACATTTATAGCCGACACGGTCAGCCTTGTTTTGGGTACGCTCATTATTTCGGTGACGCTCATTCTTGCCATAAAAGGCATTCCTCCCGTTATAAAAGCAAAAGCGGCAATGCCGAAAAAGAACGCAACTGCCGAAAACGAAATTGCACCAAAAGCAGAAAAAAATGATTTTTAAGGTCATCAGCAAAAAAATAAAACTTTTATGTTTTAATGTTGTCTTTAGGTAATCGGGTTATCATATACCTGTAATCAGGAGGTGGCGACATGAACGGAAACAACGTTCTCGTTTGCGTAACGCCGCAGGAAAGCTCAAAGAACCTCATTGAAGTCGGCAGGCTCCTTGCAGAAAAGAACGATGCAGAGCTTGAGGTCATTACGGTTCTTCCCCTGGACGGCGAGGCGCAGAAAGACTGTCCGCAGATGCTTGATCGGCTTTTTCAAGTCGTTCAGGACGCAAAGGGCGAGATGGCGGTTTATTTCAGCGACGACCCTGACCTTACCATTGCCGCTCATATGGCAAAGACAAAGCCGTTGTTGCTTGTTGTCGGTTTTCCCGGAGAAAACAGTAATAATTTTGTTTCACTGATACATCTTCTTGTTCCGGAAACTCCTATAAGCATGGTTGACGGCGACAAAAGAATTTACAATATGCTACCCTTTGAGGAAAATCACGTTCGCTGAGGCGATCGGATTTTCCTCCCCAAAACTTAGACAGCTTCCACAAACTCTCCCCCGGTAGCTTAGCTACCACGTTTGTTTTTTCATTTTTTTCTCTCTGCCAAAAGACCGGCTCGTTTGAGCCGGTCTTTTGGCGTCCATTTATGAATTGTGACTCGTATATAACGCTTTCCTAATTTAAACATCAATCCGCTATTACCCTATCTACACTCTGTCGAAGTGTTCAATCAGAACGAAGTAAAAACAACGTTTTCTGTTTTCCACCACTCGCGGATTTGTTGTGGAATGTGAAAAGTTCTTCCTGTTTTTCGAACTCGCTGCTGTTATTTAACCCAAAGCTTGCTTTTAATATATAAATGGTTATGCGCTTTTACACCCGTACGCTCCGCTGGGGTTACTTTTGTCGGTTGTAACAAAAGTAACCAAAAATACGCTTTTTAGTACGGCGCCCAAGAGAGCGAAATCGGATTCCTTGAGGGAATCTCGATTATCGCTCTCTAACGCGCCTACACAAAACGTATCAGCAAATCTCAGTTTATTGAAATGTCAATCTGCTATCATGCTTAAACCACACTCTGTAGAAGTATTTATTCAGACAATTCTAAAAAGTAAGCCTACATATTACTTTTATCCGCAGATTTTTCGTTACTTTCTTTTTGTTCTTCAATACAATATGGTTGTCTGCACTTGTTCGAATGCAAGTTTTTCTAAGTAAAAGTTAAAGAA
>CAKTDF010000011.1 GCA_934541115.1 uncultured Eubacteriales bacterium
GCGGATGTAGCTCATCTGGTAGAGCGCCACCTTGCCAAGGTGGAGGTAGCGGGTTCGAGCCCCGTCATCCGCTCCAAATTAATAAATATGGTACCATGGCCAAGTGGTAAGGCAAAGGTCTGCAAAACCTTCATTCCCCGGTTCAAATCCGGGTGGTACCTCCAGAAAAAAGCACTTGCTTCGGCAAGTGCTTTTTTGTTTTGGTTTTATGGGCATTCAACTCCAACCTTTGCCAATTTACCACATACCATATTAGACAAACTGTTCATTCAAAATTTGTGCATACGGCGTGCCAAAGCATGATTGTGATTATCAGAACTAAAGTGAGTTTTAAACGCAGAGTATTGGAATCTGTTATAGCGCAATAGGATTATTTGCCGGTATCACGATATCGCCGGAAGAGTAATTAACGCATATAAAATGGAGTTGTTTTGAGGTGTGGCTTTGCATGTTTCTTTATTATCCTCGCTTGTTTTGACTTTTTTCATTTCGTATGCGGCTGCTTTCTGAAAATTAAGAATCAGAAAAGTGAATGCATACCAACTGATATAACAAACTTGCAAAGCTTGCAGTTTTATGCAGGCTCCAAAATGTCAAGTTATTTACTTAATAGAACGCGTTGAAAGTAATATTTTAATATAATAAAATATCAGCTTGATGCTGAAAGAACGCTAAAATACATTCAAGCCAAGAGGGAATATATATGTATAATCGGCAACAAACAAAAGCGTTGAAAAGTGTATGCGGAGCGTATATGAGTCCGGAAGTACACGGAAGTGGAAAGTATGGGCACTACCATGATTTTTCACATGCTTTTCATATATGGTACGGCGGAATTATTAGATATTGAAAGGTGGGGGGTTAATGGCTGCTGTTGATATTAAGGATCTTGAATATTATATTGGTTGTAACCAAGGTGAAGCTTACTACTTCAATTTTGTCAGTGAAGAAATAGAACGTATTGATGATATTATTACAGAATTATCTGTTTCAAAAGAAGACTTTATATATGATTACTACTATTACAATTATATACCACTTCCTGCTTTGAACGTTACAACTGCGTATGATGGATTTATAGATTCATTGAACAACAAAAAAATATCTGCACTGTTTCGTGACGTGGACAAAGAAGATTCGTTAAAGTACTGGCTTAAATTTGATGAGGTGTTCCATGTTGGTATGGAAAGGCGATTTTGGGAAGAATATTACGATAGATATGTTCACAAAAAAGCTGTTGAATGGTGCAATGAGTACGGTATTTATCTTAAATAACTCAGTGGTGTGACAGCAGCTCTTCAGCAGAAAAGTTATCAAATATGTCAACTTATGCAGGACAAAACGTTTTTCTTTTTGAAAAGCTGATCCTTGACGCGAGGCTGTCGGAATCAGAGGCATGAATGGTGCAGTTAAGTTGTAACTTTACCTATTAAATTTCCGGTTGCTGTCGTATTTATTATGACAGTGACAGTCATGCATTATTTTCCGAGCCGTTATTATGACCGGTCACTACTGTAAAAAATCTAATTTTTTGAATGATTATGTAGTAAAATGTCCTTTTGAAACGTTTATAAACATAAGAAGTACATTTTATATCTTATTAATGAGAAAGTTGTAAATAGTGTAGTAAAAACGGTTATTTATGTTATATGTATGGTTTTACTTATATATCAATGGGCTTCATAGCGTATTTTTATTTATAACTGCTACAACAGTGATAGTCATTCTTAGTACCGTAATTACGAAACCTAAAGATTTTCCAAATTTATTAACAGCCTTTTTATATAGAAAAAGTAATAGATTTTTTTGTATATGGTATAACTGAAATAATAAAACGTCTGCCACGTGCTATTCCCGGGGTTGGATATTTGTCAGGTGTAATTATAAATATTGTCGCAGAAGTTGTTATGGCTACATACTTTACAGGTGAAAGAATAGATAGAATATTTCAAAAATTTGTTCCTTATTTTAAGAAAATATCAGGAAAAATAACTGTTTGAAAAATTTTATCAACAGGATTTAAAGCAATATATGCTTAGAAAGAGTTGTTATATATGCTGGATAAAATTATTACGATAATAATTGTGACCATTGTTTTACTGTTAATTGAATACGGAACGTATTTTTTTATACGGAAAATTTCTACAAAGGGTGCCTATAATAAAGGAAAACTTGACGATGCTCATATTTATGGATTGGCAATAATTGTTCTTATTGATCTTATGTTATGGTATGGAGTTGAATAATAAAGTCGATTAAGATGCTTTAACATTTAGGTCTTATTTGTAGTGGAAAGCTTCTGCTCATAACCTTACTTGGACAATGGGCAGACAGCTTGAAAGCTACGATAACATCAGTTATACCTACGATGAAAACGGAATGTGAGCAAGCAAGACCGCTGCTGCTTTGATTGCAGCCGGTCAGTTATTAATTAACACTTTCAGTCGAGTATACGTTTAATACATATGCGGAGGTTTAATCAAATGAAAAGAAAAGCAGTAATTACAGTTTTAGCAATCGTTGTATTATACATTGCGTTATCGCCGCTTTTTATATCTCTTTTTAAATCAGAGGACGATAGGATAATCGATACAATCAATACCGGAAATATGGATTCACTCGATGATGTTTCTGAACTGGTTTATAAACGGAAAGTGGATGACGGTATCATTTGTATAGCGGTATCAAATAAAGGATTGCTTATAGTTTCCTATTTAAAAAATGAAAGGTTTAGTGATACGCAATATAATCTTCTGGGGAGAGTTACAACTGAAATTGGTAATATTATAAGCAACGATCCGCTATCTGTAACGAAAATGCCCATTGCCAATTTTAGTAAGTACTCATACTATTTTGGATTTTGTACAAGTGAAAAAGCAAAAAGGCTTAATGTTGATGGCAATGTTCTTGAAACTGAGAAATTAAGCGTAAAAATTGGCAATAAACTTTATTCCGGATATTTTTGGTTTTACAAATCGGATTCCGAACCGACTATTCAAACGGTTGATTAAGAATATTCGAGAAAATTAAGCTTTGTAAGTATAAAGAAATATTTCACCTGTGTATGAACATACCGGAAATTGAGGTGTTAAAATGAAAAAATCATTAAATCCATTTATAAAAGAAATGATTATCAGTTTACTGATTATAGCTGTCTTTGTTGCCTTACTGATAAGTCAAACCGTTTCGATTAAACTCGAAGCAAATTTATTTTCAATTGGGTTAGTTGTCTTTGCTTTGATTTTGTGTGTGTTTTCGCTCAAGAGTATACGTATTGGTACTATGGCTGTAATTGACTTGATTTTTAAGAGTACATACACGATGGAGGTCAAGATACAAACACAAATACCATATGAATGTAACTGGCTTTCTGACAAATTCGACGATGATGGACATATCGCACCGGCAATTCGATTTTGCATAGTAGTAAAACCTACAAAAGGTAAAAATCTTTCCTTGATTTCTCGATACCATATTGATATTCCGGACGGTCAAAAATGTACTTTGCTGATTGCAAAGCATTCAAGCATTGTTGTAGGAGTTGTGGAAAGCTCCTCAGCTTAATCATGTTTTCTGTCAACTTATTCAATTAAACACAGACGATGCAAGTTGTTTTAGATAAAGTTTACCGTGTCAACATTCATTTCTAAGATGGCATTTAAAGCTTTGTTTAACGCTCTTTTTGCGGTAAGTGTTAATGGCTCAATTTTTAAAACAAGACTTTTAACGGTAGGAGGAATAATCTGCTTAATCCTCGATAAGATCGACGGATATGCTGATTATTGGTTTAATTATGGAAAATTTAAATGAACATAAAGAAATATGTATAATTAATAATTCCGAGAAAGAGTTCAAACTTTTTTTGGATGGACAATATGTCGGTTTGATTAATGGTAATAGCAAAGCTAATACCGCGGTTTCATGCGGCAGCCATTCTTGTGTTTTATCTGAGGTAACGCCGATTAAGTTGTTAAAATTCTTTGTTTTAATCATTATGGGTTTAATTGAAAATTTTGTAACACAAGGATGTGGCGATTTAGCGGAAAATATCAGTTCTCTCATAACGAAATATGATATTTCAATTTATATGGATATTGATGATAATTTGATTTTAATTGTTGATAATGATTTAAATATATGCTCAACAACAAAATGTAGATCAACATGTAAAAAAGTGACAAATAGAAAAAAAGCGATGTTCTTTTTCTTGATATACATTTTGCCGATTTTTATACTGCTAAGTATTGCCGTCACAACATTGTTATATATGTCAATAAAAATCATGTCAAACGGATATGTTAAAGAATCTTTTGTTTTAATGGGCTTATCAATAGCAATGTTAGTAATCCTTGGATATGTTTTGTATAAAAGTAAAGAAATCAAGCTTATAACATCAATTATCAAAAACAAAAGAAATGAGATTAGTATAGTTTACGATAGAACTGATTGATATTTTTATAGAGCCAACTCGGCAGGTCTTTTATGAAGGTATTGCGCTTGCTGCGGTGTCAATTACAGACGGTAGAGCCGCAGTTCCGGCTTACGGCTTGTTGATATTTGTTTAAGGAGATGATAAGTGTGAAAAAACAAATATATTTTTTTATTGATAAGGATAAAGAAAAAGAGTTGTTTAGCCATATAGAAAACAGCTTGAATTGTAGGTTTTTCCCGTATTTTATACCCGAGGATACAACGGCTAAAAATGATGTATTTTTAATAATTCCAAATGATTACAAAAAAGATGTTAAATATATTGATGTTGATGAGAACATACGGGGAAAGAAAATTTATCCGTTTGATGAATGGGTGAATATGATACCGGCTATTGAATATAGCCGAGAAGATGTTGACAACGATGACGGTATGCTGTGCAGAATATATTTAAATTATAAGAATATACGAAATGAGGGAAAAAGAAAAATAAAGCATATGTTTGGCTATATAATTCAATTTATAAAAAAGCATTCAAGCAAACTTCGCGTTGACGGAATCCTTGTGTATCGCATATAATCAATATAATATATTCTTTACTTGTAAGCTTGCCTTTACATATTTATAGACGAATCAATGAATGATTGTATTTTAAGCTAATAAATCAGCACACCGACTGACCCTGACGGCAGGCAGTGTGCCTCATTTGACGGCATTGGTTATAGAATTGGTTTAAAAAGAATTTGAAGAAATAGGTGATAAATTATATGAGCACATATGCTGAAAAAAAATGGGGAGATTGCAGTAAGGCCGTTGCATACGAACTAAACTTTGTTCAGATGTGCTATTGCAACGGCAAATGGACAGATTATTATGATATTCTGTGCCATAAATGCAATAAAACAAGACAAAGCAAAGATTTTGTGTATCCAAAGGGGTCTTTTTCTAAGAAGGATTACTATATTTTGGATTATTATTGCTTTGGAGTGTCAAAAAAACTTAAAAGTGATATGCTGTCATTTGGGGTTTCGGAAAAGATATTTAGACCTATTCATTCTTCAAGAGGTGATATAGAGTTAGGTTATCAAATTGTACCTTTGAATATCCTGCCTCCGGTTTTTTTGCAAAATGGCATGAGAGAAATTTGTTGCAAGTACTGCGGCCGTAAAAGATATGAGATTAGAGACGACTTACATAACTTAAAAGCATACGACGGATTGGGATACCCTACTTATATAACAAGAGAAGCTCTCAATGAGCTGCAGGATGTTAATGGGCTATATGAGGATAATGATGATGTCATTATATCTACGGATCTATATAATTATTTAATAAAAAAGTATCCTCGATTAGAATGCCGTCCTGTTTTTTTAGGAAGTGTATATGATGATGCAGAATACATTAGGCTTCATAAAAACTAAGCCATTATGCCGGACGTTACTTTTAGACGTAATTTGTCTTTAAAGGTGAAGATATTGGAATTATTTAAATTTGATATATGGAAAGATATCAATTCTGATGATTATGAAATTCGTAAAACCGTTCAAACACAGTGGGAAACCAATTTTGAAATCTATGCTCAAAAATATGATATGATAAAACCGATGCTGCCATCAGATTTTATTAATACCTATGAAGAATATTCCAGCTTTCATGATATGTTAATAAGGCAGGTTTACTCTTTCAAAAACAGCATATATATTGTTCTCGAAAGAAAAATACACATTGTTATCAAATATACAGGTATACAAAGCTTTAATATAGATTTCAGCAAACAAGATGTGAACTTCGGCTTGTACTCTGACGGTATGTCATGTTGGGGTTATGACGAATTTTCTGAAGATGGTCACGGTTTAACACATAGTATACTGACTGATATCGGCTGTGAAATTAAGATTGAATTCAAAGACATCTCCGTAAGAATATATAAGAATACAATCATGAATAGAAGAGGATATAATTATGTTTTTAGACGGTTTTAATATGATCTCTTTTAATGAAAGCAAGGATTTATACCTGTATCAACAGCACTTAATAAAAAATTATATTGATACAAACGATGAAAATATTATTTTGCAAATTGCAATTTTATTATCTCTTCCTCCGATTGCGGATTATCCCGAAACAATAAAAATATTAAAAAAACTATCATTAAGCACAGATAATTTAAATGCTTTTATATTAGGCGCATATTTTATGAACGAGTATATGTTTGATGAAGAAAATTGTTTTGTATCTGCATTAAGTGGCTCTTTGGAAAGCATAGAAAGTAATAAAGATAAATCAATTGCGTGTTACTTAATTGGAAAAGATTTAAAAAAGAAAAATCATAAAGAAGAATCACTGAGTTGGTTTAAAAAGTCTATAGAATATGGTCCGGAATATGTAAATAATTACTTGGAATTGTCTGAATTGTTATCATCGCAAGACAGACAAAAATTAATTGATATTGCAAAATCTAATGTTAAGTGTGTTTTATCAAAAAAAGAGATATCTAAAATGACTATTGAAGAACTTTGCTCTTTTGATAATTTTGTTGATGAGTTTATTTTAGGAATTAGATTAACCGAACCCGTTTACGAGGCATATTTTTATAAGCTTTTTTAAACAAGAATGACATAAAGCTGATTTTAACCAACAATTAGTTTGCAAAAAAGGTGTTTATCAAATGAAAAAAGAAGATATACATATGTTTATAAATAATGTGGCAATCAATAAAAAAGGTATTTTTTTGCTCGATTATGTCAATACCAAAAAGTTAATTGAGCTGTGTAAGCAAAGTAATATAGATGTGTTGGGAATAGAAGCATTTTCTTTGCACGACGAGGCAATACAGCCACATTTAGACAAAAGCATCGACTTTTCATCTGAGTTTAACAAGTACACAACGCCCGATGAGTATTTAAAACAGTTAAATAATGGAGATTTACAATTATTGTTTGAAGTTACAATATAACTGATTGCTTTTGATTAACACGTACTTATTTAAGCAGACATTACAGAAATTGAAAAACTTGCAGAAAAGACCAAATGCTGTTCTTGTCTAAAATATACAAATCATTGATGCCACTTTTAGTGAACTTTCCGAGAAAAAGAGAAAATATGCATTGCATGTTACATTTAACAGAAATATGTAACAAATTTTCGGTGATTGCCGACTCAATTTTTTGAAGATATTGTGAAAAAATTAACGGTCTATTAACAAATGCTGCTTTTGAATGATGTATACTCAGAAAGTAAGACTGTAAAAATTTCTATAGAAATGGTGGTATGTGAAAATGAAAAAAACAGTTTTTCTTACCGGCGCTTCGGGAACGATGGGCTTTGCAGGCTTCCAGGAGCTTTATGTCAGACGCAATATGTATAACATCGTTCTCCTGCTCAGAGACAGCAAGAAAAACAGGGATCTTTTTGCTCCTTATATGAGCGATCCTAACGTAAGAATCGTATGGGGCGATCTTACCGTTTATGAAGATGTTCTTGACGGAATCAACGGTGCAGATTATGTTCTTCATGTTGGCGGACTCGTTTCTCCGGCTGCCGACTATTTCCCGAAGAAGACCCTCTTCACCAATGTCAGCGCTATGGAAAACATCATCAAAGCCGTTAAGGCTCAGCCGGATCCGGACGCTGTTAAGGTTGTTTACATCGGAACCGTTGCACAGACCGGCGACAGAAATGCTCCCGTTCACTGGGGCAGAACCGGCGACCCGATCCAGATCAGTGTTTATGACCACTATGCAATCAGCAAGACCAAGGCTGAGGCTCTCCTCGCCGATTCCGGTCTCAAATATTGGGTATCGCTTCGTCAGACAGGTATTCTCTACGCTGACATTCTCAAAAACATGGATCCCATTATGTATCACGTACCCATCAACGGCATGCTTGAGTGGGCAACCGTTGAGGACAGCGGACGTCTTTGCGCAAAGGTCTGCAATGACAGAATTCCCGAGGATTTCTGGCGCCGCTTCTATAATATCAGCTCCGGTCACGATTACAGACTCACCAACTATGAATTTGAAGTTCTTCTTCTCAACGCTATCGGCATGAAGGGTGCGGATATCCCGAAGAAGATTTTTGAGCCGTATTGGTTCATCAACCGTAACTTCCACGGTCAGTGGTACACCGACGCGGATGATCTTGAAAACTATCTCCATTTCAGAGCTAACATTCCTGTTAAGGAATACTTCAAGTCACTCGCAAAGAAAGCACCGTTCTATTTCAAACTGTCAGGTCTTGCACCGATGAGCATTGTTAAAAAGTTCATGATGGAACCGATCGCAAACGCTCCTCTTTACGGCACTCAGACTTGGATCAAGAACGGCATGAAAGAAAGAATCACTGCCTTCTACGGTTCAAAGGAAGAATTTGCCGCTATCCCCAGAACATGGGATGAGTTTGAAGTCGTTATCCCCGACAAGGAGCACCCGGAAAATCTCCTTGACCACGGATATGACGAGAGCAAACCGCTCAATAAGCTCACTCTTGCCGAACTCAAAAAGGCCGCTGCTTTCAGAGGCGGCGAATGCCTTGAAAAGAAGGCTCCGAAGGACATCTACACTCCGATCAAGTGGAAGTGTGCCTGCGGCGCAGAGTTTGAAATGTCTGTCAACCTTGTTCTCGGCGGCGGTCACTGGTGCCCGGAATGCCTTCCGATGCCCTGGAAGTATGACGAGATTGCAAAGGTCAACCCGTTCTTCGCTCAGGTTTGGTACGCTCACCACAGCAAGGACGAGAACAACGTTTATACCGAGGATATCTACTACGGTTACGACGAGAAATAAGCCGACCGAAAGATTTTTGGGAGCTGTTGCATTTAGCGCAGCTCCCTTTTTGTTCATATATTGTTAAAAACGACTTATATAATTTTTTTGGAAGTTAAAGGACAAATTATTAAAATCTGTCTATCAACTCAATCGTTTATTATTTACAATAATATTTTTAGCCTATAAATGTGAAGAAAATATTAACAATTATTGGAAACTCCGTCACTGTGTTGACAAGCCGCCGCAGGGATGATATCATCAGGGTGTATAGGGGAGAGAAAAAACAGTTGGAGTTTTTGTCTCTCCCTTTTTGTACTTTTGAACTAAAGGAGGTTACTTCCATGAAAACTGGCAAAAAAATTCTCAGTGTTTTGCTTTCGGTCATTATGGTCGTCAGCACAATGAGTGTTTCGTTTTCGGTTTTCACCGTTTCCGCAGTTGACGGCAACGATGTGAAAGCGGCTTTTTCCGCTGTTACCGATACAACAGATCTGACCAACGGCGACGGAACGCTTTTGAACGCTGCCGAGGTGCTGTATAACTATGTTTACGGCATTGCAAACACATGGTGCAACGGCGTAAGCGGCAACGGCAATTGGACGAATGTTTCTCAAGTTGCCAACAACTCGTCTGTTGACCTGAACAATGCGGCTAAAAATGCGGCTCCCGGCTATGATGCGCTTGTGAATGCACTTATTCCGACTGCCGGCGTTACCGATGACTCGGCGGCAAGCAGGACTTACGGCAGCAAAACGCTGAACACTTGGGAATGTCAGACCAATCCCGGGTTTAACAGCGGTTGGGTAGGTTACAACATCAATAGTGACGCGAACCACTCCGTAATAGTTTCTGCAAATCTTGAAAAGGTGCTTTTGACTTACGGCTCACTTGAAGATATTCCGCAGAGCATCTTACTTTCTGCAACTTACGGTTACACGAACACCGTCAGAAAGTATTATACAAATCATAATGAAGACACAAAGAAGTGGGGTGTGCTCACAAAGCGCGTTTGGAAGTGGTCTGCCGTTTCTTGGCAAACACTTTCTCAAAAGCCGACAAGAACAGGTGTAAAGACAGACACCGGGGCTTACAAGAACCTCCATGCTTTTGCCGACTACTTCACTTCTTCAAGGCTCGACACCTCGGTCAATGACCTTGCAAAACTTTCGCCTTCCGAAATAAATGCAATCATCACTTCAAACAATCAGGCTTTTTCAAAGCTTGATTCATATTCAGACAACGTTAAAAACCATTTCTTTGACATGGCGAAGGTCAAAGAATATATGGATAACTGCGTCTTTGCGCAAAAGGTCATAAACGCAAAGCCTGCAATTGAGTCGCTCAAAAACGCAATGAATGCGGGCTACGACAAAACGAATCTTTCCGAAATGAACGGAATCTACACCGCTCAGAAGCCGAACCTTGACTTTGTCAAGGGCGTTTCCTCTGATGTTATTGAATATGTCAGGACAAATTCTGAAGGCTTTTCGGACTTCTCGGTTCAAAATGCAGAAGCCTTCATCGCAGAGCTTGACAAGGACATTCAGCTTTATAAAATCAGAGAAATCAAGGCATCGGTCGATTCTCTCAGGGCGCAGTATCCCGATGCAGAGGCGATAAAGGGCATTGAGGACAATCAACTGCTCTGGAACTGTTATGACCTTATCAAGGGCTACAGCAATGCCCTTGAAACGGCGTTCACTCCGGCCTACGTTGAAGAGGTATTCACCGAGGGCACGGGATATGTCAAGGTCTTTGAAACCGAGCTTAAATTTGAATGGGATTACAGAGAAGCCGAAGACCGGTATGACTCCTTCTGGTCGTGGTTCCTTCCGCTCGTTTATGCGGATCTTACAAAGGTTTCAACAGCGGATATTATCGGCAAAAACATTGCCGCTTCTGTTCCTAATATTCCTAACGCGGTTTCAAAAAAGAGCGATTTTGAAAAAATGTATGAAAAATACACCGCACTCATCGGCGAGGACGCAATGAAAGCCATCTTCGGTGACGGAGAAAACGCTCTCGGTTATATCATTGACGATTATATTGCAAGACTTTACGGCACAATTCTCGCCCGCCTTGATTCCGAGGTAAGCACCGCCGTAGGTTACTACGACGCTTACGGAGAGGTCAACCTCTCAAACTTCGCCGCAATAAAAGACGCAGTAGGCAGGGTTGAAAGAGACATTTGGACTTTCATAAACAGCAATAATGCCTCGATCATATCCGACAAGCTCAGGGAGGATTACAACCGCCTTGATTCACTTCTCAACATGTATAATAACTTTGTCAAAACCGGAGGTCTTGACAATTTTGAGCAAAAGCACCGCCACAATTCAGACGGTATCTATATGGTTCGTGATGTGACCGATGAGGACAAGGCAAGAACAAGCGGAGAAGAATACGCCGTGACGGAAAAAACGGTCAACGATACTATTAAAAAGCTTGACAAGTTCCTCACAAGCAAGGATTTCACCGACCTTGTGAACATTGATTCGGATAATCTGAGCGATTATATCAAGGAAGTTCTTGCAGATAACCTTTATACCGACGACTTTGTCAATATGCTCATGGGTGTGCTTTATCCGGAGCTTGTCAAGGCGCTTGAAAGCCTTTATAATTCACTTCCGCGCGAGGTGTGGTATGACGCTAAGATTTGGAAGGATAAAATCAAAGTCGGTTACAAGAGTCTGCCGGAGCTTATTACCGGTCTCGGCATGGGTCTTTATCCGAATCAGGTTGCCGGTTATATTGACGGTTTCGATACGGTCAGAAATCAGCTTTCCGCGGCAGGCGGCAGCTGGAACAACCTCAAAAAGGACGGCAAGCTCACGCTTGACTGGGGCATTGACAGCATAAAGCCGGAAAATTATAAAACGGCGGCTGAATTTATCAATGCAAAAAAGACCCGCTTTATGAATGCAATGAGCGAATCGTTTGACGCAATTCTGCCGATTGTCAGAATCCTGTTTGCCGATTGGGACGGCTATAACATGACCGTCAGCAAAGCCGGCTACGGCGAATACCTCGGCATTAAGCTCAACGCAGACCTCAACCTCACGGCAGACGGCTGTGCAGGCTATTCCGACCTTGTTACCCCGATTCTTGAAGCTCTCGGCTGCGACAGTATTCCGACATATGAACAGGTCAAGGGATACACGACATCGCGCCAAATCGTCAACGCTATTTTTGACCCGCTCATCGATTTTGTTGAAAACAAGCTTGCCAAAAATCCGGTTGAAACTCTTTGCTCGGTTCTTCCCAACCTTGCATACGCTGTTCCGATGGATAAGCTTTGGGAACGTTTTCAGTATCTGAATATCAGACTCAATTACAAAGCCAATGACTCGGCTCTCGGCATTCAGGTCATCAATGACCACTATGATTTGAAACTTAATGATTTTGTCAACAAGAATTCTCTGAACCTTGATTTTGACGTTTCTTCTTTCAGCTCAATAGTTTCATATCTTGTCGGCATGTTTGTCAAGGACGTTGACTCGAGCACGTTGCCCGTTATGAACTCAGGTGAGCTTATAACGTATGCTTCGCTCAACAAAAACGCTTCAACAAAGCGCAGAAACGGCAGCAGAATCAACTTTACCGCAGACAAAGCGGACGTATTCATGGCTGTGCTTGACTATTTGACAAGGTGTCTCGGCAGCGATGATTTTGTCAACAAGCTCTATAAGCAGTTCTCAAAAGATGAGGAAATGACCGAAGAGCTGAAAACAATTATCAAAAACATCTATACAAGCGTTGGCGATGAAAACGGCAACATGGCTCTTGCGGCGATTATTGAGCTGCTGAACCAGACAAAGTATGCGCTTAAGGGCTATGAATGGATAACGGCGTCTTCTTCTGTGGGCACGGTTGAGGGTGTTACACCTGCGTCAAAGGTATACCTTTCATATAACAATGACTGGACAAAGAAAGCAGCCGACTATGTGGGCAATAACCTCTCGTCAATAATTGACTCCGCAATAAAAGCAGCAGGCGGCGACATTGACCTTTCAAAGGCTGTTTCAGACGGCATAGCCGGTCTGTTCACCAACAAGACCGTAACCGGCGCGGCAAAGGGACTTGCTTCTCTTATATCGCTGCCGGAAAAGGTTACAGATCTTATAAAATCTGAACTTGGAGTTGACCTCACCGCCTACAACGAGTATAAGGACATTGACGAAAACTATTCATGGGGCTTTGTCGACGGTGACAGAGACGGTTTCAGAAAAGCATTTCTCAAGGTGCTTGAGCCGCTTGAACCGTTGTTCGGTTTCCTTTTCAAGGGCGAAGATGTTCACATCTTTAAAAACGGTGCAGATCTTGTGCTTTACGGCAATGAGGGCTATGACGCAGCGCTGGTTCCGCTGCTTGAGGCGCTCGGCTGCAGCGTTGAAAGCGCCGCCGAATTTGATGCAAAGGATACCGCGAAGGTGGTTCTTGACGCTGTTTTTGAAAAGCTCGACGAGCTTGAAAAAGACCCGGTGAATACGATTGCAGATATGCTCCCCGGTGTTGTATATTACCTTTCAAGCAATGCTTTTTCAACCGGTATCAGAAATCTGCTTCACCCGATTTATGTAATTATTGACACTATTCGTCCGGTATACGCGGTAGATATGCAAGCGCTGGCAGACGCCCTCGGCACTCCGGACGGACTTGATAATCTCAACGCCTCATACTTCGTTTCAAAAATTGAGGAGGCAACGGGTCTCAACCTGAACGGACTCGCAACGCTTTGTGAGGACGTCAGTAAGGTTATAGGAACAAAATACACCTCAAAGAGCAGCTTCCTTGCCGAAAGCGACAACGCATATAAGGGCGCATACATTGACGGAACATTTGACAGGGGAGACATGGTAACAGTCGTTCTCAGCTTTTTGCTTGACGCGCTCAAGGATGAAGAAAACGCAAAAACGATTGATTCTCTCCTCGGTACCGAGAATTTCACTGCCGCTCTTTTGAGCGTATTCAACGGCACTGATCCCGATACCAGAAAAATCAACTGGATGTATTACTTCGGTGAGGATACCGATTTTTCAAAGCTTGACTTTGAAAACGGCGTCCAAATCACCCCGACGGTTGAATCTCTAAATTATCCGAACAACTGGACTGCCGGTGCGGCAGGCTATGTCAATGAAAATCTTGACAAGGTTATTGCTTCGTTGCTCAAGGCGGCAGGCGAGGAGGGCGACCTTTCGGCTCTGCTCAAGTCAAAGCTGAACCTTTACACCGGGGAAAATCTTCAAAAGGTCAATGACGCTATTGTTGATTTGCTCAAAGATGTTGACGAGACCCTTGTCGGCGCGGCGAGCGTTGTTCTCGGTCTTGACCTTGACGCAATCAAAAATTACACTGCTCCCGAGGGTACGCTCACGGGTGAAGAATTTGCAGATGAGCTGACTAAGATTCTTGAACCGATAAGCGGTCTTGTCAATTGGTTGCTGTTCTCAAAGGATTACAGATTCTTCACCGGTACCGAAAAGGACGCAGACGGAAACTATGTCTATAATGACGTTATCACTGTCAGGGGCGCGGCAGGTTATGCAAACGGTATTGCGCCGGTTCTTGAGGCCCTCGGCTGCAAGAATCTTCCGGCGGCCGATGAAAAGGACGCGCTCAACAAGGCGCTCAAATCGGCCTTTGCAAGACTTGACGAAATTATTGACGACCCCGCAAATGAAGTCCTTGACGTACTCCCGAACGTTATTTATTTCATCAATGCTGACGGCTTGACTGCGAGTGCATACAATGCCCTTTCTGCTGTTTATGCTCTTTCTGAATCGCTTGAAAAACTCGGCGCAAAGCTCGACATCGGCGAATTGCTTGGCTTTGATCTTTCGGATCTTTCATTTGAAAAGCTTATTGCTCTTGCCGAGGAAAAGAGCGGACTTGACCTTTCGGCAGTTGAAGTGACCTTCAGCGGACTTTGCATCGGAACGATCAAACAGTACGCTTCCGTCAGCGGAGAGTATGCATATAAGATGCAGTATACCGAAAAGGAAACAAGACGTGATATGCTCACGCTTATTATCACCGCCTTTGTTGAAACGATCAAGCTTGACGGTAACGAAGAAAAGCTGCGTGAAATGCTCGGCAGCGACGCTTATGACGCTGTTCTCGGTGTGCTCAAACTCAGACAGTTTGAAATGCAGAAGCCGTCATACATCGTCACCGAATATGCAGACACCGACAAAACTTTCTCTGCAATTGAATCTTCGGTTCTTTTCAGCGGATATAAATACGGTCCTCTCTATACACAGGAGATGGCTCAGTACATTGCAGACAACTTTGACAAGTTTCTTGATGATTTGGTTTATCTGCTCGGTATCGAAGTGAACGGAAAGTATGTTGGCAATTTTGAAGAGCTGCTGAATTCACTTGTCAACGGTTCGCTCTATAACAGCAAGAATATTCAGACGATCGTTGACAGGATTCTTGAATTTACCGGCAAGATCGACGCTATGGACGGCGGCGAGCACATAAAAGCGCTCGTCAAAGAATCGCTCGGCGTTGACCTTGACTTCTGGAAGAACTACACTGTTCCTGAGTTTGAAGATGACCGCGCAGCATTTACAAAAGCGCTCTGCGACGTTGTCGGCCCGCTTTATCCGGTGCTTGAATGGATGCTGACCGGAAAGGACTTTACGTTCTTTGTTGACGAGGAGGGCAAGGATCTCGTTACCCTGCTCGGCGCAGACGGTTATGCATACGGCATTATTCCTCTCCTTGAAGCGCTTGACTGCAAGAATGTTCTCACACCCGACGAGTACTGTGCAGCTGCGGAAAAGGACAGGAATGCAATAGTAACCGGCATCACCGAGCCGCTCTTTAACAGACTTGACGAAATTATGAAAAACCCGGCGGACGAAATTCTTTCGATTCTGCCGCAGGTTATATACTTTGTCAACAGTAACGGACTTGACACCTGCTTCAAGAACGTTCTCCACTCCGTATACGGAATTTTGAACGCGATTGAACCGCTCGTCAAGGTTGATCTCTATGACCTTATCGGCATAAGACTTGATGAGGCAACGTTTGAAAGTCTCTTTGCCCTTGCACTCACAAAGATTGAGGAAAAGACCGGACAAAAGCTTGAAGGCATCAGCATTGATACGTTCCTTGAACTGACTGTAGGAAAGCTTGTCAGCTATACCTCCAAGAACGGTGAAAAGGCATACAAGATGATTTATCAATCGAGCACCTCAAAAGCAGAGATGGTTACGATTGTTGAAAGGCTTGCAATCACATTCCTCATGAACGGTCAGAACCGCGAGAAGGTTCTCACCATTCTCAAGGAAAAGTGCAACATGAGTGCCGATGCAGAAAAATATGTAAAGGCAACGCTTGACCTACTTGCAACCTACACGGGAACACATTTTGGCATGGATCAGTCACTGTTTGCAATCTATCAGCTGTTCTACGGTGCAAACAAGGGCACGAGCCACTCCGCGGAGGGGCTGAAGAATCTTAATAAAAAGTGGAAAGAGATTCTCAAAATGCTCAACGGTTCAGATGATCCGAATGCACAAGGTCTCGGAACACTTATAGGAAAGATCCTTGACGAAAACCTTGACGGAATCATTGATTCGAACGGAATTGCCTCAAAAGGCTTTATAGTGTTCTGGAAGAATCTCATAGCTATGTTCCAAAAGATTTTTGACTTTTTCAAGAATCTGTTCAAAAGATAACTGTTTGATTTAATAATATCGCCGCCGTTTCAAAAGAAGCGGCGGCGATATCGTTTTTTTGTAGTTTCATATATGGCTTTTGCTGAAAACGGTTTGACGGTATAAAATATATACCGACAACATAACAACAGGCTGCCGCAAATCGTGAAAACGAGGAGCGGCAGCCCGTTGTGCTTATATTAACATATTATCTCAGATAACTCTGACCTTGATTATGCCGTCAATGCCGCCGAGAATGGAGGCAAAGTCTGCATTACCGTTTTCAACATCGGCAATGGTGTAGGCGAGGTCTTTTTTGCTTTTGCTCAAAAGAGCGGCAACAGAAACGCCTGCGCCGGAAAAAGCAGCAGAAATATTGGCAAGTGCGTCCGGAAGATTTTTGTGAATTACGCAGACGCGGCGATCGGTGCTTTTTGCTGCGCAAAGATCCGGCAGATTGACCGAGTGTGTAATGTTACCGTTTTCAAGATAATCCGAAATCTCATCGGCCGCCATTACGGCACAGTTTTCCTCAGATTCGGGCGTAGACGCGCCGAGGTGAGGAATGGCAATGATTCCGTTCTTACCGATGAGTTTTCCTGACGGAAAGTCGGTAACATAGCATGCGACCTTGCCGCTTTCAACGGCTTCAAGCAGGTCATCGTCATCAACAAGTCCGCCTCTTGAAAAGTTCATGATGCGCACGCCGTCTTTCATTGAAGAAAGAGCCTCTTTGCAAATCATGCCCTTTGTTGAGTCAAGGAGAGGAACATGAACGGTGATGTAATCGCAAGAGGTGAAGATGTCCTTGATATTATCGGTGAATCTTACCGACGGTGAAAGGCTCAGTGCGGCTTTGACAGAGAGGAACGGGTCGTAACCGATAACCTCCATGCCGAGCACACATGCCGAATTTGCAACGAGTGCACCGATTGCACCCAGTCCGATCACACCGAGTTTTTTGCCGAGAATCTCCGGACCTGCAAATTTGCTCTTGCCTTTTTCAATGAGCTTTGAAAGCTCCGGCTCGTCTTTGACGGTCTTGACCCATTCAATTGCGTCAACAACCTTTCTTGAAGAAAGCAGCAGACCTGTGAGAACAAGCTCTTTGACGGCGTTTGCGTTGGCGCCGGGAGTGTTGAAAACAACAACTCCCTTTTCGCCGCAAGCATCAACGGGAATATTGTTGACACCGGCTCCGGCTCTGGCAATCGCCTGAACCGAGGCAGGCAAGTTCATGTCATGCATACTTGCCGAGCGGACAAGAACCGCTTCGGGATTTTTTACGTCATCGCCGCAGATATAACCGCGGCTTTCAAGACGTGAGAGACCGACGGGAGAAATTTTGTTCAGAGTGAGGATCTCGCGGCTCATGAGTGTGCCTCCTCAAAATCCTTCATGAAAGCAACAAGCTTTTCAACGCCCTCAATCGGCATTGCATTGTATGTTGAAACCCTCATACCGCCGGTTGAACGGTGACCCTTGAGGTTGACAAAGCCGCGTTCTTCTGCTTCTTTGATAAAGAGAGCGTCAAGCTCTTTGTCGCCGGTGACGAACGGAATGTTCATGAGTGAACGGTCTTCCTTGACAACAGTACCCTTGAAGAGCGATGAGGAGTCGAGGAAGTCATAGAGAATGGCAGCCTTCTTTTCGTTATGCGCTTTCATTTTTTCAAGACCGCCGATGTCGTTCTTGATCCATTCAAGCATGAGCTTGCAGATGTAGATGCCGTAGCACGGCGGGGTGTTATACATTGTGCCCTTGTCTGCATGGAGCTTATAGTCAAGCATGAGCGGGGTGAAGTCCATGGCGTTGCCGAGGAGGTCTTCGCGAACGATTACGAGCGTTACGCCGGCAGGACCCATGTTTTTCTGAACGCCTGCATAAACAAGACCGAATTTTGAAATGTCGATAGGCTCAGAGCAGATGCATGAGGAAATATCTGAAACAAGAGGCACATTTCCGGTTTCCGGAATGTATTTGAACATTGTTCCGTAGATAGTGTTGTTCATGCAGTAATAAACATAGTCTGCCTCGGGATCAATGTCTTCTGCCTTGACCTTGGGAATGTAGGAATAATTCTTGTCTGCGCTGGTGGCAAGGAGTCTGACCTTGCCGTAACGGCAGGCTTCTTTATAGGCAATGTTAGCCCAGTTTCCGGTTACGATGTAATCGGCTTTGTTGTTTTTGTTCATGAGGTTGAGCGGCACCATTGAAAACTGGGTTGAGCCGCCGCCCTGAAGAAAGAGAATCTTATAGTTGTCGGGAACATTCAGAACCTCTTTGACAAGTGCGATAGTCTCGTCGAGGATTCCCTGAAAAACCTTTGAACGGTGAGACATTTCCATAACTGACTGACCGCAGCCGTGATAATCGAGCATTTCCGAAGCGGCTTTTTTGAGCACTGATTCGGGCATCATCGAGGGACCTGCGGAAAAATTGTAAACTCTTGACATGGTTGACACCTCTGCTTTCTATAATCCATTTCGCACGGCGGACAAAAAGAGTCCGAAGCCTTGCGCGAAATATATAAGGAATTATACTCTATATTATGCTGTGATGTCAAGGCAGAACACTGCGATTTTAGAGCGTTAAAGCACAAAATTGCTGCTTTTTTGCAGTGTTTGCCCGTTATATGGGAGTAATTGTTATTATTAAGCGAAAAAATGTTCTTTTGGGGCTTTTCTTTTTTTGTTTGGTATGTTAAAATCAGACTGAACATATTGTAGCTTGATTTGTCAGCAATCGGTCAGTTTTTTTTACTGCCTTATAAGTGTGAATATGAAAAAGGAGGATAAATATGAAACGAATTTTTTCCTTTATGATGGCATTGCTGCTTTTAGCCTCGTGCGCAGTGCCGGCGTTTGCCGCCGCGGACGACGTTACTTATTATGTCAGCCAGGAGGAACAGGACATTTTTCTCGGACAGACCTACAAGAGAAAGATTACCTCAAAGCCCTCCGGCGCGGATACTTCAATAGCTGTTTGGACCAGTGACAATCCCAAGGTCGCTTCGGTAAATAAAAAGACCGGTGTAATTACCGGCAAAAAGAAAGGCAGCGCAACGATAATGGTTGAAGTAGGGGAGGAAACCTTCCTTTTCAAGGTTACCGTTGTCAATCCGTATCTCAACAACAAAACAAAAAGTGTCTATCTCGGTCAGAAGTTCACCCTCAAGGTCATCGGCGGCAGCGGCACCGTTAAATGGAAAAGCGCTAACAGCAAAATCGCCTCCGTTGACAAAAACGGCGTTGTCAAGACAAAAAAAGCAGGAAAAACAACAATAACCGCAACGCGTAACGGTGTTCAGATGAAGTGTACGGTCACAGTCAAAAAGCCGAGTCTTAAGACAACAAGTCTGACCCTTCAGCGCGGTGATAAAACAACTTTGAAAATTAACGGCGGCACCGGCACCGTTAAGTGGAAGAGTGCCGACACAAAGATTGCAACGGTGAGCAAAAAGGGCGTTGTTACCGCCAAAAAGCTCGGCAAAACAACCGTCACAGCCACGGTCAACGGTTATACTCTCAAGTGCAAGGTTGCAATTTATGCCCACAGTCTCAACAAAACGAGTCTGAAGCTCGAAGCGGGCAACAGCTACCGGCTTGTTATGAGCGGCGGCAGCGGAACCACAAAATTTTCAAGCAGCAATTCCAAGGTTGCCTATGTCAACAAGAGCGGCATCGTTACCGGAAAAAGTAAGGGTACGGCAACGATCACCGCAGTCAAAAACGGCGTAAAAATGACATGCAAGGTTACGGTCACCGTTACACCGCTTGCCGTTCCGTCCGGAAAAAAGCAAATTGTTGCCGAATATAATAAGGCTATCAACAAGGTTAAAGGAACAAAGAACTTTTCGTTTGTTTGCAAAAAAGATCCCGATTATATTTTAAAAAGATGCGAAGGAACAAAAGCAAATGTTTTTTCAACGCTGATCAAGACATTGATGTTCTCAGGCTCAACAAAGTCTTATGCTGTTCAAAACGGCACGGCGTACCTCGTTAAAAACGGAACAAAGGCTAAGAACGGCACTGACGTCGGCGCATTTATTCCTCCTTATTACAAGGAGTGTAACATACCGACAGCCGGAATTAAAAAGGCGAGCGCAAAGCAGGTGGGCAGCGGCTGTCTGTTGACTTTGACATTGGTCAAGGAGCAGTCGCACTTCAGCGGAAAAACAAGCACGCCGACCGTTTATAACAAAATGGTTTCAACTCCGTTTGACATTTCGGTGTTGAAGATTACAGATGACAAGGATATGCCGCTCTTCACCGTAACTTATCCCGGAACAGTGGTCAAGGCTCTTCTTGACAAGCGCGGCAGGCTGATTTCTCTTGACGTTACGGCAGAGCAGACCTTGGGCTTTGACTTGAGAGAAACCGGAATAAACGCGGAAAATTCAAGCTTTATGGCGGAAATTACAGACAAGATAACTTATACGTTCACTTATTAAAAGCGGAATTTGGCTTTTTCGCGGAGAAAGGCGAAAAGCTGAATAATAAAAACAAAACGAAGAAAGGCATGAGGGAAAAATGACAAAAATCATTGCAGCGTTTTTAGCGTTCGTTCAAAGCATACTGCTGCTTTTCGGAATCGGTTCCGAAAGCGTGGAAAAATGGAAGCTTAATATGCCGGCATATGACGGCGGCGTAATCTGCGAGACGGTTTATAACACCGGCTCCGGCATTTTGAGCGACAGCGAGGGACCGACCGAAAATGACGGAAAAATGCAGCTTGTTTCTGCCACTAAAAAGGAGGAATATGAAGCATACTGCGAAAAGCTCCGGGACAACGGTTTTGAAAAAACCTATGAAAATGAGCTTTACGGCGTGTTGTGCGACGCATTCAGAAAAGACGGAAAGCTATATTATCTGTACTACAGCAAAGAGCTTTCCGAGGCAAGAATTATCGAGGATACCTGCACAAGGAATTTTGAGGATTTCGGCTATACCTTTGGTGAGGGCGAAAGCGTTACGGTCTATCAGTTTGACCACCGCTATGCTCAAAGCTACAAAGAGGACGAAGTGCTTTCAACCAACGGTATGATGTATATTATCCGTCTTGCAGACAACAGCCTTGTTGTGATCGACGGCGGCTCCATACGTCAGTCCTCGGACGAAAACATTGAAAAATGCTTTGACCTTATGCGCAAAATCACCGGCACTCACGAGGGAGAAAAGGTGAGAATTGCCCTTTGGTACGGAACGCACGGTCACAGCGACCACGTTACGTTTTTCTATAAGCTTCTTGGTTTTTATCACAAGGAAATCGACCTTGAGCGCGTTATGTTCAATTATCCCGCGCTTTCAAATATTGAACACGATGCAAGAATTGATATGTATCGGAATCGTCTTGCAAAGTTTTATCCGTCCGTCAAGTATCTTGCGCCGCACACGGGTATGAGCTTCAGCGTCGCCAACCTTAAGGTTGATGTTCTGTATACTCACGAGGACGCTGTTTCTGCCGTGACGGGAAAAACGCCGATTAAAAATGCCAATGACGGCTCAACCGTTTGCCGTTTGACCGCGGCAGGTAAGAGCTTTCTTGTTTTCGGCGATCTCAACGTGCTTGGTGAAAGAAAGATGACTGCAATGCACGGAAAAAAGGTCTTTAAAACCGACCTTCTTCAAGCACCGCATCACCTTTATAATTCCGACGCGGTTATTTATGCAAATTCAAAAGCGGATTATGTTCTTTGCTCA
The DNA here is from genome assembly GCA_934541115.1 of uncultured Eubacteriales bacterium. Taxonomy (GTDB): domain Bacteria; phylum Bacillota; class Clostridia; order Oscillospirales; family Acutalibacteraceae; genus UBA6857. The sequence goes on from CAKTDF010000011.1 coordinate 22,567, forward strand.
ATGTCTCTCGGCAGAGCTAAGACCGGACTTCTTGGCTACAGTTCTTCAAAGCTTTTCTACAAAAAGTCACAGATGCTCTTCGCTGACGATGCGCTCTATGCGGTTGAAATGAGCGGCGACGGACTCTTTGTTTCGTCCGGCAGCACAGGCTGCGTGCCTTATGACGGCTCATCGATGAATACGGTTAGGTAAGCTTAAGCCGAGGAGAGTCGAACTCAGTGCGGTTTTTTAAGGCAAATTTTCACCGATACTGCGTTAAAAAGCCTCGCAATGCGTCAGCATTACTCACCTTTTTGCCTTGTCTCGGCAAAAATTTGCTCTTAAAAAACTGCTTCACACCTGAAGGATTTGTTTTTTGGTGCAGTGTGGTTCTTCTTTGGCGAGGCAATACTTCCGTATTGTGAGACAAAAAGAGCCGCAATGTGCCGGAAAACAAATTCTTCGGGCGCATTGCGTTCAACTCTCCTCAGCTTAACGAACTCAGGGACTGTTCTGGTTGATTTCGGAACAGTCCCTTTTAATTACGCGGTACTCTCCTCAGCTTAATCATCGGTTACTTAAAACGCAAAAGTATTGAATTGTTGAGGAAAATTTGATATATTATTGGTATTATTATTTTTATATTGTTCGGACAGATCGTTCTGTCCGTATTCCGGAGGGATAACAATGCTGGAAAATACAGAACCCAAACGCGTGTTTCATTATTTTGAGGCGATATCGGCGATTCCACGCGGTTCGGGAAACACAAAAGCAGTCAGTGATTACTGCGTTCGCTTTGCAAAGGAGCACGGTCTTGAGGTCACGCAGGACGCGCTCAACAATGTCATAATTAAGAAAAAGGCTTCGGCAGGCTATGAAAATCACGCTGCCGTCATTCTTCAGGGCCATCTTGACATGGTTTGTGAAAAAGAGGCGGGACTTGATTTTGACTTCTTGCGTGACGGTTTGAGACTCCGCCTTGACGGCGATCTTCTTTCTGCCGAGGGAACAACGCTCGGCGCGGACGACGGCATTGCCGTTGCAATGATTCTCGCCGTGTTGGAGGACGAAGCTTTGCCGCATCCGCCGATTGAGGCAGTTTTTACAATTGACGAGGAGACAGGAATGGACGGAGCGGAGGCACTTGACGTCTCTTTGCTGAACGGTTCAACGCTCATCAATCTCGACTCGGGCGAGGAAGGCGTTCTCACTGTTGGCTGTGCAGGGGGCGCAAAGGTCGATATGTTCCTCCCGCTGAAAAAGGAGAAAAACGGTTTAGGCTGCAAAAAGATTACGGTTTCCGGTCTTCTGGGCGGTCATTCCGGAATTGACATCAACAAAGGCAGACTCAATGCAGATAGGCTGCTTGCGTCCTTGCTCTCGGCTCTTCCTTTTGAATTCAGACTGGTTTCAATTAACGGCGGTTTTAAAGATAACGTAATTCCCAATGCATGTGAGTGCGTTATTGCGGCAAATGAAGACCCTGCAGAAACGGTTGCCGCTTTTCTCGGAGATAATACTGTTTCTTCTGACGGAGGACTTAAAATTACGGTTGAAGACGTTGAAACGGCGGAAAGCTGCTTTGACCTCGCTTCAACAAAGTGCGCGCTTGATTTTTTGAACGCTCTTCCGTGCGGTGTTGCCTCAATGAGTGAAGATATGGACGGACTTGTTCAATCCTCTTCAAACATCGGAATCCTCAGAACAGAAGACAACGGAATTATTTGTGTAATGTCCGTCAGAAGCAGTGTGGCTGCCGAAAAGCAGCAGCTGCTTGACAAAATCGAAGAGGAAGCAAAGCGCTCCGGTGCCGAGCTTAAAACTCACGGTCATTATCCTGCATGGGAATACAGAAAGAACTCAAGGCTCAGAGAAACCATGGTTGATGTTTTCAAAAAGCTTTATGGAAAAGAACCACAGGTTGAAACTGTCCATGCCGGATTGGAATGCGGACTTTTCAGCCAAAAATTTGAGAATTTTGACGCCGTTTCGATGGGACCGGACATGTGGGATATTCATACGGTCAACGAAAGGCTTTCGGTTTCCTCAACCGAGCGTACTTATAATTATTTATGCAATTGTTTAAAGGAGCTGTGATTTAAATGCAGACTGAATCAGTAGTAAGAATTCAAAAAGAGCTTGAAAAGGACAGTGCTCTGCTTGTTGCAAGCGTGCCAAACAGATTTTATCTCACCGGCTTTGATACCAGTGACGGCTATGTTCTCATCACACCGGAAAATGCATATTTTCTTATAGACTTCCGCTATTTTGAAAAGGCGAAGGAAATTGTAAAAAGCTGCGAGGTCAGACTGTCCACCGCCGCTTTTAAGGAGATTGCCGAACTTTGCCGAGGTAACGATATTTCAACGCTTTATGTTGAAAGCGATTATGTTTCGCTAAAGCTTTATAACAGTCTCAAGGAGGCTGTTGCACCGACTCTTGTTTCCGACAGCGGTCGCTTTGACGCGCTCATTCGTGAGATGCGAAGCATCAAAACGGAAAAGGAGCTTTCTCTCATCAAAGAGGCGCAAAAGCTTACAGACGACACGTTCTCATATATACTTGAAAGAATTGAAGCCGGACGTACCGAACGTGACGTAATGCTCGATATGGAGTTTTATATGCGCCGCCTTGGTTCGGAGGGCGTTTCGTTTGATTTCATTGTTGTTTCCGGCAAAAATTCCTCATTGCCGCACGGTGTTCCGACAGACAAGAAAATTGAAAAAGGCGATTTTCTCACCATGGACTTTGGCGCGATCGTTGGTGGCTATCATTCGGACATGACAAGAACGGTTGCGGTAGGCGAGGTTTCGGACGAGCAGAAAAAGGTATATGAAACCGTTCTCAAGGCTCAGCTCGCCGCAATTGATGCTGCAAAGCCGGGGGTCAGCTGCAAGGCTGTTGACAAGGTTGCAAGAGATATCATTTATTCCGCAGGCTATGAGGGCTGTTTCGGTCACGGTCTCGGTCACAGCGTCGGCGTTGAAATCCACGAATGGCCGAATTTCAATACCCGCTGCGACGCGATTTTTAAGCCGGGCACCATCATGACCGTTGAACCGGGCATTTATCTTGAAAACAAGTTCGGCGTTAGAATCGAGGATATGATTTTCGGTCTTGAAGACGGCTGTGAAGTTATTACAAAGAGCGAAAAGCAACTCATTTGCCTGTAATTTGTCGATTTACGAACGTAAAAACAGAAACAACTTGCAATTTAAGACTAATTGTGTTATGATGTGTGAATAACATCGGTCTCTGTCTCTAAAAAAATCAAAAAGCGATTATAAAAATTTGCGCAAAAAGGGTACCCTTTTTGTAATGCTTGCAAAGCAAGCATTATCACTTCTTGTTATGGGAGAGACTGTGCGGGCTTTTGCCCGAGAGAAATATGCGGAATTTTTAACGTAAACAAGGGAGTTGAAACTTTTGGCAAAGTACATTATCAAGCGCGTGGCGATGGGTATTTTGAGTATCTTCATCGTCGCCTCGCTGACATTCCTCTTAATGAACCTGGTTCCGGGCGGTCCGTTCGTTGCTGAAAAATCAATGAGTGCGGCGGCTCAGGAGGCTCTTGAAGAAAAATACGGACTCAACAAACCGCTCCATGAAAGATATCTTACTTATATGAAAGATCTTCTTCACGGAGATATGGGTCCGAGTCTTCGTCAGCGCGGCAGAGACGTTGCGGATATTATTAAGGCAAAATTCCCGGTATCGGCAAAGCTCGCGGGAATTGCCGTTGCGGTGGCGCTGATTCTCGGAATACCGATGGGCTGCCTTTCGGCGTTTAACCGAGGAAAATTTCTTGATAATTTCATCATTGTCCTTGCAACGTGCGGAATTGCGATACCGAGCTTTATAAGCAGTGTTATTTTGTTGTATACGTTCGGCAGCAAGCTGAATATTCTTCCCACGATAGGACTCAATGAAATGAAGGCGTATATAATGCCGGTCACCGCCCTTGCGATATATCCGACGGCATATATTACCCGTCTCATGCGTTCGAGCCTTCTTGACGTTATGGGTCAGGATTATATCCGCACGGCAAAGGCAAAGGGACTTGCCACTTCCAAAATTCTTTTCAAACATGCGCTGCGCAATGCGATTTTGCCGGTTGTTACCTATGTAGGACCGATGCTTGCGAGCCTCATGACCGGTTCGTTCATTATTGAAAAGATATTCACGATTCCCGGTCTCGGCAGAGACTTTGTTTCGGCTATCAATCAGCGCGACTACACGCTTATTATGGGTACGACGATTATTCTTGCAACGCTTATCATCACAGCGAACGTTATTGTTGATATTCTTTACAAGATCATTGACCCGCGCATTAAACTAAAGTAAGGAGCGGCAGGAAAAAAGATGAATAAAAAAATACCGAGTTTGCATTTGAATCCCGATGACTTTCTTCCGGCCACTTCAGACGAAAAAGAAAGCCTTGTTGTGATGCGCAAAAGCATCAATTTCTGGGCGGACGGTCTCAGACGTCTGCGCAAAAACAAGATTGCCATGGTCAGCCTTGTTTTCATTTTGATCATCATGATTTTTGCATATATTCTCCCGTCGTTCTGGCCATACAGCTATGAGCAGCAGATACGCGGAAGCGAAAACCTTTCTCCCTTTGAATACGGCGCTGCCGAACAGGCACGTATTGACGAAGGCGAAAGCGTTTTTCCGCACATTTGCGGAACCGATAAGCTCGGACGCGATTTTGCGGTACGCCTTATGATGGGTACAAAAATCAGCCTTACGGTAGGTCTCATTTGCGCCGCGCTCGTTTTGCTTGTCGGTGCAACCTACGGCGCAATTGCCGGTTTTGCCGGCGGTTGGGTAGATAATATCATGATGCGTATTACGGATATACTTTATACGATTCCGGACATTCTTCTGATCATTATTCTTTCAATTGCACTGAGACCCAAGCTTGAAGCGCTTGCGGAACTGCCTGCCTTTGGATGGATGCAGCAGGTTGGACCGAATTTGATAGCAATTTTCATTGTTTTCATTTTGCTTTATTGGGTCAGCATGGCGCGTATTACGCGTTCTCAGGTGCTTGTTCTCAAAGAGTCGGAATATGTTACCGCTGCACGCGCTCTCGGCGCAAACGGCTCGCGCATTATCCGCAAGCATCTTCTCACAAACTGCATCGGTACGCTTATCGTTACTACAACGCTCCAGATTCCGTCGGCAATTTTCACCGAAAGCTATCTGAGCTTCCTCGGTCTCGGCGTTGCTGCTCCGATGCCGTCGCTCGGTTCACTTGCAACCGACGCAGTTAAGGGTATGAACACTTATCCCCATCTGTTGTTCTTGCCCGCAGTACTCATCAGCGTGGTCATTCTTGCGTTCAACCTCTTTGGAGACGGTCTTCGCGACGCATTTGACCCGAAACTTAAAAACTGAGAAGGAGGACGGGAATTTTGGCTGAAAAACTTTTGGAAATCAAAGACGAAAGACTCTCGTTCTTCACTCCTGCCGGCGAGGTAAAAGCGCTGAACGGCGTATCCTTTTCAATGGAAGAGGGCGAGGTTCTCGGAATAGTCGGTGAATCCGGCTCGGGAAAATCCGTCACTGCATATTCCGTTATGGGACTGACTGCTTATCCGGGAAAGCTCATTGGCGGAACCATTCGCTTTAACGGACACGAAATTGAAAAAATGAAAGAAAAGGACTTCAGAAAGATCCGCGGAAACGAGGTTTCAATCATCTTCCAGGATCCGATGACGAGCCTTAACCCTGTTTATACGATCGGTAATCAGATTGTAGAAGTTATTTTGCTTCATACCGACAAGACAAAAAAAGAGGCCTATGCAAGGTCAAAGGAGCTTCTTGAGCTTGTTGGCATCAATGAGCCGGAAAAACGTCTCAAGCAGTATCCGCATGAGCTTTCCGGCGGTATGAGACAGAGAGTAATGATTGCGATTGCGCTTGCCTGCGAGCCTAAGCTCCTCATTGCGGACGAGCCGACAACCGCTCTCGACGTTACAATTCAGGCACAGATTCTTGAACTCATGCAGGAGCTGCGCGAAAAGCTCAAAATGGGCATAATCATGATTACTCATGACCTTGGCGTTGTTGCAAGTATGTGCGAAAAAATAGCCGTAATGTATGCCGGTCACATTGTTGAATACGGCACGGCAGATGAAATTTTCTATAATCCCAGACACGAATATACAAAGGGACTCATCAAATCCATTCCGAAGCTTAATGCGGAAAAAATTGAGCGCCTTGTTCCGATTGAGGGTCAGCCCGTTGACCTGCTCAATCCTCCGGCAGGCTGTCCGTTTGCACCGAGATGCGAAAAATGCATGAAGATCTGCCTTCGCGAGATGCCGCCCAAGACCGTTCTGAGTGATACGCATTACAGCAACTGCTGGCTGCTTCAGAAAGAAGAATTTGAAAAGGGAGGCGAAACGCTGTGAGTGTTAATGAAAAAAAGCTTGTTGAAGTGCAGCACTTGCAGCAGTACTTCCCCGCAGGCGGCAGAGGAAAAAATAAAAAAGTTGTTCAAGCCGTTGACGATGTTTCTTTCTTCATTAAAAAGGGAGAAACCCTCGGTCTTGTCGGTGAATCCGGCTGCGGAAAAACTACCGTTGGCAGAACGCTGCTTCGCCTTTATGAGCCAACGGACGGAACGATTATCTATGACGGTCAGGTGATTTTTGATAAAGAAAAAAAGATCGCCGCCGATATGCTTCCGTACCGCAGAAAAATGCAGATGGTTTTTCAGGATCCTTATGCAAGCCTTGATCCGCGTATGACGATCGGCGACATTGTCGGCGAATCTATAGACATTCACAAACTCTGCAGCAGCAAGCAGGAAAGGCACGACAGAATCATCGCTTTGCTTGAAACTGTCGGTCTCAACAGCGAGCACGCCAATCGCTATCCGCACGAATTTTCCGGCGGTCAGCGTCAGCGTGTAGGTATTGCGAGGGCACTTGCCGTTAATCCGGAATTCATCGTTTGCGACGAACCGGTTTCGGCGCTTGACGTTTCAATTCAGGCGCAGGTAGTCAATATGTTTGAGGATCTCCAGAAAGAACTGGGACTCACATACCTTTTCATTGCACATGATCTTAGTGTTGTTCGCCATATTTCAAACAGAATAGGCGTTATGTACCTCGGAAAGCTCGTTGAGCTTGCAGACAGCTTTGAGCTTATATCTCAGAGTGTTCACCCATATACGCGCAGCCTGATCTCTGCAATTCCGGAGGCTGATCCCATAACTGCGAGAGCCTCAAAACGTATTCTGCTTCAAGGCGACGTTCCGAGCCCGCTTAATCCGCCCAGCGGCTGCCGTTTCCGTACCCGCTGCCCATATGCGGACGAGATGTGCGCTCAGAGATGCCCCGAGTTCAAAGAGGTCAGCCCGAACCATTGGGCTGCCTGCCACCACCTCGACAAGGTTCAAAAATAATTTTGTTATTTGTTGCGTTCCGACCGGGAAGATTTGAACGCCGTGCGGTGTTTGGCTTTTGGGGCGCGAGGAGTTTAAATTTTCCCGGAAAGATGCAATGGATATATATCACAGCGAAAGCTGAAAAAAGTTAAAGGAGATGCAACCATGAAAACCAGAAAAATTATTGCTATGATTCTGGCCATCGTACTTGCTTTCTCGGCTCTTGCATGTCTTGGCGCTTGCAACGACAAGAAGACGGACGGCGGTTCAACAACGACTGCTGCCAGCGGCGAGACCGATGAGGCTAAGAAACCCGATGGAACAAAGCCGGTTACGGTTCAGATCGGACCGAACCCGGAAACCCTTGACCCGGCTCTTAACAGTGCTGTTGACGGCGGTAACATGCTCATCACCCTGTTTGAGACCCTCCTTATCATCGACCAGAATAATAAGGTTCAGCCCGGTCAGGCAGAAAAGTATGAAGTCAGCGATGACGGTCTTACATGGACCTTCACAATGCGCGACGGTCTTAAGTGGTCAGACGGCACCGACCTTAACGCTAAGGACTTCGAATACACCTTTAAGCGCGTTGCCGATACCAAGCTTGCCGCTCCCTACGGTGAAACCGTACTTGGCATGATCGACGGTTATCAGGACGCTATCGGTAATCCCGATAAGAACGGCAAAGCCACAACCACTCCCGACCCCGAAAAGCTCAATGTAAAGGCCAGCGACGACGGTAAGACCCTTACCATCAAGCTTGCTTATCCGTGCTCATATTTTGACAAGATCGTTGCTTTCGGCACCATGAGCCCCGTTCAGAAGGCTACTGTTGAAAAGAACGGCGACAAGTGGGCAACCAAACCCGCAACCTATGTCTGCAACGGTCCGTACATGATCGATTCCTGGACCCAGAGCGAACGCATCGTTTGCAAGAAGAACCCGTACTACAAGGGCGGTTGGGATTCAGATAAGATCGTTACCGAAACCCTTAACTTCCTTCTTCTCGAAGATTCAAGTGCTTCTTATGCGGCTTACACCAGCGGCGAAGCTCAGATGATCAAGGACGTTCCGACTGAAGAAATTCCGGGTCTCAAGAAGGCTGCTGACGGCGGCGACTTCTATGTTGACTCCAACCTCGGAACATATTACCTCAGCATGAACCTCAAGAAGGCTCCGTTTGACAACGTCAACGTTCGTAAGGCTCTCAACCTTGCAATCGACCGTGAATATATTGCTAACACCATCATGCAGGGTACTTATACAGCTGCTTACAACTATGTAGGCCCCGGCATTGTTGACGCTGAAGACGGCAAGATGTTCATTGACGTTGCTAAGGAAAGCAACGGCGGAAAGACTTACATCAGCGAGGATTATGAAGCTAACCTTGAAGAAGCTAAAAAGGCTCTCGCAGAGGCAGGCTATCCCAATGGTGAAGGTTTCCCGACCATCCACTATTCAACCAACGATTCAGGTTACCATGTACCACTTGCCGAATACCTCCAGCAGGCTTATAAGCAGCTCGGCATTAACATGAAGATCGACAAGATTGAATGGTCATCATTCACTTCACAGCGTCGTGCAGGCGACTATGAAATGGCTCGTAACGGCTGGGTAATGGACTACAACGATGCGTCAAACATGATCGAGCTCTTCTATACTTCCAACGGTAACAACGATGGTAAGTACAGCAGCAAAGCATTTGACAAGGCTATCGACGACTCAAAGGTTGCTGACACTAAGGCTCACTTTGCAGCTCTTCACGAAGCTGAAAAGATCATGATGGAAGACTATGCTTGCATCCCCGTTGCATATTACAACGACTTCTGGCTCCAGAGCTCTTCACTTCAGGGCACATGGCACAGCCCGTATGGCTACTGGTACTTCCAGTATGCTTACATTGCTGACTGATTTCAGCAATGAGCTGTAATGCAATAAAATAACTTTCAGCCGCCGCAGGAAACTGCGGCGGCTGTTTTGTGTGTTGATAATGATTTTATTCAATTTGAGGCTTTAGGACGAGTGGAATTGAAAGTGTACGTCTTTTGTGTGGTCGGGTCTGTAACTTTCCGTTAGTTTTTGCTGTTTGTATTCGAAACAAGTGTCGTGCTAAGCCCAATATTGTATAAAAATAATGGGAGCCGCAAGCGACTCCCATATAAAGCCGGAATTATGCATTAAAATGCCGATCATGTGATTAAGCCAAGTCAGTTTTTACAAACTTATTCCGCAGCATCGTTTTTGCCTCTTCTTTTGTGAATCCTCCCGGAGAATTGAGAAAATTGCTCGGGACGGTGTTCCAACGTTCGCACCATTCGGAAAGCTCGTCCTCTGTCATCATAATATCCCCAAGCTCACAAAGATTCATAATTACGCTGAAAAATTCTGCACTGTTGGTTTTCATCAAATTGAAAAGCCGCCTTGCTTTGTCTCTTTCATAACGTACCGCGCGGCGGATAAGCTCAGGCATAAAAGCAGCGCAGGCAAATCCGTGCGGCACACCGAAATTTTCTGTCAGAACGTAGCCGAGGGGGTGGGGGAATGCGGTGCCGCAATATGAAAGCGTTATTCCTGCATAAAGAGAGCCGTAGTATAACTGTTCGCGCATTTTTGCGTCCGGCAGACGCTTTTCCTTTTCCAAAAACTTCAGTCCGTCCCAAATCATCGGAATCGCCTTTTCTGCAAACATGGTGGGAATATCTGAACATTTATTGCCTAAATATCCCTCGATTGCATGAGAAAGTGCATCAAGCGCGGTTGAAACTGTGGTTGAATATGGCATAGAGTGGGTATATGTGCTGTCGGCAAAAGTGAGCTTTGGTGTGCAGTCCGGATAGCTTATGCTCTTTTTTCTCCCGTTCTTTTTGTTTGAAAGGACGGAGACAGAGCCAACTTCGCTGCCGGTTCCGGCAGTTGTTCCTATGAGCACAAGCGGCAGGGCTATATTCCGCTGCTTTTTTTCATATATATCAAACGGTAAAAAGTCATCATTTGCGGCGTAAACAGCAACGGCTTTTGCTGCGTCCAGTGCAGAGCCTCCGCCGATGCCGATGATAAAATCGGCTCCTGTTTCGCGCGCAAGTACGCCTGCAAGGTGACAGTCCTCGATGTATGGATTCGGCGTGATTTTGTCAAACACCTCAAAGTTTATTTCATTTTCGGTGAGGGCGGTTTTAACATCATCAAGCGCGCCGCTCAAAACGGCACTTTTGCCTCCGGTTACAATGAGACAGCGTTTTCCAAAAGCAGAAAGCAGGGCGCTTTTTTCTTTCACAACGCCTTTTGAGCTGACAACGTGAGCGGGAACAGATAAATTAAAGTCCATGGAATCTCTCCTTTTTATAAAAATCGGGGCATACCTGTGTACATTTTCTTCCTCCTCAAGTATACCAGCAAAATGCTGCTCTTTCAAGCGCAATATTTGTCTTAATATGCCGCAATGTGTCTTGAAATTTTGGCGCAGATAGTATACAATGAACAGTAATGTATTAAAACAGTCATTTTTTCGGAGGCCTTTTTATGAAGACAAAAAAGCCTATGGATAAAGGTAAAAAAAGAAAAATAATCGTTTCTGCTCTTTGCGTTTTTTTTGTTGCCGCTGCCGTGGCGGCAGGTGTTCTTTTTTATGAATTTAAAAAGGATTACACCTGCAAGGAGCAAAACGGTTTTTCAATGGGCAGCGTTGTTACAGTCAAGCTTTACGGTGACGATACTTTCAAAAAGCTTTCGGTTATCAAAGGTATTATAGATAACCTCGATAAGGATATTTCAAAAAACAAAGAGGATTCCTCGGTGTCGCTCATCAACAAAAGCGGTTCTGCGGAAAGTGCAAAAACAGCAGCAATTTTTACCGAATGCAGAAAAATATCCTCAATGAGCGGCGGCAGGTTTGATTTGACTGTCGGTGCAGTTTCTTCGCTTTGGAACTTTGACGGCGACGCGAAGAAAATACCCGATGAAAAAGCGCTCAAAAAAGCGCTTGACACGGTTGACTATGAAAAAGTGCAGATAAACGGCAATACCGTTACGGTTGCGAAAGGTCAGCAGCTTGACCTCGGATCGGTCGGAAAAGGTGCGGCTTGCGACGCTGTCAGCGAGTACATCAAAAACTGCGGTGCAAAAGGCGGCGTTGTTTCGGTGGGCGGCAGCATTTTTGTGTGGGGCAGCCGTAACCGTGCAGGCGACAAATGGCGTGTTGCGGTGCGCCACCCGAGAGAGGAAAACGCATACATCGGTGTAATCAATCTTTCTCAGGGCTTTGTTTCAACCTCCGGAGATTATGAAAAATATTTTGAAAAAGACGGAAAGCGCTATCATCACATTCTTGACGCCACTACCGGCTATCCGGCGGAGAGCGACCTTGCAAGCGTTACCGTTGTTTGTGACAGCGGTGCGGTTTCAGACGCACTTTCAACCGCCTGCTTCATTCTCGGAGAAGAAAAGAGCAAGGCTTTGCTTGATGAATTTTCTGCTGCCGCCGTTTTTGTTGACAAGGATTTGAATGTTACTTTATATGGTGACGTTGACTTTGAAAAAACGGCATGAGAAAAGTTTTCGGAATCAAAAAGGGCGATGTAATTCTGATTGCCTCATTGGCGCTGCTTTGTATTTTGTTATTTCTGATCCCTGTTTTCTCGCAGGGCAAAGCGGCTGTTGCCGATGTTTGGCAAAACGGAGAAAAAATAAAGGAAATTGACCTTTCAACTGTTGAAGAAAGTTATGAAATGAGCGTCGGCGGCTGCATACTCCTTGTTCAAAGAGGCAGCATACGCTTTTTGGATGCCGATTGTCCGGATAAGCTCTGCGTCCGCAGCGGCACACTTTCAAAAAACGGAGACACCGCTGCGTGTGTTCCGAATAAGGTTGTTGTTATCATTGAAAACAAAGAAAAAAGCTTTGACGCTGTTGCCGAATGACGGCTCGGCGCCAAAAATCGTTTCGCTTTTCGGCATTCTCGGCGCGCTTGCGCTGGTGCTGAGTCTTTTTGAGGGAGCACTTTTTCCCGAATTGCCGTTTTTGCCGGCAGGTGCCAAAATCGGTCTTTCAAATATCGTGACAATGTTCGCTGCGAGCTTTTCAGGGCTTTTCGGCGCTTTGTATATAACAGCATTGAAAGCACTTTTTGCTTTCATAACGAGGGGTGCCGTTGCCGGGGCAATGAGCCTTTGCGGCGGAGTCCTTTCGGCGTTCGCTTTGTGTGCGGCGCTGAAGTTCAAAAACAAAGGTTTTAGCTTTGTCGGAATCGGCGTCATCTGCGCTGTGTTCCACAACCTCGGTCAGCTTTTTTGCGCATGTGTTCTTTCCGGCGCGGCGATGCTCGGCTACGGTAAATACCTTTTGCTTTTTGCAATCATCAGCGGCAGCTTGACCGGCGTTGTTCTCAACGTGGTTATGCCGCGGCTCGATACAGCCGGCATTCGTCGGCGGTTATCGGAAAAGAATTGAGATTTGGAGATGAAAGAATGAAAAAATCAATTCCAAAGGTCCTTTCCGCGGTAGGAAAGGGTCGCGGCGGAGTCAACGTTGCTCACAACAAGCACACCGCCGAAATGCCTGTTGAAAGAATGCCGATTCCGCAATCGGTCGTTCTCCCGATGCAGCAGCACATAGGCGCTGCGTGTGTGCCCACCGTCAAGGTTGGCGACACGGTTTCTGTCGGTCAGGTCATCGGAGACACAGACAAGTTTGTTTCCGCTCCCATTCACGCAACAATTTCCGGCAAGGTCACGGCTGTTGGCGATGTTAAGCTTGCAAACGGAATAATCACAAAGGGCGTGACCATTGAATCCGACGGTGAAATGCGCCTTTATGACGGACTTAAGCCCCCGGTTATTGAAACGCGCGATGACTTTATCAAGGCTGTTCGCGCCTCCGGTCTCGTAGGATTGGGCGGTGCGGGATTCCCGACTCATGTCAAGCTCGCTTTTCCCGAGGATAAGAATGTGGACACGCTCATTATCAACGCAGCGGAGTGTGAGCCGTTTATCACCGTTGACTACCGCGAGTGCGTTGAAAACACCAAAAACGTTATGAGCGGAGTTATGCTGCTCAAAAAGCATCTCGGCTTCAAGAGTGTTATAATTGCCGTTGAGGACAACAAGCCCAAGGCAATTAAGCTTTTTGACAAGTATATAAAGGAAACGGGCGACACCACAGTCAAAATTATGGCGCTCAAGTCAAAGTACCCTCAAGGCGCGGAGAAAATGATGGTTCTTTCCGCAACCGGCAGACGCGTACCGCCGGGAAAACTTCCGGCTGACGTTGGCTGCGTTGTTATGAACGTTGCTTCAACCGCTTTCATCGCAAGATATCTTGAAACGGGAAAGCCGCTCATCAGCCGTTCGATCACCGTTGACGGCTCGGCAATCAAGAACCCCAAAAATCTGCGCGTACCTATCGGTATCAGAATACAGGACATTATTGATTACTGCGGCGGATTTAAAACAGAACCGCGGAAAATTATTTCCGGCGGTCCGATGATGGGCATTGCTATTTGTGACACGGAGGCGCCCATCTGCAAGCAGAACAACGCTATCCTCGCTTTTGCAGACAAAAAGGACGCTATCAAGCCCGAACGAGCCTGCATACGCTGCGGTCGCTGCGTTGAGGTTTGCCCAATGAGTCTCATGCCCACGTTGATTGAGCGCTTTGCAAAGGTCAAGGACAAGGAAGGACTTGAAAAAAGCAGCGTCATGGTCTGCATGGAATGCGGTTCCTGCGCATATTCCTGCCCGTCCGGCAGACCGCTCGTTCAGTATATGAGACTTGCAAAGCAGGTTCTCAGAGAGGAGAGTGCAAAGCAATGACAAAAAAACTCACCGTCAGCCCCTCGCCGCACGTCCGCTCAAGCGAGACAACTACGGGGATCATGCTTGACGTAATCATATCACTTGTTCCTGCGCTTATCATGTCGGTCGTTTATTTCGGAACAAAGGCGCTTGCGCTCACTGCCACAACAGTTGGCACGGCTGTTCTTGCCGAATATGTTTCAAGAAAAGTTATGAAGCGCCCGGGAACGCTCGGAGACCTTTCCGCTGTTGTCACGGGTCTCATTCTGGCGCTCAATCTTCCCTCAACGCTGCCGCTTTGGATAGCGGCAATCGGCAGCATAATCGCCATTGTTGTTGTCAAGCAGATGTTCGGCGGACTGGGTCAGAACTTTGTCAACCCGGCGATGACCGCAAGAATCATTCTTATGGTTTCTTTTCCGACTGCAATGGCAAAATGGGTTGCTCCGTTCACAAGCGGCTGGGTGGTTGACGCCGTTACAACGGCAACGCCGATGGCTTCTCTTGCCGATGCAAAGGGCGGAGATCTTTCGCTTGCCCAGAATCTTCCCTCGCTGACTCAGATGCTTATAGGCAACCATGGCGGTTCAATGGGCGAGGTTTGCTCGCTGGCTCTGCTTGCCGGCGCGCTGTATCTCCTCCTCAGAAGAGTTATATCACCGGCAATCCCGTTTTCGTTCATCGGCACTGTTGCCGTTTGTATGCTCATTGCAGGAAAAGGCAATCTTCAATTTCTTGCTTATGAAATACTCGGCGGCGGACTTCTGCTCGGTGCATTCTTCATGGCGACCGACTATGCAACATCTCCGATAAATCTCAAGGGACGCATTATTTTCGGTATCGGCTGCGGACTTATCACGTCTGTGATAAGGATTTTCGGTTCGCTGCCCGAGGGCGTTTCCTTCTCAATCATACTTATGAACATTCTTGTTCCTCATATTGAACACCTCACAAGGTCAAAGCCGTTCGGCTTTATCAAGGAAAATAAAGAGAAAAAAGCAAAGGAGGCGGCAAAGGCATGAAAAAATTCAAACCCAAGGACATAATCATTCCTGCTGCCGCGCTCCTCATCATTTGCCTTGTTGCAACGGCGTTGCTTGCTCTCACGAATAATGTAACGGCAGGCAGAATTGCAGAAAATTCAAAAGAAAAAGAAAACGCCTCCCGCTCGGTCGTTCTTGAGGCTGCAAAGGAGTTTTCTGAGGTTACGCAGCTTGAAAACGGTGTCAGCTATTGCGTCGGAAAAGACGGCGAAACAGTGGTAGGCTATGTTTTCACCAGCGCCGCAAAAGGTTATGGCGGCGACGTTACTGTGATGACAGGTATCGGCACGGACGGTGTAATTACGGGAATTGAAATTCTCTCTCATGACGAAACTCCGGGTCTCGGCGCAAACAGTACCAAGCCGGAATTTAAAGCACGCTTTGTTGGCAAAAGCGGAGAACTGACCGTTGACAAAAACTCAAACGACGGTCAAAATGTTCAGGCAATCACTGCCGCCACAATAACCTCAAAGGCGGTTGTTTCTGCCGTCAATGCAGCTTCTGCCGCTTTTGAAGAAGTTAAAGGAGGGGTAAACAATGGCTGAAAAAAGATCGCTCGGCAAAGAATTTACAAAAGGTATTCTTGCCGAAAATCCAACGCTGAGGCTCGTTCTCGGAACCTGCCCCACGCTTGCCACAACAACCTCGGTTCAGTCGGCGCTCGGTATGGGTGTTGCCGCCTCAATCGTTCTTGTTTGCTCAAACATTGCAATTTCCGCACTCAGAAAGGTTATTCCCGATAAAGTTCGTATTCCGGCATATGTTGTTGTCATTGCCTCGTTTGTTACTATCGTTCAGATGCTTGTTAAAGCTTTTACTCCGGAGCTTGATGAACAGCTCGGAGTTTATCTTCCGCTCATTGTTGTCAACTGCATCATACTCGGCAGGGCGGAAGCCTTTGCAAGCAAGAATCCTGTTCTTGCCTCTGCCGTTGACGGACTTGGAATGGGCGTCGGTTTCACAACCGCTCTGTTCCTCATGAGCTCTATCCGCGAAATTCTCGGTTCCGGCTCTTTCCTCAATCTCAGCATTCCGTTCCTTTCAAAGAACCCCATGCTCATCTTCATTCTTCCTCCCGGCGGCTTTTTCGTTTTCGGTATTCTCATGGCGACGGTCAACAGAATCGCCGAAAGCCGCGGAAAGCCCAGAGCCGAACTTCGCGGCTGTGAGGCATGCCCGATGGCAGCCACCTGCAAGCTTAACTCCAAAGAAAGCTGCGAAGAAAATACTTCCTCGTCCGAGGAAAGCAAGGAGGCTGCAATCTGATGCAAATGACAAAAGAACTTCTTGCAATACTTATGACGGCAATACTAACCCAGAACTTTGTTCTTGCAAAGTTCCTCGGAATCTGTCCGTTCCTCGGTGTTTCAAAAAAGCTTAATACCGCTGTGGGCATGAGCGCTGCCGTAATTTTTGTTATGGCGCTTTCGACGGCGGTGTGCTATCCCATCAACACGCTGCTTGAAAGCAAGAACCTTTCATATCTCCAGACAATAGTGTTCATTCTCGTTATTGCCGCGCTTGTTCAGCTTGTTGAGATCATACTCAAAAAATATATTCCGTCGCTTTATAATGCACTCGGAATATATCTTCCGCTCATTACAACAAACTGCGCCGTTTTGGGCGTTGTTATCCTCAACATTGACAACGGCTACAATTTTGCAAAGTCGATGTTCAACTCGGTTGGTGCAGGTCTTGGCTTTATGCTTGCCATGGTGATGTTCGCCGGAGTACGCGAAAGACTTGAAAGCGCGGATATTCCGAAATTTATGCGCGGACTGCCGATCACACTTGTTGCCGCTTCACTCACATCGGTATCGTTTCTCGGCTTTACCGGTATTGTTGACAACATTTTCGGTTAAGGAGGGCGAGATATATGAGTAGTATTCTAATTCCCGTTGCTATCGTAGCCGGAATCGGGCTCATTGCCGGAATCGGTCTCGCTGTGGCTTCTGCTGTTTTTGCTGTTCCTGTTGACGAAAAGGCTGAACAAATTCGTGAATGCCTCCCCGGCGCAAACTGCGGCGCCTGCGGTTTTACCGGCTGTGACGGTTATGCGGCAGCTCTTTCCGAGGGTAAAACCAAGGAATGCAATCTTTGTATTCCGGGAGGAAACGATGTTGCCGCCCAGGTTGCAAAAATCATGGGGCTTGAAGCCGGAAAAATTACGCCGATGGTTGCTGCCGTAATGTGTCAGGGCAACAGCACAAACACACCTGAAAAGCTTGAATACAGCGGCGTTCATTCCTGCAAAATGGCGACGCAGCTTTTCGGCGGACCGAAAACCTGCGTTCACGGCTGTATTGGCTTTGGCGACTGCGTTGAAGTTTGTCCGTATGAAGCTATATTTATTTGCGACGGCGTTGCAAGAATTAACCCGAGCAAATGCCGTGCTTGCAAAAAGTGCATCAAAACCTGCCCGAGACAGCTCATTGACCTGTTTCCGCTTGATACAATCAAGGCTGCCGTCCTTTGCAAAAACCATGACAAAGGCGCTCAAACAAGAAAACAGTGTAAAGCAGGTTGCATTGGTTGCATGAAATGCGTTAAAGCGTGCGAAGAAGGCGCCGTTACGGTTGAAAACTTCTGCGCCAAGGTTGACTATGACAAGTGCGTCGGCTGCGGAAAGTGCCACGCCGCCTGCCCGGTTGGCTGCATTGATCTTTATATGCTCAAGAGAAAGTTCTGATTTGTTCAAAGCGAAAAGTGATCCGGAGAAGGAAAGTCCTTCTCCGGATCGTTTTATTATATCCGTACGCTTGGCGGTTTGTGTTCATCAAGAAAGTGTTTACACACTATTTATGTTTTCATCGACTTAGATGATATTCTTGTCCGGGTCATAAAACGAACTACGCTCTGACCCACAGCGAATATATCAAGGCTTTTGAGGTGCAGAAAGTGTCCATATCTTTTGCCGCAATCATAGTGTTCACATATCTTAATGTCTACCTCCAAAAACTTCGTGCATGATTCTAATTTTTAATACTTCGTATTTTTCCTAAATCTCCGCTGCACAAAGCTTCCATGTTGCGGAAAATCTTATCGGCGGTCCAATTCCACCATCTGAGATTCAGCAGGTATTCGGTCAGTTCGTCATCAAACCTTTTCCGAATCACACGGCAGGGGTTTCCGCCCGCAACGCAATAAGCCGGAATGTCTTTCGCAACGACCGAATTGGCGGCGATTATAGTGCCGTCGCCGATGTGTACACCGGGCATAACGGTCACATTCTGCCCGAACCATACGTCGTTTCCAACAACTGTGTCGCCTTTGAACGGAAGATCATCGAGCGTAGGTGTAAATTTCTCCCATCCGCCGCCCATTATATTGAACGGATAAGTCGTTACACTTTTCATTCTGTGGTTAGCACCGTTCATAATGAATTCAATACCTTTTGCAATGGCACAGAACTTTCCGATAATCAGCTTATCACCCAAAAACTCATAGTGATGTGTGACGTGTTCCTCAAATCTTTCCGCTCCGTTTATATCGTCGTAATACGTATAGTCACCGACAATGATGCTTGGACGTGTAATGACATTTTTGATATATACGACCTGCTTAATATTTTCGTTGGGATGGATTTTGTTTGGATCGGGTCCAACCATTCGGGACACCTCCCTGCGTTTGATTTATATATCTGCTCTTCATCCTAACCTGTCTGAAATAAAATCACAATACTTCTTTCAAAAACTCGGTCGCTTCCTCAAACCAGCCGGCAGCCGTTGTGCCTCTTGCAAGCCCGATGCCGTGACCGCCGCGCACATAACGTTTGAAAACGTGTTTGACTGAGAGCTCGGTGAGTCTTTCATCGAGACGAATACTGTTGCTTATCGGTACGGTTCTGTCACCCTCGCAGTGCCAAAAAAATGTCGGCGGATAGTTCTTGTCAGCAATGAGTTCAACGGACTTGTCTTCTTCCTCCTCGCGCGTTGGGTGAAGCCCAAGTAGACGAAGGCGCGTGATTTCGTGCGTTTCTTCCGTCATGCTTATGACGGGATAGGCGAGAACAACCGCCTGCGGACGCAGTGAATACTGTTTTCCGTGGTAGAGGTTTTCAAATTCACCGTATCTTGCGGCAAAATAGGCGCAAAGGTGTCCGCCTGCGGAGGAACCGCAGATGACGAGCTTTTGAGCATTCACACAGAATGCGGCGGCATGAGCTTTGACAAAGCAGATTGCCCTTGCAAGGTCCTCCATCGGGTTCGGATAGTGCGCATTGGCGGCAACACGATAGTTAAGAAGAAAAACGTTGTAGCCGGCTTTGTTGAAAGCTCTTGCGTAATCTCCGCCCTCATTGTTGAATGAAAGAAATTCATAGGCTCCTCCGGGGCAGACGATCACGGTCGGCGCGTGCTTTTTGATAAGGAACGGAATGACGTTTGCGAATGCGCGCGACGGCTCTTTTTCAATTTCCTCCTTGGTGTATATGGGATAAAACACCTTTTCACCGGAGAGACGCCTTTTGACAAGGTAGCGCTCAAAAAGAAAACGGCGGTGTTTGTTTTGGAGTCGGTTTTTTAGAGTAATCATTCTGTCACCTCTTGAATTTATATTTGTTTATGGTATACTTTTACGGTCAATTAAAAATGAAAGGTCAGGCATAAACCTATGCGAATGAGAAGAAAAAAGAATCTTGAGGAGCGCCTTGCCGCCTGTGGAGAGTATATACTTGACCTCGGCTATGTTCATGGCGGTTATGACGAAAAAGGCAACGCTCTCATTGAAAAAAATATTCTTGACACAGAGAAGATTTTCGGTAACGATCATCCTGTTCAACTTGAAATCGGCTGCGGAAAGGGTCAGTTTGCAGCAGCTCTCGCTCAAAGCCGGTCTGATGTCAATCTGCTTGCCGTAGAGGTCAACCAAAACGTAATTGTTCAGGCAGCGGAAAAAGCTAAAAATGCCGGACTTTCAAATTTACGTTTCATGCTTATAGGCGCGGAAAAGCTTGAATACTTCATCGCTCCCGACAGTATTGAAACGATTTATCTCAATCATTCCTGCCCGTTTCCGAAAAAGCGGCAGGCAAAGCACCGCCTGACGCACGAAATCTTTCTTGAAATGTATAAGCGTCTTTTGAAAGACGGGGGAGTAATCAAGCAAAAGACAGATAATATGCACTTTTTTGAGTTTTCGCTCTGCGAATTTTCAAAGTGCGGATATCTTCTTGAAAAAGTTTCGCTCGATCTGCACTCAAGCGATGTTGAGGGCAACATCATAACAGAATATGAAAAACGTTTTTCAGACCTCGGTCAGCCGATATACTATCTTGAGGCAAGGAAAAGGCAGCTCTGATGTGAGGAATCGCCGCACTCGGCGCAGGAAAAACAAAAAGCAAAAGACTATATTTCATGAGGTTCATCAAATTAGGGCTTCATATGAAATATAGTCTTTATTTGCTAATGGCTTAACAATTCGCTCTTTTTAGCTTTTTGCCGGTTTAACCACATGCCTCGGTCAATAAAAACACTTTGCGCAGGTGCTTTTATTTCTCCAGTTCCGCACGGATCGCTTTGATAAATTCTTCTGTTGAAAGGGTCTGCGGCTTTTCGCCCTGCCAAAGGAGGGCAAGATCCTTGGTCATTCTGCCGCTTTCAATCACGTCAAGGGAGGCTTTTTCAAGCTTGGCTGCAAACTTCATAAGCTCTTCATTGCCGTCAAGCTCGCCGCGCTTTCTGAGCGCGCCCGACCACGCAAAAATTGTTGCAATCGGGTTGGTTGAAGTAGTTTCGCCCTCAAGATAACGGTAATAGTGCCTTGTAACGGTTCCGTGAGCGGCCTCATATTCAAAGTTTCCGTCGGGGCTGACCAGGACGCTTGTCATCATTGCGAGTGAGCCGAAGGCGGTTGAGACCATGTCGCTCATAACATCTCCGTCGTAGTTTTTGCATGCCCAAATGTAGCCGCCGTTTGAACGGATAACTCTTGCAATTGCATCGTCAATGAGGGTATAGAAGTAGGTGATGCCTGCTTTTTTAAAGGCTTCCTTATATTCGTTTTCATAAATCTCTTCAAAAATGAGCTTAAATGTCTGATCGTATTGCTTTGAAATGGTGTCCTTGGTTGAAAACCAAAGATCCTGTTTTGTGTCAAGGGCATATTTAAAGCATGAGTGAGCAAATGATCTGATGGAGCTGTCCTTGTTATATTGTGCCTGCAGAACGCCGCCGCATTCAAAATCATAGACGGTAGCTCTCTTTTGTTCGCCGCTTTCGCCTGTGAAAAGCAGCTCTGCCTTGCCGGGTTCGGTAACTCTGAACTCGGTTCCCTTGTATACGTCGCCGTATGCATGACGGGCAATGGTGATCGGTTTTTCCCAGAATCTGACAGCCGGCTTGACGCCGCTGACAAGAATCGGGGCACGGAAAACCGTTCCGTCAAGAATTGCGCGGATCGTGCCGTTCGGACTTTTCCACATCTCTTTGAGGTTATATTCCTCAACGCGCTGTGCATTGGGGGTGATGGTTGCACATTTTACACCTACATGGTATTTTTTGCAGGCTTCGCCCGCGTCAATGCTGACTTGGTCGTTCGTTTCGTCTCTGTGCTTGAGTCCGAGGTCGTAATACTCGGTGTTCAGCTCAACAAACGGAGAAAGAAGCTCGTCTTTGATCATCTGCCAGATGATTCTTGTCATTTCATCGCCGTCCATTTCGACGATTTTGTTCATTTGAATTTTGCTCATTTGAAGTACCTCTCTTTATTTAGTCTTTTGTTTGATTATGTTAATAAGCTTATCCGGATTCCTTGACGTGATATTGTCCGGTGCGCAGGAAAGCACACGATACATGTCATAGACCGAATCAACCGTATATATTGAAACAAGGATACCGCGGCTTTTGAAATAGTCGCAAAGCTCCTTTGTTACGGCGCGTTTGTGCATATTGATTCCGATTGCACCGTTTGAAATAACTTTTGACGCCAGTTCTTCAAGGTAGCTTTCATCTTTGACTTTGCTTTTCTGAACGTCAATGTTGAGGTAGTATGGAATTGAGGGGCAGTCCCTTTTAACCGTGCCGACATCTTCCTCTTTGATACCTGTGAAAAAAAGCTGCTTTTCAAGCATATACTTTTTTGCAAGCTTTCCTACCGAAACAAGGTTTTCCGTGCTCTTTGCGTCTATATTCGCCTGAATATTCGGATTCTCACCGAGAAGCTTAAATGCATCTTCAAGCGTGACCTCGCCGCCTGTCGGCTCATCGTGTGAAAGAACGGGAACTTTATTTTCGCCAAAGCTCAGATCAAATTCAACAACTTTTGCGCCTGCGTTTATTGCGGCTCGCATAGCCTCGAGCGAATTATCTTTTTCGCCCATGCAGCCGGTGTGACCGGTCACGGTGAAAGCAGAGGACAGTTGAAGCGGTGTGTTTTTATACTTTATAAATTTTGCCGTGAATACGGCGGAAACGATCAGTGCCGCCGAAAGCACAAAGCAGCCGAAAACGATAATAAGTCGCTTTTTGTCTTTTGTTTTTTTCATAATAAAGGTTCACCCTGCCTTTTCTGTACAGTAGTAAGTACAAGGAAAAATTACACCGACTGATATTTTATCAAACATTGGGCGTATCGTCAACAAGATTCAAATAATTTTGCCAAGGCAAACGGATTTTTTTGATTTCACGTTAATTTGACATTCACGTTAGAATGAAATTAAAAAGTATTAAGAAAACGAAGAGGGATTTTTTCAGCATAAAAAACGTATGGTAATTTTATACAAAAACAGATGTACAAATTAAGCTATTACGATGAAATTCCATAATTTTCTTGACATAATTTATTAAATTCTATAAAATAGTTGTGTTGGTAGCCCAACCGGGGTGGTTATCCGCCCGGAGAGGAAACTTTATATTAAAAAAGGAGCATTTATCATGAAAAGAAAGATTCTTGCAGTCATCCTTGCAGTCATGATGCTTGCGTGTGCGATTCCGTTCGGCGCTTTCGCTTCAAATGACGGCTACATTCACAAAGAGATCCTTGACAACGGCAATTATTACCACATGGAGTATGCTGAAAAGGAAAATCTCTTCAAAAACCAGATCAATCTTTACACCGCACTCGGTTTCTATGATGATGCGTGGTATAATCTTGTTGACAGCTCTGTTGACATCGACTATGCCAAGGCTATCCTTCTCGGTCTTATTGAGCAGGTTGAGGCTGAATATAACAATCAGACCTTTGAAGAGGTTATGAAGCTTCTCGGCGGCGCTCAGGGTGCAATGGAAGTTATCTCCAAGGTTGGTGATTTTTCAAAGAAATTCACCGATGCTCTTGAGTTCACACAGTCTGCTGAATGGAGCACCACACTCGGTATCCTTAACACCGCAATCAAGGCTGCCAACTATGGCAATGAAGTTTACAAAGCATACATCAAGGGTTATGCAATGATTCTTTCCGCAAAGGCCGCCAGCGCATATTACGGCGACTTCCTTATGTATCTCGTTGAAAACTGCAAGAATGAAGATGTTGCTGCTGCAGCAAAGGAAATCGCTGCAACCATCGACAAAGAACTTCAGGCTTCCGTTGACGAACTCATCAAATCACTCGTTGCAGACGCAGGCAAGGACGCTGCCTCTCTTGCAGCTGAGGTTGCTCTTGATTCATACGGCGTTACCGCTGCTATCAAGGGCGCATACAAGACCGTTGTTTCAATTTCCGACAAGCTCTTCAACACCAAGGATAAGTATGAATTTATGATGAGCCTTGTTGAAACCTATTACATTGAAGACTGCTTCGGTGAGTGGGCAAGCGCTGCTTTTGATTCAGAAGATGCAGAGTTCGCTTCATTTGCTGAAAGCACCGTAATCGCTGTCAGAATGACCGGCGAACAGCTGCTTGCAAATCTTGCAAACGCAAAGACCAAGGCTCTTGTTGCCATGGTTAAGAAGTATGACACAACTGAAATGAAAGTTAAATCTGCAATCGAGCTTGCTAAGCTTGAGGCAGCCGGCAACATTCTTAAGGACGGCAAAGACGCTGCATATGTTGCATCGGCAGCCGTAACCGGCAACACTGCTCTTGCCCTCAACAAGGCAAGCACCGTTGACACGATTTTTGCCCTTTCAAATGAAGTTGCTGTTGAGACCGCTTACACCGCAGCAGGTGCATATGCAAACGTATACAGTGAGGTTCTCGGCGAATACATCAAGGTTGCTTACCTCCTTGACGGCGCTTATGACATCGTTCTTTCCGGCGCTGAAAAGAATGCAACCGCTTATGCCGCTATAGCCGGTAAGTATGCCTGCGTTGACACCACCGCCGGCAGAGTGATCACTTTCAAGGATATTCTTAATGCTCCGTCAATCGTTGTTGCAGACACCGATAAGGAAGCTGTAAATCTTGAAATGAGCGATACCTTTGTTAAGACCTGCGATTCTTCAGTTGCAGTCAGCAAGGACAGCGGTTCATCGGGCGGCTCATCATCAGGCTCGGGCAGCAGCTCATCTTCTTCAAAGTTTAACTTTGGAAAGATTTTCTCAGATTTCTTCAAGAGCATCATCGACGCTATCAAGAGCATTTTCAAAATCAATAAATAATTAGCATAAGTAAAGTTGCGGCGTACCGGTTAGTCGGTACGCCGCTTTTTTTGCGCCACATTGAATCAATTGTAGTTGAACAGATTGCCCCAGAAGCCTTGGCGCGGCGGTCTGTGACCGGGACGCGGCGGCTTTTCCGGAATGTCGGCACAAACGAGAATGGTGTCGTTACCTATCACCTGTATGTTCTCCCAACATATTCTGATGTCATCGTCCTTGCCGAAAATTCCAAAACAGCGCGGTCTGCCCCAAATTATAATTGCACTCAATCTGCCGTCGCAGGTGTTGATTTCAACGTCTGAAACGAACCCTATACGACAGCCGCTTTTTGCGTTTATCACTTCTTTATTGCGAAGCTCTGTGATTGAACAACACTCCATACATCATCACCTCATTTCATTTGAATCGCAGCAACGTTCTGCCTTGCCGCAAAAGTAAAACGTTGCAAACAACCGTAAACAGCGTAAAGCAGTGCCCGCCTTTTGCGGATACATCAGTAATCAAAAACTTCTACTGAGATGGGGGGTCTGCACTATAATTATATTCAGCAGCCTGCTTCCTTTTGACGGGTATTTTTATTTGCTTGCTTTCATATAGTTAAATAGGGCTTATCCAGCAAGGCAAGGAGGCGCTGAAGCTATGTTGAGTTTGGTTTTCTTCAGCCCTATGCGTGTTGTGAGAGCCCGGAAAACAATTGAAAGGTGAGAAAAAATGAAAATTGAAATCAGAGAAGCAGACCGTCGGGATATTGATGATGTGCTGTCTTTTGCGTTTGAAAAGCGCCCGCCGAGCGGAAAGAAAATGACGGACAAGTTTGACGATGTGCTTTGTCAGACGGGATATAAACTGTTGCTTTGTTTTGCAAACGGGGAGCTTTGCGGAACGCTTTCTGTGAGTATAATTGACGGAATGGGTGCAAAATTTCCCGTTGCGGTTTTTTGCGGCGGAAAGCTGAAAAAAGAATTTGAGGGAGAATACTTTTCTTCACTTCTCATTGCAAAAGGTGAGGAATATGCAAGAGCACACGGCTGCAAAAAAATAGTGTATTGATGATTACATAAGGTCGGAATAAAAAAGACGGAACCGCAAAACCGCGATTCCGTCTGTGGCAAATTCAGTTTTTATGCTGTGACTTTTTCTTTTTCGTTTTTCTTTTCGGGCAGGGCGGCTTTCTTTTTCTTGTGCTTGTCTATGAGAGCAAGGACGATGTACAAAACGATTGCCGAGCCTATTGTGGTTACCGTTGCGTCGATCATATCCATCATGGTGTCCCAAAGCGGCAGCTGACCGCCGTCGGTAATTGCGCCGTGACCGAATACTCTATAGAATATATCATCGTCTGCGGGCGCGTACCAGTATCCCTGGTTTGCGGTACCGTAAAAGAAATCCCCAAAGAATTCCGTGATTTCCCAAAGAGGAATAATCATGAAAGAAAAGCACATTCCGTATGTTGAACCGAGGAGCGCGGAATGAGAATCCTCCTTGTGCTCCTTTTTGAGAATAGCCTTGTAGATGAGATAGCCTGCATAAACCGCGGCAATACCGGAAAGGTAGTGGAGAATACGGTCATATTTTGCCACCTTTGCATGCATATCAATGTAGTTGCCGAGGTAGGAACCGAAGAACTCCATTATGTTGATGATGTGCTGAGCGCGGTATGAAAGGTTGCCAAAAAGGCTTTTTTTCGGAAAAATAAAACGGAAAAACGGAATTGCATAAAGTGCAAGCATATTGATGAGGCACAGCACCCTCTGCCTATCATCGGTGTGCATTATAGCCGCATAAATGAACATGATTCTGATAACCCACCAGGAAATGTACTCCGGCATGGTAATCTCTTTGAAAATATCCGAAAAAGTCGATTTGATCCTGTTTTTTATGAATGCAAAAAACTTCATTTTCTTTTAGCCGCCGAAAACAATAGCCGAATAATGCGCGGCGCTTCCTTTCTACAAAATACACACTGTAATATACAACGAAAATCGAGCTTTGTAAACAAAAGTAAAAAAGTTGTAATAAACAATTAAGCTCTTTTTAATTGTTGTCGAGAATTTTGAGCGCAACAACTGTTATATCGTCCTCATTGTCCTTGCTGCTTCGCAGTTTTGCAAGCGAGGCTATGTGTGCTGCGAGGTCGTCCATGCTGTTGGTGCTCCATGCAAGCAGTTCATCGTTCACCCAGCCGCAATCTCCGGCGGTTACTCCGTCGGAGACGAGCAGAACGATGTCTCCGCTTTGAAGCCGTGTTTTTTTGTGTGCAAAGCATACGTCGCGTATTATTCCTACGGGCAGAGACTGTTCTTCAACCATAGCGATTTCGCTGCCGCGCCTGACAAAGGATACCGCTGCGCCTGCTTTGTAAAAATCCGTCTCACCGCTGTATATGTTTATGCTCACTCCGTCAACGGTTGCAATCGATTCATCGGTCGATTTTACCATAAGCGCACAGTTGACGGTTTTGAGCGCACTCTCAAAGGAAAATGAACATGAAAGCAGCTTTTCCATCAATGTTGCCGCCATTGTTCCGTCAACTGCGGCTCGCGAGCCGGTGCCCATTCCGTCGCTTATGAGCGCAATTTCATTTCCGGAAAGGTCGCGGAGACGTCCTATGCAATCGCCGCAGACCTTGTTGTTTTTGAACGGCAGCTGGGCTGTGCCTACAGAAACGCGGTACGCTGCCTTTTCTTCAAATGTAACAACCGAGCGGAGATCCATGATGGCAATTTCCGGGCGCTCAAAGTGTCGCTTTGTTGCCGCTTCAAGAATATGCTTTGCTTTTTTAAAATCAAGCTCAAATGCATTTTCGAGTACGCTGACCTCAATGGTTATTCTTCCGTTCGGATCGGTGAAAAAGCAGAGCGAGTCGGTGTATATCCCGGCGTCGCTTAAGGCGGTCTTCAGTGCGCGGGAACGCGTGTTGTCAACAACTCTGCTGGTTGACACCTGCTGCGAAAGTTCAGAAAGAAAATCGGCGATTGAAGAGAACTGGTCGCTGATGAGGCTGCGTATTTCTTTGACCTTGTTTTTTGCCGCCATTGTGTCAACAAATTCTCCGTAGCTTTGCTTGACTCTGGAAACAAGAGCGTTTGAACGCGGGCATCGTCTTTCAAGGTCTGTGATTCCCCGCTTTTTTTCTTTGAGTCCTGCGAGGGTGAGAATGTCTGACGCCGTTTCTCCGAACCGTTCGCTCCAGCATTCGTTTTTGAAAGAGCAGCCGAAGCAGATGCTTTGTTGGAGCTTTGCAAAAACACGGTCAACCTCGGGGTTTATCACATTATCAAGCTTTGCACTGACTGTTTTCACAATATCGGATACTTCGTCAACTGTCTCTGCCGCTCGTTTGAGCGAGGCGGAAACTCTGCGGTTAAGTTCGCAATCCGGCAAAAGAAAGCTCTTTTCAAGCTCGCCATGCGCGGCAAAGAGCAGTCTTGACGGTATTGCGGCGAAAATTGCGCACGCTGCGCCGATTTCAAGTAAGCACCAGAACGCGCTCTCAGAAAAGCCGGTAACAAACATTGTTACTGCCGAGGTGACGGCAAAGGAAAGCGAAACCGCATATTGACCGAGCGCGGCAAAAACTCCGCAGGCAAGGCTGCCGAGAGCAAAAGCAGGAAACAGGCTGATGTTTTTGCTGCCTATTGAAAGCACAGATGCAATGCATACACCGAAAAGACAAGAGAGCCCTGCACCCTTGTAATGGGCAACAAAAAGTAAAAACAAAACGGCTATTATATGAGCCGGAATAACCGGACCGAGAGAAAATCCGCACGCACACAGCAACAGCGATGCAATGCAAAGACCGATAGAGACAGTGTCTCGAACGGGGAGGTTTCCGAGTCCGATGCCGGCAATGGGAGTGTTTGAAACGCGCAGATAGAGATATGCCGCGCAAAATGCAATGAGTGCTTCGCAAACAGAAAACAGCAGCTCCAAAATGCTGAAAGAACCGAAAACCATGCTCATAATCGAAACGCTCAAGCATGAAAGCAATGCAGTCAGCGGATAGCTTTTGCCCATGTCGGCATTCGGCAGCTTTTTTTGCAGTATTGCCCGGCAGCAGGCGCAAAGAATGAGTACGGCGCTGTATTTGGCGGCTGTTTTCCAGTCAAAGGCAAAAAAATAACCGCTGACTCCGCCTATGAGTGCACAAAGGTTGTATTCAAATCGTACTGCCGCAGAAAACGCCGGACAAAACGGCGATATTGAACCAAAACTTTTCAGCTGAGAGAGTGAAAAGGAGAGTACCGCAAAAAGCAGCTGCCGCAGCCACGGAGAAAGCTCGTTTTCCTCAGTCAGTATATATTCGGTGATTTTCTTTTCTTTCACTGCTGTTTTCATAAAGACTTGTCCTTTCGCATATTGTTTCAAGGCAGCACTGCGTATACCAATGCGGTGTTGCCTTGAACAATTATATTAAGCGCAAGAGGAAAAAAATGTCGCACTGTGAGGAAACACAAAGAGAATTTGACCTTTAGCGCGCGACGGTGTATAATCAGTCCATCAGACCGAAAGGAGAATTTGCCGTGACGACTGACATCATACCTGAGCCGCAAAGCCTGAAAATAAAAGGCGACGCTGTTGCTTTCTCCTTGACGCGCCTTGCGGAGATTTTCGGCGATGAAAAGAGCAAAAATGTAATAAGCTATTTCAGAGATTTTTGCAGCAGTCATTTTGAAATTGAATTTGTCGGCACAGGAAAGGAGCAGATTTCCTTTTCTGTTTGTGCAAATCTGCCGGACGAGGGGTACCGTTTGGCGGTCAGCGAAAACAGTGTGAAAATTGAGGGCGGTTCGGAAAAGGGCGTTTTTTGGGGTGTTCAGTCGCTTCTTTGGCTTTTGATTCAAAACGACCGCTCAATTTGTGCGCTTGAGATTGAAGACTTTCCTCAAACCGAAAACAGAGGGGTTATGCTTGACTGTGCAAGCTGGTTCTTCACTCCCGAGGCAATCAAGCTGGTTCTTGATTCAATGGCTTTTCACAAGCTCGACGTTTTTCATTGGAAACTTTCCGGGGACATGGGGTGGAGGATAGAGCTTTTTGATAATTTTTTGCTTTCACAAATCGGTAGTGAGCGTGCTTTTACCGGACTCGGAAAAGAACCGCACGGCGGCTACTACTCCCAGACCGATGTAAAAGACATTCTCAAGTATGCGCAGGAGCGGTATATAACGGTTATTCCGGAGCTTGATTTTCCCGACCATACGGCTGCCGCTGTCTGTGCGTATCCGTCGCTTTCATGCCGTGGAACCGAAATTTCGGTGCCGACGCGCTTTGGAGACACTTCTGCATGCCTTTGCCTCGGCAAAGATGAAACGTTTGACTTTGTTTTCTCTGTTCTTGATGAAACTATTGAGCTTTTTGGCTGCAAATACGTTCACATAGGCGGAGAGAAAAGCCAAAAATCACCAAGAAGCAGTTGTCCGCACTGCCTCAAAAAAATGGCTGAGCTCAAAACCGATGAAAGAGGACTCACAAGAGACTTTTTTGAGCGTACCGCAGCTTATCTTGAAAAAAAGGAAGTTAAAGCGATTATCCGGAGTGATGAAAAGGATTTGCCTTTGCAGAACGCGGTTTTAGATGTCCGAACAGAGAGTGAAAACCCAGACATTCAGAAACTCGATTCATTTTTTTTGCTGTCGCTGCCGTATGGTGAGCTTGGTGTGCAGGAATGCTATGAGCACGAACCGTTTTCGGCGCAAATAATGAGCGAGGCGGTCTTGAATACCGAACATGCTTCCTCAATGAAAAAGGTTGGAGAACTGCTTTTTCCGCGCCTTGGCGCGTTCTGTGAGAATGCGTGGACAAAAAAAGAGAATCGCAGCTTTGAGCGATTCCTTGAAAAAACAGATTCATATTATGCTTTTCTTAATTTGCTCGGGCTTTTTGCGTCAAAAAGAAAGGACGCTTTTCCCGGCAGACTGAAAAGCACCTTTGAAAAACTGAAAATGAAATTCGGAAGATAAAAATAGGCAAAACCGCCGCACTAAAATTCAAAACACCTTTTTATCCGCGGTTATTGGAAAATATCAGAAAACAAAAAGAGCAAAACGACCGTTGCAGGTAGTTTTGCTCTTTGTTTTGTGTTGGGTATGTAAGCTGAACTTAGTTGTTTAGCTTGCTATATAAGCGTACTGGAGATACCAATAGCCTTCGGCACTATGCCACGTGCCTTTGAGATTAGATTTCTGGAGCCAATAATCGCAATAGTATGCAACAGGGATTACAGCGTAGTCATTCATCAGAATTTTTTCTGCATTGTGGAGAGCGGTCGATTGCGCAGAAGCGGTTGTGGCACTTGCCGCCTTATTCATTGCGGCGTCAAATTTTTTGCTGTTATACCCAGAGTCATTGTTCCAGCTGAATGAACAGAAGCTTGTGAGCATATTTGACGCGTTGTTGTAATCCATGATCCAACCGTTGCGTGCCATTTCGTATTCACCTGCATGGCGCTGGGGTGTAAATAAGCTCCAGTCAACTTCTTCAATTTCCAAATGGACTCCGATTTTCAGGTAAGCGTCCTTGAGATATTCGGCAACAGCAATGTGGTATCCCGCGTCGTTGGTCGAATAAGTGATGGTCGGAAGTCCCTTTCCGTCCGGATAGCCGGCTTCTTTGAGTGCTTCTTTGGCTTTCTTGAGGTTTGCCGCGTAATCGGTACTGATATACGTCTTGCCATTGTTGAGCTTCTTTGAATTGCTGAGGAACAGACCGCTGCTGTCAATAACTCCGGAGCCGATGAGGTTATACGCCGGGGTGTACATTCCGTTCATAAGAACGTTTGCGATGTACTCGCGGTCGATTGCAAGGCTCAGTGCTTTTCTGACAAGCTTGTTATTGAAGGGAGCTTTGCTCAGGTTCATGTTGATATAATACGTTCCGAGAATGGAATCTTTTTTTAATTCCTTTGAACGCTGATATTTTTCAAGCTCATCAAACGGAAAGTCCTTTACAAGCTGTGCTCTTCCGTTTTTATAGTCTGAATAGCCGTCGTCAAAGATAAATCTGAGCTTTTCCGCAACAATTTTATCCTTGTCCCAACCGCCGCTGTAATACGGGTTCTTTTTGCAGACGATTGAAGAAGACGTCAGTTTTTCAACGGTGTACGGACCGTTGCTGACGAAGGTGCTTGCCTTTTGTGCCCAGCCGAATTGGTTCTTTTGAACGGTGGCTTTTTTCACCGGGCAGAGGGCGAACATTGCAACGATCCTGTCAAAATAAGCGCAGGGATATGCAAGCTTAATCGTGAGCGTTTTTCCGTCTTTTGAGGCTTTGACATTGAGCTTGTTTTTGTTGGGAGCTTTTGTTTGCCTACCGTTGTTGTCCGGTGCACCGATGGCATCATAGTAGCCGTCAATCATATTCAGCACGGTTTCCGCATACGGTGCTCCGAGCTCAACATCCGCAAGACGCTTGAGGGTGTATTCAAAATCCTTCGCGTTAAGGGTTGAGCCGTCAGACCATTTGAGCCCGCTGCGCATTGTGAACTTCCATGTAAGTCCGTCCTTGCTGACGGAATAGCTTTTTGCCTGACCGGGCTGGGTCTTGCCGTTTTTG
This sequence comes from uncultured Eubacteriales bacterium, assembly GCA_934541115.1. Lineage (GTDB taxonomy): Bacteria > Bacillota > Clostridia > Oscillospirales > Acutalibacteraceae > UBA6857. The sequence continues at coordinate 54,869 of CAKTDF010000011.1, forward strand.
TCAACTATGAGGAGCGGTTCAAAAAGAGTGAGGGCAACGTTTCCGCTGTCGACGGAGCTGCCGAAGTTCGGGTCGAGCGTGTCGAGAAGGGGGGATCCTATCTGAACTGAAACAGCCTTTGAATCGGTTTTTACGTTGTATGTTGCCGAAAGGATGCTCTTTTTGCTTTTGTTGTCGGCTTTGATCACGAGCCTGTAGCTTTTGAGGCTAAGGAGCTTTGAAAAGCTTGCGCTTGCTTTAGTCGTATTGACGGTTTTGACAAGGGTTTTGCCGTTATAAAGGCTGACCTTATATTTCGCCGCGTTGGGAACCTTTGTCCAAGAAAGCGAAAGCGAGGAGGAAGTCTTTTTTACGGTGAGCTTTGGAATAATTGTGAACGAAAGCGTTTTTGCTCCGCTATAGTTGCCTTTGAATGTAACTGTTGCTGTCGCTTTGCCCACAGCTTTGTTGTTCTTGTAGGAAACTGTGTAGTCAGTGCCGGACTTGAGAGCCTTTCCCTTGCTGTTCTTGACGGTAACGGAGGGCTTTTGGGCTTTGCCGGTGTAAGTCAGCGTGGTTTTACTGAGCTTTACAGAGGTTATTTTTGAAATTGCGGTTTTGCTAAACGTCTTTTTGCAGGTTGAGCAGGTGACGGTTTTTGTTCCGTCCTTTGAAAGCGTGGCTTTTTTTACAGAAGTAACCTTTTTGTGGGTGTGCGCAGCTGATGCAACGCTTCCAACGGTCAAGGCACCAAAGTCGGTTCCGGCAAGGGGAACACAGGCAAAAACCATGATAAACGTCAGAAACAGGGCAAGTGCACGTTTTGAAAAATTCTTCATATTTTTGCTCCTTTTTCTTTTATGATACCATACAAGAAGACAAATGTCAACGAAGGGAATTCAAAATCAAACCTTCTAAAAAGACAGCACCCCAAAGTGTTGAACTTTGGGGTGCATATGAAAATCATGCAAAAGCTATTTACATTTTTGAACCCTTTGCGCCTTTTGCTCCGCCGCCGAGAGATACGCCCTCAAGAACGTTGGACTCAAACGCATAGGTTATTCCCTCTTGCTCACGTTCACGCTTGAGGGCAAGGGAGATCATTTTGTCAAGCAGCTTTGAATAAGCGACTCCGACCGGCTCCCAGAGGTAGAAAGAAAGCGAACCGGGAATTGTATTTATTTCGTTGAGAAAAATTTCTCCGCTCTTGGTGTCCATCATAAAGTCGATTCTTGAAACGCCGCTGCAGCCGAGACATTTGAAAGCGTCAACAGCATATTTTTGAATGGTGGCTTTTTGTTCGTCTGTGATGTCTGCGGGAATTTTTCTTTTGAGCGACGCCATGCCGCTCTTGCTGCCGCCGCTTTTTGAGCCGCCAAGCTTTCCGCCGAATTTTCCGCCCATTTTTCCGCTGAGCTTTCCTCCTTTTGCACCGCCGGAAGAACCGTTTCCGAGATATTTATCGGCAAAGGAAAGAATTTCATCGCTGTTGACCGGTTCTTCGCATTCGGACGGCTCCGCGTACTCATAATCGCCGCAAACCGAGCAGTTGATTTCCTTAAGATTTTGAACTGCTCGCTCAACAAGAACCTTATCGGCGTAGCAGAATGCCATGTCAAGCGATTCATAAAGTTTTTCGCGGCTGTCGGCTTTTGAAATTCCGATCGATGAGCCGAGGTTGACCGGTTTGACAATTACCGGAAAACCGATTCGTTTTTCAATTGCGTCAACCACTTCGTCATTGCCGCGGTCATACTCTTTTGCGTTGAAGCAAAGGCAGTCAAGAACGGGAATATTGTTGTCTTTGAGCACGGTTTTCATGACATATTTATCCATGCCTACCGCAGAGGATACAACATCGCAGCCGACATAAGGAATGTCAAGCATTGTGAGAAATCCCTGGAGTGTGCCGTCTTCAACATTCGTTCCGTGAACGATCGGGAATGCAACGTCGATGTAGTCAACATACGATGAGCCGAAGCGCTTTGCCGGGTAGCGGATAAGCTTGACAAGACCGCCGTCGTTGACAAGGATAACTCTGGTGCTGTCTTTCAGCAGCTGCGGAATGTTGCGATAGTTTTCAATTTCGCCGACAGAGGGACCGACATAAAACTCATTGTTCTTTGTTATATATATGGGTATAACATCATATTTTTCGGTATTCATTGAACCGATTGCCTGAATGGCGGAGATTATTGAAATTTCATGCTCAACGCTTTTTCCGCCGAACATGACGCCAACCTTGATTCTCATTTTATCTCACCTCATTACTGCCGTTTATCAATAGTTATCGGGAAGATCGTTTTCAAGCAAAACAACCTTTTTTTGTCCGCCGCTTGAAAGCGCGTAAACGTGGGTGAGCGCTTCTTCAATTGTGTCGGCAACAAAAATCTTTTTCTCCGAATATCCGGCGTCAAGGAGACCTGCCTTGATAGGCACAGCCTGCTTTTTGCCGACGAGAACAACGTGGTCGCATTTTGAGGCGGCATTTTTTCCGAATTCGCGGTTGAGTTCGTCCTGCTTTTCGCCAAGCTCAACCATGCCGGGAGTGACAAGAATCTTAAAGCCGTCAAAGAGCGAAAGAGCCTCGAGCGCCGCCTTTGTTCCGCTTGGATTGGAGTTGTATGCATCGTCTATAAGAGTCAGCCCGTTCTTCTTTTTCAGTTCAAGACGATGAGGTACACCCTCAAGTCTTCTGACCTGACCCTTGAGCTCCGTAAGGGGAATGCCGAACTTGTTGGCTGCGGCAATTGCACCGGTGATGTTGAGAACGTTGTGACGTCCGATCAGACGGGTTGAAAAGCTTTCGCTTTCGTTGTTCGGACCTGTTACCGTGAACGTCGTTCCGCGCTCTGAAACCGATATATCGGAGGCGGTGTAGTCGCTTTTGTTTTCAATTCCGTAGGATATGAACGGGCGCTTGCAGCCATGAGCGCGAATGTTTTCATCATCGTTGTTGAGAAAGAGCAAACCGCCGTCCGGAAGTGCGTCGGCAAGCTCAAACTTTGTCTTTTTAACTGCGTCAAGCGTTTTGAAAGATTCAAGGTGCTGAGGTCCTATTGAAGTGATAATGCCGTGCTGCGGGTGAACGATGTCGCAAAGCTCCTTGATATCGCCTACCCATTTTGCACCCATCTCACAGATAAAAATTTCATGAGTAGCTCTCAGCGAAGAACGCACGGTTTTGACAACGCCCATTGGTGTGTTATAGCTTTCGGGAGTCATGAGTACGTTATATTTTGCTCTGAGAAGCGTGTTGAGGTAATACTTTACGCTCGTTTTGCCGTAACTGCCGGTGATGCCGATAATTTTAAGGTCGGGGCAGGCGGCGAGGATTCTTTTTGCGTCATGGGTGTAATGGAGATTTACGGCTTTTTCAATCGGTACATTGACAAGATTTGCAACGAGTACCCAAAACGGAGAAAGAACATAAAGGCAGACAACAATGAGTACCGCAACGCTTTCGTGCTGCGATTTGAAAAGCGGAACGGACGAGCATATAATGACAGCGGCAAAAATGACCGCAATCGTTACGAACATACGCTTGACTCTTGGAGTATATACAAGCGGTTTTTTAGCCTTTTTCGGCTTTTCAACAAGTGCCGCAATGATGAACAGAACGGCGGTGAGTCCCATTTTTATATCAACCTTGTATGAAAAAATGGTGACGATCAGCAGAATGACCGAAAAAAGATAATGGGAAAGATGTTTGTTAAAGTTTTCATTGATCCATTTTGAGTGGGTTGAAAAACGGTATGAGTTGAGCTGAAAAAAGTGCATTGAATCTATGAGCGCAAGTCCCGTCGGAATGAGAAAAGCTGCAACGCACGATAAAAATAAAACCAAGGTCATTGTGATTATCCTTTCATATGTTCATGAATGAGGCAAGAATCCTCAAAAACTGCGCGCTCTGGTCAAGAAAAGAAAAGTGACCGGCGTTTTCAAGAATAACAAGCGCACTTTCCGGCATAAGCTTTTCCATTGTCTGACCGTCAGAGAGGGGAGTGGCAGTGTCAAGTCTGCCCCAAATGAGAAGTGTGGGACATTTGACCGATGGCATAAGCTCCGTGAGGTCTTCATTAACAACGTTGACGAGCGTTTTTTTCATTGTATCGGACGCAGCGTTGTAATCGGCCGAACCGTTTTTCTTTCTCAAATCATCAAGCAGATTAGGGAAAAGCTTTTTGACAAGTCCGGTTGAAAAGACCCACTTTGTTTTTCTGTAAACAGCCTGTTTGAACTTTTGTTCGGGAGACGCCTCCGGTTTGACTCCTGCGGCGTCAACAAGAATGACTTTTTCAACCTCAAAAGGCAGGTCGCGGGCGCAAAGCTTGATGATGACTCTGCCGCCGAATGAGTGACCGAGAAGAGTCAGCTTTGAAACACCGAAGTCTTTGAGAAACTCAAGGATAAAATCAACATAGTCGTCAACACTCCACGGTTCGTTCGGTTCTTCGCTTTCTCCAAAGCCCGGCATATCAGGAGCAATGACGCGGTATTTTTGAGAGAGCAGGTCGATCATTGCAGAGTGAACGCCGATATTTGAGCCCCAGCCGTGCAGAATGAGAACCGTGTCTCCCTCGCCTTTGCAAAGATAATTGATTTCAAGACCGCAAACGTTTTTTTTCAATGTATACAGCCCCCTTAATTTATATAACACTTTAATAGATAATTACGCATAACTCAAAGTATTATAGCACAATCAAAACGATATTTCCACAGAATGAGAGAGATTTTACAAAAATTATGTATTTATAATTTGTAAAACGCAATTAGATGAGGCTTGCCGAATGTAAACGTCGAGAATTTGTAATCGTAAATTCCGGTATATATTTTCACCCTCAAATAAGCGGTGCCCAAGGGAAAAACTAAGCGCTATAAAAATAAAAGGAGCAAAATCAAAAGCGCCACCAATATTCTAAAAACGAATATCGATGGACGGTTAAAAACGCCCGGGGAGAAGCCGGGCGCTTTTAAAAAGGAGAAAATACGAAGAAAACATTGATATAGAAGCTGTCAAATTAATCAGGCGGTTGGGTGAGCTCTCACTCGCCTCAACTGCAAGCATATAATACACCGCATTTCCACAAAAATCAAGGGGTTTTGACCAAAAAAAACGCGGTTTTGCACGTTTCTACTAATCGGTTAAAACTGATAAAAATTGCGAAACAATTTTGTATAATATGCACAAATGAATATGAACTCAATGTGAACAAAAACTCAGTCGCTGTAGAAAACATCCTTGAACATATCAAGGTGTGCTTTTTTGATAACCTCGCTGCTGACCTTTGAAACCAGAACGCCGAAAAATCTTGTTCCGTCGTTCATCATTTTTGCATCGATTCCAAAGACCATGTTGCTCTTCTTTTTCCAAATACCGTTCACGATGTCGTTGACCATCTTGTCGCATGAGGTTGAAACCATGCCAAGCATTTTTTCACTTGCCGCAGACTCATTACCCTTGTCTTGATTGTGGAATATATCGGTCTTTGTGAAACCGGGGCATACAAGACCCACATAAATTCTTCCGCGGTATTCCTCACGAATCGACTCGGTCATGCTCTTGACGGCCGCTTTGCTTGCAGAATAGATTGAAGTTCCGGCGAGCGAGCAGAGCGCCGCAGAGCTTGAAACATTGACGATTCCGGCGCTCTTTGATTTGAGCAGAATAGGAATCATGACATTCATTGAATATACATTTGAATAAAAGTTGACCTGCATTGCGCGGTCAATATCTTCAAGAGTGTAATGACCGAATTTATTGAATTTGGGCAGAATTCCGGCGTTGTTGACAAGAATGTCGGGCTGAATGCCCTTTTCGGTCAAATTATTGGCAAAATTGCGCCAGCTCTCTTTGTCCGATACATCAAAAAGATAGTATGAAAAATAGTGTGCCTTATCGCCGAGTTCTTCAACGAGAGCTTTCATTCTTTTTTCATTGCGGGCAATTCCGATGACGGTGCAGCCGTGGTCGGAAATCAGCTTTTTCACAAGTCCTTTTCCGATTCCGCTTGACGCACCGGAAACAATAACGGTTTTGTAATCGAACCAGCAGTTTACCATATTACTATTCCTCCACCTACTGAATTTGGCGAAATGCAAACCTCGCCAGAGGTGTATTGAGAGCCGATGACGAAATCCGTCACCGGCTCTCTTCGTGTCCATTCTATAGACAAAATGCTACATAATATTCGCGTCTTTGTGAACACAAGGTTAATAAATTATAGGTTTTTATAGGATCATCTGAACTTCTTGATTAGGCTGATTTTGACTTTTTTTGCTTTCGGCATAAGCTTTGAGTATGCATAATACTTCATCTTGTTGCCGACTATTACATATTCGCCGACGAACTCATAGTAGTCAGCCGAAAAGCTCTTTTTGAAGTCATAAATGCCCTTGAAGTTGTCTGCCGGAACAAGTTCTCCGAGCGTTCCGTCCTCTTCAAGCGTCGGTGTTTTGACAATAACATAACCGAGGTCATGAATCTTGCAGCCGCGTTTGATACTTTCGCAAAGGCGCAGATAATTGAGATAATGGCTCGAACGCGTCTCATTGCGTATGACGTTGCGTGTTCCGCCAAAGAGACAGCTGCCCATATCGCCGTAATATATCGAAAGTCCGCCGGCAACGCAGATGCGGGTATCCTTTGTGAACGCTTCTGCCTCGGCAATCCTCTTTTCAAAGTGATCCGTCTGCTTGTCAACGCTGTCTATGATTTCTTTGAGCTGCCTTGCTTTCTTTTCGTGAGCTCCCTCGAGCTGGGCGAGGGCTTCCTGCTTTTTTGCAATGCGCTCATTTTGGAGCTTTCTGTCAAGTTCCTTGTCGTAGTAAACCAATTTAAGATCGCTGCAGGTGTCAAATTCTCTCAAAAGCTTTGCGCAGTAGTCGCCGTTGCGCTCAACAAAGCTGTCGCGTTCGGAGGTATCGCGCATAACGCCCATGAAGTCTTCCATGATTGACGGGTCGGCGTCAACTTCCTTTGAGGTGAAGGTTTTTGCAACCAGACCGCGCTGTTCGCCGATGCGTATGCTGTATCTTACACCTTTATCACATTTTTTGAGTATCTTCTGTGCTTCAAGCGTCTTTCCGTTTTCGTCAAGCAGGGGAATGAAAAGCTGAACCGGCTGCTTATACGTATAGTTTTCAATTGAAGGATTGAGAACATATCCGAGAGACAGGAGTCTTTTGTGCAGCTCGTGTCCTTCTTCTCTCTTTTCGCCGTTGACGCGCAAGGGAACATCCGGATCCATAATGAAAGCGGTTATTCCGTTCTTTTTGACCTGCTCTTTCATGAAAGAGGTGAATTCCTCAAGCAGTGTTTGATTGTTGAGGTCGCATACGGGGCCTGCCGGTGCGTACCAGATTTTGCCTGCTGCAGGAAGGTCGCGCTCCATTACAAGCACGCCGAGCACTCTTTTTTCACCCTCAAAGCCGGAATAAAAGGCGCACTTCCATGTGGTCTTTACCTTTTGCCAACGCGAGCACTGAATATACTGACCGCCGTTATTTTCAAGGTATTCGTCATATGATGCAAGGTCTGTTTCTTTTTTGAATGTATACATAGTCTCAACTCCTGTTCAAAGCTTCTTCAACAATTTTTCTTTCAGAAAACGGGAGCTTTTCGCCCTTTATTTTGATGAATTCTTCATGTCCTTTTCCGGCGAGGAGAACAACATCTCCCTCTTGCGCGGCGGACAGCGCATAAAGAATAGCTTTTTTTCTGTCTGGTATAATAACGTATTTTCCGTGTGCTTCCTCAACATAGGAGGCGATTTCGCGGCATATTTTCTCCGGATCTTCAAAGTCCGGGTCATCGGAGGTAACAATACTCAGGTCGCACATTGCGCCGGCAACGAGACCGAGTTCTTTTCTGCGTATCTCCGATTTTCCGCCTACCGAGCCGAAAACGGCGATTATTCTTTTGGTTTCATATTCTCTTATAGTTTCAACAATACTTTTCAGACTAACTCCGTTGTGGGCATAATCAATTATTACAGAAAAATCCCGTCCCGTTTCAACAATTTCGCCTCTGCCTTTGACATAGACCGATGAAAGGCTTTTTCTGAGCGATTCGTCACTCACGCCAAAGCTTTTTGCAACGGCGCAGGCACAAACGGCATTGTATGCGTTGACATCACCGGGGAGAGAGACAAAAAAGCTTTTTTCTTTTTCATATTCAATATAAGAAAAGTCAACGCCGAGCTTGCCTGAACGCTTCATGTTTTTTGCTCCGATCAGACGAAAATCGGCATTTTGGTCAAAGCCGAATGTAACTGCCGGGCAGGTGCAAACGTCAAGAACCTCGCGCGAAAACTCATCGTCGCTGTTGACAACGGCTTTTTTGCACATTTTAAAAAGCTGCTTTTTCCAGTATGCATATTCCTCAAAGCTCGCGTGCTCGTTTGTTCCGATATGGTCGGGAGAAAGATTTGTAAAAACGGCAGTGTCAAATTGCACGCCGTCAACACGGTGATGCTTGAGACCGAGGGAGGAAACCTCAATCGCGGCTGCGGTGCAGCCATCGTCTGCCATAATGCGCAAAAGCTTTTGCAGCTCATAGCTTTCCGGCGTGGTATTGACTGTGGGGAGCACTTTGTTTCCGCTTTTTGCGCCGATCGTGCCGATAATTCCGCATTTGATTCCGTTGCCCTCGAGCACAGCTCTGACAATGTGGGCAACGGTTGTCTTTCCTTTGGTGCCTGTGATGCCGATTACAGCAATTTCAGATGACGGGTCGCGGAAAAAATTCTTTGAGCAGACAGCGAGTGCGGCTCTGGTGTTTTCGCAAACAAGAATGTTTGCGTCTTTCGGCAACGGTACTTCCTTTTCACAAAGAAAGGTGCGGCAGCCGCTTTTATAGGCTTTTTCTGCAAAGTCGTGACCGTCAAATCTCGCGCCGGATAAGCAGACAAAAAGAGTGTCTTTTTTTGCTTTGCGCGAGTCATAAATTATATCCTCAATTTCGCAGTCCCATGCAAGAAGCGAAGAAAGCGAAACACCTTTTAAAATTTCAGAAAGAAGCATTTTAATCCTCCGTTTCAAAACCATGCCAAGGCAATCACCGATTAATTGAGAAGTATAAATCCTGACGGTACATTACCGTCACATTGCACTTTCAATTATCCGGCGGTTCACCTCGGCTCGTTAAAGTTCTTTTGAAAGATCAGCACCGATTTCCATAAGACGGGCTTTTTCTTTTTTGAATTCTTCACGCTGCTTTTTATATTCTGTGCGAACTTCCTTTCGGTTTTTTCCGATTATTCCGGTTCGCTTGAACGCCTCGAGGAACATTGCAAAAAGCGCTCCTGCCGCACCGAGAATGAGGTCAACCATTGTGTCTGTCAGTCCCTCGGAGTAAAGCTCCTGACCGTGCTGCATAACAAAGCCGTAAAGCCTGTCCATTGTAAATTCATAGAATTCCCAGCCGACAAGCAGCGTAACGGCAAAACACAGCGAGAACATTGCATGAACGGAAATTTTGAGCGGCTGCTTTTTGCCCTGCATGATCTCGCCCAAGAAAAATGCTCCTGTGCAGGCGAGATATCCGGCAAAAATGTGCTCCGGAATATCAATTCCGGTGAAGGAGGTTCTGGTGTTGAGCGTTGTGCCGACCACGCATGAAAAGCAGATGAAGCAGTTGAGCAGCGTTTGCAGTCTGAACGGATAGCGCGTTATGAACGATTTTCCGCCGAAAAGCTGAAACATATCCCACAGATGTGTGAACGCGATTGCAAAGCACGCCTGGAGAAATTCGGAGGTATATCCTGTGAAAAGACCGTAAGTACCCCAGATGAAGAGCAGTGTACGGCAGATCCACCAGATTATCTGATCACCTTTTTTCAGTCCCTTTATCGTATTAAGCTTTTTCATCGAAAAATCCTTTCAGTCCAAAACACAATCATATTATTTATTATGCCGCCGGGATTCGGCATACCGAGCGGAGTTATGCCTCAATGTTTTTTGAAATGCCCGGTCAAGATCGTGTTTATCGGTTAGTCAGTGGCTAATTTTCTTTTGCTTGCATTTCAAAAAAACATTATATCATATATGACGAGTAATTGCCATACAAACTTTGCAAAAAAACAAGGAGCTGTTCTGAGCATTTTCAGAACAGCTCTTGAAAATTCAATTATTCCGCACTTACATCGCGAACGTAGTTCTTGAAAAATACGAGCGCGTCGCTCATTGCGCTGATGGGAATCCTCTCGTTTGTTCCGTGAGTGCAAAGCAGCAGAGAGGTGTCAACCTTGAACGGGGCATAGCGATAGATGTTTTCGCAAATATCTTCATAGTGATAAGCGTCGGTGCCGCCCATTACCATGAACGGAGCAACAATTGAGTTCGGTTCGATCGACTTGCAGAGGCGCTCAATGATTTTGTAGGCGCGCGAGTCCATCGGAGAAAAATTTGATGCTTCCTTGCTGTTGAGAACGTTGACTTCGATATTTTTGTTGCGAACCACTTTTTTGATGTGCTCGACAAGGTCTTGAGTGGTGGTTCCGGGCATAGCTCTGAAGTTGACGGTGATTGCCGCTCTCTGAGGAAGAACGTTAGCCGCAGGGCTGCCCTCTGCCATGGTAATGCCGGTGGTGGTTCTTGTCATGCAGGCTGCCGGGGGAATGAGCTTACATACCTGAAGCAGCAGTGGGTAAAGAGCCTTGATGTTGCAGGTGAGAAGACGGACAGGATAAGTGCAGTTGCGTGCAATTGACTCAAAGAGGAATTTCATATTGTCAGAAAAAGCAGCCTTGAATTGATTTTTTTCAAGGTCCTTGATTACATCTGCCATTTTGCCGAGCGCGGTGTGCTTTGGCGGCTGAGAGGAGTGACCTCCCTTTGCGTTCACAACAACCTCAATGTCTGCATAACCTTTTTCTGCAAGACCAATACCGGCAAGGTATTTGTTGTTGATCACGCCCGGAATATTGACGGGGAGCATTGCTCCTCCCTCGTCAAGGACTGCGTCAAGGTGAATGCCTCTTGCTTTGAGGGTGTTCATAATATCGAGAGCTCCGTTTTCATCGTTTGCAACAACCTCTTCGTTGTCGCCAAAGAGGAGATATACGTCTCTCTCGGGTTTAAAGCCGTCTTCAAGGAGAGCTTCAACCGCTTCCATAACGCAGATGAGGTGATTCTTCATATCGAGTGCGCCACGCCCCCAAATGAATTCGCCGTCATCAACGCCGTCGAATGCCGGGTGCGTCCAGTCGCCTTCTGTACCCTCTGAAACAGGAACAACATCCTGGTGAGCGAGGAGAGCCACCGGATCAAGGTCGCTCCTTGTACCCTTCCAATGATAGATAAGGTTGGCAGGGGGAACGATTTCTTTTTCAAGGTTCTTTGTAATGAGCGGATATGCCTCATCGAGATATTTGTGGAACGCCTCAAACTCGTTCCAGTCAACAAGAGAGGTGTCTCTGTTTGAGATAGTTTTGAAACGGATTGCGCCGGCGAGATGCTCGCGGTAACGGTCAACGTTGACCTCCTCTTTTGTGAGCGCGGCAATAACGCCTTCTTTTGGTTTAAAGACTGCGGCGTGGACTGCATTTGCCGCTGCTGCGGCACCGAGCGCGCCGAGAACAAGCTTTGACTTTTTCATTTCTATTACTCCTTTGCGGGTCAGACCCGATATTTTATCAGTGTATTCTGCCATAAGACATGAACCAACGAGATTATATAACAAGTTTTGCCAAAATGCAAGAGAGATACACATTAGTAACCCATGAATAATTGGGAGACGCAAATTTTGAGGGCATATTTTTATGCTATACCGGCGCCCGATTATAAAAATCTCTCTTTACGATTGGCTCTGACGCTGCTCCATAGTGTAATATACAAAACACCGGGAGGAAAAGGCTATGAAAACAGTGATGAAGTCAGCAAATTATCGGGACTCGGCGTTCGCGTTTTGCATCATTATGATGCCGTCGGATTTTTAAAGCCGGCAAAAGTGACCGAGGCAGGCTACGGCAGTGAACAATTGCAAAGATTACAGATAAATCAGTCGTCTGCAAGAAAAATGCACACTTTTTTGTGTTGATAAGGATTTCATTTGGTTTTTTGGGAATTTATATTGATCTATTGGCAAAAGAGAGGATTTTTAGCTTATCGACAGCTTTTGGTGAATATGTGCAAAAATGCGTGTGATTGTTTTATAAATTGCTGTATTTTCTACAAATTTGTGCATGTGTAGCCTATATAGTATCATGCATAGCCCATGTTATACGGTCTTTTTGGCTATCCTTATATAAAAGATAGTCGGAGGACTTTATTTATGGATACGGTAACAGCTGTTAAAAACAGGATACTTGGTCTGTGTTATGAAAGACATATAACGATAAACAGGCTTGCAATGCTCAGTGCGCTGCCGCCGTCGAGGGTAAAAAATATTTTATACGGAAAAAGCCAAAATCCGAAGCTTTTGACAATCAAGCTCATTTGCGACGGACTCGGAATCACGCTCGGCGAATTTTTTTCAACACCGGAGTTTGACAATCTTGAGCAAGAAATAAAATAAAGATTCAAAGGTCAAACTTTTTGAGCGGCTTTGTTGCTTAAAAACAAATCTCGTGATATAATACTCCTCGACTGCAAAACGCAGAAAGGAGTTTTTATCATGGGCTTTTTAAAAGATAAAACAGCAATCATCACCGGCGGCGGAAGAGCTGTTCTGAGCGACGGTAGCTGCGGTTCCATCGGCTACGGCATTGCAACAGCATACGCCAAGGAGGGTGCAAACCTTGTTCTCACCGGCAGAAACAGGCAAAAGCTTGACGATGCAAAGGATGAGCTGGAGCGCCTTTACGGAATAAAGGTTCTTGCTGTTCAGGCAGATGTTTCCGCCGGCAGCGACAATGAAGCAACCGTTCAAAAGGTTATCGACGCGGCTGTTAAGGAATTCGGCAGAATTGACGTTCTCATCAATAATGCCCAAGCCTCTGCCTCCGGCGTTCAGCTTGCTGACCACACAACGGCTCAGTTTGACCTTGCTGTTTATTCCGGTCTTTATGCAACTTTCTATTATATGAAAGCCTGCTATCCGTATCTCAAAGAGACAAAGGGCACGGTCATTAATTTTGCCTCCGGTGCAGGTCTTTTCGGCAACTTCGGTCAGTGCTCATATGCAGCCGCAAAAGAAGGTATCCGCGGTTTGACAAGAGTTGCCGCAACAGAATGGGGCAAGGACGGAATCAACGTCAACATCGTTTGCCCGTTGGCGTGGACAGCTCAGCTTGAAGGCTTTGAAAAGGCATATCCGGAAGCATTCAAGGCTAACGTCAAAATGCCTCCGATGGGTCATTACGGCGATGTTGAAAAGGAGATCGGACGTGCCTGCGTTTCGCTCGCTTCACCCGATTTCAAATACATGAGCGGCGAGACCATCACCCTTGAGGGCGGTATGGGTCAAAGACCGTAATCACAGTCAAAAAAAGAAGACAGCGGTCTGTACCTGATTTTGGTACAGACCGCTGTTATGTTATTTTATGAGTGAAAAGGCAAAAACAACAATACCGAGAACCACGAGAACAACGCCGGTTGCGCGGTTGAGTGTTTTTGGCTGTGATTTGTTGGCGAAAACCGCGGCAACTCTTGCCCACAAAAGCGTAAACACAACGCAAAGCGCGAATACCGTCCAATCCGGGGCGCCGCCTATAACAAAGTGAGATACCGCTCCGGTCAATGCGGTGAATGTCATTATGAATACGCTCGTTCCGACTGCGGTTTTGAGCTCGTAGCCGAGAACGGAGGTAAGAATGAGCAGCATCATCATTCCGCCGCCGGCACCGACGAATCCGCAGATGAGACCGATTGCCGTTCCGCAGACAACAGACTGAATTGCCCGCTTCTTTTTTGAAACGCCGTTCATCGCCTCTTTTGTTGTCATTACCGGGCGAACGATGAACTTGATGCCGAGCAGGAATGTCATGAAAACAGAAAAACCGCCCATTGTTGATGATGGCAGCAGCGAGGCAAGATAGCTGCCGACTACCGTAAAAGCGAGCACACTCGCCATCATTATGAGTCCGTTGCGAACATCAAGATTCTTGTGCTTTCCGTATGTGTAGGCAGATACGGCGCTTGCAAGAACGTCTGATGAAAGCGCAATGCCGACCGCCATATACGGATCCATTCCGAGGAAAGTTGTGAGCATCGGGCTGATTACTGCCGCGGCGCTCATGCCGGCAAAGCCGGTTCCGAGACCTGCACCCATGCCGGCAAAAAAAGTTACCAAAACAATTTTAAATATATCCAAAATCTGTCACATCCTTAGTGGTATGCCGCCGGAGAGGGGTGTAGTCTCCGGCAGACTCGATAATACCACATCGGTTGAACAGAGTCAATCGAAGGGGCAATTAAGACTTATTATTTCTTTTTCCTCTTATTTTAAAATCATGGTCAATCCGCTCTTTCCAAGAGGTGTCGAGCTGTGCACTGCAGCGTACTGCTGTAATCGCTTCGGTCAGCACCTCGTAGTTGAGCTTTGTGCCCGCGCTGTCGCAGTTATAATCCACTGCTCTGTCTGCGCCGATTCCGACATGCCTTGCAGCTTCAATGGCGTCAATGTTTGCACCGAGGAACAAAAATTCCCAGCCGTATTTTTCCTTTTCTTTTTCAATCATTTTTTTAACAGTTTCGCTGTCATAACAACGGCTTGCATTTTCCATACCGTCGGTTGTAATTACAAACAAAGTATGCTCCGGAACATCTTCTTCTCTCGCATACTTATGAATGTTTGCAATATGGTGAATTGAAGATCCTATCGCATCCATGAGGGCAGTGCAGCCGCGAACAAAATACTCATTTTTAGTCAGCGGTTTAACATTTTCAATCGAAACGCGGTCATGTATAACTGTGCTGACATTATCAAAAAGCACCGTAGATACAAGAGCCTCGCCGTCCTGCTTTTTCTGCTTTTCTATCATTGCATTGAAGCCTCCTATGGTATCTGACTCAAGTCCTGCCATTGAGCCGCTGCGGTCAAGAATAAAAACAATTTCCGTAAGTCCCTTTTTCATAATGCTTACCTCCAAAAAAATATGACTGTTCGGTTTTTAGTCTGAGAAGTTTTCCTCAGCTCAACCTTACAGCCATATTATATATACTTTTTCGTGGCAGGAGGTCGCTTTGAAAGCGACAATTTTATGAGCCTATAAGACTCTGGTCAAAGGCAAACAGCACCTCGTTGATTTCAAATACATTGTAGTTTCCGTTCTTTATAAAGTATTCGACTATTATGTCAAACTTGTTTGAGTGCGACAGTGCAAATCCTGCTTTCATGAGCATGTCTTTTACCTCCGGCAGAGGCAGCTCAAGTGCAAGCGCAAAGGCAATGACAGTCGGTTTACTCGGCTTGTAGAACTTATCTGAACGAATTTTTGAGAACAGTTTTCTGTTTATGTTTGCCTTTTTGTAGCATTGTGCGTCGGTCATTCCGGATTCATCAATTTTACGGAGAAGCATTTCAGAAAAGCTTTCGTCAATTCTGCTCAGAACTTCTTCGAGCGAAAATGTATTTGCCGGTGAGGGGGCAGACACAGTTATTTCTTCTTCCGGCTTTGAATCTTCTACTTTGCGGCGCAGCGCAGGTAACTGCGGTCTATCCCCGAAACAATTGTCACAGTACGTATTGTATTCGAGCATTCTTTGTTCAAGAAGGCGGCTCATCATCTGGTCGTAATGATCTTCTACATAGCGGTCGTCAATATACTCGGCAACATCTTTAAAAAGCTTTTCGCTGATTCTATAGGCACTTTTGTCAAAGACAACGATGTATACCGTCATGTCATTTTCAAGCAGAAAATCACAAATTGTATCCACGGCAATGTTCAATGCCTGATCTTTCGGATAGCCATAGGCTCCCGAGGATATCAGCGGAAAAGCAATGGATTCGCAGCCGTGCTCCTTTGCAAGCGCAAGCGAGGTTTTATAGCAGGATATAAGATCTTCTTTCTCACTTTGAAAGCCGTTCTGCCATATCGGACCCACGGCGTGAATGATGAACCGACAGGGGAGATTATAGCTCCTCGTGATTTTTGCGCTGCCGGTTTCACAGCCGCCGAGCGTTCGGCATTCCTCAAGCAGTTCCGGACCGGCTGCACGGTGAATACAGCCGTCTACACCGCCTCCGCCGAGCAGCGAGCAGTTTGCCGCATTGACAATTGCATCGACATGCATTTTTGTAATATCGTTTCTGACGATTTGAAGAGGCATCTTTTTCAGCACCTTTCCCGGTTAATGTCGTTTGTTTTATACTTCCGTCTTGAACTCAGAGATGAAAGATATTGTATCATGTTTATGCCGAATAATCAATACAACTGACGGAAAAAGTGGATAGGGCAGGGAAAGGCTAAATGAAAAAGGCTGCGCATCGGCGCAGACCAAAATGTTTTCAGAATATCAATAAACAAAGACTATATTCCATACTAAGCCTTGATTTGATGGGCTTTATGAAATATAGTCTTTTGCTTTTTATTTTACGCTTTTAAGTTGACTCTCTAACTTATTTAAGAGTAGCCTTTGCGCCTGCTTCTTCGAGCTTAGCCTTAGCAGCTTCAGCGTCGTCCTTACTCATAGCTTCCTTAATTACCTTCGGAGCGCCGTCAACGGCTTCCTTAGCTTCCTTAAGTCCAAGACCGGTGAGCTCACGAACAGCCTTGATAACAGCAATCTTATTGCCGCCGATTTCGGTAAGTTCAAGGTCAAACTCAGTCTTCTCTTCTGCAGCGGCAGCAGCCTCAACAGGACCGGCAGCAACAACAGCAGCAGCAGCGGAAACGCCGAATTCATCTTCAACAGCGTGAACGAGCTCTGAAAGCTCAAGAACTGTCAAAGTCTTCAGAGTATCAATGATAGCAGTAATTTTTTCTGACATGGTAATTATACCTCCAATTTGTTAATAATAAGAAATTCAGCTTATTCCTCTGCAGGAGCTTCAGCAGCTTCTTCTGCGGGAGCAGCTTCGCCGTCTTTGTCAACAATAGCCTGAACGGCACGGGCGAATGCGGAAATCGGAGCCTGGAAAGCACCGAGAACCTGGGCAAGAAGAACTTCGCGTGAGGGAAGTTTTGCAAGTCCGGTAATTTTTGCGACGTCGATAACGTCATTGTCAATGAAGCCGTTTTTGACCTCAAAGCCGTTGTGCGTGTCAGCAAACTTGCAAAGAATGCGGGCAGCGGCAACGTAATCATCTGCACTGGTTGCAATGGCGGTGGTTCCGTCAAGGACGGACTCAAGACCATTCAGTTCTGTTTCTTTGATAGCAAGACGAAGAAGAGTGTTTTTAACAACCGTGTATTCAACGCCTGCTTCGCGGAGTTCTTTACGAAGAGCAGTATCATCGGTTACGGTAATACCTTTGTAGTCAACGATAACACCGGCACATGCCGCGTTAAGGCGAGTAACAAGACCTTCAACGATCTGCTTTTTCTGTTCCAAAACTTTTGCGCTCGGCAAGATGAATTCACCTCCTGAAAAAAATTTTTTCAGCCGTATCCCTGTATGATAAAAAACAGCGTCCTTTCACGAAAAGCCGAGAAAGGACGCAACATAAAAATCAATCAAAATTGAACTTATGCTGATTATCCTCGGCAGGCGGCACAAAGCCTTTAAGAAATCACCTGCTGTCTTAGGGGCGACAGCTTGAATAGTATACTACACAAATTGCTTTGTGTCAAGTATCAAAAATATTTTTCCGATATCAGCCCTGAGCGGCAGTTGAGCCGACCTTGTTCGGGTTGATGCGGACGCCCGGTCCCATCGTTGCGGAAACAACGCAGGAGCGGATATACTGACCCTTTGCAGCAGCGGGCTTTGCCTTGATGATTGCGTCAAGAAGAGTTGTGAAGTTTTCAAGAAGCTTTTCCTGACCGAAGGAAGCCTTGCCGATGGGGCAGTGAATGATATTTGTTTTGTCAAGACGGTACTCAATTTTACCTGCTTTAGCATCGGTAACAGCCTGAGCTACGTTCGGTGTAACTGTACCTGCCTTGGGAGAAGGCATAAGTCCGCGCGGACCGAGAATCTTACCGAGACGACCGACAAGACCCATCATGTTGGGAGCTGCGATCGCAACGTCAAATTCCATCCAACCCTCGCCCTGAATCCTTGCAACAAGGTCTTCAGCGCCAACAACTTCAGCGCCTGCTGCTTCTGCAGCCTTAGCGTCGTCACCCTTTGCAAAAACTGCAACACGGACGGTCTTACCGGTTCCGTTCGGGAGAACAACAGCGCCGCGAACCTGCTGGTCAGCGTGACGTGAGTCAACGCCGAGGCGGATATGCGCTTCAACGGTTTCATCAAATTTTGCGGTTGCGGTCTTTACTGTGAGTTCGAGAGCATCCGCAGGATCATAAAGTGTTGCTCTGTCAAAAAGCTTTGAGCTTTCGACATACTTTTTTCCATGTTTCATAAATTTCTTCCTCCTATAGAGTGGTTAATCGGATTTTTCCTCCCACCCGGAAGCATTTAGTCAGCGACTACAATGCCCATGCTGCGAGCAGTTCCGGCTATCATACTCATAGCGCTTTCAATGCTTGCTGCGTTCAAATCGGGCATCTTCTGCTCTGCGATCTTTCTAACCTGCTCACCGGTAATTGTTGCGACCTTAGTCTTGTTCGGAACGCCTGAACCGCTTTCGATTCCGCACGCCTTTTTGATGAGAACGGCGGCCGGCGGGGTCTTCGTTACGAATGAGAATGTGTGGTCAGCATAAACAGTAATGACAACGGGGATAATGAGACCGATGTCATTCTTTGTGCGCTCGTTGAATTCCTTTGTGAAAGCCATAATGTTGACGCCGTGCTGACCGAGAGCCGGTCCTACGGGCGGCGCCGGAGTAGCCTTACCTGCCGGAATCTGGAGCTTGATCAAGCCTACAACCTTTTGAGCCATTTTTTGCACCTCCAAGATATATGTGGTTGATGGCGACTTGCAGAAGTTTTGCAAGTCTCCCACAGGGAACGGAAAAAAGTTCCCTCGTCATAATTAAACGGCAGAGCCGAAAATTATCACATTAATCGAACGCGACCTCAATTTGGTCGAGTTCAAGCTCAACGGGGGTCTCCCTGCCGAGCATAGAAATCATTACGACAACGACCTGCTTTGTCAGGTCAATGCTGTCAACAACGCCGCTGTAGCCGTCAAACGGACCGCTGAGGATATTGACAAGGTCGCCGACCTTGTAATTGACCTCAATGGACTTTTTCTCAATGCCGAGTTTAAGAACCTCGTCATCGGTGAGGGGAACAGGCTTGCTTCCGGGGCCTACAAAGCCGGTTACGCCGCGCGTGTTGCGGATAACGTACCATGCCTCGTCGGTCATTGTGAGCTCCTCATCTTCAAACTCGTTGCGTTTTCTGTAGGAGCAGGCAACCTTAACCATAACATAGCCGGGGAAAAGCTTGCGTTCAACTTCTTTTTTCTTGTCGTCTTTGATTTCGGTGACCGTCTCAGTGGGTATTCTTACCTCAAAGATCTGGTCCTGCATTTTACGGTTTTCAACAACCGTTTCAATGTTCGAGGCTACTTTGTTTTCGTAGCCCGAATAGGTGTGCACAACAAACCATCTGGCGTTATCAGCCATCGTTACACCTCCCGTGGAACCGGATAAATTTTTTTGCGGACTCAAAAAAGCTTATTTTGCTTCTGTGGTCTGCTCTCCGGCGGTCGTGCTTTCCTCTGCGGAAGCTGTCGTACCTTCGGAAGTTGCTTTTTCGTCAGACTTCTCGGTCGTTTCTTCGCTTTCCTTTGAAGTCTCGTCGGCGGCTGTGGTCTCTTCGTCATGATCGTGGTCGTGATCATCGTCGGCAACAGCTGAAGTGGTGGTTTCATCGCCTGTGGCGAGCTTTTTGAGGCCCGTTACACCGGTACTCAGGCACCAGTCAATTCCGAAAATGATGATCGACACAATGGCGACAACGAGGATAACTACGCCTGCGCTTTTAAAAACGGTCTTTGCGTCAGGCCAAACGATCTTTTTCGTTTCACCCTTGAAGTGTCTGAAAAAGTCCTTGACCTTTCCCTCTTTTGCGGGGGTTTTTGCTTTGTCTGATTTTTTGTCAGCACCCTTGGCAGCCTTGGCAACCTTGGCGGCAGCTTTGCTTTCTTCGGTTGCGGCCTTTTCAACCTTCGAGTCCTGAGCAGCCTTTTTTTCTTTATCAGCCATTTACTCTAAACCTCCCGTAATTATTTGGTTTCTTTGTGGAGAGTGTGTTTTTTGCAGAATCTGCAGTATTTGTTCATCTCCAACCTGTCAGGATTGTTCTTTTTGTTTTTCATTGTGTTGTAGTTGCGCTGCTTGCATTCTGAGCAAGCCAAAGTAACCTTTACTCTCATGAACGGCACCTCCATTATCGGATTATTGCGACCGCTGCGCGGGGAAAAACAAACCGCACAGAAGTCATTAAGGCCTCCCTCCGTTCAAGGGCACAAAAATAAAGCCCTCTTTCAGAGGTAGTAAGAGTTTATCACACATTACTGCCCGAGTCAAGAGGGTTTTTGGCATTTTTTTGTTTTTGCTTTAAAAAGTCGGTGTGCGCGAGTTTTATTTTTCGCCGGTCACTTCGATTCCGTTCTCACGCAGCAGAGCCGTGCAGCAGCCTTCTCCGGGTATGAGCCGACCGGAAAAAGTTCCGTCATAAATGTGCGTTGAGCCGCAGGAGGGACTGTTCTGTTTGAGTATTGCCTTTTTTATGGAATACTTTTTGCAGATTTCAAGAACTTTACGGGAGCCTTTGAGATAAGCCTCGGTTCTGTCCTCGCCGTCGCTTGACACAACGCGGCCGTCCACAATTTCGCAAGGCGTTCGCGGCGTTGTCAAACCGCCGAGCTGCTCCGGACAAACGGGTATTGCAATCCCGTCTTCATAAAGCTTTTTTATCCTTTCGTCCGGCTTGCTTTTTCCGTCGTAGCGGCAGGAAAAGCCGCAAAGGCACGCCGAAACGGCAATTTCATATTTCTTTTCCATACTGCTCATACATTACTTCTCGATTGTCATGGAGTCAATGACGATAGGAGTTGCGGGGACAGCCTTTTCGCCGATTGAGTTGGTTTTGAGCTCAACATCGCAGAACGAATCAACAACGTCCATGCCTTCGATGACCTTTCCGAAAGCGGCATAGTTTCCGTCAAGGAAGGTATCCTCGTCCGAATAGCAGATGAAAAACTGACTTGACGCGGAATCGTTTGATTCACCTCTTGCCATTGAGATTACGCCTCTGGTGTGAGAGAGGGTGTTCTGCTTAAAGCCGTTTGAAGAAAACTCGCCCTTGATCGTCCTTTCGCTGCCGCCGAAGCCGGTTCCCTGCGGGTCTCCTCCCTGAGCCATAAAGCCGGCAACAACGCGGTGAAAAGTGAGTCCGTCATAAAAGCCTTCTTTTACGAGTGAAATGAAGTTATTAACGGTTGCAGGGGCATATTCGGGATAAAGCTCGATTGTGAACTCGCCGAATTTTTTCATTTTGACTTTGACTTTTGTGTGTTCCATGTTGCTTGTCTCCTTTGATTGAGTGTCTTTTGTTTCCTTGTCTTCTTTGCTTTCGGGCTGAGAAGAATCTGCAGTAGCTTTGGTTTCAATTGCATCGGGGTTTGTTGTTGTCTGTTCTCCCTTACCGCTGCACGCGCAGAGTGAGAGCAGAGCAAATGCTGCGCACAAAAGAACTGCAAGTGCCTTTTTCAGTGTCATAATAGCATCCTCTTTTCTTTTTGAATTTCTTTATTGCCGGAGTAATAAATCTTAATAATTATAACGTTTTTTATAAATAAGTCAAGGAAAAGATGACAGAAGAAAAAGTTTATGTTATAATAACAACACCGTCGGCAAAGATGCGGCGAACGCGACAGCGTTCCGAGCGGCCGTTTTTCAAATACGTAACATTATTTTCGGGAGATATATCTTATAATGAAAACACAAAGGAACTATCCCGTTGTCGTAATAACGGAAAAGGGAGAAAGAAAACTCAAGGAGGGACATGTCT
>CAKTDF010000012.1 GCA_934541115.1 uncultured Eubacteriales bacterium
AAGCGTATAGACATTTATATATAGAAGTAAACGTTGGGCTTAGGAGAGATAGTATCACGTAAAAAAACAAGCAGAACTTTCCACATTCCACAAGATAGGATTTCAATGCTTTGTTTTGTTACAACCGACAAAAGTGACCCCAGCGGAGCGTACGGATGTAAAATCGTATAGCCGGTTATTTATATGAGTAGGCGTTGAGTTTAAGAGAATAAATAACCCACTCATGAAAAAAAGTCGGACAAATGCCCGACTTTTGCTTTTTATATCGCCGCGATTTCTTCGCTTGCGTCCTCCGCCGCCATGGCAATCGCCGCACGGCGCTCCGTCAGCTCCGCCATCATTTCGCGGTGCCTTTTTCCGGTGATCTTATAGAAATGCATCGGAACAAGCATAAGCAGATAACCTGCAATCGGAATGAGCGTAGTCATAATGAATAACGCCCATCTTGTTGGATCATTCTGCGCAACGGAGCCCTCTTCATGCTTAATGTAGCCGGTTTTTGAAAGAACGTTAAGACCGATTGAGGCAGAAAAAGTATTTTCAAGCTTTCCGGTAAAAGACATGATGGAAAGCATTACACCCTCCACTCGTGTTCCGGTCTTATATTCAACATAATCAACCGTTTCCGCCTCCATTTCCTTTTGAATGAGGTTTTTGAATTCAAGCGGTATTGCAGAAAGTCCGGTAAAGATTACCGTCATGATTCCGATGACGAGGGAAACGGACGCTTCCTCCCCCTTGTTCATCAGTCCGTTATAGGTAACGGAGGCAAAAATCAAATGAACGCAGATTGCCGTTACACAGCAAAGCTGATAAAACCTGCGCGAATCTATCTTTTCTCTGAATTTTCTGATTATCACGGGAACGAACAGACCCGCAAGCAATGAACCGGGGAATTTAATGATGTCAATGAAGATGTTATACTTTCTGTTAAACATCAAGTCTGAAACAAAATACGCCGAGACCTGCTCGGGTATTTTGCAAAAAACAAAGGCAATGTTAGCCAAAAACAGCATCATAAGCGGCTGATTTTTGAAAAGCAAAGAAAAGCAGGTCTTAACCGAGGGCGTGTCCTCGTGATGAACGACCCTTTCTCTTGTGTTTTTATATGTAAACCGTGTAAGAATTATTATGCCGACGGCGGAAACGCAGGCAGAAACCAGATATGACTGCGCCGTGTGGCTTTTAAAATAGGGCAAAAGCGACGCCCCGGCAACAAAAACCATCGGAATTGCGCCAACAACGGAGCGAACGATTGAGCTGATTCCAAAAAGCTTTGTTCTTTCAACACCGTCTGGTGTGATCGAAAACGCAAGCGCACCCATGGGAATGTCAAACGCGGTATAGGTTACATCAAGACCTATAAACAGAACCGTTGTATAAAGAATGTTGAGCCAAAGAGGAGCATTGCCCGAACCGACAAAGAACATGACCATGACAGCGGCGACAAAAAGCGGTGCCCACTTGATATACGGACGCATCTGACCGTCCTTTGTTCTTGTTCTGTCAACAATAACGCCCATAACCGGGTCGTTGATCGCGTCAAAAATTCCGCAGAAAAAACGGATTCTTGAAGCAACACTCATTGCAGCCTTGTCACCGAGAGTTTTGAAAAGAATATTCGTGATAAAAAAGTTGACATACTTGGAACTTGTCATTCCGGTGCACATTCCCTGCGCGCCGCGTCCAAGGGCATAGCTGATTGTCTCACGCCATGTGAGACAGCCCTCCTCGCCGTTTTCTCCGTCCGTGATTATCTTCGTGTTCAAAAAATCCGTGAGTCTGTTCATTGCGATCTCTCCGTCCGTGAATATTTTGTGAATACACCATATAATTATAGATGAACCTCACACAAATGTCAACAAAATATGCCTCTGTTTAAAATATGAAATTGTATCCTCACGGACGATTGTGTATTGACGGCAGATGTTTGACTGCAGCCGTTTTTCGGATTTTTGCAAAACCCGCGGCTGCATTAATATACCGGTATGTCGCCCTCATATATCTCCGCCTTTTTAAGCTGAGGAGAGTCGAACTCAGCTTGAGCAACGGTCCCTTTGCGCCCATTGTGAACGCGATATCGCTGCTGCGAATTGAAAGCAGCAGACTTCCGCTGTGCAGATTCAAAAAATCTGCCATTTCTTCTGTCAGCGTAATTTTTCCGTCAACGGAAATTCCTGTCCGGCAGTAATACCGTCCTTTATACCTTATAAACTCTCCGTCTCCCGAAGTATAATTCAGAAGCGCAGGTGTCTCTGTCAGAATATGCCCGAGCTTTGAAGGAAGAAGCAGACCTTTTCGTGTTACGCAAAACCCTCCGATGATTTTGCTGCCGGTGAAAAGGTATACTCTGCCCTCCGATGTGATTCTGTATTCATCGATTGCCTGCGGCGGAATCTGCACAGAGCCTTTTTCTCCGATAACGGATTCTCCGAAAATGAACTTTCCGCCCATGTTCATCTGCGGCATAACATCAACTCCGATATTTTTTAGAATAGCACCGCTAATCATTCTTTTCCATTACAAAACAGTAACCAAACGCTGCGTTTACAATTTGTTCATATATGTTTGTTATAATCATGCAAAATTGGCGTTTTATGCTTTGTTTTTAACTGCTGCACGGCGATCAGCTTGTCAAACCGGCTCGGTTGCAGCGGAAAAACATAGATTCAAAGGAGGTGCGCTTTTGAAAAAGGTACTCAAATATTTAAAACCGATACGCGGCGCAACCGTCCTTTCAATGATATTGGTTCTTCTTGCTCAGGGAATGACGCTCGCGCTGCCGATGCTCATGTCTCAAATCATAAATGTCGGAATTCAGAACGCCGATGTTGATTACATAAAACGCGTGGGAATTATTATGATAGGGGTTTCTGCGCTCGGTCTCGGCATTTCGGCTCTCAGCAGCTATTACAGCGCAAAGGTATCCGCAGTGTACGGAAAGATTCTGCGCGAAAAAATCTTTTTCAAGGTTGAATCACTCGCCCAGAGCGACGTTGACAAAATCGGCACACCTTCTCTCATCACGCGCTGCACGAGCGATGTTCAGGTTATGCAGGACTTTCTTTTGCAGAGCATTCAGATAATCATTGCCTCCCCCGTTATGCTTGTGGGCGGAACATTCATGGCGTTTTTCCTTAACGCAAAGCTCGCGATGATAATTTTTGCAATCATTCCTGTCATTGCCCTGCTTGCCTTTGCCGTTGTAAAGCTTGTTATGCCCCTTTTCAAAGAGAGACAGAAAATGACCGACGAGGTCAACCGTTTTTTGAGAGAAAAGCTCAGCGGTATGCGCGTTATCCGTGCATTCAACAGAACCTCATATGAGGACGAGCGATTTTCTGAAAAGAATCTGCGCCTTTCCGCGCTGGTAATGAAGTTTGCGCGAATCATGTCCGTGCTGCTTCCGGTCTGCATTATGCTCATTATTGCAGCGCTCGATATTCTTCTTTTTGCAGCAACAAAAAATATTGACGCAATGACCGACCCTGTTAAAATTCAGAACTCCGTGGGCGATTTGCAGGCCTTTGTCATTTATATGATAATGATCGTCTTTTCTGTTTCAATGACTGCGGCAATGTTTGTGATCGTTCCGAGAGCCAACATTTCGGCAAAAAGAATATGTGAAATCCTTGACCTCGAAGCAAAGATCAAAGACCCCGAAAAGCCCCTTGAAACGAACAGCAAGCTTTTGGGTACGGTTGAATTCAAAAATGTCTCTTTCGGCTATGAGGACACGGAAAACAACATTCTTTCAAACGTATCTTTCACAGCTGAAAGCGGCAAAACAACCGCCGTTATCGGCTCGACCGGCAGCGGAAAAAGCACGCTTGTCAACCTCATTCTGCGCTTTTATGATGTAACGGACGGCGCAGTCCTCTTTGACGGAACAGACGTGCGTTCGCTCACACAAGCGGAGCTGCAATCAAAAATCGGTCTTGCTCCTCAAAAAGCCTGCCTTTTCAGCGGCAGTATAAAAGAAAATCTCCTTTACGGCAACGAGCAGGCAAGCGAAGAACGGCTGCACCTTGCGCTTGACATTGCTCAGTGCACGGATTTTGTTGACGCTCTGCCAAACGGTATAGACAGTCCGGTCAGCCAAAACGCAGCCAACTTTTCCGGCGGACAAAAGCAGCGCCTTTCAATTGCACGCGCCCTTGTTCGCGACGCAGAGGTCTTTGTTTTTGACGACAGCTTTTCTGCACTTGATTTCATTACCGACGCAGCGCTCCGCCGCGCTCTGCGCGAAAAGCTTTCCGCAACCGTCATTATTGTTGCGCAGAGAGTCGGCACCATCATTGACGCAGACAAAATCATTGTCCTTGACGAGGGCAGAGTTGTCGGCGAGGGCACGCACAGAGAGCTTGTTGCCTCCTGCCCGGTATACCGCGAGATCGTCAAATCCCAGCTCAGTGAGGAGGCGCTCGTATGAAAAAAGAAAAGCAAACCGAACGCACCGAACAGCAGATAAGCAACAGATATGCAGCCTACCGCGACGCGGAAAACTGCGGTGAAAACAAACCGCAGAATTTTTGGAAAACCGGCAAAAAACTGCTTTCGCTTTTAAAAGGCAACCGATTCAAAGTTTTTATTGTTATTCTTCTTTCCGCCGCTTCGGCAGGACTCGCAGTCATCGGTCCTCAGTATCTCAAAAGCATTATTGACATAATCAGCGAACAGGTCAAAGTTAAGCTTGAAACCGGCAGTATCGATTTTTCCGCCGTAACAGACGTTCTCAAAAATATTGCAATTATCTTTGCCCTCTATGCGCTTTGCTCGTTTTTCCTCAATTACATCATGGCAAAGGTCTCTCAAGACGTTGTTACCGCTTTGCGCGACGATGTAAACAGAAAAATGTCGCGCCTGCCGCTGAGTTTTTTTGACTCACACAGCAAGGGCGACCTGCTTTCAAGAGTAACCAACGACATTGATAACATCAACAACAGCTTTCAGAATAACTTTATTCAGATTGTGACCTCGCTTGTCACGTTTTTCGGTGTGCTTGCCGTTATGCTGAAAGAGAGTCCTCTTCTGACCGCGGCAACGGTTGTTCCCCTGCCGCTCGGCGGACTTGCCGCCATGCTCATTTTGAAAAAATCAAAAAAATATTTCCGCGAGCAGTGGAAACGCACGGGAGACATCAACGGTCATATTGAAGAGATGTTCACCGGTCACAAAATCGTCAAGGCATTCGGTCATGAAAAGACCGCTATACGCGAGTTTTCTGCAATCAATGACGAGCTGACAAAAGACAGCGGACGGGCTCAGTTCTTTTCCGGTCTCCTCGGTCCGGTGATAAGCTTTGTCAAAAACATCGGTTATGTGTTTATTTGCGTCATTGCGGGTTATCTTATAATAGAAAACAAAATGACCCTCGGAGCAATCACCGCTTTCATGGTGTATTCAAATATGTTCATGCAGCCGCTTGTTGACGTGAGCAAAATTATCAACAATCTTCAGTCCTCCCTTGCCTGTGCAGAGCGTGTATTTGAAATTACCGACAGCGAAGAAGAAATCCCGGATACGCCCAAAACGGAAATCAAAAAAGCGCAAGGCTTTGTTGACTTTGAAAATGTTGATTTTTCATACAGCCCGGACAAGCCGCTTTATGAAAAATTCAACCTCTCTGTAAAGCCCGGCGAGTTGATTGCCATCGTAGGTCCGACAGGGGCCGGAAAAACAACGCTCGTCAACCTGCTCATGCGTTTTTATGAGGTTGACGGCGGCAGCATCAAAATCGACGGAACGGATATCCGCGATATTTCAAGAGAGAATCTGCGCAGCATTTTTTCAATGGTGCTCCAAGACACATGGCTGTTTTCCGCAACCATACGCGAGAACATTATGTACGGCAGGCAGAATGCAACAAAAGAGGAGTTCACGAACGCTGTTCGCGCGGCAAAGGTTGACCGTTTTATTGCAACCTTGCCGGACGGCTATGACACCGTCCTTGACGAGGAGGGTTCAAACCTTTCTGCCGGTCAAAAACAGCTTTTGACGATTGCAAGGGCAATTCTTGCCGATCCGCAAATTCTTATTCTTGACGAGGCAACAAGCTCCGTTGACACAAGGACCGAACAGCAGATTCAGTCTGCCATGAGCAACCTCATGCGCGGCAGAACCAACTTTGTCATTGCACACCGCCTTTCAACGATCCGTGAAGCAGACAATATTATCGTCATTGACAACGGCAGGGTTGTTGAACACGGAAAGCACGATGAGCTGCTTTCAAAAAAAGGCTTTTATTCAAAGCTCTATAACTCACAGTTTTCACTTGCATAAATTGCAACGCTCGCATCATTCAGCCAAAGGAGAACCGCCCGAATGGAATTTATAACGCTTGAAAACGGACTGCGCATTCTTTTTGAGCCGAGAAAAGACCTGCGTTCGGCAACAGTCGGCGTTTGGGTCGCTTCCGGCTCAAGAGAGGAGACGAAAGAAAACAACGGCATATCTCACTTCATTGAACACATCGTTTTCAAAGGCTCTCAAAAGCGCACCGCGTTTGAAATTGCCGAGGGAATGGATTCGATCGGCGCGTCGGTCAACGCTTATACCACAAAGGAATACACCTTTTTTTATACCCGCGCCCTCGATTATCACATTGAAGAGGCGGCAGACATTCTTTTTGACATGATCACCCACCCGCGCCTTGACGAAAATGACATAGAAACCGAAAAGGGCGTCATTCTTGAAGAGATTGCAATGTGCGAAGACGATCCGTCCGATGTCTGCTATGAAAAAAACGAAAGCGCCGTTTTTTCCGGTTCTTCGCTCGCGCTTGAAATTCTCGGAACAAATGAAAGTGTTTCTGCAATGAAAAAGGAGCATTTTCTCTCGCACCTTTCAAAGTTTTATGTCCCGGAGCGCATGGTCGTTGGCATAAGCGGAAAATTTGACAGGGAAAAGCTGCTTAAAAAGGTGAACGAATATTTTTCTCCGCTCAGGAACACGGGGAACGCACTGTCTGAAAAACGCGCCGATTTTGTCAAAGCAACAACTCTTGTAAAGCGCAAGTTTGAGCAGACCCATCTGATGCTCTCTTTTCCCGGCATACCGATAGGTCACAGCGATCTGTATCCTTTGCAGCTTTGTTCATTTATACTCGGCACAGGAAGCTCATCAAGACTCAATCAGCGCCTGCGTGAACAGCTCGGACTCGTCTACAGCGTTGACGCATGGCTCTGCCGCTATCTCAAAGCCGGCTACATCGGCTGTTCAATGGGACTTTCCGCCGGCAACCAAAAGAAAGCTCTCAAAGAAATGTGCGATGAAATTCGCCGCTTTCCGCAGAGCGTCACTCAACGCGAGCTTTCTGTTGCAAAAGAGCGGCTGGTTTCAAGTCTGCTCATGGGGCGGGAACAGCCCGGACTTTCGCCCGCAGGGTGCAATTTGCTGCTGCTTTCAAAAACGGTTGATGACGATGAAATTATTGCAAAAATCAGAGCCGTTACACTTGACGAACTGATGGCTGTCGGGTTAAAATATTTTGTACTTGAAAATGCCGCATTCACGGCAGTTGGCAAAATCGAAAAAGAAGAAGTATATAAAAAGATAATAAACGGAAAATAATTATACGGAAAATGGCGGTTTCGGCAAAGCCGCCGAAAGGAAAGAGGAAAAATGACGCTCAAAGGAACAAAAAAGCTCGTTGTCAAGGTGGGCACCTCCACCCTTACATATGAAACGGGAAAAACCAACATCAGAAGAATGATGAAGCTCTGCTCGGTGCTCGCCGACCTGCACAACTCCGGAATGGACGTTGTTCTTGTAACCTCCGGTGCAATCGGCGTCGGCGTAGGAAAGCTCGGCTTGAGCAAAAAGCCGGGTGACATTCCGGGCAGGCAGGCGTCTGCATGTGTTGGTCAATGCGAATTGATGTTCATGTATGACAAATTCTTCAGTGAATACGGTCAGAAAATCGGTCAGCTTCTTGTTACAAAAGATGACTTTGAAAATCCCACTCGCTGCAAAAATCTTGAAAACACATTTGAAAAACTGTTTGAATACGGCGCAATACCTGTTGTCAACGAAAACGACAGCGTTGCAACCGAAGAAATTGTGTTCGGCGACAACGACAGCCTTTCCGCAATCGTTGCAAGGCTCATCGGCGCTGACGCTCTCGTCATTCTCTCAGACATTGACGGACTTTTTGACGCCAACCCGAACGAAAACCCGGACGCAAAGCTGATTCCCGTTGTTGAAAAAATTGATGAAAGCATTTTTTCAATCTGCGGCAGCGCCGGAACATCAAGAGGTACCGGCGGAATGGTAACCAAGGTTCACGCCGCTCAAATCGCCTGCGCGGCAGGTATTCCGACAGTTGTTATGAACGGCAGCGCTCCGCAGGATCTCTATAAACTCATTGACGGCAGACAGACCGGAACCATGTTCCTGCCCGGGAAAAAATAAGACATCGCAATCGATATACAGAAAGGAGCCGTTTTCATGCTCACAGAACTCGGAAAACGCGCAAAGGAAGCGGAAAAAATTCTCATGACCGCCTCCACCGCAAAAAAGAATGACGCGCTTGAAAAAATCGCCGCCGCACTCGAGAACGCAGTCGGCGACATTCTCACCGCAAACGAAATCGACATCAAAAACGCACGCGAAAACGGAATGACCGAGGCGCTCATTGACCGCCTTTCGCTTTCTGA
Organism: uncultured Eubacteriales bacterium; assembly: GCA_934541115.1. Lineage (GTDB taxonomy): Bacteria > Bacillota > Clostridia > Oscillospirales > Acutalibacteraceae > UBA6857. Next base: position 8,658 of record CAKTDF010000012.1, read on the forward strand.
AAAGCGGGTGCTTTCAATTGCCGCCGCAACGCGCGAGGTTATTGCCTTGCCCGATCCCATAGGCAAAACCCTCTCCGGCTCAACAAGACCGAACGGACTTTTGATTGAAAAGGTCACGGTTCCGCTCGGCGTTGTTGCCGTCATCTTTGAGGCGCGCCCGAATGTTACCGCAGACGCTGCCGCTCTTTGCCTCAAAAGCGGAAACGCCGTCATTCTCCGTGGCGGAAAAGAAGCTTTTTATTCAAACAAGGCAATCTCCGCGGCAATGCGCAAAGCCGTATCCGAGGCAGGACTCCCCGAGGACTGCATTCAGCTCGTTGAAGACACATCAAGAGACAGCGCAAACGAGCTTATGAAAATGAACGACTATGTTGATGTTCTCATTCCGCGCGGCGGAGCCGGACTCATCAAAGCCTGCGTTCAAAATTCAACAGTGCCCGTTATTGAAACCGGAACGGGCAATTGTCACGTTTATGTTGACGAATTTGCCGACCTCCGGATGGCGGCTGAAATTGTGTATAACGCCAAGGTTTCACGTCCGTCGGTCTGCAACGCCTGTGAAAGCATTGTTGTTCACCGTGCGGTTGCAAAAAAGTTCTTGCCTCTCATCAAGGAAAAACTTGACTCCGCCTTTGTTACCATTCACGGCGACGAAGAAACGGCAAAAATTCTCAAGGACGTTATTCCTGCAACAGAAGAAGATTTTGGCAAGGAGTATCTTGGCTATGAGATAAGCTCAAAGGTTGTTGGCAGCATTGACGAAGCAATTGCTCACATTTCAAAATACGGAACAGGTCACAGTGAATGCATTGTGACTGAAAGCTATAAAAACAGCCTAAAATTCACAAGCGAGGTTGACTGCGCCGCCGTTTATGTCAACGCGTCAACACGCTTTACGGACGGAAACGAGTTCGGCTTTGGCGCAGAAATCGGAATTTCCACTCAAAAGCTGCACGCCAGAGGCCCTCTCGGTCTTCCGGAGCTGACAAGCTTCAAGTATATTGTCCGCGGCGACGGACAAATCAGGGTGTGAGGAATTGCGTGTTCGGCTTAGTTTTTCCGATGCACAGATTCCATATTATAAATAACAGAGGAGGAAAACTTTATGAAAAACACACTGAAAAAGGCCCTCAGCATTGTGCTCTGCTTCTGCCTGATGAGTTTTGTTCTTGCTTTCGGCAGCGCCGCTTACAACGGTTTCATGCTTATACTCGGCAAAACCGTTGTCACGGAAGAAAATATGGACGATATCTTCGGTGACGGCACGGCAAAGTTTGTTCCGGGCAAAAACAGCGGAACCCTCTACCTTGACAATGCCTCAATTGAGGGAGAAGGCACTGCCATCTACTGCGATGTACCCCTCACGATTGAACTTTCCGGCAAAAACACCGTCAAAGCAAACGGCGAAGGCGCTCTCATCGGCATTTCTGCGGACGATGACGTAACCGTAACCGGCGACGGCGAGCTTTCAGTTGAGCTTGGCAAAAACCTCGGCGATTTTGATTCCTGCGTAAGCTACGGCATCAACGCATTCGGTGATTTCACAATTGAAAGCGGAAAGGTCTCTGTTTCCGTTGCCGACGCAACAGGCATCAACGGCGAAGACGCAGTGATCGGCTGCATGCTTTGCAACAATCTTTACTTAAACGGCGGCGAGCTGGTTGCGAACGCAGGCGACGCTGTTGCGCAGGCAAGATCCTCTGCCGTAACACGCGGTGTTGTTGCAATAGACAAAATCGCTGTAGACGGCGGCACACTCACAGCCTCCTGCGGAAAAACCAAAGGCAACGTTGAATGGCTCAGCTCTGCCGTTGCCAGCCTCAACGAGGACGGCGATTGGCTTGTACTCTCCGGCGACGAAGAGGTTGTTTCTCCCAAGGCGTATTCCTACGGCGAATATGCTCTGCTTGACGAAAACGGAGATCCCGTTACCTTTGTCAAAATTGCAGAAAAAACATACACCGTTTTCTTTGATACCGACGGCGGCTCAACCGTTGAGGCAAAGCAGGTCAAAAAAACAGACGCGGTTCTTGCGGGTGTTGAGGCTCCGGTAAAAGAAGGCTTTAAGTTCATCGGCTGGGTCTGCGGCGAAAAAGAAGTTGCCGAAGACGATACCTTTGCTTCTCTCGCAGACGGCGAAAGCGAAATCACTCTCACCGCAACATGGGAAGAAGAAGTACCCGAAAACGAGCAGTCGGAATTTGCACAGTTCATGACCGTTCTTGCAATGCTCCTCAGACTTGTTTTCAAGTTCGTCATGATGATTACAAAGTAATAACTTCTGTCGGTTAGTTATGAGGACCGTTCCGAACGTTCGGAACGGTCTTTTTTCATCTTGACAATGCGGTGCGTTTGCTTTATCATTGAAACAGCAAATGTGTTTTTTCGGAGGATATTGTACTTATGAAGAACTTTGATTTTGTTCTTTGGGACTGGAACGGAACACTGCTCAACGACCTTGAAATGAATCTTGAAATTGTTGATATTCTGCTCTCAAATCACGGCATAAAAACCAAGGTTTCAAGGGAATTTTATCTTGAAACCTTTGGGTTCCCAATTTCGGATTTTTATGAAAAACTCGGCTTTGACCTTTCAAAGCACAATTTCATGGCGCTTGCTGACGAGTATGACGAGGAGTATATGAAAAGACTGCCGAAAACAGAGCTTTTCATGAATGCAAAAAGTACCCTTTCAATACTTTCAGGAGAAAAGGTTCACATGGCGGTAATTTCCGCAACAGAGCACGAACGGCTTGTTTCTCAAATTGGAGACTATGGCATTGAAAAATACTTTGACGCCGTTCTCGGCACTGAAAATCACCTTGGAAAAGGCAAAGTAGCCGTTGCCGAAGAGTGGCTCAAAAAAAGCGGCGCAGACCCAAAAAGAACGGTCTTTATAGGCGACACACTGCATGACTTTGAATGTGCAAAGGCAATCGGCTGCTCATGCTTTCTCATTGCAAAAGGACACAATTCAAAAAACAAGCTGCTCAGAACCGGCTGCACGGTTTTTGACGATATATCGCAGGTCACAGCCGCGATTCTTAAAGCCGGTGAAATGAAAAATTAACAACTTTCTATTGATTTTTCACTTCGTTTAGCTTAATATTAGATGATAAGATTTTACTAAGGAGATGTACATAATGGCTGATATCAAAACACTCAAGTATTTCGCTGACGGCGAATGGCGCGAGTCAAAAAGCGGAAAGTATATGGACATTCACAACCCCAGCACGGGCGAAATAATTGCACGCACCCCATGCTGCACCGTTGATGAGGTTGAAGAGGCTGTTCAAAGCGCAAAAGAGGCCTTTAAAACATGGTCGCAGACCCCCGTTATGAAAAGGACTCAGATTCTTTATAAATTCCGCGAGCTTCTGATTGAGCACATGGATGAGCTTGCAACCCTCTGCGCCGTTGAACACGGCAAGGTATACAACGAATCAAAAGGCGACATTCTCAAGGTAAAAGAGCCTGTTGAGCTTGCCCTCAGCGCTCCCTCGCTCACCATGGGCGACAGTATGCGCGACACTTCAAGCGGATATGACACCACGCTCTATTATGAGCCGGTCGGTGTTTTTGCAGGTATCGTTCCGTTCAACTTCCCCGGCATGATCCCGATGGGCTGGATGGTTCCCTGCTGCATCGCAGCCGGCAACACCATCGTTCTCAAACTCAATTCACAGACTCCGATGACCGCGATGAGACTTTGCGATCTTCTCATGGAAGCAGGTCTTCCCAAGGGTGTTGTCAATCTTGTTACCTGCACCCGCGTTGAGGCCGACATGCTCCTCACCCATCCGGATATCAAGGGCATCACCTTTGTCGGCACCACCGGCGTAGGTCAGCACGTTTATGCAACCGCCGCCTCAACCGGCAAGCGCGTTCAGTGCCTTTGCGAGGCGAAGAACCACGCCCTCGTTCTTGAGGATGCAGCTCTTGAACGCAGCGCAAGAGGTATTATCAACTCGGCATTCGGCTGCGCAGGCGAACGCTGCATGGCTCTGCCCGTTGTTGTTGCTCAGGACACTATTGCCGACAAGCTCGTCGCTTTGCTCAAACAGTATGCCTCTGAGCTGAAGCTCGGCGCAGCGTATGACAAAACATCAACCCTCGGTCCCGTTGTTTCCGCCGCACACAAAAAACGTGTAATCGACTGGATCAACAAAGGCATTGAAGAGGGTGCGACCCTTGTTCTTGACGGACGCAACGTCACCGTTCCCGGTCTTGAGGGCGGATACTTTGTAGGTCCGACAATTCTTGACCATGTAACGGAGGATATGACCGTAGGTACCCAGGAGATCTTTGGACCGGTTCTTTGCATCAAGAGAGTTAAGAGCTTTGAAGAAGGTCTTGAACTCATGAACCGCAACCCGTTCGCCAACGGTTCGGTAATCTTTACTCAGAGCGGCTACTATGCAAGAGAATTTGCAAAGCACACAGACGGCGGCATGGTCGGCGTCAACGTCGGCATTCCCGTGCCCGTAGGCGTGTTCCCGTTCACAGGTCACAAAAAATCATTCTTCGGCGACCTCCACTGCCTCGGCAAGGACGCTTTCCGTTTCTTCACCGAGACCAAGGCTGTTACCACACGTTGGTTTGACGAAGAAGAAAAGAAAGCCACCCACGTTGACACATGGGACGGCTCCGTTGGCGGCTGATAAAACCGTAATAACAAAGTGATCATCGAAAAACTGCGTTTTCATCACCGAAAACGCAGTTTTTTCAATTTCCCTGTAGCAAGCTGCTCTTTTCTGTAAGTATATGAGTGAAAAAGCTCTATTCCGCCGGCACGCCCCGATTCCCTGCTCGCTTACATCTGCAAAATTGTCAGAAACATTTCACTCAGACGGTATTACAACAATCAAAAATCAAAGCGAAACAGTGTTTTTGAAGTTACTCTTGATGAAATAGGCGAAATCATAAGTAATGGAAACACCGCAGAAAAAACAGCCTGGGTCAAAGAGCTTTCAAAGGCGATTGAACTATTTCTCGACTCGCTCACAAAAGAGAACCGAATAATTTTTATGCGCCGATATGCTTTTTGCGACAGCTACAAAGACATTGCAAAGCTTTTGGGACTGAGCGAAAAAACGGTTTCCGTCCGTTTGGTACGAATAAGAAAAGATATAAAAAACTACTTGGAAAGGAATGAGTATCTGTGAACAAAAAAGATTTTTCAGACGCTATAAGTCGACTTGACGAAAAATACTACGATGAAGCCCTGAACTGCAAAAAGAAAAAGAGCCTTGCACCAAAGTGGATTGCAGCCGTTGCCGCCTGCCTTTGCGTTGCCGCTGTGGGTGTCGCTTTTGCAATGAACGAAAAAAAGACCGCTGTCGTTCCTTCGCATGGAAACGATCCTGAACAAACGGCGACTTATTCTTCTGATTGCAACGTTTCCAAAAGCATTGCACAAGCGGTAAATATTGACGGATAAACATACTTTATTTGCGGAACGGGAGAGGCAGAAATTCTCAAAGAGTGCAATCTGCCCGAGTCTCTTTCAGAAGAGTATGCCGGCAACAGGATTTCATACCTTTTCTTTGATGAAAACACCGGAGAATATGTTCCCGGTGAAGACGAAAAGAATGCCGACGGCGAGCTTTTTGAATATGCTCCGAGTCCCGGCAAAAACGTCTACATTGTCGCTTTCTGCGAAAGATACTACGCCGCAATCAGACACGATGAAAACGGCTACCACGGAATTGAAAACTGAGGCAATCATCAAAAAGGGACTGACGCATTTTTTGCACAGTCCCTTCACTTTTTATTCGGCGGCTGACTGCCGCTGTTTTTCCTTTTTTAAAAAGTCTTTTAGCTTTTTTTGGATCGGCTCTGTTACGGCAATACAAAGTGCGCCGAGAATGAGACTCAGAACAACAAACGCCGCAGTAAGCACAGGAGGTCCAAGCTCACTTTCACGGAAATCGAGCAGAGCACCGCTGCTTTCAATGGCAAGGTTCAGCCATCTTGTCAAAGAAATATGCGTAAGAAAAACCGCCATGCTGAGCTTGCCGAGCTTCACGGAAAAGCTGTTTTGAAAAATTACATTGACGCTCGCCTTTCGGCTTGCAATGACCGCAACGGCTATGTAAAAGAGCACAACCACCGCGCCCTGATATTCTCCGTCAATTTCATAATACATTATGACAGAAGAACCTACCATGCACCCGATACTGACGAGCGAAAGTAAAAAGGGAATACCCTTATACATGAACTTTCCCCGCAGCCAACGCGAAACGGCAAAAGCCGAACAGCCGAGAGACATTCCTGCAATGCCGCGGAAAAAACCTTTTCTGAAAAAGGCGAACCAACCGGTATAACCAACGATGTGCCCGTCAACATTTATCATTATCGCATAGAGTGAAATTGCAAGAATCGGAGCTATGAGCTTTGTGAAAAGGTCGTTGCGATACCGCAAAAGCGGATAAAGCACCGCCATCGACAAAAACATTGCAGACAAATACCAGTCCGTTTCAATAACCTCTGTCATCGGCATTCCGCTGACCTGCAAAAGCAAAACGGAAAACGGCAGTCCGAGAAAGTTCTCCTTTGTGAAAACCTTGTCTGCGCCGTAATAGGCAAGATCAGAAATAAAGGTAACTATCCAGCCGAAAACAACATATGGCATAAGTCTTTTAATGCTTCTAAAGATGTATGAGACAGTCTCCGTTCCAAGACTTCTCAAATCGCCCTGCGGCTTTTTTGAGGCTGAAAGCGCCATTAAAAAACCGGAAACAATGAAAAAGAACTCAACATAAATTGAACCGTGAGGAAAATATATCCTCTCTTTTTCAAATATCTTGTTTGAGTGATGAATAACGATGATTATCATTGCAAAGAACTTCCAGAAATCAAGCTCTGCATTTCTGGAAGTTGATATTTTCGAATACTTATCCAAAATTACCTGTCCTTTGTTTTCCGCAAAAACTCAGCTTTCTTCGCCATTTTCTGCGGATTTATGTTCGTTCTCCTTTTTGGCAAAAATCATGAATTTGCTCAGAACATAGTTGATTATAACAACAATGATGCCTATTATGAGCTTTGCCGTAATCTTTCCGGAGAGCTTGACGATGAGAAAATCAAAGACCTTTTCATCAAAGTTCAGTATTTCAACAAAGAACCACAGTCCTGCCTGCTCAATGAAATATGACGCGATTCTTGCGCCGAGAAAGGACGGAATTTCTTTTTTTATTACGTCAAATTTCCAGCTTTTGCTTTCAAAAACAAAGAGCTTGTTGGTCACATAGGCAAATGCAACGGCGGCTATCCACGCAACCGAATTCGAAATAAGATAGTGCTCACCCTTGAAAAGAACGTCGCAGCCCTTGAAAACAACAAGGTTCACAAGCGTTGTGAGCACACCGAAAATGACGTATGTAATAGTTTCTCTGTTGACTAATTTTTTGAAAAGTGCTTTAATTTTTTCCATTTTTTACCTCATGCGGCTTTTGCTGCTTTCTTTTTCTTTAAATCGTCAATTTTTGCTTCTATTTTGGGCATAACAATCGGATACACCTTATTAACAATGAGAACTGCAATCAGTGCATAAACTATACCGAAAAGTGCGCCAAAGAGAACGTCTGTGCAATAGTGAACCTCAACATAAATCCTTGAAAAGCCCATAACGCCGGCAAAAATTGTGAGAGGTATTCCGTATTTTCTGTTGTACCAAAGGAGTGCTACGCCTGCCGCAAATGCCGACGAGGTATGACCTGAGGGGAACGAATAGCTTGTCGGTCGCTTGACAAGCTCCGGGAACTTATAAATCTCATGCCACCACGAATACTCGACTGCGTCAAGATCGAACGGGCGCGGGCGGGCAAAAATTGACTTGAGAATGAGATTGTTTCCAACCTCCATAACAAGCAGCGCAACAATAATCGCAACGCCTGCTTTGCGGTATTTTTTGGTGCAGATAAGAGCCAGAGCCACTGCAATGAAAATGATTCCGCCCTCACCGAGTGAGGTTATGACGACCATCAGCTTGTCAAGAAAGCCTCCGTGTATCGTCTGTACCCATTGAAAGACCGAAAGGTCAAAGTGTAAAAAGTTGTCGAACAATGCCTGCATAATTTTTTTCCTTTCTGATTAATATTAGAGAAACGCCGACTGATAAGAGCGCAAATATATGACGGAAATGTACCGTCAGGATTTGTGCTTATTAAGTTTATCGGTGTTTCCTTAAATTTTGCTTTTAAATCGGCTTACAGCCGAAACAAGGCTCTGTCGCGCTTGGATAAAACGGTTATATTTCAAACAGCTTTTTAAGCTGCTTTGCGCTTTTGCCTATTGAAAGCGCCGTAACTTCGTCCCCTGCCATGAGAACGGTGTTGCCGCGAGGAATCATCAGTACACCGGAGCGAATTACATAAATCAAAACGCAGTCCGTGGGAACGGCAAGATCCATGACCCTTTTGCCCGAAAGACTCCAGTCGTCCGGAATACGGTATTCGCTTATGAGGGCGTTGCTGTTGCTGATATCGGCAACAAGCTTAACATTTGCACCGTCGATCTCCTGCTCAATGAGTCCGGTAATAATCTGCGTTGTGTCAAGAACAACGTCCACGCCAAGCCGTTTCATGAGGGCAATATTTTTATGGTTATTACTCTTTGAAACGGTACGTCTGACCGAAAACTGCCGCTTTGCAATTTCGCAGGCAACAAGGTTGTCCTCGTCACGGTCGGTAACTGCAATAAAAGCGTCGCTTTTGCCCACATTAGCTGCGGCAAGCGTTTCGATCCTGGTTCCGTCGCCGCAAAAAACCGTTACGTCAAGAGCATTTGAGATTTTTTCACATCTTGCCCTGTCGCTGTCAATAACTTTGACGTTGTGCTTTTCCTCAAGGAGACTCTTTGCAAGAAAATAGCCGAGCTGACCGGCTCCCACAATAGTAACCTTCATGCCTCTTCTCCTCCTTAAATACTCGCATAAACGAGCATATCTCCGTCGTCAACATGGAACGCCTCGTCAGAAACAAGAACGAGCGCACCGGACTTTTTCTTTTTGACGGCAAAAAGCATTTCTCCGTCGCGGTGAACAAACTCATCTGCCGTTTTGCCGATTTGACGGCGCTCCGCTTTTTTCATGGTAAAGCTGACGCTGTTGCCTCCGACTGTGACGGAGTCGATCTCATCGGAATCCTGGGTGGCAAGATTAAAAAGAATGTCGCTTTCGAGCCTTGTTGGACAAACGGTACGCAGACCGAAACGTCTGAACACCGCCTCTCTCGACGGGTCGAGCACGCGCAGGTACACATCTGCAAGCCCGAACTCCACATTCAGCGTCTGGGCAACCATAACATTGACATTGTCCTTTTCCGTCACGGCAAAAGCAAGGTCTGCGCTGTCGCAGCCTGCATTGCGCAAAACGTCAATGTCCGTCTCGTCGCCGCAGACGGTTATGCCGGAAAAGTCCTCGCTCAAAAGCTCAAGCTCATCTTCATCGTTGTCAACAACCGCAACGTCATATCCCCTTTCATCAAGAGCAAGTGCAAGACGGCGACCTGTTTTTCCGCTGCCGATAATAATTACATTCATTTTTTCAGCTCCTTTCAGGCAAAAATATTTTTAAACTGCACGTCAACAGTACCCTTTTCAAGGGTAAGAACGGCGTAGCTCCCGCTGCAGATTGCACCGGGATTTATGACATATATACCGGAAAGACTGTCGTAATAGCAGTTTGTGATATGTGTATGACCGTAAAGAGCAACATTGGCTCTGACGCTTTCCGCCTTTTCAATGAGAGGCAATAGGCTCCTTTTTACGCCGACTGTGTGCCCGTGGCAGGCAATGACTGTGTTTCCCTCAACATATTTATAAGCAAAATCGTCAAGGGTACTGAAATAATCGTTGTTGCCCCTGACGGCAACAAATTTTCTTTCCTTGTAACGAGGCATTACCCTTTCAAGGTCTTCCTCCCCGTCTCCGAGAAAAAAGACGAGCTGACAGTCGTTTTCTCTTTCAAGGGCAACAGAAAAATTCTCCGTGCGACCGTGACTGTCGGACAAAACAAGAACGTTCATTCATAACCTCCGTCTGCAAGGCATAAATATCATTGTGATTTAAAATCGGAGCAACGCTCTGCCTTTAAGCTGAGGTCGTGAGCGATTTCAAGCAGGGCAAAGGAGCAAGGCTCCTTTGGATTTTGGCGAAAAGCTTTGATTTTCCGCCAAAAGTCAAAATTGATTCCACTTTGTGGCGGGAGATATTCGCGCTACGATTATATCACTTTACGGGAGGTTTTTCAATGGATAACGAAACAAATCTGAACTCTCAGAAAATCAGCGAGCTTTTTGAAAAAGCGAAGGAAAAGGAAAGACGCGGCGTGCTCGATGTCGGCGCGTTCATTGACGACAATCTTTCAGAGCAGGACGCGCAAAAACTGAAGAGCGCAATGAAAGATCCAAAGCTCATCAAAAGCATACTTTCCTCACCTCAGGCACAGAAATTTTTTGAAAGGTTTTCAAAAGGAAAAGAAGGAAACGACTGATGAACATTGAAGACATCAACATGGAGGAAATCTCTCAAATTCTATCGTCTCTTTCAGATGATGACGTTGAACAGCTCAAGGGCGTTGCCGCGTCGTTTTTTCCCGGTCAGGGAACACAAAGCGAAAATCAAAGCAAAGAAAAAAATCCGCCCGGCGAAAACGGCGAACAGCTTGACTTTGAGAGTATGAAAAAAATCATGGATATTATGAAACTTCTTAAAAGCAATGTGCGCGATCCGAGATGCGACCTGCTTTATGCACTTAAGCCGATGCTCAAAAAAGAGCGGCAGGAACGCGTTGACCAGGCGGCAAAAATGCTTCAGCTGCTGTCTGTTCTGCCAAAGCTTCGGGAACTCGGGATTTAAACATGAACCGAAGATCAAATCTTTCCACCGAAATTCAACTGAGCCGACGCTTTTTTGCTCTGCTCCGATTTAAGGCAATACCGCACAAAGTGAGGTGAACCAAAATGCAAAACTACTCTCCGCAAGAGCTTGAAAGAATGCAGAAACAGGCGATCGACCGCGTGCATGAAATGCAAAGACAGGCAAAAATGGGCGCGGCAGAGAATCGCCGCAGTATGTCGCCGGGCGCGCAGTTGCATTACACACAGCCATCGCCAAAAATGCAACCATCTGCGAATACGTCACATAATTCACCGCCGGCGAAAGAAAAAGTACCGCCCAAAGAGCATCGCCCGCCGCACAGCGGACAAAAGCCGCTTACACCTCCTTTGCGCGAACCCGAAAAGCCGCCGACGCCTCCGCCGATAAGCCGCATTCCGAGCAGAAAGCAGGCAACGCCGTTTTTGAGCATGGACAGTGACACGGCATTGATTCTGCCGCTGATTCTGCTGCTGCAAAAAGACGGTGCCGATGAAATGCTTATCCTCGCATTGCTGTATATCATGGCATAGGCTGAAGAGAATGCGAATATGCTGCATTGTTTATGCAAATTGATCAATATGTTGTCACAAAGCAATTGCACCCGTTTGAGAACCCAAACAGGTGCAATTACTTTTGAAAAAATAATGAGGAAATGTGGAGAAAACAGATGAGGAGAACTTTTAGAAATAACTTGGGGCACTCCTTTTCATGATCTTGTGATTTCTGTGACTCAAATATAGCAGACTTATTAAAAATGCTGAACAACACAGGAAAAGATATATGTCGATTTCAGCGGATATGTTCATTCAATTCCTTTTTCTGTGTTCACCCGGTACCGCTCCGATTTTCCCACAAAAGCACTTTACGAAATAGCCGGACTGCGAAAAGCCGATTCGGGACACAACTTTGCCGATCAGCATATCCGTATTCAAAAGCAACTGAGCCGCTTTGAAAAAACGAAATTCAGTCTGTTCAATTTCAGTCCACCCATGTCGGCGTGATTGCAATAATATCTGAAAATTTTTATCGCATAGCAATCTGTCATCGGGATCAAAAACTTTTAAGCCCGTCACGCATGTCACGGAGTTGGTTACTGAGATGATATTTATTCAAAAAATATTTTTGTCAAGACAAGGTGCGATACTTTAACAAGTGAAAACTCCCTTGATTTTATTAGAAAACATGCCCTTAAAAAGTTTTTGTTGCAGATGCAGATGCCACGGCTTGCATCAAATCAGGCTGATATCAAAAACTGCGAAAATGTTGCAAGCCATATTCAATTATATGTTGATAGAAAATAAGCCCTTGTTGAAAGCAGCGGTAAACCTCCTTATATAGCATAAAAATGACCTTTCCGATATAATCGGCATCTTGGCGGAACACCAAAAGCGCGGCACGCCGATCACACTTGATAAGGTCAATACGGCTGTGAACAATCTTTATGGTGGTTGGGACGGTTTCCCCGAAGATTCAAAACCGTTTATCGAGGATGCACTTAAAACGACAGACTTGGAGGCTGTTTATACTTCGGTCAAAAATGATGAAACCGAGTCAAAGGATATTTTGGTCGGCTTTGAAAAAAAGTATCCAACGGTCGCAAAGGAATCAAATATACTCTGATATTTCCAGCGATGTTGCAGATAATATTGGAAAGAAAAAACGCAAAAAAGTCGAGCAAGAAGTAATTATCTCTTTGAATGCACCTCGTGCTGGAAACGTTGTTGAGTTTTTGCGTTGAATGGCAAAAAAAACAACCGTCCTTAGATGAACTCAAATCTGTCTTGGTTAAAAATGAGTACACAGATCAATTCGATGACGCAAAATTGACCTTAAAATTTGGACAAGTAAGAAGGAAAATCAGTTTATCGGAATTTTCTGGATTGATCGCTGAATATGATATAACTAGTGACTTGGAATATTATGCAGATGTCACGAATGACTGTAGAAGAAATTTACAGAGGCGAAAAGTATGATGTGATGAGCGCGGCGACGGCGGACTATCTTATGAATGGGCGTCCGACGGAGTACGACGAGCGGACTTGGCTCGGTATGCTGCTTGTAAGCATGCGCTGATTGTAGCAGAGAAAATGAAAAGTGAGGGCGACACGGTGTCGGGTATGACCGATAACGTGCCGCCCTCTTCCTATGTGAGGTGGAATGAGTATGACAACACTTGAAGATCAGTATTACGGAAACATCGCTCCGTACGAGCGGTACATAAAGTACGGCTCAAGGGAAGAAAAAATTCTGAAACTGCTTTGCCGAAAAGTCACATTTCAAGCGACTTTCCGGAATTGAAAATTTCACGGCAAATTTAACAGCTGTTACACCTTCAAAATGAAATGGCTTTTGTGATAATCAAGGAGTCCGTCATTTTTCATCTTTCCCAACTCCAGCGACAGCCCGCTACGCTCAACGCCAAGATAATCCGCAAACTGCTGTCTTGAAAACGGAATATCAAATTCATAGGCTCCAAGCCGCTGCGCTTCTGCGGAAAGATAGGACATGATCTTTGCCCTTGTGGTACGCTGTCCCATATGCGTAAGCTTTTCGTTAAACCGTAGATTTTTATCGGCAAGCTCGCTGAGGAGGTTTCGGATCACTCGGTTGTGGTGCGAGCAGGCGGACGGGCACACATTCAAAATGCGCTTTACATTCAGAAACATTACAGTGGTGGGTGTTTCCGCTATTACGCTCACATTCAGCTTGGAAGTGGGAGCGCAGGCATAAGCGGCAGCGAAGGTCTGTCCCGGTCCGGCTTTTGAAAAGATATTTCGGTTTCCCCAAATATCTTCCTGTATAATCAGTACACTTCCCAAAAGCACAATGCCGATTGAATCTACTGTATCACCGGCTCGCAGCACAAAGGCTTCCTTTGGAAAGTTTTCTTCTCTTGTGTCAAGACATGACAGCATGGATTTAAGCTCATTTTCGGAAATGCCGAAAAAAAGCTGAGATGATCGAAGAACGGATAAAAAATCTTTCATAAAAATCCCCTTTCGTTTAAAATTCAACCGACTTGTTGATTTTATTGTATTATAATATCGCCAGAAAATCAAGGAGGTACGGTTATGAAGAGAAGAATTGTTGAGATTGATCAGGAAAAATGCAACGGCTGCGGTGCCTGTGCTGCCGCTTGCCACGAGGGCGCCATCGCCATGGTGGACGGCAAGGCAAAGCTCATGCGGGACGACTACTGCGACGGTTTGGGCGACTGCCTGCCCGCTTGTCCCACCGGGGCGATCTCCTTTGTGGAACGCGAAGCTGCTGCATATAATGAACAGGCCGTACTCGCCAACAAGCAAAAAAAGATGCAGCAGGAGGGGCTGCACCTCCACGGTGGCTGCCCCGGAACACGAGCGAAAACAATTCAGTACAAAGAGCCGTCAGGCATTGAGGTCACTCCTTCTACGGTACAAAGCTGTCTTTCCCAGTGGCCGATACAAATCAAGCTTGTTCCCGTGAACGCGCCTTATTTCGACGGTGCAAAGCTGCTCATTGCCGCCGACTGCACGGCTTACGCCTACGCCGCTTTCCACGAGCGATTCATTAAGGGACATATCACTTTGGTGGGCTGCCCGAAGCTCGACAGCATTGACTATTCCGAGAAACTTACTGAGATCATTCGCAATAACGACATCAAGAGCGTGACTATCGTGCGTATGGAAGTTCCATGCTGCGGCGGACTGGAGTATGCAGCGAAAACCGCATTGCAAAACACTGGTAAATTCATTCCGTGGCAGGTTGTGACCATTTCCACGGACGGAAATATACTTGATTAAATGGAAGAGAGAAATTCAGGATGGATCAAAAAATATTTTGTTTTCAGTGTGAGCAAACAGCAGGCTGCTCCGGCGGACGGAAAAATTAACTTAAAGTTTTTGCACGAATATGTGGAAGACGGTTCCGGCTGGGCAATAACCGTTTACAAGTACACAGGCTCCGATTATATTGAGTTCTACTCAACAGAAATTCACTTGGATTACAACGAAAATATTACACTTCCATATGTTGGAGCCATAAAAAATACAACATATTACATTCTGGTGGAAGGAAGAGCATATTATCCGGCAACTGAAAGCTACACACTTGAAACCAGTTTTATTAAGTCCGATTACTATGAAAAGGAGAATAATGAATCATATGCACAAGCAACACGAATCGTACTCAACAATTCGTATGGAGGTATACTGAACAGCGGTTCTGATTGCGATTACTACAGAATAAAGCCTATTATTGACGGAAAAATTTCAGTAAAATTTAAGCATAAGTATCGTGACAGTGGCGACGGTTGGACCATCAGAACTTTCTGTTACTATGACGGAGGCTACTCGGAGCTTTCAGGCGATACTGTATGCCTCAATTCGGACGAATCGATAGACTTTTCGATGTACGGCGCAAAAAAGGGTAGAATATATTACATCGTTGTAAGTAAACGAAGATGGCACCCTGCCATCGGAGAAAACTACACCCTTGATGTCAGATTTGACGTTCCAAAGCCTTCAAGCGTCTCGGCAAAAAGTTCAACCTCATCAATTTCCCTCTCATGGAAAAAGGTCTCCGGGGTTTCCGGTTACGAAGTTCAGATGAAGAACGGAAAAACATATAAAGCCGTTGCAGCAACTTCAAAGACAAACGCCGCCGTTAAAAAGCTCAAAACCGGAACAAAATATACTTTCAGAGTCAGAGCATACAATGTGATCTCCGGCGTAAAATATTATTCGGGCTGGACAACTTTTTCAGCCGCAACAGCCCCCGCCGCACCGTCTCTTAAAGCAACGCCAGGAACAAAGAGCGCAACACTAAAGGCAGGAAAACAGGCGGCAACCGGATTTGAAATCTACAGAGCGAGCAGTAAAAACGGAAAGTTCAAAAAGATTGCAACCGTCAAAGGCTCATCGCTCAGCTATAAGAACAAATCACTCAAAAGCAAGAGCACCTATTACTACAAAGTCAGAGCTTATGTCAGCGTTGACGGAGTAAAATATTACAGTGCATATTCATCTGTAAAATCAGTGAAGGCCAAGTAAACAACGCTTTTTCTCCCTCTCCGAAAACGGAGAGGGATTTTTCGGTCTGTCAGACATCTGTCCTTTCAAAATTCCGATTCACCCTTGCTAACCAACCTTAAATATGGTATAATTTTGTCGCTTTAAATTTGGCTTTCAGCCAGAAAACACAAAATCAAAAGAAAGAAGGAAAAATTCATGAAGAAAATCTTGAGCGTGCTTCTCGCTCTGGCTATGATTTTCTGCTCTGTTTCGGCTGTTTCCGCGGCGGCAGAGGACAAGAAAGTTACACCGCTCATCATTGTTCCCGGCTACAGCGCTTCGGAGCTTTATCTTGACTACGGTCTTGAAACCGAAGAGCATGTTTGGGGCGTTCAGATGAAGCCCATTATCGACAAGGTGCTCCAGCGTCTCGGCGCCCTCGGAATCAGCCTCGGCGCTCTCGGCGTGGGCGACAAGGAGTTGCTCATCAAAACAGTGGGCGACGCTGTGCGTGAGCTTTACGGCGTACTTGCCAACAACGACGACGGAACAAGCAAGTATAACGTTACCGCCGCGTTGACCGACCCGGCAACGACCACCACAAAGTATTTTGTTGACAAATACGGCGAGGATTCCGGTATGCTCCACCTGCCGGAGATCAACTGCCACTTTGCCTCTCAGATAGGCGACGAAAACATTTTCAACGCCCACATCGATTTCAGACAGGGCGCAATCAAGTGTGCGCAGGATCTGAGAAAATATGTTGAAGCCGTTAAGGAATACACCGGCTCCGACAAAGTCAGCCTTTACGGACTCAGCCACGGCGGAATGACCGTTGGCGTTTATCTCAGCCTTTACGGCGATCTCGGCGATATTGAATCCGCCGTTATGTTCCACCCGGCACTGCGCGGTGCATACTTCCTCAACGATATTATTTCAAGGAACATGAACATCGACTTCAAAACCGCAGTTGAATATGCACAGGTTGGCGCATTTTCAGAAACCGAGTTTGAATTCCTCATGGTTCTTCAGCGCCTCGGTCTTGTCAATGACCTTGCAAACGCGCTTGTTGACGAGGTATTTGACGACATCGCCGGAAACTGGGGCAGCATTTGGGACTTCATGCCGCCGGAGGTTTATGAAAAATATAAGGAAATGTACCTTGACCCGGTAGCAAACGCAAAAATCATTGAAGCAAGCGACAAAATGCATTATGAAATCATGCCGAACTATGCCGAAGCTTTCAAAACGGCTCAGGCACACGGCACAAGAGTTTCAATCATCTCCGGCACCGACAGACCGATAATCACCGGAGGACAGGTCAACTCTGACGGAATTCTTGCCTGCTACTCAACCAGCGGCAGCGTTTGCGCTCCGCTTGGCGAACGTTTTGCCGACGGTTACAAAATGACAGGCACAAACTGCACCGATCCGACCCACAACCACGTTTCTCCCGCAATGACGGTTGACGCGTCATATGCATATCTCCCGGAAAACACCTGGTTCACACAGGGTCAGCTCCACGGTCAGGTCTGGTGGGACGATTATACCAAAGAGCTCTGCTCAAAGCTCCTCTTCTCAGACGAAATTGAGGACGTATACTCGAGCGAGAAGTTCCCGCAATTTGAATATTCACAGAACCCCAAAAATGAAATTCACGTTCAGTTTGACAACGCTCCCGTCGGCTATATGTCGCAGGAAACCAGGGGCGTTTATGTCACCAATCTTTCAAAAGAATATTCCGTTAAGGTTCTCACTCTTGCCACAAAGCGCAGCAAGCTTTATTTCAACACGCTGAATGACAAGGTTCTGAAACCCGGCGAAACGGTTTATTTCGCTTTCAAGGGTGAGCTTCCCGACCTCAACGCCGCAAAGGACGAATTGACGGTCACATATATTCAGGCAGGCTCCGTTTCGGCAGTCGGAACAAAAACGTTCAGCTTCACCGTAACCGGTGGCAAGGACGTTGAATACAACGCAGACGAGCCATACTGTGACGCAGACCTTGCAGACCCGTTTGACGATCACATCGGCGGCAGCAAGGTTGATAAGATCTTTAGCTTCCTCGGAATCAAAGAATTGCTTTCAAGCATTTACAACTGGCTCATGACCTATCTTGAACCGCTTTTCAAATTCATCGGTCAGGTAAGAGGCTGAACATAACATAAAATCCGAATAACCGCCGATTGTCAGATGATGCAGCTTTGAATCATAATTTGCACTCATCGGTAATCGGCGGTTATTTGACACCTATTAAAAAGCAAAAGCTATAATTCACGCACCGCGTGAATTATAGCTTTTATCATTGTATTCTTCTTTGGTTTGCACGAAAGCAAATCTATTTTCAGCTTTATCAGTCGTCGGGATATCCATCGGGATTAGTGCTTTGCCAACGCCATGAATCGGCACACATCTGTTCAAGATTGCGTTCCGCTTTCCAGCCGAGCAGTTCGTATGCCTTTGTCGGATCGGAATAGCAGGTTGCAATGTCACCGTCGCGGCGAGGACCGATCTTGTAGTTGATCTTGACTCCGCTTGCCTTTTCAAAGGCATGAACAACGTCAAGAACACTGTAGCCGACGCCGGTTCCGAGGTTGATAGCTTCGCAGCCGCGCTGAGAAAGAACTCTTGCAACAGCTTTGACGTGACCGAGGGCAAGGTCAACAACGTGAATGTAATCGCGCACACCCGTTCCGTCCGGTGTTTCATAATCATCGCCGAAAACATTGAGGTATTCGCGCTTGCCAACGGCTACCTGGGTGATATACGGCATGAGGTTGTTGGGGATTCCGTTCGGATCCTCACCGATCCGTCCACTTTCATGAGCGCCGATGGGGTTGAAGTAACGCAGAAGGCTGATCGACCACTCATTGTCGGACGTATAAAGATCCTTGAGAATAAGCTCTATCATATACTTTGTTGTGCCGTATGGATTGGTGGTTCCACCTGTCTTCATTGTCTCCTTGAGCGGAGAAACGTTATCCATTCCGTAAACAGTTGCAGACGAGCTGAAAACCATGCGCTTGCAGCCGTTGTTCCTCATAACACGGCAGAGGGTAAGCGTTCCGCCTATGTTGTTGTCATAGTATTCAAGCGGCTTTTTACAGGACTCCGGAACGCATTTCAAGCCTGCAAAATGAATGACCGCGTCAATTTTTTCGCTTTTGAATACCTTATCAAGTCCTGCTTCATCGCGAATGTCGCACTGATAAAAGGCAAATTGCTTTTTTGCAAGCTCTGCAATTCTCCTGAGAGCCTCACGCTTGCTGTTATAAAAATTATCAATAACAACAACGTCATAGCCGGCTTTCAAAAGCTCAATGCAGGTATGGGAGCCGATAAATCCGGCGCCGCCGGTAACAAGAATTGACATTATTCATCACCTCGTTTATAATACTATTGTTATTATACAACTATTTTTTGAAAATGCAAGGAGCATTTTGTGTTATGCAAAACTTATCGGACATTTCCGTAATCAAAAGCGTACTTTCGCGCCACGGCTTTACTTTTTCAAAAGCGCTGGGTCAAAATTTTCTTGTCAACCCCTCGGTTTGCCCGAGAATGGCAGAAGAAGGCGGCGCAAACGAGCACACCGGCGTGATTGAAATAGGCGCCGGAATAGGCGTTCTGACAAAAGAGCTTTCAAAAAGGGCAGCAAAGGTGATTTCAATTGAGCTTGACTCCCGCCTCATTCCTGTCCTATCGGAGACGCTTGACGGCTGCCTCAACACAGAGGTCATCAATGCCGACGTTCTCAAAGTTGACCTGCATGAGCTGATCAAGGAAAATTTCAGCGGACTTGACGTTGTTGTTTGCGCAAACCTGCCGTATTACATCACAACGCCGATAATCACACATCTGCTCGAAAGTCGGCTTCCTCTTCGCAGCATAACCGTTATGGTTCAGAAGGAGGTTGCCGAACGACTTTGCAGCGGCTGCGGTTCGCGTTCTGCCGGTGCGGTTACGGTATGCGTTGATTACTATGCCGAAGCAAAAAAGCTCTTTGACGTTTCAAAGGGTTCATTTATGCCCGCGCCAAAGGTTGACAGCAGCGTTATCCGTCTCGATTTGAGAAAAGAACCTGCGGTTTTTGTCAAAGATGAAAAAGCGTTCTTTCGTCTTGTTAAGGCTGCTTTTGCACAAAGGCGCAAAACACTGCTCAACTCCGTCAGCTCCTCGCTCGGCATTCCCAAGGCTAAGCTGCTTGAAGCACTCAAAGACGCAGGTCTTGACGCAAATGTCCGTGCGGAGCAAATGAACCTTGAACAGTTTGCGCTCCTCAGCGAAAAAATATAAAACAATGCCGTTCATTGCAGCTTTTGCGCGGTATAACAAAGAAAAATTTAAGCGCAGCACGCACCGCAATTTGTGCAGCGCCGCCTTAAGAGGTGTCTTTTATGAGTAAAAAAGAAGAAACACCGAAAGCGAACAAAGAAACGCGTTCAGGAAATTTTTTTAATTCATTCGTCAACGCGCTCTATCTCACTTCATCAAAAGCGATCATTGCCTTTCTCATCGCCCTCGCCACTTTTATCGCCTCCTCCCAGGTTCTCGACGTACTGCTGCTTTACACCGAAAATCAAACCTATGTTGTCAACGCTTTTAAGCAGGGAGTGCGTTTTAACTACCGCAAAAGCGAGCCGCTGAAGCTGGAGGTCAAAAATACCGTTGAGGCAATTCTTGACTATTCGCTGAAATACTCATCACCGGAGGGCTTTTCAAATCCCGATGCAATTCGCTTTGCAATTTCAGACGCAGAAAACGATCGGGATAATCAGATCAAAACGGTTCTTGAGATCCTACTCTATGAAACCGAACATAACAACGTTGAAGCTCAATACACCGAAAACGGCTTTGTCTCCAGAACTGACGGCGGCTACAGAATCAATGAAGATGTAGTTAAAGGCTTTTATAAAAAGAAGTATGACGAGCTGATCGAATCACAGAAAAGGCTTAATGACGGGTACCGCGCGGTCACCGACAAGCTTGCCTCCCTGCATTCCGTGAGCTACGCAGTTTTTGACCGAGCCAAAAACGAACTGACAACAAGCGAAAATGTTTCAACTTTTAAAGAAGCGCAAAAGCTCTTTTCTTCAAAGGAAAACTGTCTGATGGTTTTTGATTCCGGCAATCCGTACTATGTTCACAGCCAGCTTGACGATTTATCACCGCTTATTGAAGAGCTTGCCAAAAATTATGAGGACGAATTTGATATTTTCATTTCTTTTCCGTCCGATATGGTTTTCAGCCCGAACTGCGAAAAAATTGAAAGTACATACAAAGAGGTTTATCAGAACGTAGCTTTGCATCTTTCCGTTGCCGGCGCTGTTTCGGCAGTAGGGTTGGCTCTCACTGTTCTTTTGCTGCGACTTTCCGGTCACCGTGAACGCGGCGGTGCTGTGAAATACGCGCTCTCAGACAAGCTGCCGAATATACTTCACATTGCCTTGCATCTTTCAATTTCGGTTTCAACGGCTCTTCTTGTTGAGGACTCTGTGTATCTCATTCTTAATCCTCATCTGAACACTGATTGGCTCACAATCAGCTCAGAATTTTTTGTTCTGCGTGCAGAAGTATGCTCAACGCTTTGTGTGCTCTTTACGCTG
The DNA here is from genome assembly GCA_934541115.1 of uncultured Eubacteriales bacterium. Lineage (GTDB taxonomy): Bacteria > Bacillota > Clostridia > Oscillospirales > Acutalibacteraceae > UBA6857. The sequence continues at coordinate 30,135 of CAKTDF010000012.1, forward strand.
GCAGCTGTCTGCTGCATCAAGCGCCATTGCCTGCACAAAACGCTTTTGAAAAACACTCTCATTTATAAGGCAGTAATGCTCATCAAACGCAAAAAAGAGCAGTAATATTCATTTTTACTCGAAAAAGCAGCGTAAAGAAAAACGCTTTACGCCGCTTTTTGATTTGTAAAGCAGTTTTCTTGTCAGTGTTGAAAACTTGGTTAAAAACGTTCAAAACTTTGACTTTTTAACATAAAAAGTTGTTTTTTGAATTATGTCTGCGTTTATCTGTAAACTTTTCAACTTTCCTAACAGAGTTTTCAACAAAAATGTTGATGAATATTCATTATTCATAGCAAATTGTATATACATATTTTTTCGCCGGTTATTCATTTTTGTCTGCTGCTGCGAAAAATTCTTTCTTCTACCGTTTCCTATTTTGGATTTTGCAAGCGGAATTCTTCTGCCGCTTTTGATTGGAGAGAGATATAGTGAAAGACAAAAACCGCTCAACCATCGGTGACTTTTTCTTCGACAGTTTTATCTACTCGCTTCCGGTATTTTTCATTTTCAGATACCGCCTGTTCAGTCCTCTCAGTTCTGTCAGTCGGTCAACGTCTATAATAGTCTGGTGGGTGCTGGCTGTTGTGCTGCTCTTTTTAGGCTGCCTTGCGGCAAAAACCACACGCAGAAATACCGTCAGCATTTTTACAAATATTTTTCTGCCGGTTGAGGTTTACTTTCTTCTCGTTTATGCCGAACACCTTTCAAAAGGTTACCTTGCCGCAATTGCCGCTTCTGTAGCCGTTGCCGCCGCATACTTTGCACTGGTAATGTTAAACCCAAAAAGCAAAAAGAAAAACGCAAACCGTCTGCCCGGCTTTACATACAGAAAGATTCGCTTTGCCCTTTTGGGCTCAAAAACAATAGCCGTTGCTCTTGTTTTTGTTCTGCTGTGTCCGCTGTTTGTAAAGGTCTACTTCGGTCACGGAATACGCTCATCAAATGCGGATTACTCCGTAAATCTGAGCGATGAAGAATTGTGCGTCGCTAACAACCGCGATATAATAGCAAAACTCGACGATGAGGTTTGGGATACATTTGACCTTCAAGAAAAGCTTGATATTCTCGGAATTATAAAAAACATTGAGCTGAAGCATTTCGGTATCGAACGTGAGATACGCCTTGAAACACGGAAAATGAGTCAGTTTCAGCTCGGCTATTACTCACATGAAGATCATACCGTTATGATAAACATAGATTATCTTGAAAAGGAATCAATAGAAAATGTTCTGGACTCCCTGCTGCATGAAATGCGCCATGTTTATCAATTCCGCTGCATTGAGCTTTTTGACAGTGTTGATGAGGAATACAAAAACATGCTTTTGTTCACGCAAATTTCCATAATGAAGAACGAAAGCGAAAACTATGTGGACGGCACAGAAGCAGACAAGTATGCCCAATACTACTCCCAGGAAATTGAAATTGACGCAAGGCGTTACGGCTCGGAACGCAGCAAGTTCTATTTTGAAATTGTTAAGCAGGAAAAAGAGGGTCTGTCAAAGGACAAAACAGCAGCAACCTAAGCCTGCATTGTAAGTATTTTGTAACAAATTTGTGACAATTTATACACACTTTCTTTTTCATTGCGTAATTTGTATGCCTTATAATGTGTGTTGTTTCTGTGCCCTTACAAGGGTGCAGAAAATTGCCGCCCGAAAAGGACGGCACGGTTGACCGGTTTTTGCCGCAAACGAAAGGATTTGAAATAATGAAAAATTCATTCAAGCGCTTTGTTTATGCTTTTGAAGCGCAGCCAAAGGAGGGAAGAAAATGAGCCTTTCATACCTGCTTTTTGCCGGTAAATACTCAATCATGACCTCGTATTTTTCAAATGCGTTTTTATATTTCTTCCTGCCCGCAAGCATTCTCGGCTTTTTCGTTATGCCTAAAAAAGCCAAGAAGTATTTTCTGCTTGTTGCGAGCCTCGTTTACTTCTGGCTCGTCAGCGGAAAGCTTATTATCTATCTGCTGCTTTCAATTTTAGCAGTTCATTACTTCGGACTGTGGCTTGACCGAATACGGACGAGGCAATCCGAGGTCGTTAAAGCAGCAGAAAAAGAGGAACGCAAGCAAATTAAAAAAAGCTTTCAAAAAAAGAGCCGCCTTGTGCTCGGCTTTGCCGCCGTTCTTCACATCGGTCTTTTGCTTGTGCTCAAGTATTCACCGTTCTTCACGGAAAACCTCAATGCCCTGCTTGAAGCTCTGAATGTTTCAACACGGCTTGAAATTCCGTCATATCTTATGCCCATTGGCATCTCGTTTTATACGCTCCAAGCAGTGTCATATCTGTTTGACGTTTATCGCGGAACCGCCAAGGCAGACGAAAACATTTTCCGCCTCGGTCTTTTCATGTCGTTTTTTCCGCAGATCGTTGAAGGTCCCATCTGCCGCTACAACCAAACCGCAGAGCGCCTCTGGAACGTCACGCAGATAGACTACCACAACTTTTTGCTCGGCATTCAGCGCATTCTTTTCGGCTACATGAAAAAGCTTGTTGTTGCAGACAGGCTCAATCCCTTTATCAACGAAGCATTTGACCACTACGCCGATTATGACGGTCCTCTTCTCGCCCTCGGCGCATTGCTCTACACCGTTCAGCTTTATATGGACTTTTCCGGAACGATGGACGCGGTTGTCGGCATAGGTCAGATTTTCGGCGTTGAAATGCCGGAAAATTTCCGCAGACCGTTCTTTTCAAAAACGATCTCCGAATTTTGGCAGCGTTGGCATATCACTCTCGGAACATGGTTCAAGGACTACATTTTCTATCCCGTCACCATGTCAAAGGCGATGAAAAAGCTGACCTCTGCCGGACGTAAAAAGCTCGGCAACCACTTCGGTCCCCTGCTTTCCGGCGCCGTTGCGCTGTTTTGCGTATGGTTCTGCAACGGACTTTGGCACGGTTCCGCATGGCATTACATTTTCTTCGGTATGTACCATTTTGTGCTCATTCTCTCCGGTGAGATCATTGCACCTGCGGTCAAGCTTTTCCAAAACAAGTTTCATATCAATTCCGAAACTCTTTCATACAGAATTTTTCAGATTCTACGTTCAACGGTTCTCGTTATTTTCGGCGAGCTGTTTTTCCGCGCAAACGGACTGAGAGCCGGATTTGCAATGACAAAAATCATGTTCACAAAAGTGCACTTTACTGCGCTGAATGATGTGACATTGCGCCCGTTCGGTATTGATACCAAGGATCTTTTCATTGTGGGTGTTGTTGTTCTCATCGTCTTCATTGTAGGTCTGCTCAAGGAAAAGGGAGTTGACGTGAACGAAAGAATTGCCTCGCAGAACGTTGTTGTCCGCCGTGTGATTCTTTATGCACTCATCATGTTCATCATCATTTTCGGCGCATACGGTCCGGGCTATGTTCCCGTTGACCCGATGTATGCCGAGTTTTAAGGGGGTGCTGTCATGAAAAAGTATTTTAAACTCGCCTGGCGTTTGCTCTCCTTTGCGTTGGTTCTGCTTGTTTTGATATTCGGCGCTTCTCTGATTTTTCAGCCCAAGGGCAACTCAAAAGAATCGGGCATGCTTGACTCAACAGCCAACGGTATCCTCGGCGAGCCGGAAAACACAATTGACGCACTCATAATCGGCGACAGCGAAGCCTACAGCGCATTCATTCCGCTGAAGATTTGGATAGAGAGCGGAATTACATCATACGTTTGCGCAACCTCTGCGCAGGTGCTCTGCTATTCATACGAGTTTTTGGAAAAAACCTTTGAAAAGCAGCAGCCGCGAATTGTTATGCTCGAAACAAATGTAATCTACCGTGCGTTTTCTTCTTCCGATATTCTGATGCAAAAGCTCTCTGAAAAAATGAGCGTTTTTCGCTATCATGACCGTTGGAAAACGCTGAGTTTGCGTGATTGGTCTTTCGGCGTTGACCTTTCAAGCACAGAAATCACAAAAGGCTATATTTATAACAACGCTGTCTCTCCCGCATCGACCAAGGACTATATGAAACCCTCTCCCTTTGAAGAAAGCTATCCGAAGCAAAGCGCAAAGTACGTCAAAATGATGCGTGATTTTTGCGAGGCCAACGGCGCAAAGCTTGTTTTAGTCAGCTCGCCGAGCACAAAAAACTGGAACATGCCGCGCCACAATGCCGTTGAAAAGCTTTCAAAAGAGCTTGGCGTTGAATATCTCGACCTCAATCTGATGAGGAAACAGATTCCCATCAACTGGCAGCTTGAAACAAAGGATAAAGGCGACCATCTCAATTATTCCGGTGCAACAAAGGTTTCTGTTTTCCTTGCAAAGTATCTGCAAAAAACTGACCTTTTCAAAGACAAAAGAGACAACCGGGCGTATGCGCAATGGAATGATGCGGTAAAGCAGTTTAACGACAGCATAAAAACGAGCTGAAACCGCAGCAAGCTCAAAACTGACTTTACAGTCAAATAAACACAAAGGACCATATTTCATAAAGCTGAGGCTTGCTATGAAGTATAGTCCTTATTTGCTGCCAAAAATGAGTTTCTCCTTTTAGTGTTTTTCAACCCGCTGTACTATGTATACTTCAAAATAACGCTTTTGTCATCTGATGACATGCTCCTTTGAATTTAAACTCTACTTTTTTTGCGCCTGCTCTTGACTAAAGGCACTTTTATAGTTTAATATATTAAAGTTAGTTTGATAATTAATATTCTATAGGAGTGATCTATGATGGAAAAAACAACAGTAAAAGCTCTGCCGCGCTTTTCATTTAAAGTTCAGACCCTCGCAATGCTCGGCTCACTCGTTTCGGCTGTTGCTCTGCCGCAGCTTTTTCACGTTGTCGGTTCGGTTTCCGGTCTCGGAACAGCTCTCGGCGCAACGTTTTTACCGATGCATCTGCCGATTATTTTTGTCGGCTTTCTTGCCGGTCCGTATGCCGGTCTTGTTGCAGGCGCGCTTGCTCCGGTTGTGAGCTTTGCCGTTTCCGGTATGCCAAACCTCACAATGCTGCCGCTTATGGTTGGCGAGCTTGCCGCTTACGGCTTTTTTGCCGGACTTCTCAAAAACAACAAAATGCCCTCGTTTTTAAAGCTGCTTTCCGTTCAGCTTTTGGGCAGACTTGTTCGCGCGGCTGTTACTCTCATTGTGGTTCTCACCGTCTCCGGAACAAGCGTCACACTCTCCTCAATCTACACGAGCATAGTCACAGGTCTCCCCGGCATACTTCTCCAGTGGGCGACTTTGCCGCTGCTGCTCTTTTTCGTCCGCAGCAAACTCGGAAAAACAGAGGAATGATCTGAAAATTACAGATTCCCTCACATAAGTCACAAGCAATTGCCCCGACGTCTTAAATGATGCCGGGGCAATTATTATAAGCTGTTCTTTTAAGAAATTGGATCCATAGCAATAGCACGCAATTGAGGTGTTGCGCAGCGGGATCTTCGTCCGTGTTGTGCCAAATTTTTCATGCGGTATAACGGTGACAAATTCAATCATGGCTCGCAATGCAATTTGCACGGGGTTGACTCAGATGTAAAAGAACATCTGTTTTTTCAAGCAGGCAGTCATAGCCCACTGCGAGTCCAACCGTCAGAACAAAGCAAAACAATGTGAAAAGCAACGGTTGTGACGAAAGCCCTGCTCTTTTCATAATTATCATCGGTATTCGCTGAAAGATGTACACGCTGAAAACGTGCTTTCCAAAAAAGCGCAAAACCCGATTGTTCACTGAAAAATTCACCGTGAACAATACGACCAGCAAAGCAAACACAAGTGCTTCCGGAATAAAAATCTTCCTCGTTTTGCCGCAAATTTCAAGCAAAACGGCAAGACAGGAAAATAGTATCAGATTCACTGAAAGCGCCGCAATGCGATTTTTTTTGCTCTTGAAAAGAAAAGCGTCCGTTTTCTCTTTGAAAATGTAATACCACATTCCGAGCGGATAGCAAAGCAGAGTATCATACCACCAATAGCTGCCGCGCTTGAAGTAATACAGAACGCCTACGGAAGCAACGCAAAGCACAGTCAGCACAGCGGTACCGGCAAAAAGCTTTTCCTTTGCAAAAATAAAGACAAAAAACGTCAGCGCATAAAGCAGCAGAATATCAAAAACAAACCAGTTGCTGTTGCCTACGCCCGAAACACCGACAAAAGAAAGCAGCAGCCGTTTGACCCCATAGCTTTTACCGACAAGCAGACCGACAGCATAAAAAACGGGAATCGTCAACGCAAAGTGATACCACACGCGGAAAAACCTCTTTGCAGGTATTGTTTTGACATAACCGGGCTTTTTTTCAAGACTGAGAGCGATGCCGTAGCCGGAATAAAAAAGGAACATAACCACCATAAGCTGGCTGAGAATGCTCATCGCCCATCTGAACGAAACATCAAGGAACCCGCCCGAAAGCTCTGTGTACTGCATAGAATGCGACAAAAAAACGATTATGACAAAAATTCCCTTGACTGCTCCTGTCTTTTGCTGAGACATATAGTCAGGAAACCCGTTTTTAAAGTCCGCCTTGAACCCAAAAAGGCAGAGAATCAAGAGAGGGACAAAAAACAAACTCATCTCTTCACCTTTTCGCTTTCTGTTTTAAAGCGTTCAAAAACAGTTTCAAGCAGCGACTTCGGCACGGCGATATTGAGTCTCACAAAGCCCCTGCCCTCTTCTCCGAACCATGTGCCCATGGTAGGAACAACGCCGACCTTTTCAATAAAAAATCGCTCCAGTTCATCTTCATCAAGACCGAGAAAAGAAGCATTGAGCCATGCAAGATAAGTGCCCTCATGCTTTGAAATGAACGCGCCGGGAATATTCTTTTTGAGGTATTCATCAAGAAAACGAAAGTTTTCTCCCACAACGGCATTCATCTCGTCAAGCCAGTCATCACACTCGGTATATGCGGCAATCGTTGCAGGATAGGCGGTGCAGTTAATGCAGGAATACCCATCGCGTCCGATTTGCGCCGTGAAATCATTTCTGAGCTTTTCATTTGCAATTACTATATTTGAGGTTGAAAGTCCGGCAACATTAAAAGACTTTGAAACGGCGGTGCAAACAACGGTATTTTCATTAAAGCGGCTGTCAATACTTGTAAAAACGCTGTGCGCAGCATTGCAGATGTCAAAGTGTATCTCATCGGAAACAATGAGGACAGAGTTTTTAAGGCAAATCTCCCCAACTCTGCAAAGCTCCTTCCTCGTCCATACCCTGCCAACAGGGTTGTGCGGCGAGCAGAGAATGAGCATTTTGTTGTTTTTGTCTTGGCAGAGCCGTTCAAGCTCTTCAAAGTTCATTTTATAAGTTCCGTTTTCAAAAATCAGAGCGTTGTTCACAACGCGGCGGCGATTGCTTTCAACAGCCGCTGTGAACGGGCGGTAGACGGGACGCTGAATTATCACGCCGTCACCCTCATTTGTAAAAGCACGCACAGCCGTATTGATTGCGGCAACTATGCCGTATGTCGGAACGATCCATTCAGGCTCAATGCTCCAGTTATGGCGGCGCGCCATAAAATCGCAAACCGTCTTTCTGTATCTTTCATCCGGACCGGTATAGCAGAAAAAGCCTTTTTGTGCAAATGCCGATACCGCGTCCCTGATTGCCTGCGGTGCGGCAAACTCCATGTCTGCGGTTGAAAACGGAAAAGCGCCTGCGTTCTTTTTGCCGTTTTCGCAGGACGCCCATTTGAGCGAACCGGTGTTACATCGGTTTGGTACGGTAAAAAAATCGTATTTCATCTTCTCTTTCTCCTTTTCGCCGCTTACTGCGGCTGTCAAGTTGAATGTAACATACTTTAAATCAATTGTCAATGAGCGAAAACAAAAAGGCGCGCGGTACCAAAAAAGGTTCCGCACGCCTTTTTTATTACGTCAGACAACAAAGTGTTCAACGTCAATAAACATATATTTTTGCCCGCCCTCCTCATACTGAGAAAGCTTTCCGACCATTGAAACCGTTGTATAATCCTCAATGCTCTCAGGCACACTGTCTCCGTAAAACTCGATGTTCCATGCCGCACAGCAGCCCGTGTCGTCATACCCGAAAGTAATATTGTAATCTTTGTTTGTGCCATCACTGTGATATTTCTGATAAGTTGCCGTGAGTCTGACCGTTTTGCCCACATAGTCCTCAGGGGCGTTATAGATAGATGACATTTGGGCAGTGGTCATTGTTTTATTCATTGAGGAAAAATCAATGTCAACATCATATTTTTCAAGCTCTTTAGCCTTTTGAATTTTTATTTCATCGGCAGCGGCGTCCTCTGTAACAGGCAGCGTTGAGCCTGACGGAATCAGCGCGGTGTCTGAGCCTTGAGCGCTGCCGTCGGCGGAATTTGCGCCGCAGGCGCAAAGCGAAAGGCTGAGCAGGATAAGCATTAAAACAGCACATATTTTTTTCATCTTTTTGTACCTCCTTTTAGTACGTCAATAATTATGCATATGATGAATACAGCCAACTCAACGGCAACAATCGTTGAACCGACCGGCGTTGAATAAATGATTGAAACGAGTATGCCGCTGACGGCACAGAAAACAGAAAGCACCGCCGCACCGACCATTACCCCGCGAAAGCTTTTGAAAAGTCTCATTGAACAGAGCGCAGGAAAAACTATAAGCGCGGAAATGAGCAGAGCCCCCACAAGATTCACCGCAAGAACAATAACAACGGCGGTTGTTACGGCAAGAATCGTGTTGTATACCCCGCACTTTGTTCCGACGGCACTTGTAAAACTTTCGTCAAAGGTCACGGAAAAGATTTTGTTATAAAACAGAGCAAAAACGGCAACCACCAGAACCGCCAGCACAACGCAAACGGCAACATCGCTCCTTTTGAGCGTGAGTATTGACGTTGAGCCAAAAAGAATGCTGCACACATCTCCGCTCAGATTGGTTGTTTGTTTTGAAAAAACGTTGAGAAAAAGATAGCCGAGCGCAAGGGCAGAAACTGAGATCACCGCAACACCGCTGTCTCCCCTCAGCTTTGAGCGCCCTCCGCGAAGCAGCAGAACAGACGCACCTATAGTTGCCGGAAGAGAAACATAAAGCGGAGCAACAGAAAAGATCATTGCCACCGTCGTTGCGCCGAACGCAACATGAGAAAGACCGTCGCCGATGAGCGAATATCTGCGAAGAACGAGTGTTACACCGAGAAGCGCCGCGCACAATGCAATCAATACGCCGGCAAGGAGCGCGAAACGAACAAAATCATACTGAAGATATGAAGACAGCTTTTCAAGCATTGCTTTCACCCTCCTTTCCGGAAAATGCGGTGAAAAACGAACTCTCCGTATATTCCTCCGTAGTTCCGAAAAAGCAGCCGGAATGCGTTATTTGAAGAATATGGCTTGAATATTTCAGTGCGGCGTCAAAATCATGAGAGATCATTATTACGGTTACTCCGTTTTCTTTGTTTAAAGAGCTTATGAGTGAGTACATATTTTTTGTCACAAGCGGGTCAAGACCTGCCGTGGGCTCATCGAGCAAAATGAGCTTATCGGCAGCGCAAAGCGCCCGTGCCAACAAAACGCGCTGCTGCTGACCGCCGGAGAGCTTTTTATAGCTTTTGTTTTTGATATCTTCAATTTCAAGCCTTTTCAGCCACAAAGCTGCCTGTTCCTTTTCTTTCCTGCCGTAAAACGGGCGAAGTCCGCATTTTGAAACAAAGCCGGAAAGAACAATTTCAAAAACCGTTGCCGGAAAGCCCTTTTGAACCTCCGTCTGCTGAGGCAGATAGCCTATTTTGTTCTTTATGATTGATTTTTCAAGCTCCAGCTTTCCGGATACCGGAGATTTGAGAGAGAGGAGCGTTTTCATAAGAGTGCTTTTTCCTGCTCCGTTTTCTCCGAGAATGCAAAGGTAGTTGCCGCTGTCAACAGTAAAGTTAATATTTTCGGCAACGCTTTTTCCCTCATAACCCACGCTTAGGTTTTCCGCTGTTATAAGACGCATCAGCCAAGCACCTCCCCCAAAACCGCAAGGTTCTCCTCCATAATCGAAAGATAGGTCGCACCGTTGCTTATGTCGTCTTCGCTGACGCTTTGGCAGGAATTGAGCGTTTTTATCTCCGCACCGCTCTGCGACGCAACGGTTTCTGCAACCGCACCGTCTGAGCCGTCAATTTTGAGAACATACTTCAATCCGTTTTCTTTTACCTTTTGAGCAAGAAATGCAATTGTCTCAAAGCTTGCCTGCGTTTCTGCCGAACAACCGGCAAAGGCTGCAAAGCATTTTATTGAATAATCATCGGCAAGATATCTGAACGGAAAACGGTCTGCAAAAACAAGAACCTTGTTCTTCGCTTTTTCAGCCGTCTGCGCATACCTTGCCTCAAGGTCGGAAAGCTTTTCAAGATACGCTGAGGCATTCTTTTTGTATTGCGCGGCATTTGCAGCGTCAAGAGAAGAAAGCTTGCTTTCAATTGCCGCGACGATCAATTTGGCATTTTTGAGCGAAGTCCAAACATGTTCGTCAAGTTCTTTTTCGTGTTCTTCGTCCCCGTCGTGCCCGTGCTCCTCTTCGGCGCCCTCAATCTCCTCTTCTTCCTTTGCCTCAACCGTGTCTATGAGAGAAAGAGTCTGCAAAGCGTTCTCAGAGAGAGTTTCAAGCACATCGTCTGCCCATTCGTCAGATTCACCGCCGATGTCAATGAACAAATCACAATTTCTTATTTTAAGAATGTCATCGGCGCTTGGTTTGTAATTATGCAGGTCAACCCTGCTTTTTAAAAGCAGTTGAATGTCAATCATATCCCCGGAAATTTCACGGCAAAAGTCATACTGCGGAAAAATTGAACAGACAACAGAAAGTCTTTTTTCGCCGCTTGCCGCATCGGTCGTTGTCGGATTTCCGTTATTTTCAAATGCTTTTTGACCCGAGCAGGCGCAAAAAAGAGTGAAAACAAGAACCGATAAAAGTATAATTGATATTGCTTTTTTCATATATCATGCTCCTTTATTCTAAAATATAAAAATACAAGATATAAATAAAGCAAGCTCTTTTGTGCCGAAAAATGCACACCAAAACCTCTGCAAAGAACAGACCCGTCCAATGCAGCGGCTCAAAAAGCTTGCTCAATGGTCGGCAAAATCTCTTGGGCGCAAAAATATACCCAAGGCAGCCGCCTGCCGACTGACAAGCGGCTACCAAGCTTTCGCCAACCGATATTATTCACCCGGTAATTTTAATTTTAAGAGTTACAGGAGTCTCATTTATCTGCTTTACGGGTATACTTTTTGAAAAAGGCAAAAATCGCCTTGCCTGAAGAAGAATCAGCAGACCGAAGGCAAATGCCACCATACCGACAGTGCGGAAAAGATTCTGCGCAAAGTTCACAATCGCGCAGGCTGCACAGCCTGCCTGCGGGCAGAGATGCTTTGCACCGTGTTCCGGAAAAGCGGAAAGAGCAAAAACAAGCGCAAAAGAAGAAATGAGCGAAAAAACAAGAACCAGTGCAACAACCTGTTTGAGCTTTTTCATTCCTTTGTCACCTGCCTTTTATTCCTTATTAATCTGAGAAAACTTCTTCAGCTTAACCGAGTATAACACACAAGTTATGCCGTGTCAAACGAAAGTTATTTTCTTAATTCTCATCTGTTTTGGATTCCGTACCTTGCTTTCCGGCGTTTTTTGCCGATTCAAGAATTTTCAGAACCTCGTCAAGCGTCTGTGTTGCCGTGTGTCCGGCAAGCTTGACGGAGAGATAGGGCTTTGTTTTTGCTGCGCTTATCATCACTCTGCCGCGCATGAGCTTTGAAAGCATTGCAAGCGAAAGCGGTTCAAGCTTTTGAATAAAGACAAGCAGAACCGTGCCGCGCTGAGAAATTTCATAGATGCCCAAAGAAATACAACGGTTTCTAATGAGCGCAATATCTATGAGACCGAGTACGGTTTTCGGCGGTTCGCCAAATCGGTCGATAAGCTCGTCAATAACGTCTTCTGCGTCAGTCTTTGATTTAACGCAGGCAATGCGCTTATACATAAACAGTCTGTTCTTGACCGAGTCAATATAGCTTTCCGGAATGTGAGCGTCAACGGCAATGTCGATGAGACATTCCGCGTCCTCCTGCGGCAGACCGTTTTCATCGCCGCTTTTGCGGTTTTCAACAGCCTCTGAAAGCAGTTTCAAATACATATCATAGCCCACAGCCTCCATGTGTCCGTGTTGCTCTGCACCGAGAACATTACCCGCACCGCGGATTTCAAGGTCGCGCATTGCGATTCTGAAACCGGAACCGAACTCAGTGTATTCTCTGATTGCGGAAAGCCTGCGTTCAGCCTCAGGAGAAAGCTGCCTTTTGGGGTCATATGTGAGGTACGCAAAGGCACGCCTTGCACTTCGTCCCACTCTTCCGCGAATTTGGTGCAGCTGCGCAAGACCGAGACGGTCTGCGTTTTCGATTATGAGCGTGTTTGCATTCGGAACATCAACGCCGGTTTCAATAATCGTTGTGCAAACAAGAACGTCGATCTCGCCCTCAAGCAGCCGGCGCCAAACTTCGCTCAACTCCTCCTCGCTCATTTTTCCGTGACCTATGCCTATTCTCGCCTGAGGCAGACGTTCTTTGAGCTTGCCCGCCGTTTTTTCAATCGTTTCTGTCCTGTTATGCAGGTAGTACACCTGACCGCCGCGGCGCAGCTCGCGTTCTATCGCCTCGCAAAGAACGTCCATATCCTGCGGCACAACATATGTCTGAACAGGGTGGCGATCAAGCGGCGGCATTTCAAGCACAGACATATCGCGTATGCCGGTCATCGCCATGTTGAGTGTGCGCGGAATCGGCGTTGCAGAAAGCGTCAGCACGTCAACGTTCGGAAATTTTTCTTTCAGCTTTTCTTTTTGTGCAACACCGAACCTTTGCTCCTCGTCAACAATGAGCAGTCCGAGATCCTTGAACTCAACTCCGCGCGCAATGATTGAGTGTGTGCCAACAACAAGATCTATCGCTCCGCTTTTGAGTCCTTTTTTTATTTTTGTGCGCTCAGAGACGGTTCTGAAACGCGAAAGCATTTCTATTTCAAGAGGAAAACCGTCAAAACGTTTTTTTATTGTTTGATAGTGCTGAAAAGCGAGAATAGTTGTAGGGACAAGCACGGCGCACTGCTTTCCGTCCGCCACACACTTGAATGCAGCGCGCAAAGCAACCTCCGTTTTGCCGAATCCCACATCGCCGCAAAGCAATCTGTCCATGGGCGAGTGCTTTTCCATGTCCCTTTTGATCTCGTCAATAGCAATGAGCTGGTCGTCCGTCTCGTCAAACTCAAACCTGCGCTCAAAATCATTCTGCATATCAATATCCGGAGAAAAAGCAAAACCGTTGGCAGAAAGCCTCTTTGCATAAAGCTCCGTGAGCTTTTTTGCCATGTCGCCGACAGCGGCGCGAACCCTTAACTTTGTTTTTTTCCATTCGTCCGAACCAAGACGGTTGAGCTTGACGACACGGTCGGTATCCTTCGGTGAAATATATTTTGAAACGAGGTCAAGCTGGGTTACGGGAACATAGAGAACATCGTTGCCTCGGTAGTTGATTTTAATAAAGTCCTTTGTTGCAGACTCAACCTTCATGCTTTTGATTCCGTCAAAAATGCCGATTCCGTGAACGGCATGAACAACATAATCCCCGCGGGAAAGCTCTTCAAGGCTGGCAATACCCTTTCCGCCGGAAAAGCGTTTTTTGATTCTCCGCTTTGAAGCAGTGGCTTTTCTTGAAAGCGAAAACAGCTCAAAGCCGGCATTCGGATATCCAAAGCCGGAACCGACGGAACCGGCAACAACGCTGACAGAGCCGGACGGAAACTCAGCCGGAATCACGGGATAATAATGAGCGGAAACTCCCTCGGTTTCAAGGTCAAAAGCAAGCTCTTTTGAGTTCTTCTCCGTTCCTGCGGCAATAACACAGGTAAAGCCGCGTTTGAGATACGGTTCAAGATCTTCAAGCAGATATGACAGCGTTCCGTCCCAGCCTGAAGCCACAGCGGCATTGACGCTGACAAGTCCCCTGACGGGCACGTCAAAGCTGCCCCTTGCAAGGTTATCGGCAAAAATCGCTCCGCGTTTTTCATAAAGCGAAAACAGCTCTGCAACCGTGAGGGTAAAGCGGTCAAGACCCTTTGTGAGAAATCCGTCTTCAACCATCGCCCTGATGTCCTCATGCAAAAGCTTCAGCGAAGACTCCGCTTTTTGCTTCACACCGGAGCTTTCACACACAAAGAGCAGGTTGTTTTTTGTGTAATCAAAAACCGTCTCGGGTGTTTGATAGGCAAGCGGAAGATATCTGTCAAGGCAGGAGAGGCGTATTCCGTTTTCAAGGCGCGAGATATCCTGAGAGACCGTTTCGCGTATTTTTGCCGCTCCGCGCCCCTTTATGCGAGAAGAAAAGTCTTTGAGCTTTTCAATGAGCACATCGTCATTTTCAAAAAGCACCTCGCCTGCCGGGGTAATCAGTACCTCGTCAAGCACCTCGGTTCTGCGCTGAGTTTCTGCGTCAAAGGCAGTCAGGCTGTCAACCGTGTCTCCCCAAAACTCGGTTCTGACCGGGTCGCTCCTGTCCGGCGGAAAGAAGTCAACGATCCCGCCGCGCAGTGAAAACTGACCAACACCGTCAACCTGCTCCGACCGGACGTAGCCGGCGAGCGTCAGCGCCAAAACAAGCTTTTCCTCCTCAACATCTTCACCGGGAACAAGGTGTGCGCTGCGCCTTTGCAGTTCCTTTGCGGGAATGGTGAGCTGCATTGCCGCCTGAACGCTGCAAACGATATATCTATAATCGACGGCAAGAATTTTTGAAAGCACACCTATTCTCTGCTGCTCATACTCCTTTGATGAGCTGTCTGACGAACGAAAATTGAAATCTCTGACAGGAAAATACAGCGCACCGGAGGAAAAAACATTCAAATCCTCACAAAGCTTGACGGCGCTCGGCTCATCTGCACAAAGAACAAGCGCCTTTTTTCCCTCGTCCTCACAGAGTGCAGAGATGTAATGCGCCTTGCAGACCGCCGGCAGACCGATAAGCCCCAACGGCAGCTCTCTGCGATCTATACTCCCCTTTGCGGAAAGATATTCATCACTTTTTTGAAGAACCTTTGAAAAGCCGCTCATAAAAAAATCATAGCCTTTCCGGCTACAAAGAATGATAAAAAGTCACGTTATAGCCTTGCTGTAGCCAAACAAGGCGTGATGGCAATTTTGCCCTGCTCAAAATTTATAAAATTAAAAATTTGAGGGGCATGTAATTATTGATGCGATAACGCCCAAAAAGCGCAAAACAGCCTGCATGATCCTTAATCAGCCACCAAATACTTGAACTTTCAATTGCTCAGTGGTTACTGAAAAGACAGCGGCGTTTTTGCGCGGCGCCAATTGTGGTTTTATACCTAAACAGGTTATAGCTGAAAAAGCCCCGAGCCTTTCGGCACGGGGCACATTCGTGCAAAATTAGGAGGGATCAGTCAATCCAACCGTCCTTATCGATCTTTCCGAATCTGTTGAGGATACTCTCAACAAAGCTGAGGAAAGCCTGGAAAATACCTCTGAGGGTCTCATATGCTTTCATAGCAGCATTCATAGTTCCGTTCTCCTTTCAAGCCTTTTAAGCCTTGTCTTCTTCTTTGTCGCCCCAAATCGTGTCATAGAACTTGGTGTAGCCGTACGGATCATCTTCAGCACCGACAACATAAGCTACCCAACCCATAACGCGGTCAAAGAAACGGACAACATCTTTGCATACGTCAGTGAAAGTATTCCAGTTCATGCAAAAACTCCTTTCGATGATTATTGATATAAATTCAAAACCAAGGCGGACTTTCCCCACCTTTAAACTTGATAACATTCTAAACCAAGTTTGCCAATTTGTCAACGCGATTATTAAAAAATTATTAAATTTGTGTATTGTGCATATTTGGCGGCAAAAAATTTAAACACTTTTACCTTGAAAAAACAGTCATTTTTTAAGATACGGCAGCCAAACTGCTCAAATGCGTTATTTTTGAGAAAAGGCTGAGATAAAACAGCGCCCGCCCTGACAGTCAAATTATTGCAAAACCTGTGATAACAAAAGTATCCGGCGTTTGATCAAAAATTATTATACCTTGAACACAGTGAGACTTTTGAATTTTTCTCCCTTTTTGAAAGTGCACTGAGGAAATTCCGGTCTGTTCGGAGTGTCCGGATAATACTGGGTTTCAAGGCAGAAACCAAAGTTTTTGTCAAGACCTATGCCGTTTTTACCTATCTCGCCGTCCATAAAATTGCCGGTGTAAAGCTGAACGCCCGGGAGATCCGAAAGAACCTCAAGCTTTCTTCCGCTTTTTTCGTCCTTTGCCTTTGCAACGAGACGCAGCGTTCCGATTTCTCCGTTGACGCAGAAATTGTGGTCATAACCGCGGCACTGAATAAGCTGAGGATCGTCAGCGTCTATGTCTCTGCCGATTTTTTTGAACTCTCTGAAATCGAACGCAGTACCCTCAACGGGTCTGATTTCGCCGGTGGGAATACTGTTTTCGTCAGTTGGAGTGAAGAAATCGCAGTTAAGCATAAGCTCGTGGTCAAGAATATTACCGTTAGCTGTCGTTCCGAGATTGAAATAAGCATGGTTTGTCATGTTAATAACCGTCTCGCGGTCGGGAACGGCTTCATAATGAATTTCAAGCTCGTTGCGATCTGTCAGAACATAGGTAACCTTTACGTCAACCTCACCGGGAAAGCCCTGTTCACCGTCCGGGCTGTGATATGAAAACTCAACGGCGTCATCGTCAACTATGATCGCCTTCCAAAGTGCACTGCTGTATTCTCCGCCGCCATGCAGACAGGTGATTCCCTTTTCGTTTTTTGTGACGTTATACTCTTTTCCGGAAAGAGTGAACCTTCCACCGCTTATTCTGTTCGCATACTGACCGATAATTTCTCCGGTGTAGGTTCCGGAATTGATATGACCGAGAACATTGTCAAAGCCCACAATAATGTCTCCCATTACACCGTCGCGATCAGGACAGACAAAGGAATTAAGAGTCGCGCCGCGTGTGATGATTCCCGCCTGAACGCCGTTGTTGTTTTCAATTGTGTAAAGAAAAACCTCTCTGCCGTCAGGCATATTGTCATAATGTGTTTTAATAACGCTCACTGTTCTGTCTCCTTTATGTATATTTCAATAAATTTATTTTATTCTCTTGTTACCTTCAACACCTTGCTTCTGACGTCTTTTTGCCACTTTATAACTTCTTCTCTTTCAAATACCTCCGGGGCGGCAGCAAGAGCCTTTGAAAGCTTTGAGCCTTTCATCAGTCCCGAAAGCACCGAAAAGAAATACGCCGGCTTTTTCATTCCGTGAACAAACTTGCCAAGAAGAACCGAGGGGTTTGTGTTCCGTCCCGCACCGGCAAGATCGCCGGATTGAACAACGCCGCTTTCAAAAAGAAAGCTGACTCCCTCGGGCGGCAAATTCAAAAGCGTGTTTTTGAGGCTCTCGTTTCTCGCCGTTTCAGCTCCGTAAAGAACATGAAAATCGCGGTTATATTTCCAAAGAATTTTTACGTCTGCGCTGCTCTCCTCGGCAACGGTTTTTGCCAACAGCTGACCGGCACGAAGCGAAAGGTCAATGCCCATTCCGTTCATGGGCGTTGTCATGAATGCGCTGTCGCCCACCGCCGCGTAGCCGTCGGCAACCATGAGAGCCAGCGGACGGCGCACGGGAATAATGCCGTCGGTTCCGCCGTGGAGCACCTTTTTTCCGCACCACGGATGGCTCTTTTGAAAAAGCTCGGTGTGTTTTTTCAAAAGTGATTCGTCCGGCTTGTCAATCCTGCCTATGAGGATATCCACACTGTCTTCATTTGTGCAGCACCACGAAAGTCCCTGTTCTCCGTTGTGACAGAGATAGACCTCAAAGGGAACGGCCTTTGCGTCTTTGCTTTCATTGCCGTCCTTTTCAAAATATGTTCTGCGGGCATAAAATACATCGCCCCTTTTTGGCTTTCTTTCAATGCCAAAGTAGGACGGCAAAGACATTCTGACAGACGAAAAAACACCTGCCGAGTCTATCACAAGGTCACAAAAGCTTTTTCCGCTTTTTGTTTCAACACCTGTCACTCTGTCCGAAGAAATAAGCGCAGCCAAAACCTCTTCTCCAAAAACGAGTTTTGCGCCGCATTTTTCGGCATTTTCAAGGAGCATGTTCAAAAGCGGCTTTCGCCACATTACTTTTTGGCGGTTTTCCTCGGTATAATTGACAACAACGCGCGTTTTGTAATCCGGAGAAACAAAAGCACAGTCTCCCCTATATCTCCAGCTGTCCGGCGGCAGCTCTTCGCCGGTGATCTCACGCAAAAGGTCAAAAGAAAACCTGTCCTCCCAATCATGACCGAGACTTTCCCTCTTTTCTTTTTCAATAACGGTAACATCATGCCCTGCTTTTGAGAGCATAGCAGCCGCCACGAGTCCGCCGTGCCCGGCGCCCGCAACGATAATTTTCATTTCCTCACCCTCCTCTTAAAAATCGGTCAGAATGACCGTCAAATCATTTACGTTTGTTCCAGTAGGTCCCGTAACTATCAGCGAGCCTCCGCTTTTCAGAGCATGGTAGGAATCGTTGTTTTCAAGCGCGGCAATCGGATCTGCACCGCCGTTTTTGATTCTTTCAAAGGTACTGCCGTCTGCAAAGCCTCCGGCTGCGTCTGTCGGACCGTCCGTTCCGTCCGAACCGGCGGAAGCAAAAACAATGCCGTCTTTTTCTTTTAAGAGCACTGCGGCACAGAGCGCCATCTCCTGGTTTCTCCCTCCGAGTCCGCTGCCTTTGAGCGTTACGGTGGTTTCTCCGCCGTAAATATATGCGTTTTTGCCCTTAGCTTTCAAAGCATTTTTTATGAGTCTTTCCGCCGCGTCTCGCGCCTCGCCACAAAGCGAACAGCTTTTTTCGCGTACCGCGTAGCCAAGCTCCTTCGCTTTTTTCTCCGCCGCCGCGCAAAGCAATTCAACGTTGCCGGCAAAGAAGTAGCCTCTGTCATTGATTTTTACGTCGGCATTCTCAGAAATAATGGGTAGAAGCTCGTTTTCTTCCTCGGGAAGATACTTTTGAACAACCGCTTTCACTTGCTCAAAAGAGAGCGATTCCGGAACGGTAATACCGGACGCAATTACGCTTTTGTCGTTGCCGAGCACATCGGAAAGTGCAACGGTAACAACCTCTGCCGGATAAGCGGCAGCCGCAAGCCGTCCGCCCTTAACAAGCGAAATTCTGCGGCGCACCGCGTTCATCTCGTCAATGCTTGCGCCGCGCGAAAGGAGCTTTTGGGTAATGGTGCGTTGCTTTTCGGGCGTAACCGCGCTCTTTTCAAAAAGTGCGCTCCCGCCGCCGGAAAGGAGAACGAGCAAAACATCTCCCTCTTTGAGAGATCGGGCAATTTCAAGCCCTTTTTCCGCAGCAAGAATGCTGTTTTCATCGCTCACCGGATGAGCCGCCTCAATCACTTCAAAGCGTTTTGATGAAAAGCCGCTTGCGTGTTCATATTTTGTGACAACCAAACCGCAGTTGATTTTTGAGCCGAGCGTGCCTTCCGCCGCCATCGCCATAGGCACAGCCGCTTTGCCTATACTCATTACGGCAAGCCTGCCGGACACAGAGAGAGAAAGCTCCTTTATAATCTCTGCCGTTCTGTCAAACGGATCAGCCGCCGCAATCGCCGTTTTAATAATTTCAAGAGCGTCTTTTATCATACATTTTCTCCGTTTAACTCGTCAAAAATGATGTTGCAGGTTCTCTCTCCCTCGTCAAAGAGAAAGATATGACCCGAACCGTCAAAGGTGTAAAAATGCATATCGGGGAAAATTGAAAGCAGCTGCTTTGACTGGTAATACGGCATGGTTTTGTCTGCCGTACCCCAAAGAGTGCAGACGGGGATCTCGTTTTTTGCAACCTCTTTGTAGTTTGGAACTGTAATGTCCGGTCTCATCAGCGTGTTGCGCAAGCTCGAAAGCGTTGCGCGCAAAAAGCCCTTATACATAGCTCCCTGCGCAAATTTTTCAAGGTAATATCCGGTCTGTTCCTTGCTGTATATAAGCTCGGAACATGAGCCTTTTAAAAGCAGCTTTCCGCCGAGAGTTTTGAACATGATCTCGCCAAGCAGCGGCTTGTTTGCCATTTTCATATAAAACGGCGCTTTATATTCCATGCCCGCAGGAGCAAGGAGAAAAAGTTTTCTGACTCTTTCCGGTCTCTTAGCGGCAAAAGCGGTAACGATTGCTCCGCCCATGGACGTACCGAAAAGAAAAAACTTTTTTTCAGGAATAAGCGTGTCCGTCAATTCTTCAAGCTGAGAAGAAAAAAGCTCCGGTGTATAATCTGCTTTAACTCTTTCTGAAAAGCCCCTGCCGAGCAGATCATAGCACAGGACCTTATAGCCCTTTGAAACCAAAAAATCAAAAATTTTGTCATAGATAAAATATGGTGTTGCGTAGCCGTGAACGAGTACAACCGGCTCTCCGTCACCCTGCATTTCATAATGGGTTTCCCCCGATGGCAGCTTAATATATGAACCGGAATACTTTTTCTTTTCCTCGTCTGTCAAATCATATTTTTCGATATTTCCGATAAGCTCAGAAAGCCGCTCGGCGCTGACCGTAATGTCCTTTTCCATACTTTGTATTCTCTCCTGTCCGATAGTTTTCTCCTGATTCATACTAACACAAAAAAGCTCCGCTTTTCAAGTGAGCGTCGCAAACGCATCAGCCGTAATTCTCCAAAAACTCTTTTGCTCCCTCAGACGAAGCAAGCGAGCCCTGAACAATTCCGCCCCTGCCGCCGCCCCTGCCGGAAAATCCGGTGTTAAGCTTTCTGCAAAGTGCGGCAAGATCAAACTCTGTTTTTGAAATTATCACATATCGTTCGCATCTTTTGCCAAAGAGAACGGCTGCAAATTTTTCCGCCTTATCGGAAAGTTTATCAGCAAGCTGCCTTGCCTCGTTCATATCCTCCGTCTCGCTGATAACAACAATTTTTTCTCCGCTTTCAACGCTCTTTGCCTTGAGAGCGGAAAGCTCTTTTTTGAGTGCGGCAACCTCAGCCGAAAGCGCGGCGCGTTCTTCAAAAAGTCTGCCGACCGCCGCAAAGGTTTCCGTCTCCTTTGCAACAAGGAGATTGCTGACAAGATAGTTTTGCAGGAGCTTTTCTCTCGCGTCAAGCATTGCGCGTTCACCGCAGAGAATGAAAAATCTCATTCCGCCGCGATGGCGCTCACTCTTGATTATTCTGAAAAAGCCAACCTCGCCCGTTCTTTTTACGTGAGGCGCACAGCAGGCGCAAATATCCACGCCGGGAATTTCAACGATTCGCAGCTCGCCGTCAATTTCCTTTTTGCTGCGGTAAGAAAGGGTCGAGAGCTCCTCTTTTGTCGGATAGCTGACTTTGATTTCAATGTCTTTCCATATCACCTTGTTGACAAGGTTTTGGACTTTACAGATATCATCATCACTGAGTTCGCCGTTGAAATCTACGGTTACACTGTCGGCAGAAAGGTGAAAGCCCACATTGTCAAAACCAAACAGTGAATGGACTATTCCGGAGAAAATGTGCTCTCCGGTATGTTGCTGCATATCAGAAAAACGCTTGTTTAGGTCAATTTTTCCAAAAATTTTCGCTTCAACGCTCAATTTTTCAACATTCTCCGCATTGTTTTCCACGATATGAACAATTTTTCCGTCAATAATTTGAACGTTTTCCACATAAACATCGCCGAGAACGCCTCGGTCGCTTGTCTGTCCGCCACCCTCCGGAAAAAAGGCTGTGCGGTCGGTTTCTATGTATGTAAAACGCTCATCGCTGTAAAGTGATATAACTTTACAATCAAATTCGGTAACATAACTGTCAAGGTCATAAAGTTTTTCGGTCATATTGTCCTCCATGAAAACAAATAAGAGATAGCTCTCTTATTTTTTTGTGAAACGGTGCAGCATTTGAGCCTTTTATCACAGCAAACAGGGCTGTCGCATTCGGCTCAGGAAAACACTTTCTGCATCTGAATGCGGCAGCCCGCTAAAATTTTATGAAAGCTTGTGGGTAAACAGTCCGCTCAAAAGCTTCGGTTCAAACCAAGTTGACTTGGGCGGCATAACTCTGCCTGCGTCCGCTATGTCCATAAGCTCATCAAGCGAAGTCGGGTACATTGAAAAAGCAATTCTCATGTCGCTTTTGCAGCGTCTTTCAAGCTCACCGAGTCCGCGGATTCCGCCGACAAAGTCAATACGCTTGTCCGTTCTCGGGTCAGCTATGCCGAAAATCGGGTCAATGCAGTTGTTTTGGAGGATTGAAACGTCGAGCTTTAAAACAGGATCGTTTTCGTCAAAGCTGCCTTCCTTAGCTTCCAGCTTATACCACTTTCCGTCAAGATACATTCCGAAAGTGTGGCGCTTTTCCGGATGATATGCACCCTCGCCCTCATAAACTGCAACCGTGAATTTTTCCGAAAGCTTTTTCATGAATGCGTCCGGCTCATAGCCTGCAAGGTCTTTGATCACACGATTATAGTCCATGATCTCAAGCTCGTTTTTCGGGAATGCAACGGCAAGGAAAAAGTTAAACTCCTCCGTTCCGTCAAAATCCGGGAACTGCTCGCGCCTTTTGAGACCTACTTTGACTGCGGAGGCACAGCGGTGGTGGCCGTCTGCAATATAAAGAGCGTCGATTCTGTCAAATTCGGCGGCAATAGCCTTGTTGATCTCCGAATCGTCAATTACCCAAACTGTATTTTTCACGTCTCCGTCGCTCAAAAAGTCATAGACGGGAGCATGGCTTTCCTGCCATGCGGAAACGGTTTTGCTGATGAAGTCATTTTCGCGGTAGGTGAGGAAAATAGGACCGGTATTGGCGTCGCAGTAATCAACGTGATTGATTCTGTCCTGCTCCTTATCGGCACGGGTAAACTCATGCTTTTTAATAACACCGTTTATGTAATCGTCAATGCCTGCACAGCCGACAAGACCGGTCTGCGCTCTGCCGTTCATTATCTGACGGTAGATATAAAAGCACGGGGACTCGTCCTGACTGCAATAGCCGTTTTTTGAAAGCGCGTCAAGGTTTTCGCGAGCTTTGAGATATACTTTTTCGTCATAAATATCAATTGAGGAGTCAAGGTCAATTTCCGCCTTGTCAACGTGTAAAAACGAGATGGGGTTGCCTTTGACCATTTCGCGCGCCTCCTCGCTGTTCATAACGTCATAGGGAAGAGCGGCGATTTTTTCTGCGTATTCGGGAAGCGGACGAACCGCTCTGAAGGACTTGAAAACAGCCATTTTCTTATAACCTCTTTCTTTAAGACCGCATAAAAGCCAAGTCTTTTCATTTGTATCGGCTTTCCGCCGATAAGCTCGGTTTCTATTTTATAGTTCGCCAAATGTTTTGTCAACCGTTTATCAACCGAAAGGTGTATAAATCCAAAAACTTTGGAAAAAAATACTTTTGGAGCTGCCGAACCTGACAGCGTTCGGTTTTGTTTTGAAAGTGAGGTATATACATGTCGGTTTCAAAGGAAGAATATTCAAACATGGCAAAGCGCTCCTCGCCGGGTTCTCCGGTGCTGACGGACTGCATCAAAGCTTTTTGCGTTGGCGGGCTCATCTGCACATTTGCAGAGCTTTTGACGTTTTTCTTTTCAAAAACAAGTATGAACAAAGATGAGGTCAAAGCGCTTGTTCTTGTCATCATAATCACTCTGACGGCAATTTTCACCGGGCTCGGTCTTTTTGACAAGCTTGCAAAACACGCCGGCGCCGGCACTGCGGTGCCGATAACGGGTTTTGCAAATTCAATTGTTTCGCCGGCGATGGAATTTCATGCTGAGGGGCTTGTTCTCGGAACCGCGGCAAATATGTTCAAGCTCGCCGGTCCGGTAATCGTTTTCGGCTGCGGCAGCGCAGTTCTCTACGGCTTGATCATCTTCATTTTTAAGCTCTGCTGAAAGGTGTGAAAAATATGGCAACAAGAAACGGCGGCACAATTACCCTTGAAAAAGAGATCCGCATTCTTTCAAACGCGGCGGCAGTCGGTCAAAAAGAGGGAGAGGGTCCGCTCAAAAATGAGTTCGATTTGATTTTTGAAGACAACAAGCTCGGACAAGCCTCCTGGGAAAAAGCAGAAAGCGAGCTTTTGAGTATGGCGGTCAAAAAAGCGCTGTCAAACGGAAACGCGGAAAAAAGCGAGGTTGACGCCGTGTTTTCCGGTGATTTGCTTGACCAATGCATTGGTTCTTCGTTTTCTCTGAGAGGATTTGCAAGACCGGTCTGCGGGCTTTACGGCGCGTGTTCAACAATGGCGCTTTCGCTGTGCATGGCGTCGCTTGCAATTGAAACCGGAGGCTTTCGGCAGTGCATTGCGGCAACCTGCTCCCACTTCTGCTCGGCAGAAAGGCAGTTCCGCTTTCCGCTCGAATACGGCGGTCAGCGAACGCCGACTTCACAGTGGACCGTGACAGGAGCCGGTGCGGCTCTGCTGACAGAAAGCTCAAACAAAAATCTTCCGCTGATTGAAAAAGTACACCTCGGCACCATCTGCGACCTCGGCATAACGGACGCCAACAACATGGGCGCGGCAATGGCTCCGGCGGCAAAAAAAACAATCGCAGACTTTTTTTGTGACACAAACACCGCGCCTGAGGATTACGATTTGATCCTTACCGGCGATCTCGGGCAGGTTGGCAGCGACCTTTTAAAGGAGCTGATGCTCAAAGAGGAGGGCATTGACCTCTCCCCTGTTCACAATGACTGCGGACTTCTTATTTTTGACCGCAGAACGCAGGACGTACATGCCGGAGGCTCCGGCTGCGGCTGCAGCGCAAGCGTGCTTTGCTCATATATTTTAAATCGTATAAGAAGCGGAATGCTCAGAAACGTGCTCTTTGTTGCAACGGGTGCGCTGATGTCGCCTACTTCGTCTCTCCAGGGTGAGAGCATTCCCGGAATTGCCCACGCCGTTCTCATTTCCGGTCGAAAATGAGAAAAAAGCCGTACCGATGACCGCGCGGACGGCTAAAACAAAATATCAGCGGTCTGAAAGGTTACGGTAAAAATGAAAGCTTTTTCCTGTGTAAAATTTGTGATGTGTCTTTTAAAATTCAACAAGGCTCTCTGCTTTGTACGCAAAGCCGTCGGTGCAATGCTTGTTGCGGCAGCCGCAGTGACAGCACTATGCTTTTTGACCGACAACAAAAAGACCGTTAAAAAGTGCATTTCAAAGTGCACCTCAAAGCTTAGGGCGGTGATGTAAAAAATGGAGCTGTTTCTCACTCTTCTGAAGGCTTTTGCCGTCGGCGGAGCCATCTGTGTTGTCGGTCAGCTGCTCATTGACCTGACAAAGCTGACGCCGGCAAAGGTTTTGGTTTTGTTTGTTGTTCTCGGCGTATTTTTCGGCGCAGTGGGACTTTATGAGCCGCTTGTCAAATGGGCAGGCTCCGGTGCAACGCTCCCGCTGACCGGTTTTGGCTACTCTCTGGCAAAAGGCACAAAGGAGGCGGTAGCCGAAAAGGGACTTCTCGGCGTTCTTGAGGGACCGCTTTCCTCGGCAAGCGTTGGCATCACGGCTGCAATAGTGTCCGGACTTGTTGTTTCGCTCTTTGCACGTCCAAAAGAAAAATAGAGCTTATTTATAATAAACAAATTGCAAAACCGGACGCGGATAAAATATCCACGTCCGGTTTGAAAGTTCGAACAGCCAACCATTCTTTTGCCCTTTTTTGAATCCGGCACCAATATCAAAAAGGAAAAAGCCGCCCTTTCGGACGGCTACGCATCAAGAAAAAAATTAGTCGTTGGGGCAGGGCTCTTCGGGATCGAGCGGAGTTTCATAGCCGAAGTGGCTGAAGAACTTGTAGATGTACTTCCAAAGAAGCTGCCAAAAATCTTCAAATTTTTCCCAAGTCATGATTTTTCCTCCTTAAAATAATACCGGTATATTTGCAAACGGAAAATACTTCCGTTCACTTAATTCATTTTACAACACAATTAACAATTTGTCAACAATTTTAAAAATTGTTTTTGAACAAAGCAGGGCGAGACCGGATATATGTGAACAATACATCTCAAATTGACGCATTTCAGAACGCTGTTTTGGAAAATATTCGGTAAAAACTCCCCGGAAAGCCATCGCCGCTTTAACACCGAACAAAAAACGCAAAGAAAAAAACCGCCCGCTGTTGCGAACGGCTTTGACAAGCAATTAGTCCAAATTACTTAAGACCACCAAGAATGGTGTCATAGAGGAACTTCCAAACAAGCTGCCAGAGTTCTTCAAACTTTGCAAAAAACTTATCCATGACTCTTTCTCCTCCCCATAAAATTTTTTCAGCGCTGAAAAAAGGAGTACCGACTAAAAGCCAATAGACCTTTATTCATTGGTTACATTTTACATTCCGTTTTAAAATCTGTCAATAGTTTGTTCAAAAAATTTTAACTTTTAATTATTCTTAATGTTCGTCAAATTTTGCAAAGGCTCTGAACAACGGCAAACAGGACGAGAAAAACGCCTTATATGCCTCACAGTAATCTTCGCTTTCCTTTTGCCGTTTGCAGCCTTGCGCACGGCAGAGTGAAAAATAACGGCAGACCTTGCATTTTTCGGGAACGGTGAGACTTTCCCTGATAAAATCAGTGTCCTTTTTGCCGGTAAGCGCAGCTTTGACGGAAACGCAGTCAATGTTGCCGAGAAGCCACTCGTCGGTACAGTAAAAATCGCAGGGATAAAGATTACCGTTGCCCTCAACAACAAGCTGATGGGTGCAGTGACCGCAAAGCGAACACTGCTCTGCCTTTTCTCCGA
Organism: uncultured Eubacteriales bacterium; assembly: GCA_934541115.1. Lineage (GTDB taxonomy): Bacteria > Bacillota > Clostridia > Oscillospirales > Acutalibacteraceae > UBA6857. Next base: position 56,918 of record CAKTDF010000012.1, read on the forward strand.
GATACATTCTGACGTAATTGTCAAACTGACGGACGCTGACATAGTTTCCGCGCACAAAATCCTTGACATAAAGATTAAAAATGCGAATCAAAAATTCTGCATACTGCCTGTTCGTCATGTACATTTCACTTTGCTCGTCGCTTTCGAACGGGCGCAGACAGGGAATGAACTGGAGATAACGAAAGCCGTTGTCGCGAAAGTACTTATAAACCTTTTCGCACCTGTCGGCACAGTAGCCGGTGAGCACCGTGAGAATGTTGAACTCAACATTGTGCTTTTTCAAAAGGCTGGCAGCTTTGAGAACCTTAAAATAAGTGCTTTTTCCGTTTTCGTCCACACGAAAATGATTACCCTCGCGATCTCCGTCAAGGCTCAGACCGACAAGAAACTCATTTTCTCTTAAAAATTCACACCATTCATCGCTGAGGAGCGTTCCGTTTGTCTGAATCGAAAAGAAGATTCGGGAGCCTTTGGCATTGTTCTCACTCACAAGACGCACAAAGCTTTTGAAATAATCAAGCCCCGCAATGAGAGGTTCGCCGCCTTGAAAAGCAAAAGCAATACTTTCGCCGTTTGCAAAGTCGAGCGCGCTTTTGACGAGCTTTTCGGCCGTTGCCTCTTTCATTACGCCAAAATTCGGCACATCCCTTGTTTTGGCAACGTCACAGTAAAAGCAATATCTGCATCTCAGATTGCAAAGGCTTGACGCCGGCTTTATCATAATTGAAAGCGGCGGCATTCTTAACTCACCGTTCCTCTCGGATTGCTTTCAAAATCATTTTGAATTTCATCAAGCCTTTCATGCATTTCATCTGCCGTCTGTGGATAAACCCCGGCGCGGTTATAGTTTTCTCCGGTATCATCGGTCAAAATGTGCAGCCAGTTTTTGCGGTACTTGTCAAAGAAGGCAGAGTTATCATTCTGTACGCGGTCAAAATATTTGAAAGTTATATAATCGTTATCATTAAGCACCGGATATTCATAGTCCGGATACTGCTTTTTGACGTCTTCTGTCGCAACGGTATACTGAATAGCTTTGATGTCCTTTCGCTTCATATGCAGAATCGGGTGTTCCTTTGTGTGGATCACACTGTCGTTTTCAATCAGCGGCAGCATTGAAACACCGTCTATCACACGGTCAGAGGGCAGATAATTTTCCTTTGAGTCTCCGGTGATTCCGCAAAGCGAGATAAGAGTCGGAAAGAGATCGACAAGAGTTGCAGTCTGCTCACGCTTTTCGCCAAGCGCAAAAAGACCGTTGTTGTTATCCCAACGCAGCATGAACGGAACCTTTTGACCGCCGTCATATGTCAGATATTTTCCGCCGCGCAGTTCATTGACAGAGCCTTCAAGCGCAGGTCCGTTATCGCTCGTGAAAACTATGATCGTATCCTCAAGAACGCCAAGTTCATTGAGCGTGTTGAACAGTTCTCCGAAATATGCGTCAAACTCATTTATACAGTCAACATAAGTACCCATTCCCGTTGAGCCTTTGAAATCGTCGCCGGCAAAAACAGGAGCATGCGGCCACGGCGAAGTATAGACGGCAAAAAACGGCTCCTTGCTTTCCGTGACGGTTTCTGTGATCCAATCGGTAATTTCTTCGTGGATCCACTCGGTTGCCTTTGACTGATCTTTCAGCTCGTCCGTTCCGTGAACTATTGTGTATTCTCCGTTTTCCTCTTTGACGTGATAGAACGGAGTCATATCATTGACATGGTGACTGCCGTAAAAATAGTCAAAGCCTTGATTCGTCGGCAGATATTCGCCGTAATCGCCGAGATGCCACTTGCCGAAAAGACCGGTGTTGTAGCCGGCAGATTGAAAGACCTCTGCAATCGTGATTTCGTCGCCGAGCATTCCGTCCGTGTTGTTGCCCATTTCAACGCTGTTGAAAACGCGGGTCTGCGCAAAAGGCGAAACGGTTGAAATAGTGGGGTAAATAACATTGTCTGCATAGCCTCTGTAAGGATAGCGTCCGGTGAGCGCGGCAAAACGCGCCGGTGAGCAGACCGAATAGCTCGAATAAAAATTTTCAAAATTGATTCCGTTTTCACCGATGGAGTCAATGTTCGGCGTATCCCAAAGAGCGCCGTTGAGCGAAACATCGCCGTATCCGAGATCGTCCATCATGATGAAAAGCACGTTAGGGCTGCCCTCTTTTGCCTTGTCAACACCCTTGAGATAATCTTCCTGACCCTCCCAGAGTCTTTTTGTCACCGGTTTTGTTCTCATGTTCATGAACAGTACGCTCGCAACCGAAGACGCAACAAGAAGCACGCTGAAAAACGAGCAGAGAGCCTTTTTGACCGAATCCTTGGTGAAAACTTTTTTTGCAAAAACCAAAAGCAAAACAAAGCTCAGTATAACCGGCAGTGAGAGCAGCAAATTACCCGCCAGGCGCAAAAAGAAATTACCCTCTCCGGCAGAAAGTGTGTGTTCTGCGCTTGACCAGCCGGCAAGTCCGCTTGAAAACGCGCCAAAGCCTGCGTCCGCGCCGAATATAATGTGAAAAACCGTCATTCCGCCGAAAGAAAACGCATAGCCCAAAAGCATGAACGGATACACTTTCTTTTTGACGATAAGAGAAAGCAGAATAATTGCCGAAAGTATGCAGCAATACCCGACGCTCAGCACGGCAACAAAGTTGAGCCTCGTTATAAGCTGAGCAAGCATCATACCGATTCCGATCACCATAAGAGTAATCGGAAAAATCTTTTTGTCTCTGTCAAATTCAATTGTTTTTTTCACCGGTCGCACTCCTTTTTTATATTTTAGGCGGCATTGCCATTATTTTGTAACGAGCAGTTCGTTGTTTTCAAGATACTCGTCGTAGGTTTCTTTTCTGTCATATACCCCGTCCTCGCGCAGCTCGATGATCCTGTCTGCAATTGACTGAACAAACTGGTGGTCGTGAGAAGTGAAGAGAAGCGAACCTTTAAATTTTATCAAAGCATTATTGAGAGAAGTTATCGATTCAAGGTCAAGATGGTTGGTCGGCTCATCAAGAATCAGCACGTTTGCTCCGGAAAGCATCATTTTGCAAAGCATACAGCGAACTCTCTCACCACCGGAAAGAACCTTTGCTTTTTTTGTTGCCTCCTCGCCGGAAAACATGAGTCTGCCGAGCCAGCCGCGCACATCGCTTTCAAACTGGAGGTCGGAATATCTTCTGACCCAATCGATGAGCGAGTCTTCAACACCGTCAAAAAATGCGGAGTTGTCCGAGGGAAAATATGCCTGCGACGTGGTCACACCCCATTTAAAGGTGCCCTCGTCCGGTTTAAGCTCGCCGGTGAGAATTTTGAAAAGCGTTGTTTTTGCAACTCCGTCAGTACCCACAAAAGCAACCTTTTCGTTCGGTCTGAGCGTGAACGAAACATCGTTCAAAACCTTTCTGCCGTCAACGGTTTTTGAAAGGTGTTCAACCATGAGCATATCGTTGCCGATCTCCCGGTCCGGTTTAAATTCAATGAACGGAAAACGCCTTGAAGAAACAGGCATGTCCTCAATAACGATTGACTCAAGCAGCTTTTTGCGGCTGGTTGCCTGCTTTGACTTTGAGGCATTGGCAGAAAAGCGCGCAATGAACTCCTGAAGCTCCTTGACCTTTGCCTCGTTCTTTTTGTTCTGTTCACGCATTTGTCTCTGTGCCATTTGCGTGTATTCATACCAGAAGTCGTAGTTGCCGACATAAAGCGAGATTTTGCCGAAGTCAACGTCCGCAATATGTGTGCAGACCTTGTTGAGAAAATGTCTGTCATGGCTGACAACAATAACGGTGTTTTCAAAGTTCAAGAGAAAATCCTCGAGCCAATTGATTGCCGCAACGTCAAGGTGGTTGGTCGGCTCGTCCATGAGAAGAATATCGGGATTGCCGAAAAGTGCCTGTGCCAGCAGCACCTTGACTTTTTGGTCGCCGGTCAGCTCACGCATGAGCTTATAGTGAAATTCATTGTGGATACCGAGGGCATTGAGAAGAATTTCCGCATCACTTTCCGCGCTCCAGCCGTCCATTTCGGCAAATTCCTCTTCAAGCTCACTGATTCTGATGCCGTCCTCCTCGGTGAACTCTTCTTTTGCATAAAGCTCCTCTTTGGCGTCCATGATTTCAACAAGCTTTGCATTACCCATGAGGACAGTGCGTATAACGTCATAATCGTCATAGGCGTAGTGATCCTGTTTGAGAACAGAAAGACGTTCTCCGGGTGTTATGCTGACATATCCCTTGTTTGGTTCAATCTCACCGGAAAGCACCTTGAGAAAGGTTGACTTTCCCGCGCCGTTTGCACCGATGAGACCGTAGCAATTGCCCTTTGTGAAGTTGATTGAAACGCTCTTAAAAAGCTCGCGCGAGCCATACTGAAGCGTAACGTTATTTGTGCTTATCATTGGGTACACATCCTTATAATTATTACAGGTTCATATAAAACCCATGCAGGTAAAATAGCCGAACCGCCGAAGCATCGGTAATCAATCCGTTCAGCCCATAACACCGACCGGGTAACCTCCGATAAATCCGCAGCGCAAATGTTCCGCGAAAATTGCGCTTATCAATCATCAGCGGTTATTTTAGTATATCATAACACAAATTATTATTCAATTGTGGCTTTTACTGTATTTTAACGTCCGACACCATGTTTTTTTTACAGTTTTCTTATAAATGCGGCTAATTATATTTTCTTTATGCCCTTGTTTTAGCAAAGAGAATATGATAGAATTTACCTGCATCACAATATCATGCAAAAGGAGAATCCAAATGAAAAAGCTGAAAAAAGTTTTGGCTGTGCTTTTGGCTGCACTGATCGCGTTTTCCTGCCTTGCCACTCCGGCTTTTGCCGCAAGCAAGGTTGACCCGAATGACGGTGCCGGCGGAAAGCTCAAAAGCTATTTCTACATGGCAGTTGACAAGCTTGTGTCTTTTGTTGTTTCAATTCTGAACAGGGTCATTCCCGGAATTGAAAAGAATTGGCCAAGCATAGGCGACTTCAAACCCAGCGAGGACTTCTATCCCGGCGAGGAAAAGTTTGACGCAGAGGTTGCCGACGGTGCAAAGTGGAGCGCAGGCTATTCAAGCGCGTCACTCATCAAAGACCTTGAATATACGGACGGCGTATATCGCTACAAAGGCAAAAAGGTCTATCTTGCAGGCTCGCTTGAACCGCTTAAGGGCAGACAGCCCACTGAAATTGTTGACGACCAGCAGGTCTGCACCTACGCCCTTTCGGACGGAACGAGCGGAACCGTTGTCCACGCCGTGATAGACGGCTACGGCATTGCAAGCGGCGACGTTCTCAAAATCCGCAACCGACTTGCTGCATTTGCAAAGGAAAACAACATCATTGCAATTAATGTTTCTGTTCTTCATCAGCATTCATGCATTGATACACTCGGCATGTCGGCTCCGTTGGTTCCCGCTCTTTTGACAAATCCGTTCCTTTCTGTAATCGGCGGCGACCTTAAAGATTATACCGGCGGAAAAACGACCGAGTTCATGGAAAATCTTTACGACACTGTTGCAATGACAATTACAGAAGCTGTAAGCGGCATGGAAGAGGGCACTCTCTATTACGGCAGCGCAGACATTTCCGATTATATCTTTGACAAGCGCGATCCGCAGGTCTATGACTCGGAAATGCACAGATTCCGCTTTGACCCCGATGATGAAAGCGCAAACGAAATCTGGATCTGCGAGGCGGGAATGCACGCCACCGGCGTAGGCATTTCGGGAACAAGAATCAGCGCGGATTACCCCTATTACTTCAGACAGAGCGTTAAGGACGCAACAGGCGCCGACACAGTCTTTGTTCAGGGTGCCGAGCTTGCACTTACCGTTGACAAGGATAGCCTCGGCTACGACGGAGACGACAACATTGAAAAAGTTTCGATTACCGGCAAAAAGCTTGCAGACAAAACAATTGCAATTGACAACGATGTTGCGCTTGACCCCGTTCTCAACATTGCTTTGCAGAATGTTTATGTCAGAGACACAAACGAAATTCTTGAACTTGCAATAAGAGAAGGTCTTATCAGCTCCGTTATTGCCAAAACAAAGCCCGGCGAATACAACGTTGTCACCGAACTCGGCTACATGGAGCTTGGCAACAAGGTTGGCGTTGTCATCGTTCCCGGCGAAATTGCACCCGAGCTTCTTTGGGGCGGCGTTATTGAGAGCGATAAAACGTGGACGGGCGAAAGCTGGGACTATCCGTCATTCGCCGAGACTGCAAAGGTTGAAAAGCTCATCTGCTTCGGTCTTGCAAACGATCAGATAGGCTACATTCTTGCAGACAACGATTTCCGCTCAATGTTTACCGAAAACGAGGAGATCAACGCAGGCTCCTGTGAAGCAGGCTCAACACTCACCAAGGCTTTCGGCGAACTGGTTGAAAGAGTCAAATAAGCGCACAGAATACGATTCTGTTTAAGCTGAGAAAAAAACTATAGCTCGCAGCGTTAAAGCGTGTGAGCTATAGTTTTTGTTTTAATAGACAAAGAAAGAGCCATGGACGGTTCAGCTTAAAACGCCGAACGTCTATGGCTTTAATTACTGTCAATTATCTATATACTTGGGTATCGCGCCTTTTTTAATTTCTTCTGCAATAGATTTTGAAACTGAAATATAGTCTGCATTTTGAGTGACTACCAATCCGGCATCATAAAGCTCATTCAAGGAAGTCTTGTCTCCCGAGTAATCAATGTCAACCATTACTGCAAAATATTTTTCGTCAACATTGAAATAGCTAATCTGACAGCATTTAACATCATTGAAATTGGAAAAGTTATCCTTTGCGCTTATTTCAAGAGCACTGCGTTCGAAGCTATCTAATGAGGAAATATCATAGAATATGAGTTCCCTGCTTCTTTCAATCTTGTCCCCGGAACATACATACTCTACTGAGGCAACAAAATCAATCTCGCTGCCCAAAGGAGACTTTTGAATAACGGCATAATTTTCATCATCGATCGTATATTTATTTATCGTGTCGGTCAGTCCGTATTTTTCAAGATACTCCGTATACTCGGTGTTGAGCTCTTTGGTGTCATTGGAGAAAATCATTATCGCACCGACAAAGGCAACAAAAAAGGCAATTACGCCGCAAACGATGCCGATTGCAATTTTTCCGCCGTTACTTTTCTTGACCGGAGGAGTCGATTCGTACTGCGGCCGATTGTAATCGTTATACGGCTGTTGGTTGTTATAGCCGCCGTACTGCTGCTGATTGTATCCGTCATACTGCTGTCCGCCGTATTGCTGCTGATTGTATCCGTCATACTGTTGTCCGCCGTACTGCTGCTGATTGCCGCCCGTCTGCGTGTTTTGACCGTTGTCATTTTCCGCCCCTGCGGCGTTATCTTTCTGCTCTTGAGACGCTCCGCATTCATAGCAATACTTTGCGTCATCTTCAAGTACCGTTTTGCAATAACCGCAATATTTCATTTTTTCGTCCTCCCTTTTCAGTGACTCTCATGAGCCTATGTGAAAATGTTATCATTTAAACTGGGAAAAGTCAACAATACGGCGGGCACTTTTTCATTATTTGTAAACAAAATCGTTGCAATTTTTTATAATCTCATTGACAAACGTTCACGAATACATTATAATTTCATTGTACAGGTGTAATTGTCACCAAACGTATTTTACGAAACGGAGGATACCCATATGAAGAAAATTATTGCAGTTTTACTTTCAGTTCTTATGCTCTTCTCGGCAGTCAGCGTTGTCTGCTTTGCAGAGGGCGAGACGGAAGAACCCATGACCTATTACACTATCACCTTTGTTGACTATGACGGAGAAGTTCTCGGCACAAGGAAGATTGTTGAAAACGGCATCATCGACGCTCCGGAAAATCCCGTCAGAGAAAACACCAAGGAAGTTGAATACACCTTTAAGGGCTGGTCATCGGACGGCGGTGTAACCACATACGCTCCCAAAACTCTCCCGCTCGCTACCGGAGATATAACATACACCGCAATCTATGCCGAAGAAAAGATTGAAGACACTTTCACTTTCTGGAATCTTGTTCAGTCGATTTTTGCAAGAATCAACATGATTTTTGAATACTTCTTCAATATCTTTGAAAAGCACTGAGTTTTCTAAAAGCAACCGGCGGGTCCGCTCAATCGCGGATCCGTTTTTTTGACCTAAAAACTATTGTAAGGGTGTAAAAATGAAACAGTTTTTTGCAATGTATTCAAGAATGAAATATATCAACCGCTGGGCTTTAATGAAAAATACGCGCAGCGAAAACCTCAGCGAACACAGCACAGACGTTGCGGCAATTGCTCACGCAATCGCCGTGCTCAAAAACCTGCGCTTTGGCGGCAGCGTCAATGCGGAACGCGCGGCGGTGCTCGGTCTTTATCACGATATGCCGGAGATCATCACCGGCGATATGCCAACCCCTGTCAAGTATCACAGCGAAACGCTGCACAACGCTTTTCTTGAGGTTGAGTCCGAGGCATGCAGCCGGCTGCTCTCAATGCTGCCGCAGGATATGCAGAAAAGCTACTCCCCTTTCTTTTTCAAAGAGGAGGGCGACGCATATCTTTGGAGAATCGTTAAAGCGGCAGACAAGATTTCTGCCCTCATCAAATGCATTGAGGAAGAAAAAGGCGGCAACAGGGAATTTTCAAAAGCGCTTGAATCAACAAAAAGCGCAATAGAAAAAATGCAGCTCCCCGAGGCGGACGCATTCCTCAATGAATTTATTGAGGCATTCAGCCTCAGCCTTGACGAACAAAGCCAATAAATTCATGAAAAATTTAATTGCTTTTTTCGGTTTGTATCTGTATAATGAAAACAATACGCGGCAGCAAAATCAGCCGCATAATAAGGAGTTGTAAATATCAATGGAACCTATTAAGGTCGATTTCACAGGCGGCTCGGGCGCAGGCAAGGGCAAAGGCAGCGGAAAAGACGCTTATCTTTCGCCGGAAAAAGCCGGACTGAAAACCGTCATTTCGATTATCGGAACAATTATCGGAGCAGTGATTGCATATTACTTTATGCTCCCGCCGCTCAACTTCAAAAGCACCGAGCTTTATTTCTTCCTCGGCGTTGTTGTTGTCATTTATCTTGCGTTACAGGTTCTTCTCTCCGGCGTAATCAAAAAACCGGAATACACACAATATGTTAAAAAGCAGTCAATTGTTCCTTTGATAATCGTTGGCGTGCTGGTTGTTATTGTGGGTGTGGGAATGCTCGTTTCCTCCGTTGTTTTCCGCGCTTCGTCATACAGCAAAATTATTGCCGTTGACGAGGAGAAAACCTTTTCAAGCGACATAAAGCAGGCGGATTTTCAGAGTGTGCCCGTTCTTGACAACGACGCGTCCGTTGCGCTTGCAACGCGTACTCTCGGCGACCTTGCTTCAATCAACAAGGAGTCTCAGTTTGAGGTTGCTCAGCAGTTCACTCAAATCAACTATAAAAATGCTCCCGTCCGTGTGGGCACTCTCGCCTACGGCGACATCTTCAAGTGGCTCAAAAACACAAAAGAGGGTATGCCCGGCTATATCATCGTTGACATGGTTACACAGAAAACGGAGTTCGTTATGCTCAAAGAGGGCGAATATATTCGCTACTCCACAGAGGAACATTTTTCAAAGTATCTCATGAGACACGTTCGTTTTGCATATCCGACATATATTTTTGACGAGCCGCATTTTGAAATTGACGAAAGCGGACGTCCGTTCTGGCTCTGCCCGGTGCTTGACAAAACCATCGGTCTCTTTGGCGGAACAGACGTCAAGGGCGTTGTTATTGTTGACGCCATCACAGGCGAATGCAACGAATACTCGCTCGATACCATCAAGAATGACAAGTCATTCCAGTGGATCGACGGAATATATTCAAACGACCTGCTTGTTGAACAGTACAACTACTACGGCAAATATGCCGGCGGCTTTATCAACTCGATAATCGGTCAGGAGGGTGTGCGCGTTGCCACCGAGGGTTCAAACTTCCTCGCTCTCAACGACGATGTCTATATGTACACCGGCGTAACCTCCGTCAGCAATGACCAGGCTATCATCGGCTTTGTTCTTGTCAACATGAGAACAAAGGAGGCTAACTTCTATGAAGTCTCCGGCGCAAAGGAATACTCCGCAATGAGCTCCGCCGAGGGACAGGTTCAAAACTACAAGTGGACGGCAACATTCCCGATTCTTCTCAACATCAGCGGTCAGCCGACATACTTTATGTCGCTCAAAGACGACGCCAACCTCGTTAAGCACTATGCAATGGTAAATGTTCAGAACTACCAGGTTGTTGCAACAGGAAAAACCATTGCCGAATGCACCGAAAGCTATGTCAGGCTCCTTGCTCAGAGCAATATCAACATCAAGGTTGACATTGACAAAATCAAGGACGATACAGACAACAGCTCCGGCGGCGGCTCAGACAACACGGCAGAAGAAACAGCCGTCACCGTCAAAGGCACTGTTGAGGAGATTCGCACGGCGGTCATGGGCGGCGAAAGCTACTACTTTGTTAAGCTTGAGGGCAAAAAGCCTTACTTCAAAGTCGCGGCCTCAAAGTATGAAGAAGTGGTTATTCTTAATGTTGGAGACAACGCGTCGTTTAGCTATAAAAAGGGTCTTTCCGGCAGCGTTATCGAAGCGGACATGAAATAAACTCATACAAACAGAAAAACAGCAGGGAAATGCAAAAAGCTGCATTTCCCTGCTGTTATTTTTTTCATCGCTCTGCCGTTTGCCCTCCGGGTGCGGCAAAGATGATTTAATACATTGTTACAACATTTGAGGCACTGTCAATCTTTTGAATTGAATACCATGCCTTTTTTGCATAGAATGTTGCAATAAGTCTAAATTGATATCCGGTTGCACCAAAGGTAATCGTCTTAGCAAACGTACAGCCGTCCATAAGATAATTGTCAAGCGAAAGATCGTTCTTCCATTTTTCGCTACTGTTCTTCCTTTTTTGGAGATAAACAGATTTGATTCCGCATTTAACAACAGAAGGAACGCAGGTTAAGTCAACATCAACACGCAGTCTGCTGTCATTAACTTTACGTGCTTCTATTCTACATGTCAAAATAAGATCCAACGCCTGCGGTTCAGCGGCATTCTCCGTTGTGGTTGTCTGGAGAGGAACACTGTCGGTTCCAAAAACAGGCATACCAAGCGGAGTCATCATAGTAAAGATGAGCGTGAGTGCGATAACCGCCCGCATCAGATTTTTCATCATATCCACCTCTTTTGAAAATCTTACACCGTTTCATGTAGAAGCAGAGTATATTCGGCATTGTCATTCACGTAATATGTAATTGAATTTTCGCCATCAAAAAATGTTAGCGCATCAAGCCCGTTGATGCTCTCATGCTTGACGTTGCCAAAATAATCATTTACATCGATCTTTCTGGGCGTGTAGTCCGTCGCCGTGTTGTACCTAATTCTAATAAGCCCAGTCTTATTATTCTTGGGATTTCTAAAATTAACCAATACAACAAAATAATCTTTCTCTTCAATAGGTTTCTCAACGCTAAACTTTAAACTGTCACTCAATAATTCCTCGGGTAAAACAGGATTTTTAATTCCGTACTTCTGAATGACCTCAACAATCGGCTCATCGTCATTTGAATATAATTCAGCCGATGTTTTTCCATCGATTTCACCGAGGTCAATCAAGAACAATCCATTGTCACCCACAGAAACCACTTCGTCAGCCGCTTTGATTCTATTTCTTGAGGCAAACGACGGTATGAGCACCGCAAGCAGCGCAGACGCAATTGCAACGATAATAACCAACCTTTTGGTGGTTATCTTTTTGCCGCCGCGTCCGGACGGTTCCGGGGGAATGTCCGGCGCTTTTTCTTCTACGCCCAACACTTCCGCGCAAAGATCAATGAGTTCTGTATCCATTTCTTCCGGTGATTTTGAGAGTTCATCAGCAAAGATTTGATAAACACTCTGAGCCGGAAGCTTTTCGCTGTCTTTTTTGAACAGCAAAACAAGCTTTCTGCTCTGCTCCCCGTCCTCGGATTTTTCAATCGCCTCAACGCAAAGGTCAACAAGTTCTGTGTCCATTTCCGCTGCGGTTTTTGAAAGTTCATCAGTAAGGATTTGACGAACGTCCTCAGCCGGGAGTCTTTCGCTGTCCTTTTTGAACAGCGAAACAAGCTTTTTGATCCGCTCCTCGTCCTCGGATTTTTCAATCGCCTCAACGCAAAGGTCAACAAGTTCTGTGTCCATTTCCGCTGTGGTTTTTGAAAGTTCATCAGTAAGGATTTGACGAACGTCCTCAGCCGGGAGCCTTTCGCTGTCCTTTTTGAACAGCGAAACAAGCTTTTTGCTCTGCTCTCCG
>CAKTDF010000013.1 GCA_934541115.1 uncultured Eubacteriales bacterium
GTTTCTTAGCTCTTTCTCGCTCTCCTTGCGAAAAGCGTGTCGCTATTCTACCACCCTTGTCTCCTCTTGTCAACTACTTTTTCATCCCTTTTTTACCTTTTTCTTAACCTTTTGTACACATACCCGGGTGTGTTTGTATGCTGGACGCTTGTGTATACTATATGTTGTATGTCTTATACTTTTCATATGGCTGATAACTAAATATGCCGCCGCGAGTCGATTCAAAAACTCGCGGCGGCTGGGTGTGATTATTTTTTCATTTAGTTCCGGTATTATTTATCAATACTTCCACGGGATTTTAAATCCTTTGACTTCTTTACCTTCTTTGGTGTATGTAGATACCTCAGCTTTTTCCATGTCGAGCAGACTAACGGGTACCCATGAACAACTATAAGAACTCAACAAACCCGACACTGATCCTTCAATTACCATTTTATTGTTACCCAAAATCTTTCTTTCAGCAAACGTTACCGTTATTTCAACGATACTTGAATTGGCATTTGCTATATTATTGTCGATAACAGTATATGTTCCGGAAATGGCAGAAGCATGGTTTCCGTCGATTAACTGTTCTATTGTTTCAAACTTCTTTTCAAGATAGTTTCCGTCCGTAAAAGTGAATATGTATGCTTTTGTTTCCCAAACACCACTACCGGACAGCGCACCCTCATTCTCTGCTCCGCACCAAACAAACTCATCATTATATTCGTCAATTTTGAGCAGACCTCCGCACTCGGTTGCACCGTTTTCAAAACCAAAGTTCTCATTGTAATAATTTGATTTGCCTTTTCCGCCCTTGCTTTGACAGCCGCAAAGCGCCCCCAGTGCAAGCACAAGAGCCATAACAAGCGATATTTCTCTGATTCGATTTTTCCTCATGATTGTTCATCCTTTCACTATTAGACTGTGCCGCTTCACGATAATCCAACTTTTCATTCCTTCCTTTTTATAATCAATCGGGCATTTTAAAACGGCGAGCTATGCCAAATAGGTAAAAAATCCGGGCATATTTGCCGGGTATTATTTACTTTTAGGATTATATCACCTATTTTGTAGAATGTCAAGCATAATTTTAAGAATATTATTCACTGTTAAGCCCACGGTTTGCTTTTATAATCTTAATTGAGGTGTTGACAATGAATATTAAACAAAAAGATAAATACATCTTATTGGGTCTCAACATTGCCCATTACCGCAAGCTCAATGGCTTTACACAAGAAAAACTTGCCGAGGCACTGAACTTGGACAGAACAACAATAAGCAAAATTGAACTTGCAACGAGCGGCGTTTCGCTTGACGTAATTTTTGAAATGTGCGACTTATTTTCAATTCCGCCGTCAAAGCTTTTTGATTTTCGTGATTAACACAAAATATAACATGCAGGGCGTACCGAAATCGGTACGCCCTGCGTTTATGTTTGTATATTGTATACTATATTATTTGACCGTAATTGTGCAGCTTGCGGTGAAACCGCCGTCAACGGTGGTGACGGTTATAACCGCTTCTCCGACCGCGAGACATTCGATGTTTCCGTTTTCATCAACGGCAACAACTTCCGGTGCGGAGCTTTTCCATGTCACCGTCTTATCTGTAGCGTCAAGCGGTTCAACGGTGCAGCCGAGTGTGCCTTTGAATCCAACGAGCATATCAAGCGTTTCATTTGAAAAGCTTACGCCTCTGACGGGCTGAATAATTTCAAGCTCAATTTGTGCGGTTTTCTGCGAAAGACTCGACTTTACGGTGATAACCGCAGTGCCGCCCTTGACTGCCGTCACCGTTCCGTCCTGTGAAACAATAACGCAATCGTTTGAGGTAAAGGTGAATGTCTCGTCAAGCTCTTCGGGACTCGCTTTCACGGTGAGCTTTGTCTCCTCACCGACTGTAAGGGCTGTTTTTTCGCTTTCAAGCAGAACCGAATCAATTTCCGTGAGTACCTTAACGGCACATACATCGGTAAATCCGCCGTCCGCCGTTGTAACGGTAATCCTTGCGGTACCAAAACCGTTAGCCGTTACAACACCGTTTTCGTCAACCGAGGCAACCTCGGCATTATCCGATGACCACGTTACAGCCTTGTTCGTTGCATTTGATGGCACAACAACAGCAGAAAGGCTCTTGGTCTCGCCCTTTCTGAGTGTTGCCGCGGCGTCGGAGATAACAACCGAAGTGACAGGCTCCAATACCGTTACGGTGCATTCCGCCTTGACGCTTTCATCAAGCTTTGAACAAGCGGTAATAACAGCCGTACCCGAGGTTGCGCGAGCGGTAACAACACCGTTTTCAACCGTTGCAACAGCTTGATTGCTGCTTTTCCAAACTATGTCGCCAACAGCTGCGCCGGCAGGCTCAACCTGCACTCTGAGTGAGACCTGCTCTCCCTTGTTGAGGGAAAGCTCGGTATTTTCGAGTGTGATATTTGTAATCGGCAGTTTGACTTCAACAGCACAGAAGTCGATGTATTCGCCCTCCTCGGTAGTGCCGAAAACAAAAGCCGTGCCTGCGCCGACAGCCGTAATAACACCGTCCCGGACGGTTACAACGGAATCGTCGCTCGTCTGCCAAATAACATTTTTGTTGCTTGCGTCGGCAGGAAGTACCTCAAACGAAAGAGCCTTTGCCGCGTCTGAGAGATACATTACGAACGCTTCTTCGGCTATATTGAATCCGGTAACTCTTTTGAGTACCTCAACCTCAAATTCGCCGAAAACTTCGCCGTCTGCGGTACTCTTGGCAGTTACGGTGACAACGCCCTTTTGCTTTGCGGTGAGAACGCCGTCCTGACTGATTTCTGCGTAGTCGCCGTTTGAAACGCTCCATTCAAGACCGCGCAGAGTCGTGTACTCCGGCTCAAAAGCGGCGCTGATTGAAAGCTGCTCGCCCTCGCAGATTGCATTCTTTTCAGCTGAAAGAGTGATTCTCAGCGGTTTTTGTGTAACGGTTACCTTGCACTCGGCGGCAACGCCCTCTTTCTCGGTTTTTGCGGTGATGACCGCCGTGCCGACAGAGTGAGCAGAAACAATGCCGTTTTCGTCAACCGTTGCAACTGATTCGTTCTGCGAGCTCCAAACAAGCTTTTTGAAGCTTGCATTTTCCGGAGCAACAACAGGAGCAAGAGTTGCCGAGGTGCCGTTTTCAACTATGTATTCTTCCTTGTCAAATGCAACGCTCTGAACGCGAACATTGACGGTTATTGTGCATTTAGCCTCAAGACCGGTGTCCCTTGACTTTGCGGTGATCACGGCGGTACCCTTTGAAAGGGCGGTAACAACGCCGCTGTCGCTAACAGAAGCAACATCGCTTGAATCGCTGCTCCATTCAATGTCTTTCTGCGTTGTGTCAGCCGGGAGGAAAGCGGGAACAAGCGCAAGGGTTTCGTCAAGCCACAGCTCGGCATTCTCTTTGTCAAGCGCCAGACTTTCCGGAAGAACATAAACCGTAACGCTGCATTTTGCAGTAACATCTTCATTTGAGGAATATGCGGTAATCTCTGCCGAGCCTGCGCCAACTGCCGTGAGAACACCGTCTTCACCGACTGTTACCGCGTTTGTATTTGAGCTTTCCCATCTGACGGAAAGGTCGGTCGCGTCTGCCGGAGTGAGAGAAGCGGAAAGAGCAAATGTGCTGCCCTTTTCAAGCCTCAGTTCAGTTTCGTTAAGCTCAATGCTTTCAACGACTCTGGTCACAACAACGGTGCAGACCGCAAATATTTCCTCATCGGAGCTGACAGCCCTGACTGTGGTCTCGCCCTTGCCGACCGCAGTAACAAGACCGCTTTCACTGACGACCGCAACCTCGCTGTTTTCGCTTATCCATTTGACAGAAGTATCAAATGCGTTTTCCGGCAGTACGGTTGCCGTGAGTTGCTTTGTACCCTGTTCACCGAGTGTAATACGCTCACTGCTCAGTGAAATCGACGCCACCTGCTGACGGACAGTGACCTTAAACACCGCCGAGGCGCGACCGCAGCCGGAGGTAACCGTAATTTCGCTTTCGCCTGCCGAAAGAGCGGTAACAACACCGTCTTCGCTTACAGAAGCAACATCCTCTTTTGAGGAAACGAACGTAACATTTCTGTGGGTTGCATTTTCGGGCAGGACAGTGGCAGAAAGCTCCACGCTTTCGCCAACCCAAAGGATATCCTTTTCCGCCGAGACATTGACGGTTTCGGCAGGAACTATAACTTCAACGTTGACAAAGGTTTTGGTCTGACCGTCTTTTGACGCAATTGCAATGACCGCACTGCCCTGTGAAACGGCTGTGATTTTTCCGTTTTCGTCAACCTCTGCTATCTCCGGAGTATCCGACGACCAAAGGAGAGTCTTATCGTCAGCGTTTTCCGGCAATACGGTGCAGGAAAGCTCTGCAAACTCTGAAACAGCGAGAAGCAGCTCGGTTCTTTCCGGCTTAATTTCGCTGACTCCGATGAGAACGGTAACAGTGCAGCTCTTTTCAAATCCACCGTCATCTGTCTTAACGGTTATTATTGCCTCTCCCTTTGAAATTGCGGAAACAACGCCGTTTTCGTCAACCGAGGCAACCTCGGGTGCATTCGACGACCAGATAAGCTTTTTATTTGTTGCGCTGTCGGGCAGAACAGCGGCAGTGAGTGCCTTTTCGGCGCCTGCATAAAGCGTGAGTTCGCTTTCATCAAGCGTAACTCCGGTAACCGGCTCGGTTACGTTCAGCACGCATACGGCTTTGACCTTTCCCTCGGCGGCATAAGCCGTGATTTCTGCGGTGCCTGCCTTATATGTGGTAACAAAGCCCTCATCATTGACATTGGCAACTTCATTATCCGAGCTTTCCCAAGTTACGGTTTTGTCAACGGCATCTTCAGGAAGAACGGTTGCAGTAAGGCTGACCGTCTGACCGGTGATTACGGTGACTTCGTTGGTATTAAGCTCAATTTTCTTTGCTATTCTGAAAACTGTTATATACGCCGTTGCGGTAAAGCCGCCGTCAACGGTTGTTGCGGTGATGACTGCCTCGCCGGGTTCCACGCCGGTAACAACGCCGTTTTCGTCAACCGTGGCAACGCCCGGCTCGTCGGTTGTCCAAAGAACCTTTTTGTTCGTTGCGTTTTCTGGTGCAACAATTGCCTCGAGCTGAGCGGTCTCTCCATCGCCGAGACGAAGCTCTGTTTGAGCGAGCACAACGTCCATTACGGGAGTGTTGACCTTAACGGTGCAGGTGGCTTTCTTTCCGCCCTCAACGGTTGTTGCGGTTATAACAGCCTCACCGAACGCAAGACCGGTTACAATGCCCTCCGGAGAAACAGAGGCAATCTCCGGCGCGGAGCTTGTCCACTTGACGCGCTTTTCGGAGGCGGTCGCCGGCAGAACGGTAGCCTTAAGAGTCTCGCTCTTGCCGATATTGATTTCAATAGAGCTCTTGTCAAGAGTTATCGATTTGGTATGTCTGAGAACGGTTACTGTGCAGCGTGCGGTTCTGCCGTTTTCATTGGTTTTGACCGTGATCACCGCTGTGCCGACTGAAACAGCCTTGACAACGCCCTTTGAAGAAACAGTTGCAACCTTGGTGTTGGAGGAGCTCCACTTGACGCTCAGATCGTTTGAATTTGAGGGCAAGACCGTTGCCTTGAGTGTTTTTGAGCTGCCCTCATAGAGCGAAAGGACATTTTCGTTCAGCTTGACCGAATCCGGAGCCTGAACAACAGTGACGGTGCATTTCTTTGAAATGCCGTTTGATGTCTTTGCGGTAATCGTTACCTTGCCGCCCTTGAGACCGGTTACAACGCCGTTTTTGTCAACTGTTGCAACAGCCTTGTTGCTGCTGCTCCATTTGAGCGTCTTTGTTGTTGTGTTCTTGGGCAAAACGGTGTAGCCAAGCTTGACGGTCTGACCGCTCTTGACGGTTGCCTTTGTATTTTTGAGCGCCAGCTTTTCTGCAAGAATTTCAACGCTGACGCTGCAGCTTGCTTTGAATGAACCGTCTTTTGTTTTAACTGTAATTGTCGCCTTTCCAACCTTGAGACCGGCAACTCTGCCGTTCTGGTCAACTGCGGCAACCTTTGTGTTGCTTGACGACCAAAGAAGAGCCTTGTTCGTTGCATCGGACGGAGTAACCGTTGCTTTGAGAGTAACCGCCGAATTACGTGCAACGGTAACGGACGATTTATTGAGCTTTACGCCGGTAACCTTTTTTACAACCTTGACCGTACAGGTTGCAGTGTAGCCGCCGTCAAGCGTGGTAACGGTAATCTTCACCGTGCCGGTGCCCTTTGTTTTGACAACGCCGGTTGAGCTGACGGTAGCAATTTTCTTGTTGCTCGTTGACCACTTGACCTCTTTGTTTGTTGGGTTGGCGGGTTTAAGGGTGTGCTTGAGAGTGAAGCTCTTGCCTACCTCAACCGTCTTCTTGGTGGTATTAAGGAAAACGCCTTTGACGAGAGCAACTACTCTGACGCGGCAGGTAGCTTTATAGCCGCCGTCCTTCGTTTTGACGGTAATAACGGCGCTGCCGGTCTTTTTGGCAGTGATTTTTCCCGATGATGAAACGTCCGCAACGTCATAGTTGCTGGAGGTCCATGTGACGTTCTTGTTAGTTGTATTCTTGGGCTTGAATATCGGCTCAACCGTTGTGGTCTTGCCTATGCCGAGAGTTACAGATGTCTTGCTCAGCGAAACGCCTTTTGCCGGCATGGTGACCTTGACGGTGCAGGTGGCTTTGACTTTTCCGTCCTGCGTTTTGGCAGTGATCGTCACCTTTCCCGCTCCAATGCCCTTGACAACGCCCTTTGAGCTGACAGTTGCAATTTTCTTGTTGCTTGAAGACCATTTATAGTTCGTCTCCGTGGCTGAAGTCGGGGTAACCTTGCAGACAAGAGTTTTCTTTGAACCGGCTTTAACAGTATATGTGCTTTCGGCAAACTTCAGCTTTTTAACTTTTTGAGTAACATTGATTCTGCAGGTTGCAGAGGCGTTTCCGTCGCCGGAGGTCGCCGTAATGACTGCCGAGCCTGCGCCCACAGCCGTGACAACACCCTTTGAGTTGACCGTTGCAACCTTTTTGTTTGAAGAACTCCACTTAATCGTTTTATCGGAAGCGGAAAGCGGAGTGATTGAAGCGGAAAGAGCCTTGGCCTTTCCTGCCTCAAGCGTAACAGATGAATAGTTGAGCGAAACGCCGGTTGCGAGCTGAACAACTTCAACAAGGCAGTTTGCCTTATACTTGCCTTGAACAGAGGTTGCCGTAACAACTGCCGTGCCGATCTTTTTTGCAGTGATCTGACCGGCTGCGTTGATGGTTGCAATACTCTTGTCGCTCGTTGACCACTTGTATTCGCGGTTTTCTGCGTTTTCAGGCAGAACAGTCGCGCTGATTATTGCGGTTTTACCTTTTGCAATTGTGACCTTTCTTGTGCTGACCTTTATTCCGGTCGCAGGTGTATAAACGGTAATGTTGCAGAAAGCGGTATATTTTCCGTCCTCGGTTGTGACGATTATGGTTGTTGTTCCTGCGCTTTTTGCGGTAACAACACCGCTTGAATTGACCGAGGCAACGGCAGAGTTAGAAGACTTCCATGTAACGTTTTTGTTGCTTGCGTCATCCGGCTTGACTGATGCGGTGAGCGTCTTTGAGTTGCCGACCGAAATTTTTGCGCTGGCAGCGCTGAGAGTAACGCCTGTAACGCTTTGGGTAACAATAACGATACACTTCGCCTGGATTCCGCGGTCCTGTGTGGTGACGGTAATTACGGCAACGCCGCTGCCGACGCCTTTGACAACGCCGTTTTCGTCAACAGTTGCGATATTTTTTGCATTGGAACTCCATGTAACAGCTTTGTTGCTTGCATCGGCGGGAGAAACCGTGGCGTCAAGCGCATATGTCTTACCCTTGTTAAGACGAATCTCGCTCGTGCTGAGCTTAACCTTTTCAACGTCAATTTTCGGCAGCACCGTCACAACGCACTGTGCGGTAAAGCCGCCGTCAACCGATGTTGCGGTGATAACTGCCGTTCCGGGACTGACAGCGGTAACAATTCCGCCGTCGCTGACGGTTGCAATTGTCTGGTCGCTGGTTGACCATTTTATTCTTCTGTCCGAAGCAGTCAGCGGAAGCACCGACGCTTTAAGTGTGGCAGACTGAGTGCTGTAAAGCTGAACCGCATTCTTTTCAAATGTGATTCCCTCTGCCTTTTGCGTAACTGTCAGCGTGCAGGAGGAGGAAAGCAGAGACGAGGTTGAGGTGCAGGTGATGACCGCCTTGCCGCCGGCGACGGCGGTAACAAGACCGTCCTTGCTGACAGTTGCAACGTCTTCGTTGCTGCTCTTCCATGTTACAGACTGTTCGGTTGCATTTGCAGGAGTTATTGTATAAAGGAATTTCATGGTTTCGCCGGCTTCAAGAACGGCAACATCGGGTGCAATAGTTATTGAAGTAACCGGAATAATGACCGAAACGGCGCAGGTTGCGGTGAACTTTCCGTCCGCAGTGGTGCAGGTAACATTTGCCTTGCCGATGCCAACGCCGGTGAGCGTTCCGTCTGAGGAAACATTGACAACATCGGTGTTGTCCGATTTCCATGTAACAGCCTTGTTTGTTGCATAATCCGGCGTGATGGTTGCTTTAATCTTGAGCGTTTTGCCCACATCAACGGTAGCTTCCTTGGGGATCTCAAGTCCGGTTACATCTGCGGTAACGGTAACGGTGCAAAGCTCATATCTTTCCGTTCCGTCAAGCGCCTCCGCTCTGACGGTGATGATTCCCGGGTAAACGCCTTTTACATTTCCGTTTTTGTCAACGGTAGCCACTTTTTTGTCCGAGCTTGTCCATTTGACCTCTCCGTAGGTTTCGCCGGAGGTAGTTCTGACGGTTGCCTTAAGCTTTTCGGTTTCGCCAACCTTGACGTTCAGCTTTGTCTTGTCAAGCGCAACAGATGCAGCCACGTCCGCAACGCGAACAAAAACGCGGCTCTTGATCGCAGTGCCGTCCGTGGTCTCTGCGGTAATATAGCAGGAGCCCTTGCTCTTTGGTGTGAGCACACCCTTATAGTCAACGGAGCAAACCAAATCGTTGTCCGATGACCAGTTGATAACCTGATTTCCGGCATCTTCGGGAAGAATGACCGCAGAAAGAGTTTTGGTCTTGCCGGGATTGAGAACAACAACCTGCGGCGAAACAGAAAGCGCGGAGATCTGCGGCTTAACTTCAACATAGAAGTATCCGCTGAGGTCGCTGCCGTCGGTTGTGGAATAAGTGATCTTGGTTTTTCCTACAGATTTTGCAGTAACAACGGCTGAGGAAATTGAATCCACAACACCCGTTGATTCAACAACCGCAACGTCCGGCTTTGAACTTGTCCACTTAAGCTCCTTAATGCTTGCTTCTGAGGGAGTGACCTTGACCTTTGCAGTCTTTTTCTGACCTACAACGGCCGGAATCGTGGAGCCGTAGTCCGCACTTTGGAGCGAAAGCCCGGTGATTGCGGTCAAACGACCGACCTTTACGGTGCATTCCGCAGTTTTTTCAACAGCGCCGGAGCTGACAGTGACGGAGATCACTGCCGTACCCTGGCTGTAAGCCTCAACAACTCCGTCAGATGTAACGCCGGCAATACCGGGCGCGCTTGAACGCCATTCAACCAAGTCGATCTGATCTGTGATTTCAGCGTCCTTGTCTGCACCGTAAACCTTATATGAAAGAGCAAAGGTCTGACCGGTGTATGAGGAAGCACTGTTCTGAGAAAGTGTAACGCTATCAAGCGGATTTTTGAGCGTATAAATGCAGGAATCCGAATAACCGTTTGAAATTGCAGAAATCGTAACGCCGTCGGCGCTGTACTTTTTGAAAGTAACGGTTCCGTCCTGTGCAACAGACGCAACATCTTCATTGTTCGAAATCCATTCAACCTTGTCCGCAGCATTGTCCGGCGAAAGAACAGCCCTAAGCACAGCGGTTGAACCAACATTCACCGTGTCCGTTTTACGGTTCAATTCAAGCCCCGTCGTATGATACTTTACTGAAGACAACGCAGTGCGCAGCATCTTTGCGGCAAGGTCAATGTTGCTTTGAGAGGGTCCCTCAGACGACTCTGCAAGCTGCAAAACCTCCTTAGCATTGTCATACGCTGCCTTGAGATCCGATGAATCGATATAGATTCTCTCCCACTCGGACTCATCGGGAATACTTTCAACAAGCTCTTTCAGCGCCCCGGTGTTCGCCGCAAAGGCAACTATTGCGCTGCCGAAATCAAACGGAGCGGACGTAAGTACGCTGAAAAGCATCAGAAAGCAGAGCGAAAATGAAATGATTTTCTTCATAATAGTGAGGACTCCTTCTCAGAAAAATTATAGGATATCCGTTTTTTAAAACGGTAACAATTCTCAAATGTGCCGTTTTTTGAGTGCAAACAGGCGCAAAAAGGGCACAATAAACAATTATAGATAATGATTATTATACAAAAAACGACTGCCCGTGTCAACAAAATAGAAAGGGTTGTTGAAAAAGTTTACAAATTATACTATAATACGTGTTGCAAAGCATAAGCTGAGTAATCACGAATAACTGAGACTTAAAATGTTTGAGTGTTACCTATAAAGGAGCGCTATCAATGAAAAAATTTATATCGTGGAATGTCAACGGCATTCGCGCCTGCGTTCAAAAGGGATTTTTAGATTCTTTCAATGCGCTTGACGCAGATATTTTCTGCCTGCAGGAAACAAAGCTTCAACAAGGTCAGATTGAGCTGCCCCTTGAGGGATATCACCAGTACTGGAACTATGCCGAAAGAAAAGGATACTCAGGAACGGCAATTTTCACAAAGGAAGAGCCGCTTGCGGTCTTTAACGGAATGGATATCGCCGAGCATGACACCGAGGGCAGACTCATTACTCTTGAATTTGAGACATACTATTTCATTACATGTTATACACCCAATGCCCAAGACGGACTTAAAAGACTTGATTACAGAATGAAATGGGAAGACGATTTCAGAGAGTATCTTCTTTCGCTTAACAAAACAAAACCGGTCGTTTTTTGCGGAGACCTCAATGTTGCACACAATGAAATCGACCTAAAAAATCCCAAGACCAACCGCGGCAATCCCGGCTTTTCAGACGAAGAAAGGGGCAAGTTTTCACTCCTGCTTGAAAGCGGCTTTACCGATTCTTTCCGTTTCCTTTATCCGGACACAAAAGACGCATACTCGTGGTGGAGCTATAGATTCAAAGCGCGCGAGAAGAACGTCGGCTGGCGCATTGACTATTTTGTTGTTTCAAACAGCCTGAGCGGCAAAATAATTGATGCAAAAATTCACCCGGAGGTCTACGGCTCAGACCACTGCCCGGTTGAACTTTTGATTGACCTTTAAATCATAGCCGCACACACCGAACGGTTTGTGCGGCTCTCCTCAGCTTACGATTTAAGATTAAAAACGAACCATTCAAAAAAAGTCAAAAAAATTTGAAAAAAGCCTTGACAAATGGTTGCGATGCGCATATAATAGCAATCACTGAAACGCAGTGCGAACAACACGGCGCAGTCGGTGTCTTTAGCGATGAGGGTCCACCCGTTCCCATCCCGAACACGGCAGTTAAGCTCATCAGTGCTGAAAATACTTGGTTGGAAGCGACCCGGGAAGATAAGGCGATGCCGACATATTGAATTAAACCGCAGTGTTCTGCGGTTTGTTTTTTTATCTGCGCAGATGAATCAGATGTTTATCGCAGCAGAAAACAGCCAAAAATGCCCTGTGAGGTGATGACCATGGACAGCAAAAACGGAAGAGTTGTTTTTATGCCTGACATTGAATACAAAGCTTGGCTCAACAGAAATAAAGAACTCCTTTCCGAAATAATCAAATCGGGTCAGGTTTCAACTATGTGGCTGAACCACGGACAAAACAAAAAATTTCTCGTCCGTTATTTTCACGAATGCGGATACACGATCAACATTGAATGAGGACGGTGTTTAATCAATGAAAAAGATGAGTTTTGCAAAAGCCTTTTCAAAAAAGCTGAAAAAATATCGCCTTGCCGTGAATCTTGCCGCTGCGGCTTTGGTTTTCGCTTTCACCGTCTATACGCTTCTGCCAAAAGACGAAAAGTTTGACGAGGGCGAAGCACAAAAAATAGCCGATGCCTTTGTTAAAAAAGCAAGTGAACAAGAACTTGACGAAGATACCGCAGAGGAAAACGTAGCCGAGTAATTCTTTTATCTATGTAATTAAGCTACAACAATTCTGCTTTAAACCCGGATTATTGCTCACTAACGAATCGTGATTCGGTGTCTGAATCATTTTTGAGCAAAAGTATTTGTCAAACGGATAATCTAAAACGGCTGTGACCCTTTGCGGATCACAGCCGTTTCTTTTTGCAGCCAATTATTCGCCTTTCATCTCAAGGAGCTTAACTGTTCCGTTATATGAAGCAACGGAAACCTTAACCGAGTCAAAAATTGCGTCAACAATGTCGTCCTCGGTTGCGCCCAGCTCTTTTGCATATACGTTATTGATGAAAAGATCGATATCCATAATTTCGGGAAGGTCAAAGAGGTCCATACCGGAGTCAATGCCTCTCTTCTTGTAGTCGATAGCGTTCTTAATCATGCCCATCTTCATCATCCAAGGAGCAACGCTGACAATCTTTCTGTCCTTACCCATTCCTCTTGCGTCATAAACGATAGAGAGAAATTCTTTCCATGTCTGGTTATACATTGCAATCGGGAGAGCCTCAAAGCCGGCTTTCTTTCTTTCTGCCGCGCCGCAGATAACTTCGCCGACCTGACGGCAGGTAAGCATTGCCGTACCTCCGCCCGGATACATGGTGAACGGCCACTTATCCATAAAAGCGATCTGTTCAATGAGAACGGTCCATACCGGCTTTCTGCCCGGCTGAGTACCAAAAATGTACGGGAGTTCAAGAACTGCGCAGCTGAAGCTGTCATCGCATGCCGCCTCGCAGACTTCCTCCTGAATAAGTCTTGATTTGAAGTACGGATTTCTTTCCGGAAGTCGCATATCGGGACGAAGCTTTGAAAGATATGCAAAGTATGAACCGAGAACAACGGCTCTCTTTACACCGGCTTTTTTGCAAAGCGGGAAGATTCTTTCAAGCGGAGCGATGTTATACTTATGATAATAGTCCATTACAGGAGCGGGGAACTCGACTCTTTCGTCAACGCCTGCGGCGAAGATGAAAACGTCCTTGCCCTTGAGCATTTCAAGGATCTCATCGTCCGACTTTTTATTGATATCACCAAAAATGATATCCATTTCCTCGGGAATTGGAGCTCCCTCGGGAAGAGGCGGCAAGGCAACGGAAGTGACCTTATGGCCGTGCTTAATGAGTTGAATTGCGGCTTCGCAGCCAAGAAGACCGGTTCCGCCAATCATAAATACGTTCATTGATATTCCTCCGATACATAAAAAATTACGGTAGTATTATAGCAGTTCTGAT
Organism: uncultured Eubacteriales bacterium; assembly: GCA_934541115.1. Taxonomy (GTDB): domain Bacteria; phylum Bacillota; class Clostridia; order Oscillospirales; family Acutalibacteraceae; genus UBA6857. Next base: position 13,419 of record CAKTDF010000013.1, read on the forward strand.
ACAACAAAGTCAATATGTGCAACATCTTTAACACTTTGTTAAATATTTATGAATTAGCAACGGTTTCCAAAGCGCTTATTTTTATGCGAATACCGCAGAAATTTCAGTTTTTTCATTCAACTGTTGGCTTATTCATATCACTTCCGCCACTTGCGGATTTGTTGTTGAATGTGAAAAGTTCTACTTATTTTTTTAGTGTGCTGCTATTTTTCTTAAACCCAACGCTTACTTTTAACATATAAATGGCTATGCACTTTTACGCCCGTACGCTCCGCTGGGGTTGCTTTTGTCGATTGTAAAAAACAAAGCATTGAAAGTTTATCTTGTGGAATGTTAAAAGTTCTGCTTGTTTTTTTAACGTGCTACTATTTTTCTTAAACCCAACATTTACTTTCATATATAAACGGCTATGCGCTTTTATATCCGTACGCTCCGCTGGGGTTGCTTTTGTCGATTGTAACAAAACAAAGCATTGAAAGTTTATCTTGTGGAATGTTAAAAGTTCTGCTTGTTTTTTTACGCACTGCTATTTCTTAAACCCAACATTTACTTTCATATATAAACGGCTATGCGCTTTTATATCCGTACGCTCCGCGGGGGTACTTTTGTCGATTGTTACAAAAGTACCCAAAAGAACGCTTTTTAGTACGGCGCCCAAGAGAACGAAATCGGATTCCTTGGGGGAATCTCGATTATCGCTCTCTAACGCGCCTACACAGTACACGTGTACAACGCTTTCCTAATTGAAACACCAATCCGCTATTACTCTATCTACACTCTGTCGAAGTGTTCAGTCAGAATGAATTGAAAACAGCATTTTCTGTTTTCCACAACTCGCGGATTTCTTGTGGAATGTGAAAAGTTTCTATGTTTCTTTAACTCTTGCTACAAAAATGAAGTCTGTACCCGAATGAATACAGAACCATATTATATTGAAGAACAAAAAGAAAGCAACAATAAATCTGCGGAGAGAAGTAATATGTGTACTTACTTTTTAGAACTGTCTGAATAAATACTTCGACAGAGTGTGGTTTAAGTATGATAGCAGATTGACGTTTCAATAAACTGGGCTTTGCTGACGTGTACTGTGTAGGCGCGTTAGAGAGCGATAATTGGATTCCCTAAAGGAATCCGATTTCGTTCTCTTGGGCGCCGTACTAAAAAGCGTTCTTTTGGGTACTTTTGTAACAATCGACAAAAGTACCCCCGCGGAGCGTACGGATATAAAAGCGCATAGCCGTTTATATATGAAAGTAAATGTTGGGTTTAAGAAATAGCAGTGCGTAAAAAAACAAGCAGAACTTTTAACATTCCACAAGATAAACTTTCAATGCTTTGTTTTGTAACAATCGACAAAAGTGACCCCAGCGGAGCGTACGGGTGTAAAAGCGCATAGCCATTTATATATGAAAGTAAGCGTTTGGTTTAAAAAACAGCAGCACGTTTGAAAAACAGGAAAAACTTTTAACATTCCACAATAAATCCGCGAGTTGTGGAAAGCGAGAACGTTGTTTTCACTTCGTTCTGATTGAACACTTCGACAGAGTGGAGATAGGACAATAGCGGATTGGTGTTTCAATTAGGAAAGTGTTGCACACGTGTATTGTGTAGGCGCGTTAGAGAGCGATAATCGAGATTCCCTCAAGGAATCCGATTTCGCTCTCTTGGGCGCCGTACAGAAGCGTATTTTTGGCAAGCGTTGGAAGTTCAAATCAGTGATGGATTTTTTGTTGTATTTTTGTTCTGACAAGGCGAAAAGCACAGCAATGGTTGCTCCATTGCGAGCATTTTCAACGCAGTCAGGGCGGAAATACGGCAAAAAAGACTTCGCTTGATTTGGACTTTCAATGCTTTGTTTTGTAACAATCGACAAAAGTACCCCGCGGAGCGTACGGGTGTAAAAGCGTATAGCCGGTTATTTATATTAGTAAGCGTTGAGTATGAGAGAGTTCAGAACACCGTTCCTATAAACAAAATCCCCTGCCGTTTAGTGAACATCACAAAACGGCAGGGACTCTGCTCATGCTTTATAATTTGACATCTCCGTCTGCTTCTTCAAACGGAAGAACAACACTCCTTGCAATACCCTGCGAATCACAAAAGCTGAATGAAACACCTTTGCTGTTGAGGCACCACGCAGAAGAATACATCTGCTGACCGAGACCCTCAGTGTCCTCGGGAATCGTATATTCTCCTGTGATCTCGTCCGGCTCATGATGAGCCTTATAATAAATTTCATAAAGCTTTTGCTGAACAGCCTGGTGATCCTTTCCGAGAATATCGGACTTTTTGAGCAGCTCGCCGCTCTCTATTTCGAGTGCATAACCGTCGAATGTAGTCACCGGGAAAATGGGAGCGTCCTCTGTCTCAGACGGCTCGGTACCATATTGATAGGAGGTTGTTGTTTCCTCCTGCGTTTTTGATTTCGGCATATATTCGTTCGTCTCTTCAAGGAGCGAAATATATCCGTTTTTGTTGTAAGTCACCTCTGTGTGAATATATGTGAAAACCGGCAGATCCTCATCGGAAAACCCGTTTTTCTGATATTTTTTATAGAGCTTATCTGCTGTATCGGCTTTCTCCTTGTACTTAAGCAGCTTGTCTGTATAAAGCGCATTGAGCGTTGCCGCCGCGTTCTTTGCCGTTTCATTGTCTTCTGCTGCGGTAAAGAAAGGATATTCGATCACATAGTCGGCGTAATGGACTGAGCTGCTTGTTTTTGCCTCATAGGTTTCCTTTTTCATTTCAAAAGACAAAGCGTTCTTGCTCTTGCTCGTCTTTTTTGTTCCATCGTCGTTGAAAAGTGCCTTTTTTGAAAGTTCAAGCAGACTCCAACTAATTTTATCGTCCTGTTTTGAAAGCGAAACCATGCAATACACCGTCTGGGTTTTGCCCTTTGGCGAAGTCAAAGTACACTGAACATAATAGTTACCGTCCTCGGTACGCTTTGAGGAATCAACGTCAACCGTATATTTTGAACTTGCGGCGGCAGTTTCCGAGTCCGCCGAGAAGTAATAAAATCCGTCATAATAATAAAACTTCTCATCATTTGCATAGTCCGGGACTTCAACGCCGAGACTTTTGCAGATGTTTTGTATCTCAGCCTTTTTAACCTTGCTGTAAGAAAAGCTGCCGTCCTCTTTTGAAAAACGTTTTGCCGGGTCGGATTCATCGGTGATGACCTCGGCAGGCTCATAGAATGCCGCATAAAGACCGTTCGCCTTTTCCGGTTTCATAAGCTTGAGCAAATCGCTTTGGGTGATCTTTTCGCTGTTGTATCCCTTTGAAGCAAGTGCCGAAAAAAAGACAGCATAATCCTCAAACGAGCTGCGCTCATTTTGGGTAAAGCCCGAAAGTGCAACCGTCTTGACCTGATCCGAAGACTCTTTGAATATATCCGTCTTTTTGCTGACAACGGTCAAAACCGCCATTGCGGCAGTGCAAAAAATCACAAGGGCAAACACGGCAATTCTTGCCCGCTTTTCCTCTTTCTCGCGCTGAGGGTCAGTTTTTGCTGTGCGGACAACCACCGGTTCGCGGAACTTATGCGGTTCTTCTGTTTGAACAGCCGTCATAGGTTCGCTTTCTTCCTGCGGTTCATCAAAAGTCTCGTCTTCATCTTGAATAACATCGAGCTCTTCCATTTCGCGGAGAAGATCGTCTTCCTTTTCCGGTTCTTCAAGAACTTCTTTGACTTCTTCCTCCTTTTCCGGAAGAGAGGAAAAAACATCGGTGATGTTTTCCTCGGGTATATTCACTTTGAATCGCTTTTTTGAAATATCAACTTTACAAAAGGGGCAAATGGTCACATCGTCCGGTACTTGCGAAAAGCAATTTGGGCAAAACATTTATTTACTCTCCTTTCAGATATAGTTCAAAACTTCTCTGATATCTTCAACCTCGGCAAAGACACCTTTTTTTCCGAGTCCCTTGCCTTTAAAATCACCGTAATTCATTCTGATCACATTCATGCCTGCGCCGAGCGCACCCTCAACGTCATTGACCGGGTGATCACCGACAAAAAGGCATTCGCTGTTTTTTACTCCGGCTCGCTTTGCAGCTTCATCAAAAATTCTTCTGTCCGGCTTGTATATTCCTATATCTCCGGAAACCACAACAACGTCAAAAAGCGAACGTATCTTAGCCGTGTCAAGCTTCATGTTCTGTAGGGCTGAAACTCCGTTGGTCACAGCGCCGAGAATATAGCCGCGCCTTTTGACCTCTTTCAGCACATCAACTGCGCCGGGGAGCATATCAACGTGCTTTCCGTAATCATAGTTAAATGAATCAAAAAGTTCCTGCATCGGCGGGTGATCCTCCCATTTCCAAAGCTCAATGAGCTCCGGAAAATAGACCTCCCTTTCCTTGTAGCCGCCGTCAACGCGGTCTTCCATCTGGAACAGCTTTTCTTTCCTTTCTTCCTTTGAAATACCAGGGAAGTACTTATCAAGAAAATTTTCGCAATAAATTTTATATGCGCCTTTGCGGCTTTGCAATGTATCGTCAAAGTCAAAAAAGACCGCCTTAACCTTCAGTTTGTTCATTCGTTTTTCAGTTCCTTTTCATTATATATCTCAACGGCTCTTTCACCGTCATGCTTTATTGCGGCAGTGAGAGCCTCCAGGCTGTCGAATTTTCTTTCGTCTCGCAGAAAATCAAGCAGCCGAACTTCTACCTGCAAACCGTAAAGATCGCCGGAAAAGCCGAAAATGCAAGTTTCGCTGCGAAAACTTTCTCCGTCCACCGTCGGACGTACTCCGATATTTGTCACCGCAGGGTGCCATACGTTTGAAATGCAGACCTTTGAGGCATAAACGCCACGGCGCAGCCGAACAAAGTTATCGGGAAAAAACTGATTGATCGTCGGAAAGCCCAAAAGTCTTCCGCGTCTGTCTCCGCTGACAACTTCAAAGCAATATGAAAACTCCCTGCCGAGCATTGCATTTGCCTTTTTTATTTCTCCGTTTTCAAGCAGGGCGCGGATTCTCGTTGAGCTTATCGCCTCGCCCTCAAAGCGCTGCTTAGGCGCCACAAACAGGGCAATTCCAAGCTTTTCGCACTCTGATTTCAGAATATCCGTGTTGCCGAGCGCACCTTTTCCGAAGTGGTAGTTATAGCCGCATGAAATTGCACGCACACCGAGCGTACAGTAAATTTTCATAAGAAAATCCTTTGCCGTCATGTTATGAAGCTCGGCAAACGAAGCGGTAACAAGAGTAAAACCCATTTCATGCAGCATACGCTTTTTTTCCGCCTCCGTCACAAGCTCGGGCGGCGCACTTTGGCAAAGGAGCTTTTTCGGGTGTTCGTCAAAAAGCAGTGCAATCGGAACGAGACGGCGTTTTTTCCCTTCTGAAATTGCTTTTTCAAGAACGGCTCTGTGACCGAGATGAAGACCGTCAAAGGTACCGAGGGCAACAATACAGCCGCCGCTTATCTCTTTTTCAATAATGAACAAACCGAACCCTCCCGAATATGTAAAATGTATGGTTTGTCATGAGCTTTTGCTCATTATTTTGCGTGGAGCAAGAATACCGTTTTCATCGTCTGCAAATCCGACTCCGAGGAATTTTCCGTTTGGCGCCATCACACTGTAAAATGCACCGGGCAGAAGCTTTTTCAGCCGTTCAAGTGAAAGCTCGCCGCCGTTTGAAAAACGTTTCGCCTGCTTTTCAGTGACAAAAAGCTTTTCAAACGGGAGAAAATCTTCAATTTTCACAACTGCCTCAAATAGTCTGTTTTCGTCGCTGAGAATTTGAAGTTCCTCAAGCGTTCTGCATTTTTCAATCGGCACTCCATTGGCTTTTGTCCGTCTCAGAGCGGTCATCACCGCCCCGCAGGAAAGAGCCTGTCCGATATCGGAAATGAGCGAGCGGATATATGTGCCTGCCGAACAAGCGGCGTAAAGCTCGCCCTCGCCTGTTCTTTCATCATATGAAAGCAATGTAAGTTCTGAAATGCTTATCTTTCTTTTTTCGCGTTCAATGCTTTCACCCTTACGGGCGAGTTCATAAAGACGCACGCCGTCTTTTTTCAGTGCGGAATACATTGGCGGAAGCTGTTCTGTTTCTCCGCGAAAAGGAACAAGAGCCTTTTCAACGTCCGCTTTTGTTGCCGTAACCTCGTTTCCTGAAACTATGCTGCCGGTAATGTCAAGCGTATCGGTCTCTTTGCCGAGCAGAAAGGCGGCTTTATATGCCTTGTTCTTATCCGGCAGAAGTTCAATGAACCTCGTTGCGCCGGATAGAGCAACAACCATAACGCCCGTTGCCATAGGGTCAAGAGTACCGGTGTGACCGGACTTTTTTTCTCTGAAAATTCTTTTCACCTTTGCGGCGAGAAGAAATGAGGAAACACCCTCAGGCTTATCAACAAAAATAAATCCGTCCACACTTTTCTCCTCAGACATATTTTTTGAGTTCACAAAGAACCTGATCTTTTGCTTCTTCAAAGCCGCACTCAAACTGGCAGCCCGCCGCTCTTATATGTCCGCCGCCGCCGAAAGCGGAGCAGACCTTTGACGCGTCAACGCCCTCATGAGTACGCAGCGAAACCTTGAGAGAACCGTCGCCCTTTTCCTTGAACGTTACGCCGACAAGAACGCCCTCTATCTGCCTTGAAAGTGCAACAAGCGCGTCGCAGTCCTCGTCTCCGCAGGAGCACTCGGAAAGCATCCGGCGCGTAATTCTGAACACGCTGACCTTTCCGCCAAAATACAGCTCCATGCCGGAAAGGCAGAGACTCTGCAATTTGAGATAGCCCGGCTTTTTGGTTTCAAACATTCTTACGTTGACCTCTGCGTGGCGTGCACCACACTCAATCAGCTCAGCGGCGATTCTGTGAGTACGCGGCGTAACATTTGAATAACGGAAACAACCGGTGTCTGTTGAACAACCGGTATAAAGCCTCGTTGCAATTGGCTCATCAATACTCACGCCAAGCGCTTTGATGAGCAAAAACACAACCTCGCAAACAGAGGCTGAATCGCCCTCAAGGTAAGTCTCCTTTGCAAAAAGGCGATTTGTTCCGTGATGATCTATTGAAAGATCGACCCTGCTGCCGTATTTTTCTCTCACAATTTTGGGAAGAAGCGCCGTATCCGCAACGTCAACGGAAACAACAAAGCTGTTTTCGCCCGTCTCATCGTCACCGTCAAATTCAAGAAAACGATATTTTTCCGGCAATTCTTCGCCGCATTCTACCCTCGCATTTTTTCCGAGAGATTTGAGAGCCGCAAGCAGCGCAAAGCTGCCGCCGAGCGTATCTCCGTCCGGGTTCGCATGAGTGAGAATGACAAAATTGTCATTCTCAAAAAGCAGCTGCACTGCGCGGTCAAAATCAATCTTCATCGCTTTTACCTCTTCCGGACGCCCTTTCAAGCTTTTCAAAAAGCTTGACTCCCTGTTCAACGGAGTCGTCCGCAACAAATTTGATTTCCGGAGTTTTTCTCAGATGGAGGCGGTTTCCCACCTCACGTCTGATGAGCCCGGTCGCCGAGGTGAGCGCCTTGACAGCCTCTCTTGCGCCTTCAATACCGGCAAGATCGCTGACATAGACCTTTGCAAAGGAAGCGTCCGAGCTTACCTCAACTCTCACAACGGTCAGCATTCTATCTTTCACGCGCGGATCCTTCAGTTCGCGGATAAGCGCCGTGATTTCTCTTCTTATATCTTCGGACACACGGTCCTTTCTGAAACCTGCCATAATTTTTTCCTTTCTTCTGCAAAAAAACGGCAATGGTGCTGGCTAAGCAAGCCGAAAGCACAAGCACACTGTCAAAGCCTGTGCTTATCGGTTTACCGGTGATTACTTAGTCCCTGTATTCCTCCATCATGAAGGCTTCAAGAATGTCGCCCTCCTTGATATCGTTGAACTTTGCAAGACCGATTCCGCATTCAAAACCACTGGCAACCTCTTTTACATCGTCTTTGAAACGGCGCAGAGAGGCAATCTCGTCCTCCGCAACAACAATACCGTCGCGAACAACACGGATTTTTGCGCTCCTTGTGATCTTGCCGTCAAGAACGTAGCTGCCGGCGATCTTGCCTACCGATGAAAGATTCATGACCGTTCTGACCTCAACTCTGCCGAGATTTACCTCGCGGAACTTCGGTGCAAGCATACCTTTCATCGCGGCTTCAATTTCTTCAATGCAGTCATAAATGACTCTGTACATTCTCATTTCAACGCCGTCGCGCTCTGCGGTTGCCTGCGCGTTTGCGTCGGGACGAACGTTGAATCCGACGATGATTGCGTTTGACGCAGCGGCAAGCATAACGTCAGAATCGTTGATTGCGCCCACACCGCCGTGAATTACACGAACGCGAACCTCATCGTTTGAAAGCTTTTCAAGGTTCTGGCGCACAGCCTCAACGGAGCCTTGAACGTCAGCCTTGACAACAATACCAAGCTCTTTCATCTCGCCCTCTTTGAGAGAGGAGAAGAGGTTGTCAAGAGTAACCTTGTGGAATGCCTTGAACTGTTCTTCCTTTGCCTTTTGCTTTCTCTGTTCAACAAGCTCTCTTGCAAGCTTTTCATCAGATACGGCGTCAAAGGCGTCGCCGGCGTTCGGAGTTTCTGCAAGACCGGTGATCTCAACCGGAACCGAGGGTCCAGCCTCTTTGAGACGTCTGCCGTTTTCGTTGACCATTACGCGCACTCTGCCTACCGCCGTACCCGCAACGATGGTGTCACCGGAGCGGAGAGTACCGTTCTGAACGAGCAGGGTTGCGATCGGACCGCGACCCTTGTCGAGTCTCGCCTCAATAACAACGCCCTTTGCCGCTCTGTTCGGGTTGGCTTTAAGCTCGGCAACCTCGGCAACAAGAAGAATCGATTCAAGCAGAGAGTCAATGCCCATCTGAGTTTTTGCCGAAACGGGAACACAAATGGTATCGCCGCCCCATTCTTCCGGAACAAGGCTGTATTCTGTGAGCTGCTGCTTGATTCTTTCGGGATTCGCACCCTCTTTATCCATTTTGTTGATTGCAACAATGATCTGAACTCCGGCTGCCTTTGCGTGGTTGATTGCCTCAACGGTCTGCGGCATGATTCCGTCATCCGCCGCAACAACAAGAACGGCAATGTCGGTTGCCATTGCTCCTCTGGCTCTCATTGAAGTGAAAGCGGCGTGACCGGGAGTATCAAGGAAAGTAATCATCTGACCCGAGCATTCAACTCTGTAGGCACCTATATGCTGCGTAATTCCGCCTGCCTCGGTAGCAGTAACCGCAGTGTTGCGGATAGCGTCAAGTATAGACGTCTTTCCGTGGTCAACGTGACCCATAACAACAACGACCGGATCTCTGGGAAGAAGATCTTCTTCCTTGTCTTCGCTGTCGTCAATAATCTGTTCCTCAATTGAAACAACGACCTGCTTTTCAACCTTTGCGCCAAGTTCGGTTGCAACGATTTCTGCCGTGTCAAAGTCAATGACCTGGTTGACGGTTGCCATTACGCCGAGGGTGAAGAGCTTTTTGATGACCTCTGACGCAGTCATTTTGAGCATTGAAGCAAGCTCACCGACGGTAAGCTCATCGGGCACCTTGATAACAAGCTGCTTTTTGGCTCTTTCGGCAGCAATTCTTTTGAGTCTTTCTGCCTCGGTCTCTCTCTTTGAGGAGCGCATGCCCTGCTTTCTGTATTGCTGGCTCTTTTGCTTGATTTTCTGTTTGTTCTGAGATGAGCCCATGTCGCGCATTTTGTTTGCGGGAGCGATCTGCTCATAGCGCTCGTTGTATTTTTCAAGGTCAACGTTGCTGCTTCTTGTGTCAACGTGCCTTGTTTCGCCCTTGGTGCGCGCCTGAAAGGGCTTGTTTTTGTCCTTTTCCTTTTTCTGCGGCTGCTGGGGCATGTTCTGCTGCTTTTGCGCAGCCGTAGCCTGTGCCTTGGGTGCAGCCTTTTCTGCGGACTTTGATTTTTCTTCCTTTTTAGGCTGCGGCTTTTTGGCGTCTGACTTCGGTGCGGATTTCTTTTCCGCCGCTTCTGCCTTCTGCGGTTTTTCTGCTTTTTTTCCGGCAGATTTTGTTTCTTTCTTTTCTTCTGCCGGCGTTTGTTTCTTCTTTTCGGTCGGTGCTTTGGCTTTTTCCGGAGCAGTCTTTTCTGCTTCCGCCGCTTCCTCTGAATTTTCTGCGCCTGCCTGCTTTGCGGCTCTCTCTCTTTCGCCGGCGGCAAAATATGCGTCAAATGACTCAACCTGATGAGCCTGCGTAATTGTTTCAAAAATCAAATCCAGTTCAGCGTCCTCAAGAGCCGCCATATGCTTTTTCGGCTCGGGCGAGTTGCCGTCAAGTATGCTGAGAATTTCTTTGCTGTTTATGCCAAAATCCTTTGCAACCTCGTGAACTCTGTATTTATCTCTCGGCATAGTATCATTCCTTTCCCTTGGTATTTGTTTTAAAAAGTGTAATCAGCTTTTTTGCAAAGCCGTCATCGTTTACTGTAATTACGGCAGCCTTTGTGCCTATCGCCGCCGAAAGCTCTTTGATGTCAAAGTCGGCTTTCTCAACCGGTATGTTCTTGTTCTCATATGAACAGGCGTGTCTCATTTCTCTTTCAAGGCGTGTTGAGGCGTCTGAACAGAGAATGCAGAGCGCAGCACGGTTTTTAACAATGCTTTCAATCGCGGCGTCATGACCGGGAGCGAGCCTGCCTGCGCGGCGTGCTATCCCCAAAAGAGAGAGAATTTTATTCTTCACTTTCTCTCATCTCCTTTTCCAGCTTATCGTATACCTCGTCCGGTATACGGCAGGAAAGGGCGCGTTCAATGCGTTTTGCTTTCCTTGCAAGAGAGAGACACTCGCTCTTTCTGCACACATACGCACCGCGACCGGCTTTTTTTCCGGTGAGGTCAAGGCTGATCTCATAATCCTCCTCGCCGTCTCCGGTCTTTGTTTTAACAACACGGACAAGCTCCTTTTTCGGCAGCATATCTCCGCAGCCGAGGCATTTTCTCATCGGAAGCTTTTTTGTGTGCATAACCTCAACTCCCTGTAATTATTCCTGCGCGCTCTGCGGCTTGATGTCAATTTTCCAGCCGGTGAGTCGTGCTGCGAGGCGTACGTTCTGACCCTTGTTGCCGATTGCAAGCGAAAGCTGATTATCCGGAACAACAACATGGCAGCTCTTGCTCTGCTCCTCGTCAATATCAACGGAAATCACCTGAGCCGGAGCAAGCGCGGCGGCAATGTATTCCTCGGGTTTTTCACTGTAACGGACAATGTCGATTTTTTCTCCGCCGAGTGAATCTATAATATTGTTGACGCGCTGTCCTCTTTGACCTATGCAGGCACCGACTGCGTCAACATTTTCGTCCTTGCTGAAAACCGCAATTTTGGTTCTTGAGCCGGCTTCTCTTGAAACGGACATGATTTCAACCACGCCGTCATAAATTTCAGGAACTTCGGTCTCAAACAATCTTTTAACAAGACCGGGGTGTCTTCTTGAGATGCTCGCATAGCTCGTTGTTCCCTCTTCTTTGATTGAAGCGACATAAACCTTGATGAGCTGATCCGGCTTGAGATTATCGTTCGGGAGCTGATCCGCTTTCGGGAAGAACGCGTTCGCGCGTCCGATTTCTATCGTTGCGTCGCCGGTCTCCGGGTCAACCATCTGAACCTTTGCGGTAACGACCTCCTGATATCTGTTTTGAAATTCCTTTGAGGCAAGTTCTCTTTCTGCCTCTCTTATTCCCTGACGGATAACGCTCTTTGCTGTCTGGGCAACGATTCTGCCGAATTTCTTAGGTTCAAGCGGAAGCTGAATAAATGAACCTACCTGCGCGTTCTTGTCGTAGTTTCTTGCTTCTTCAAGCGTCATTTCCGCCGCAGGCTCGGTCACTTCGTCAACAACGGCAATGTTGACATAGACATTCATGGTCTGCTTTTCCGGATCAATCTCGCAGACAACGTTGTCGCGGTTGCCATACTGATTCTTTGTTGCAGAAATTATTGCAGCCTTGATTTTGTCATAAAGATAATCTGCGGAAATACCCTTTTCAGCCTCAAGAAGCTTTACAGCCTCAAAAAAATCCTTGTTCATTTTTTATAATCGATCCTTTCCGGTTAATTTACATAGTCAGTTATAATCAGTATTTTCCTTATATCTCAAAGTCGTCAAGCTTTATCCATGACGCCTCTTTTTTGAGGAGAGTCAGACCCGAACCGTCTTCGCAGCGCAAGGTAACGGCGCCGTTTTCGTAATTTTCAAGTACGCCGAAAAACTCCCTTTTGCCGTCAACGGGGCGAATCGTTTTGAGCTTGATTTTTGCACCGATGAACTTTTGAAAATGCTCATCGCGAACAAGCTCCCTTTCAACGCCGGGCGAACTGACCTCAAGGCAGTATGCCTGTTCAATGGGGTCGCTTTCGTCAAGCGGTCCGTTAAGCTCGTGGCTCATGTCAACGCAGTCATCAATACCGACTCCGCCCTCTTTGTCAATGAATATCCGCAGGAACCAGCCCGAGCCTTCCTTTAAAAAACGGATATCCCAAATTTCAAGCCCGAGCTTTTCTGCAATCGGCTCAGCGATTGCACGCACCGCGGCAACGGTTGAAGAATCTTTTGCCATTTTGACACCTCCGAAAAATGAGAAATTGCATAAAAGAAGAGCGGACCGAAAGCCCACTCTGAACGCTGAATCTACTGTAGATATAATACCACATCAATAACAAAATATCAAGCCTTTTTTCAAATATTTACCTGCTGCGTCCGTATTAAAGGGCAGAGCCCGGCGTTTTATTGACAAGAAGAGTAAAAACATGGTATCTTTAGAAAGACACTGATCAAAAACTCCGACGGTATATTTTCTTTAGAGATTTATACTTATCGGTTAATGGGTGTTTACTTAGGTACATAAAATAATTTGAAAAGGAGCTTTAAAAATGTCTGAGTTCAACTGTCTTTTTTCTCCTCTTCACCCCGTTTCAAAAGATTCTCTTGACACATGGGACAAAAGCAATAACGGTGCCGAGCTTGAAAGCGCAGAGGTGGAAAGACTCATTTCAATAAAACCGAGTGAAATTCAGCTCGGGCTTCAGAGGCTTGAATATTACTCCTTTATTCATTTCGGAATGAATACCTTTACCGGCGTTGAATGGGGCAAAGGAGCGGAAACTCCGAAAGCTTTCTGCCCCGAAAGGATCGACACCGATCAATGGGCAAGGGTACTCAAAAACTCCGGCAGCCGCGGCATAATTCTCACCGCAAAACATCATGACGGCTTCTGCCTCTTTCCGAGCAAATATACAGAGCATTCAATAAAAAACAGTCCTTATAAAAACGGTAAAGGCGACATCGTTCGCGAGCTTTCCGACAGCTGCAAAAAATACGGTCTGCTTTTCGGAATCTATCTCTCTCCGTGGGACAGGCATGAAAAAACATACGGTACGCCTGCTTATAACGATTATTTTGTGAATCAGCTGACCGAGCTTTGCGAAAATTACGGCGATATTTTTTGCTTTTGGTTCGACGGCGCAAAAGGAAAGGACGCGCCGGACTTCACCTATGACTTTGAACGCTATTATGATGTAATACGCACTCTCCAGCCCAAGGCGGCAATCTGCAACTGCGGTCCGGATCTGCGTTGGATAGGCAACGAGGGAGGAAAAGTGCGCAAAAGCGAATGGAGCGTAATTACACAAAACACCATCGCCGTTGAAGAAGTTATGAAAAACTCTCAGCAGGGAGCCGAAGAAGCTGCGGCTCTCCAAACCTTTGACCGTTACGAAAGCGACCTTGGCTCAAGAGAGCTGCTTTCAAATCACAAGAATCTCATTTGGTCACAGGGCGAGGCCGATGTTTCGATTCACAAAGACTGGTTCTACAGCCCCAAACCGCGCCCGCGCTCTGCACGTGAGCTTGAAAAAATCTATTTCCGTACCGTTGGCGGCAACGCACTTTTGCTGCTCAACGTTCCGCCCTCAAAAAAAGGAATCATTGAACCCTCCGATGTAAAGCTGCTTGAAGAATTCAAAAGAAGAATCGACGGTGCGTTCAAAACCGAACTTCCTTTCAGGGCAGAAACGCAAAACGGCAGAGTTCTTTCTGAAAACGAGCCGCTGAAAAAGGGAGACGGTGCAGTTTTTCTTAAGCTTTCATCGTCTCAAAAAATCAGAACGATCGTGCTCACAGAAGACACAAGCCAGAGCCAGCGCATCGAAAAATTTGACGTCTATCTGAAAAGCAAAAAGGGACTTGTCAAGGTTTACTCCGGCACCACAATAGGCAGCAAGAAAATCATACGTCTGCCTGCTGTTCTTCAAAAGAGAACCGATGAGGTTGTTGTCAGCGTTACGCAGTCAAGGAGTGCTCCCGTTTTCGGAAAGCTCTCGCTTTTCGGATAAGTATTTGAAAAGATTCGACTCTTTCGCAGATAAGAATTGATTGTCACATTTTAGCGCATACAAAAAATCAAAAGTGTTTTTATAGCACTAATAAACAAAGACTATATTTCATGCGAGACCTTTATTGATGAGCCTCATGAAATACAGTCTTTTTGCTTTTCAGTCTGCGCCGAGTGCAACAGCGCAGGCTTTTGTTATGCATAATTGCGCATTCTTACTCTGCGCCCTCAAGAGCTTCCAGCGCCAGCGTTTCCTTTTCAATCTGAGCGCGCTTTTCCTTGAGCTGCCGCTCAACCTCAGCCATATGCTCGCGGTCGTCATTGAGGAAGAGGATCGTTATGAGGTATAAAACAGAACCCACAACGGGACCGAGCATAAACTGATGCCAGCGGTACTTATAAAATTTCGAGCTCTTGCTCTGCATGCGGATAAGAGCGGCACCGTCAATTGCCTCGCCCTTTGAATCGGAAATATTGACAAAGCCCATTCTGCTGAGCATTACGCCCTTGATAAAGTTTGTTGCGGCACTTGAAAGCTTTGAAATGAAGTTTTGCATTGAAAAAACAATGCCCTCTGTTCTCTCGCCGGTTTTCAACTCAACTTCATCAATGGAATCGCTGATAAGCGAACGGTGCGCGATATCTTTCATTGAGATAGGTATGTTGCAGATTGCAAGCAGCACCCAAATAAGTATGAGCGCAGCGGGATTTAAGAAACGATCGTTTGAGCCGATTGCAAAAGCAGAAACGCGGCAGATGATCTGAAGAACCTCCGAGAGCACCAGAACCCGTTTCATTCCGCCGATTTTGTGAGCAAACTTGGTTGCAAAGAACATTGCAAATGCTCCGGGAATTCCGGGAACAAGACCGTGAATAACCTGCATTGTTCCGCCGGAAAGCTCATGACCGAAGAAATTATAAACAATTCCGTCCGTTTCAAAAAAGTACTCCCACGGCAAGGTAAGCGAAAGTGAACCGAGAAATCTTGCAAGACAGATTATGAGCAACTTTTTGTTGTGTCTCAAACTTTTGAGGCTCTCGATAACACTTATCTGCTTTTCGCCCTCATAGTGAACCTTTTCTTTCATGCGGTAAGCAAGCATCGCAATAAGCATTCCACCAAAGCCAAACACAATACCGCCGAGTGCATAAGCGTTCTTTTCAGTGAGAATTTTGTTGCCAACCAGCAGCGACCTTATCATCGGGAACGCGCCGCCGATCGTTGAGCCGAGACCTGCGCCTATGGTTACCCATTGAGACACCCTTGCCCGTTCATCAGAGCTTGGACTCGAAAGCGGAAGAAGTCCCCACATTGCAACGTCCTGAAAAGAATAGATAAGATCAAACAGCAAATAAAGAACAAGCATGAGAACAACCGTCGTCGTTGTGCTGAGGTTGTAATCAAAGAACATGAGAGCAATAAACAGACCGGCGAGCGGCGATGTCCAGATAACCAGCGGACGCAGCTTGTTGCCCGGTCTGAACTTGCGCGCGTCAACAAGAGTTCCGACTATGGGGTCGTTCACAGCGTCCCACAGCGTACTTATACTTGTAATAAGTCCGGTCTTTTTCGGGTCGATTCCCAACACGGTGTTCATAAAAACAAACAGACGTGACGAAATGAAATTATAGCTTATATTCTGACCTGCAAGACCCGCGGCATATGAAAACAAACGGTTATTTGCGACCTTGGTGTTGCTTTCCTCACGCGAGAAGAAAAACTTGAATGGATTTTTCAATATGTACCTCTCCTTTTTCTCATCTAATGTAAGATTATATATGTATATGCACAAAATTGCAAGAAGAAACACGAAAAAAATTATGAAAAGTGTTGAATAAAATGAGGGGCAAAGAAAAAGCCGTAACTATCACCTCAGACCGACTGTCTGTCAAGGTGAAAATTACAGCTTTTATTTTTTATTGACTCGTGCGGATTATTTACCGTAGCCCGAGTAGCCCTGAGACGGCTGAGCAAAAATCTTTTCCGTGGTATCCGGCTGAGCGTCCGGGAACTGCTTTGCAGCTCTTTTTCTTGCACGTTTTGCGTTTTCAGAAAGGCGCATATCAAGAAGCTGCTGCAAAATCTTTATCGCTTCGCCCACTCCGCGGAAAAGCAGCGAAAGCAACAGTCCGGCAACCACCGCAACCGAAAGATAAACAAAGCCGAGCGACTCCGCAAAAGCATACAAAGCAAAGCCCACGATTATTCCTAGTGCAATAATGATGATCGAAACAATGTTCAGCATATTGGCAACCGGGTTGCGGCTGGTTCTTCCTGCGGCTGTTGCCGCGTCAATGAGCGCCTCATATTCTTCATCGGTAACGATGAGCGGAACGGTCTTTTTGCCCTTGCCGCTTTTTCCTGAAAGTCCCCATGCAAGAAGATCCGCGTCTTTTTTTCTGTAATACTCTTCCTTTTGTTCGGCAGAGAGTTCTTTTATTTTGTTTTCAACCTGTTCAAGCATTGATATCTTCCTTTCGGTAGCGGGCACTGCCGCGCCGTTATTTCAAGATTTTTTCCATACGCTTTACATTATCATATTTTCCGCTCCCTTTCAAGAGAGAAAGAAAAAAATTAACAACCGCGTCATGAAAAAGTGAGCGAATGTGCCTTGCGGCGATGCGTTAGAGTTACACACTCAATATATATTCAAGTTAAGTTCTTCGATTTTTTCTCTCAGACGCTGAAAATCAAGGAGAGCCTCCTTTTTCTTTGACTCGTCGCGCAAAAGCGCCGCAGGGTGAAAGGTGCCCATCATGTATGTGCTGCTCTTTTGAAAAAACTCTCCGTGCTGTCTTGTTACTCTGAAGTCCGGCGAAATCAGCCTCTGCGCCGCGATTCTGCCGAGACATACAATAATTTGCGGACGCAAAAGCTTTACCTGTGCGCGCAAATACGGCAAACACATTTCCGTTTCCTCCGGCTTTGGGTCGCGGTTGTGAGGAGGACGGCATTTGACCATGTTGGCAATATATATGTTCTTATTTCTGTCAAGATCAATGAGCGAAGCATAAAGGTCAAAGAGCTGACCGCTTTTTCCGACAAACGGCAAGCCCTGAAGATCCTCCTGCTCACCCGGTCCCTCTCCCACAAACATTATTTTTGCATTTTCATTTCCCGTTCCGAAAACGAGATTAGTGCGCGTTTTTCCAAGCGGACATTTTTGACAATTTTCGCAAAGTCGCTCAAGCTCCGCAAGCGTTCCTGACATTTTTTCACCCCTGTTCTCATAGCGCGAGTTCAGACAAAACTCTGCCCAACCTTATATTTTGTGAGACCATTATAACACAAAGAAAGGTTTTTTGATATATTTTTTTCAAATGATTGAAATTTACGCCCCGATGTTGTAAAATATTGTTTGAAATAATCCCGTTGCACATCGCTGCCTTTTAAAGCTGTGCAAAAATTTAGGAGGATGAAAGATTATGAATAAACCCGTTTTGATTGAAACATCTGCCCGCCATGTTCACGTTTCACGCCGTGTTCTTGACATTCTTTTCGGCGAAGGCTATGAACTCACCTCAAAAAAAGACCTCTCTCAGCCCGGTCAGTTTGCCTGCGAAGAGCGCGTTCAGGTCATCGGACCCAAAAGCAGCTTTCCTGCGGTTTCCATTCTCGGTCCCGTAAGACCCGAAACTCAGGTTGAGCTTTCTGCCGGTGACGCACGTTCAATCGGCGTAAAGGCTCCTATCCGTGAATCCGGCGACCTTGAGGGCAGCGCAGGCTGCAAACTCGTCGGTCCTAAGGGAGAGGTTGAACTCAAAGACGGTGTAATTATTGCAAAGCGTCACATTCACATGACCCCGGAGGACGCTGAAAAATATGCTCTTGAAGACAAGCAGGTCGTTTCCGTCAAAGTTGACACCGCAGAGCGTTCGCTTATTTTCGGTGACGTTGTTGTTCGCGTCAGCCCGAAGTATGCCCTTGCAATGCACATTGACACCGATGAATCCAATGCAGCAGGCTGCACTCCCGGTCTCATGGGCGACATTCTTGCATAAGCTGAGGAGAGTCGAACGCAATGCGCCCGAAGAATTTGTTTTCCGGCACATTGCGGCTCTTTTTGTCTCACAATACGAAAGTATTGCCTCGCCAAAGAAGAACCACACTGTACCAAAAAACAAATCCATCAGGTGTGAAGCAGTTTTTTAAGAGCAAATTTTTGCCGAGACAAGGCAAAAAGGTGAGTAATGCTGACGCATTGCGAGGCTTTTTAAGGCAATACCGCACAATTGAGGTGTACGAATTGCGCAGTAAGATTTTTCGTCAGGGTGTACAAAAATTTTGCAGGCTTGCTGACGCAAGTCAAGAAGTTTTTGTGCAGCATGACGGGAACAGATTCAAGCAAGGTGTGCGCCGCAATTGCGCAGTATTGCCTTAATACACAGTATCGGTGAAAATTTGCCTTAAAAAACCGCATTGAGTTAGACTCTCCTCAGCTTAACAGTTTATTTTGCTCACACTGCCTTTTGACAGTGTGAGCTTTTTACTGCTCAAAAGCAGAAAAGGGACTGCCGTCAGTTTTCAGCAACTGCGGCAGTCCCCTCTGATCATCTGATCGATTATTTCTGAGTTCCGTCCTGAAGCTTTTTGAAAAAGTCCCAGATATAACCGAGAATTTCTGCAACAAAGTCAAAAATTCCTGTGAGTTTTGTTGAAATACCGTCCATTAAAAACACCTCTTTTCCTGAAATAAGGCAGCCGATGACTGACCGGGAGTGCAAATGTACCGTAGTGATTTGCACTCACCGTCAAATCGGCGGTCACCTATATATTAAACCACGGATATTTTACCATCTCTTCCGTCATATGTCAATTGCAACCGATTTTGTTTGATTAAAAACTCACCTTATAGTGGCGCATATAAACGGTCACTGCTTTCCTGTTCCAATCAAGAACGCGCAAATTTGAGTCGTCCGGCGCGGCGCCTATAGCTTGCAAGCTCATATTTAAAGATAAAAGCAACGCCGTTTATACCTTCCGTGAAAAAACTGTTGACTTGACCTGCATTTTAATGGTAAACTAAGCGCAAAGAGGTGATAAATTTATGAAAAAAACATTATCAGTAATTCTTGCATTGTTCCTTGTTCTCTCTGTTTTTGTCTTTGCGGCGTCTGCAAAGGGCACAGAGCTGAACGGCGCAAACTGGATGAGTACAATCGACGGCTCCGTTCCTGTCACGGCAATCAACATGCCCGGCACGCATGACAGCATGGCGCGCTATGTTCCGGCAAGCATAGTCGCACGCACACAGACGATGTCTGTTTCAGAGCAGCTTTACAACGGCGTCAGATATCTTGACATGCGCACGAGGATAGAAAAAGACGACGTAATTGGCGTTCACGATGTGAT
Source organism: uncultured Eubacteriales bacterium (assembly GCA_934541115.1). GTDB lineage: Bacteria > Bacillota > Clostridia > Oscillospirales > Acutalibacteraceae > UBA6857. The sequence continues at coordinate 33,113 of CAKTDF010000013.1, forward strand.
CAACTGCAAAGACAGCTACGGTCTCTTTGCAAAGAATATCCTCTTGAAAGATATTGTTGAAGACTGCAAAAACTTTTTGAATGAAAACAAGGGAGAAACTATTTTGTTCCTCCTCAAACAAGAGGTCGATGACAACACAGAGCTTTTTTCAAAGTTCTATGACGACTGCATAGCTGCGGCACCGGAAAGCTGGTTCCTTGAAAACCGCGTTCCCTCGCTTGCAGAGGCAAGGGGAAAAATTGTTCTCCTCAGATCTGCCAAAGCAGACAGAGAGCGTTTTGACAACACAAACAGCGGCATCAACTTTGAAATGTATCCTCATATCGGCTCAACCGATATGAATGATTTCAGACACCGTCCGGTCAGCGAGCTTGGCGGATACCCTTATACATACATGTATGTTCAGGATTCATACAAGCTTGAGGGAGAAGAGAAAATCGAGGTCATCAAAAATTTCCTTGAAAGCGACCTTGACAACGGCTGTTTCAACATCTGCTGCACCAATTCGGCAAAATCCAAACCCGCTGCGGCAAACGCACAAAAAACCAATGCCTTCCTTTCGTCATACAACTTCACCGCAGGCAAAACATATGGCATAATTTCAATGGATTTTGTTACAAAGGAGCTTTGCGAAAAAATCTATATGACAAACTCTCCCATCATGACCGGTACCCCGGCACAAGCACAGATCCCGTCTTTCTCGGAAAGCTACAGTTTTATGGGCAGAACGATTGAATTTTTCAGAGACATTATTCTTAAGCTGGTTCTCCTGCTCACAAAGTAAATCGACCATACGTAGCAAAACGGACTGTCGCATTCGACAAAAATAAAAAAACAAAAGACTATATTTCATGAGTTCATTAAATTGGGGCTTCATATGAAATATAGTCTTTTTGATTTGCCGAGCGTTTTTGCCCGCTCGCAGTATCCGTATACAACTCCGGAATAAAGAAAACGCTTTCTGTCAGTTGCTTTGAGCTAAAAAGGCTTTTCGTCACATTCCAAAAACACGTTCAATGCGGACACAAGCATCTTCAAAAAATTTTCAGTTTGTTATAGAATTCCTTTGTCATATGTGTTATTATAGTATGACATGTTTTAAGCTGCGCTTATGTACCTACGGTATTATTCATGATATAAAGGAGGAAACCGACATGAAAACTCAAAAAAACATGAAAAACTTTCTTTGCCTTTTGCTGTGTATTCTGTTTGTGTTCTCTTTTGCCGCCTGCAAAAAGAGCGAAACCACCTCGGCAGAAAACAGCTCAGGCAACCCCGTGAATCTTGATGAAACCGTCAGTATCGCAATGCCCATAGAGCTCGTTGACGAGGAATACCGCAGCAACCTTGACGGCTTTTGCAAGAAGTACGGCTATGAAAGCGCGACCATCAGCGAAGACGGAAAAAGCGTGAACATTGTTGCCAACGAATTCAATTATAAGCTCAAAATGACCAACACGGGCATGGAAACAATTCAGTCTGTTTATGCCGTTGCCGAGGACAGCAAAACCTATCCGTATGTCAAAGGCATTGAAAGCTATGACGACAAGAATTTTAAAGAAGTTACACTTCTTGTTGACAAAAAGAAATATGATGCAGACCCCTCAAAGGAGCTTGCAGCATATTCCATAGGTCAAAGCTGCCTTACATATCAGGCATATTCAACTCTCACCGATTATGAATGCAAAGTAACGATCAAAGACAACAAAACCAAAGAAGTAATCGACACGAAAACATACAACGAACTTGTTTTTTAAACATTGAGCTGTGCGGATTGCAGCATTAACAGGAACAGATTCAAGCAAGGCGTGCGCCGCAGATTGTACGGCATTGCCTAAGGCAATGCCACGCAATTGAGGTGTGCGGATTGCGCAGTAAGGTTTTTCGTCAGGGTGTGCAAAAGTTTTGCAGACTTGCTGACGCAAGTCAAAAAATTTTTGTGCGGCATGACGGAATAGATTCAAGCAAGGCGTGCGCCGCAGATTGCGCGGCATTGCCTTGAGGAGAAAGAAGGTTACACACATGCAAATGACTTTCCGCTGGTTCGGCGATGAAAAAGATACTGTTACACTTGAACAGATTCGTCAGATTCCCGGTGTTGTCGGCGTTGTTCCGGCTCTGCACACTCTCCCCTGCGGCGAAAAATGGTCTCTCGACATGATCATGGACATGAAAAAGGAGATTGAAAACGCAGGTCTCACAATGGAATGCATAGAGTCGGTCAATGTTCACGAGGATATCAAGCTCGGTCTTCCCTCACGGGAAAAGTACATTGAAAACTATATTGAAAGCATACGCAACCTTTCAAAATCCGGCGTAAAAGTGATCTGCTATAATTTCATGCCCGTTTTTGACTGGACAAGAACCGATCTTGCAATGGATATGGGCAACGGCGCAACCTGTCTTTGCTATAACGGCGAACAGATCGAGGGCAAAAGTCCCGAGGATATGTTCCGCGAAATTGACGAAAACTCAAACGGTTATGCAATGCCCGGCTGGGAAACGGAACGCATGGGCGAAATCAAAGACCTTTTTCAAAAATACAAAGGCATCACAGCCGAAGACCTTTGGAAAAATCTTGAATATTTTCTCAGAGCCATAATCCCCGTCTGCGAGGAATGCGACGTTAAAATGGCAATCCACCCGGACGATCCGCCATGGGACATCTTCGGTCTGCCGAGAATTATACGCGACCTTGATTCAATCAAGCGCTTTTTAAAGCTTGTTGATTCACCGTATAACGGGCTGACGTTCTGCACCGGTTCTCTCGGTGCAAGCGCAAAAAACGACCTGCCTGCCATGATTCGCGAGGTCGGCGACAGAATCTACTTTGCTCACATAAGGAACGTTAAGCGCGTCGGCAACCATTTTCATGAAACGGCTCACCTTTCAAGCGAGGGCAGCCTTGATATTTATGAAATTGTCAAGGCGCTTCAGAACGTCGGATTCGACGGCTATATCCGCCCCGACCACGGAAGAATGATATGGGGAGAAAAGGCAAGACCCGGCTACGGACTTTTTGACCGTGCACTCGGCGCGGCATACATAAACGGAGTTTGGGAAGCGGTTCAAAAAAGCCGCTGAAGAACAGCAGAAAAACTGGAGTGTGAACAATGGCAAAACTTTATTTCCGTTACGGCGCAATGGGTTCAAGCAAAACCGCAAACGCCCTCATGGTCAAATATAACTATGAAGAGCGCGGACAAAAAGTAATCATCACAAAACCCGCAATTGACACAAGAAACGGCGAACACAAAATATACTCGCGCTGCGGTCTTGAATGCGACTGCGTGCTTTTCCACGAGCTAAACGAAGAGGACATAAAAAAGGTTGACTGCCTCATCGTTGACGAGGCGCAGTTCCTTTCAAAAGAGGAATGCGAATTTTTGGTTCACGTTGTTGACGACCTCGGTGTGCCGGTGATCTGCTACGGTTTGCGCGCAGACTTTAAGGGCGATCTCTTTCCCGGCAGTCACTGGCTGCTCGCATGGGCAGATACGATTGAAGAAGTCAAAACGATTTGCTGGTGCGGCAAAAAAGCCACCTGCAACGCCCGCTTTGACGAAAACGGAATTATCAAACACGGAAAACAGGTTGTTCTCGGTGCAAACGAAAAATACACAAGCCTTTGCCGCAAGCATTGGCGCGAAGGAAAACTTGGAGAAGAAAAATGAGTTTTATTGAATTTGAATCAGTATACAAAAGATATCAAACCGGCGAGATCGTCATCACCGCCGCAGACGGCGTCAACTTCAAGGTTGATAAGGGCGAGTTTTGCCTCATTGTCGGCGCAAGCGGCGCTGGTAAATCAACCGTTTTGAATCTCCTCGGCGGAATGGATACCTGCGACGACGGAAAGATTCGTATTGCAGGAAAGCTTATCAATACCTTCACTCCCGAAGAACTGATCGAATACCGCAGGCTCGATGTCGGATTTGTTTTTCAGTTCTATAACCTCATTCCCAATCTCACCGCGCTCGAAAATGTTGAACTTGCCAGTCAGATTGCCAAAAAGCCGCTCTCACCCGAAAAGGTTCTTGAAAAAGTCGGACTTGCCGAAAGAATGGACAACTTTCCCTCTCAGCTTTCCGGCGGCGAGCAGCAGCGTGTTTCAATTGCAAGAGCGCTCGCCAAAAACCCAAAAATGCTGCTTTGTGATGAACCTACCGGCGCGCTTGATTACAAAACCGGAAAACAGATATTGAAGCTTTTGCACCGCACCTGCCGCGAAACGGGAACCACCGTTATCGTCATTACCCACAACCAGGCGCTTGCGGACATGGCAGACAGGATAATCACCATGCGCAGCGGACGGGTCATTCAAATTGCAGTCAATGACCGCCCCGTTCCGGTGGATCTTCTCGAATGGTAATTTAAAAAAAGACCGCTTTCAAAGCGGAGGTGAACGATAAATGACTAAGGCTTTATTCAAAGACACTTTGCGGACGATTGAACGCACGCGTTCAAGGTTCTTTTCAATTGTTGCGATTGTTGCGCTCGGAATCAGCTTTTTTGCCGGTATAAACGCAACCGCACCGGATATGCTCGACACGGCAGAGGAGTATCTCAAAGATACAAATGCAATGGATATCGGCATAACCTCCACCGTCGGACTTTCTGAAGAAGACCTGCAGGTTCTTTCAACTATCAACGGCGTGCAAAGCGTTACGGGAGAAAAGTTTTATGACGGGAATCTCAAAATCAACGGAGAAAACGCAACCGACCTTGACGGCTCACAGCTCACTGTCCGCGCACTCTCGCTCGATCTTAACAAAGTATATGCCGCAGCACAGGGCGAAAACGACCCAACATTCATGAACCGCCCTCAGCTCATTGAGGGAACATGGCCCACGAGCGCAAATCAGTGCGTTGTTGACAACAGCATGCTCTCTACACCGGACGGTTTTGAAATCGGCAACACCGTTTCAATTACGGGTGAAAGCGGCGACGTTTCGTCTTCGCTCAAAAACAACGAATTTGTCATAACCGGCATTATCCGCACCCCGCGCTACATTTCGTATGACCGCGGCAGAACCAACATCGGCACCGGAAAGCTCGGAACATTTATCTACATTTCATCTGAAAACTTTCTTGCCGATTATTACAACACATTCTCCGTAAAGCTTGCCGGTTCGGAGAATTACAATTCATACTCCGACAGCTACAAATCCTTTGTTGCGCCGTATGCGCAATACCTTTCCTCAATTGCGCAGGAAAGAGTCGATCTGCGCGTTAAAACGGTCAAAGCAAAGTATTCCGACGAAATTGACGAGCAGGAAAAAGCCTTTGCACAAGCCAAAACAGACACAGAGTCAAAGCTCGCCGAGGGTGAAGCCAAGGTTAAAGAAATTCTTGACATGGCAGAAAACGGCGATGCAAAGCTTGCCGAGTACAAAGCCGAATACAACAAAAAGGTTACCGAAGCCGGCAACAAAATTGACGCGAGCAAGCTTGAACACTCCACCCAGTATAAAAAATGGGAGGAAAAAAGAGATAAATACAACGATGCAAAAGCTCTTGTTGATAAATATGCGGGCGCGGAAACCGACCTCAAAAACGCCCAGACGCAGTATAACGTTGCAAACACACAGGTCAACGGACTGATCACAACCGTTTCGTACCTTGAAAATCTTGTCTCAACGACCAGAAGCGCAATGACGCATTTCAATGATACGCAAGACAGCGGCATTCAGGGAATGATCGACCGTTTTAAGGAATCCGGTCTTGTGGGCGTTGAGGTTGATCAGCTCATGCAGACCATTCGCAACATCACCGCCGTCGGCACGGCAGAAGAAATGGCAGCGTACATGGAGCCTCAGCTCCAGGAGCTTGAGGCAAAGCTCACCGCCTCAAAAAAAGATCTCAGTGACGCAAAGACCACCCTTGCCTCAAAAAAAGCCGAGCTTGAAAAGGCTCAAAAGCTCGTCACCGCACTAAAGGACGTTGAAAGTCAGCTGAATACCGCAGAGACTGAGCTCAAAGAGGCTGAGAAAGAGCTTACCAACGCCAATTATGACATTCAGCTCGGCGAGCTTGAGGTTCTCAATCAGCTTTCCGACGCCAAGAACCAGATAACAAACTATGAAACAAATCTTCAACTTGCAAAGGAAAAATCAAAAACCGTTGAGGCTGAGTTTGAAGCGCAAAAGGCAGAAGCCAACGAAAAACTCGAGTCTGCAAAAGCCAAGCTCGACGAGGCAAAGAACTTTCTTCTGAGTCTTGAAAGCGGAAAATGGTATGTTCAGGAACGCGACGAGGCTTTGACAGGATATGAAGAATTTGAACAGAGCACATCAAGAATTGCCGCCATTTCAAAGCTGTTCCCGTGGGTATTTTTCCTCATCGCCGCGCTCGTCTGCCTTAACACAATGACGAGAATGGTTGAAGATGACCGCGTTCAGCTCGGCACTCTTAAGGCGCTCGGATTCAAAAACAAAGAGATTGTCGGAAAATACCTTTTCTATTCCTTCGTTGCCTCCTCAATCGGCGCATTCGCAGGAACGCTTTTGGGCTTTGCAGTATTTCCGTTCACAATTTCAAAGGCATTTTCAATCCTCTTTGCCCTGCCCTCGCTCGAAATAAAGTACCGTTTGACATATGCGATTCCGTCTATTCTGATTTCAATCGCGTCAACCGTAGGCGCATCATATATCGCAATTTACCGCACGCTCAAAACCAGTGCGTCTTCGCTCATGCGACCCAAGGCTCCAAAAGGCGGAAAACGTATTTTCCTTGAACGGTATCCTGCACTCTGGAAAAAGCTCAGCTTTAACTCAAAGGTTACGCTGCGCAATGTTTTCAGAAACAAAAAACGCTTTTTCATGGCTGTTCTCGGAGTAACAGGCTGCACGGCGCTCATGGTTGCGGGCTTCGGTCTTCAAAATTCAATTCAAACATCGCTGAACGGCCAGTTTTTTGACGATGACAGTGTTTCTGCCTATGACATGCAGGTGGTTCTCAACGGAACGTATGATGCAACGGTTGAAACTCCGGACGCGCTGAACACTCTTTCCACACGCCCTGAAATCGCCTCGAGCATGCTCAATTATATGAAAGTACTCCACACTCTCAGCGGCAATTCCACTGCAAAGCCGGAAACATACCTCATGGTTCCGGAAAACGCAGAGGCGCTTTCAAACTACGTCCGTCTTTTTGACGCAAAAACAGGCAATGCGCTTTCTCTCCCGGCGGGCGGCGCAATAATCACCCAAAAGCTTGCCGAAGAGCTGAACCTCTCCGTGGGTCAGTATATACAGGTTGAAGTTGCAGATGGATACGTTGTCCCCGTCCCGGTTGCCGGGATTGCCAAAAACTATATTTTCCACTATGTTTTTATGAGCAAGGATACCTATGCCTCACTTTTCGGCAGCAATCCGAGATACAACTACATCATATCCAACTTCAGCTCTGAGCTCACCGCAGTTCAAAAAGAAGAGCTTTCAAAAGTTCTCATGGACGAATACGATGTAACAGCCGTTTCATATGTTACAGAAGCTCAGGAGACCTTTAAAAACGTCCTCGGCGCCCTCAATTATGTTGTCATAATTCTTGTTGTTTCTGCCGGACTGCTCTCATTCATCGTTCTCTATAATCTCTCTTCAATCAACATTCATGAACGTATGAAAGAGATTGCAACAATCAAGGTTCTCGGGTTCAGAAAAAATGAAGTCACTACCTATATTTTCAGAGAAAACTTTTTGCTGAGTATTTTCGGAACATTCTTCGGTCTGATTTGCGGCATTCTTCTGCACAGAATGGTTGTTGCGGTCGGCGAGGTTGACATAATGATGTTCGGCAGGACCGCCGGGTTCATGAGCTTTGTTTACGCGGCAGTGCTCTCGCTTGTATTCTCGCTGTTCGTCAACGTTGCACTCAGGCGCAACCTCGAACACGTCAGCATGGTAGATTCGCTCAAATCAATTGAATAAAGAGGGAAAAACATGGACTTTTTAAGCAACGCACAGTATGACCTGCTTTCGCTCGGCGAGGTCATGCTCCGCTTTGACCCCGGCAACGGCAGGGTCAGAAACGCCCGCTCTTTCACCGTTTGGGAGGGCGGCGGAGAATACAATGTTGCAAGGGCAATGTCAAAATGCTTTGGCAAAAAAACGGCTGTTGCCACGGCGCTATGCAAAAATGACATAGGCTTTTTGATTGAAGACCTCATCATGCAGGGCGGCGTTGACACTTCACTTATCAAATGGGTTCCTTTTGATAAAATAGGAAAAGAAAGCCGCAACGGACTGAATTTTGTTGAGCGCGGCTTTGGGCTGCGCGGAGCAAAAAGCACCTCCGACAGAGGGCACACCGCGGTCTCTCAGCTGAAAAAGGGCGACTTTGACTGGGACGGCATTTTTTCAAAGGGAGTACGCATCTTCCACACAGGCGGAATCTTTTGCGCCCTCTCCGGCACCACCTCTGCGCTCGCCCTTGAGGCAGTCAAAAAAGCCGCGGAATACGGCGCGGCAGTCTCCTTTGACTTTAACTACCGTCCGTCTCTCTGGGCATGCCTTGAAGACGAAAACTCAGTTAAAGAAAACATTCGTAAGATTCTGCGCTACACAGATATCGTTTTCGGCAACGAGTTCGATTTTGTGAATGTGCTCGGCTTTGAAAGCGAAAAAGGCGCCGACCTTGACGTCCACGATGATGAAAGATATCTCAGATTTATGAATCGGGTCAAAGAAGAATATCCGAACATCAATCTTGTTGCAACAACTGTCAGAACGGTTCATTCAGCCTCACAGAACAGCCTGCGTGCCGTTTGCGCCGAAAAAGGAAAGCTCCTTTGCACAGAGAGCTTTGAAAAGCTTTCTGTGTTTGACAGAATCGGCAGCGGAGACAGCTTCGCCTCCGGTCTGCTCTATTCCCTGCTGGCAGGAAAGGACACAGAGTATGCTCTTCCCTTTGCTCTTGCCCACGCGGCATTCACCATGACCACTCCCGGAGATACGTCAATGGCAACAACAGAGGACATTGAAAATATTGTGAACAAAAAATCTGCAAAGGTTGTGAGATAGATGTTAGTTAATATGAAAGACTTGCTCGCCGACGCGCAAAAGCGTAATTACGCAGTCGGCTCATTCAGCGTTGCAAACATGGAAATGGTTCTCGGCGTAATAAAAGCCGCCGAGGAAACTTCTTCACCGATTATACTGCAAATTGCCGAGGTCAGACTCAACCATTCCCCTCTCGCGCTCATAGGACCGCTGATGGTTGCCGCCGCAGAGGAGGCAAGCGTACCGGTCGCTGTGCACCTTGACCACGGAAAGACGCCCTGCTGCATTGAGCAGGCGCTTGACATCGGCTTTACCTCCGTAATGTTTGACGGTTCCCACCTGCCGGTTGAGGATAATATCGAAATCACAAAAGGTATAGTTGAAATTGCCAAAGAGTACGGCGCCGCCGTTGAAGCTGAAATCGGCTGCGTTGGCGGCAGTGAGGACGGCAGCGAGGATATCGCAATCAACTGCACCTCTCCCGAGCAGGCAAAGCGTTTTGCCGAAGAAACAGGGGTTGACGCGCTTGCAATCGCAATAGGCAATGCCCACGGAAATTACAAGGAAACGCCGCACCTGCGCTTTGATATTCTTGAAAAGGTGCACTCACTCGTTTCCGTTCCACTCGTTCTCCACGGCGGAACGGGAATCAGCCCGGATGACTTTATACGCTGCCATCAGAACGGAATCAAAAAAATCAACATTGCAACCGCAACCTTTGATTCTGTTGAACGCTCCGTGCGCGAAAGCTATGAGAGCGGAAAGATAAGCGGCTACTATGACCTGCATGAAGCCGAAATAGACGGCGCGTATCAAAACGCGAAAAAGCATATGGAAATCTTTTACTCAGTCGGAAAGGCTGAAGATATAGAAATTTATTAAGGAGAGATTCACAATGAAATACGTTGAATTTGACCAGACACGCCCACTTGATGTAATCCCCATCGGCAGAGTTGCAATTGACTTCAATCCAACGGACATGAACCGTCCGCTTTCCGAAAGCTGCAATTTCAACAAATACGTCGGAGGCTCGCCTGCAAATATTGCCGTAGGTCTTGCAAGGCTCGGAAAAAAGGTTGGCTTTATCGGCAAGGTTTCCGATGACCAGCACGGCGACTATGTTGTCAACTACTTTAAAAAGGACGGAATCGATACCTCGAACATCGTCCGCGCAAAAAACGGAGAAAAAATAGGTCTCACTTTCACTGAAATCAAAAGTCCCACCGAAAGCAGTATTCTCATGTATCGCGACGGTGTCGCCGACCTTATGCTTGAGCCGGGCGAAGTGAACGAGGACTACATAAAAAGCGCTAAAGCAATCGTAATTTCAGGCACCGCACTTTCTCAGTCGCCGTCACGAGAAGCTGTTCTCAAGGCTATGATGCTTGCAAAAAAGAACGGCACGGTTGTCATTTTTGATATTGACTACCGTCCGTACACATGGAAAAACGCCGATGAAATTTCGGTCTATTACTCAACAGTCGCTCAAAACAGCGATATCATTCTCGGTTCGCGCGAGGAATATGACCTCACGGAAGCGATTATGGGCGTGTGCAAAACCGACGAGGAGAGCGCAAAACGCTGGCACTCATACGGCGCAAAAATCGTCATCATCAAGCACGGCAAAGACGGCTCCACAGCCTACACCAATGACGGCAAAAGCTATTCAATCAAACCGTTCCCGGTCAAGGCAATGAAAGGTTTCGGCGGCGGCGACGGTTATGCCTCTGCTTTTATCCGCTGCCTGCTTGAAGGCTGGGAAATGATTGACGCGCTCGAATTCGGAACCGCCTCCGCCTCAATGCTCATCTCCGCCCACAGCTGTTCTGCGGCAATGCCCACGGTTGAAGCCGTTGAAAAATTTATTAAGGAAGAAAAAGAGCTTTACGGCGAAATGGTTGCAAGAGTATAAGCTACTGTAATCAGTTCAACAGGCTGTCCTCACGGGCAGCCTGTTTTTCATATTTACCGCACCCGGGCACGGCTGTCTCATCAGACATAGAAAGTGCTTTTTATCACGAAGCAGTCAGAGCAAAAAGCGTTTGAAAGGGCAGCTTTATTTTAAGCCGTCAATACAAAAAAACAAAGACTGTATTTCACATGAAGCCTTTCATTTGATAGACCTCGTGAAATACAGCCTTTTGATTTTGCTCTTTGGACTGCGCCAAATGCCAAGTTCTGCTTGGCTATTTTATTAGGTTTTTCAATGCTTATTTTGCAACCGCGATATCATATGTATCCTTTGCGATCATAACCTCTTCATCGGTCGGAAGAACAAGCAGCTTAAGAGCGCTGTCCTCGGTTGAAATTTCAATTTCTTCGCCTCTGACGTGGTTAGCTTCTTCATCAACCTTTGTTCCGAGGAAAGCGAGCTTTTCTGCAACTCTCGTGCGGTAATGCGGATTATTTTCACCGATTCCTCCCGTGAAAACGACTGCGTCAACGCCGCCCATTGCCGCGGCAAGACCGCCGATGAGCTTTGTCAACTGGTGGCAGAACATTGCCTCAACAAGCATTGCACGCTTGTCGCCGTTTTTGGCTCTGTTTTCAATTGTGCGGTTGTCGCTGGTAGCCTCGTTGTTCTCATCGTCGGTTGTGAGACCGAGCATACCGGACTTTTTGTTGAGAAGAGTGTCAATTTCCTTTGCGGTGAGACCCTCTTTTTCCATGATGAACGGAATGATTGCCGGATCGATCGAACCGGAGCGGGTACCCATCATGATTCCCTCAAGCGGAGTGAGACCCATCGTTGTGTCAACGCATTTTCCGCCGACGATTGCAGAGAGCGAGGAACCGTTGCCAAGGTGGCAGGTCACAACGCGCAGAGTGCTCGGATCATACTTTCCGGGGTACTTTTTGGTAAGAAAATCGGCTGTTCTCAGCGCAATGTATCTGTGGCTGGTGCCATGAAAACCATAGCGGCGGATTCCGTACTCTTTATAGTATCTGTAAGGAAGAGCATACATATATGCCTCTTCCGGAATGGTCTGATGGAAAGCGGTATCAAAAACGGCAACCTGAGGGATACCCTTCATGATTTTTTCGCATACTTCAATACCCATAAGGTTCGCAGGATTGTGGAGCGGGCCGAGAGGAATACACTCGCGAATTGCATCTTTGACGCTTTCGGTAACAAGAACAGAACCGCTGAACTTTTCTCCGCCATGGAGAACTCTGTGACCTACTGCCGCAATTTCGTCCATTGACGAAAGAACGCCGAATTCTTTTCCGGTCAGTGTTTCAATCAGCGTGTTGATCGCGTCCGCGTGGGTCGCATTCGGGGCGAGAGCCATTTTGTCAATGACCTTTGAAAGTTTTCCGTTTTCGTCAGGGAGCTTGTGGGTAAAGGTTGGCAGCGGGGTTGTGAGCTGCTCAAAGATTCCGTTGGCAAGTACCTTTTCCTCCGGCATGAGGAATACGGTATACTTCAGCGAGGAGCTGCCGGCGTTGACGATAAGTTCTTTTACACTCATTTGATGATCTCCTTTAGTCTTATCTCTCATCAAGCGGGCAGCGCGTCGGAGTGCAGCCGACCGCGAAATACCCACTGTGATGTTTTTTGCACGAAATATGTATTATACCGCCGGGCGCAGCGTGCCGATGGCGGCATAACTCAAGTTTATTATATCATATAGATTCATATTTTTCCATAACTTTTTTAATTCTTTTATGCAACACCGACGATTTATTGATTTTTGTGAGAAAAAAGCAGTGCCAAAATGCCCAAAAAGCTGCCCTTTTTGTTGTTGAATCAGTCAATTGATTTTTCGTTTTCTACGGAGTAAAATACTCGTGTAATTTGAAAGGCGGCGTCAGTCCGCGTACAGCATGGAGAAATGCTTTTAAAAAGAGAAATACGAAAGAACGAGACAGACTTTTTTTAAAAGCCTGTCTCATTTGCCTTTTACAATCGGTTAAAATCCGCTTTTCGGATAATATATCTCTGCTGAGAGACGTTTTGAACATGAAACAGTCTCTTCAAGTTGCCTGAAAGGGGTTATTCAAATGAAAAAAACAAACAAAATTTTTGGCATTCTTCTTGCCTGCCTGCTTCTTCTCGGAGCACTTCCCGCCATGTCGCTTGCCGCTGACGTCAAAACAGTCTCGTTCTGCGACTATAACGTTGCAGGTCTGCCGGATTTCAAAGCTTTTATCGGCAAGGGAGAAAAAGATGTCAGGCAAAATCAACTTGACATAGGAGGCATTCTCACCTCAAAAAATTATGATGTCATTGCCGTTCAGGAAGACTTTGGTTATCACGGCAGTCTCAAAAAGACTCTTAACGGCTTTGAATACGAAACAGAACACACCGGCGGAATTCCCGGCGGCGACGGAATGAACGTCTATTCGCGTTACCCTGTTTATAATGAAACCCGAACAACGTGGGAAAAGGCATACGGCGTTATTGCCAACGGTGCAGATGAGCTGACGCCGAAAGGCATTCTTTATTGCGTACTCGATCTTGGAGACGGCGTTTTGGTTGATTTGTATGACATGCATGCCGATGCTTACGGTGATGCCGGTTCAAAGGAAGCAAGGCGTGACAATTACAGACAGCTTTCCGAGCTTATCAATTCAAGAGGCACCGACAGACCTGTTATTGTCACCGGCGATTTCAATGCCTATTTTAACATGGGCAAAAATGACGACGGACTGGATGAGTATTTTCTCGGTGACTGCGGCATGAAAGAAGCATGGGTTGAACTCCATAACGGCGGCAACTATCAGGACTTTTCTTCATACTTTGCAACCGGCATTCCCGCTTGGGGCAACTGGGATTCGGCAGAAAAGTTTTTCTACCGCGACGGCGGCGGAGTAAAAGTTACACCGCAGTCTTTTACATATGAATTTTTCAAAAATGCAGACGGAACAGACCTTTCGGATCACGCCGCTGCCTCTGCCGTTTTCACCTTTGAAAAAACGTCAGATTTTGTTCAGAGCGACATTTCGCTTTCCGTTACCAAAAGAGATTCTTTCAATGACTTCATCAAAAAGATTTTTGTTATTATGACTGATTTCTTCAAAGCGCTTGCTCACATTGACGAACTCAAAGGTGAGATCTGATTATCAATATGACCTACCCGGGCGGCTGCCAAGTGCATTCGCCCGAGTTTTGCGTCTCACTGCAAATTCAAAAATATATTGACAAGTTATGAACAATATGTTAGCATTATATTACCGCTTAGGCGAATAATCAAATCAGGAGGAAATACCATGCAAAAAATTATTGCAATCATTCTTTTCATCATTTCGTTCTTCACCACCGGCGACATGACCAAAGCCAACGTTACGCTTTACAAAGACCGTGTTGCGGGAGACACAAACGCTGTTTTTGTTTTTGAAAACAATACAGGTAAGGCTCTCAGCCAAGACATTAAAATCGAAACGGTTGAAAAAGAAGTTTTGGGTCAATGGGTCGAGTTCCCGTTTGCACAGGAGTACCTTGAGCTTGCTTCAAAGTCGGGACTTACTGAAAGGGTCTATCCTGGAGAGAAGGTCTTCCTTCATGTTGCATTTATGACCGTGATTGCTGAACGTCCGGTTCCTGTTCCGCTCACAAGCGGCAACTACCGCATCACCATCAGCTTTAAGACCGACGGCTACAGCAAGGTTACCGAAGGCTCTGTTACGGCAGACTTCACCGTTGCAAAAGCCGCGTAAAGACAGAAAACAAAAAGGGAATCGCCTCACAGCGGTTCCCTTTTACTATACACAAAAACAGGGAGCAGCCGAAAAGCTGCTCCCTTCAAAATTGCTTTAATTACTGCTCAACAGCATAAACGCTGACTTTTTTGCGGCTCTTTCCAAAGCGCTCAAACTTAACTTTTCCGTCAACGAGAGCAAAGAGGGTATCGTCCGAACCCTTGCCAACGCCGTTGCCCGGATGAATGTGAGTTCCGCGCTGTCTAACGAGAACGTTGCCTGCAAGAACAAACTGACCGTCCGCACGCTTTACGCCGAGTCTCTTTGATTCGGAGTCACGACCGTTACGGGTCGAGCCCATTCCCTTTTTATGAGCGAACAACTGAATGTTGATTTTAAGCATTTTGCTTGCACCTCCGTACTATTTTTTGATTGAAACATTGTTTACCTTCAAAAATCCCTTATATTCTTCTGCCAACGACTTGAGATGAAGCCGAAAGCCCTCAAAAAGCGGCTGCAAAAGCTCTGCGTCCGAAAGCGGCACCGAAAAACTCAGAAAACCTTTGTCAAATTCAATATCGGACTTGACGTGATAAATCTCGGTCACGGTGTT
The DNA here is from genome assembly GCA_934541115.1 of uncultured Eubacteriales bacterium. Lineage (GTDB taxonomy): Bacteria > Bacillota > Clostridia > Oscillospirales > Acutalibacteraceae > UBA6857. The sequence goes on from CAKTDF010000013.1 coordinate 48,368, forward strand.
GGCAACCATATATGCACACGAGGAAACACTCGCGCACACTATGTCGCTGCCTTGTTCGGCATAACCGCTGTGACCGCTTATCTCAAAGCCGACGAGCTTTTTTTCAAGCAGAAAGAATTTTGCAAGAATCATTTTCAGGCGTTGATTGCGGTGATCTGAAGCTTAGTGTAAGGCTGTCTGTGACCCATCTTGCGCTTTGCGTTCTTCTTGGGCTTGTAGGTGAAGACAACGACCTTTTTGGCCTTGCCGTTCTTAACGACCTTTGCGCTGACACTTGCACCGTCTACGAAAGGTGCGCCGACCTTGATCGACTCGCCGTCTGCCGAAACAGCAACGACTTCGCTGATTGTGATTTCGTCTTCTGCCTGAACGTCAAGCTTTTCAACAAAGATCTCGTCTCCGACTGAGACCTTGTACTGCTTTCCGCCGGTCTGGATAATTGCGTACATTTTCTTTCATTCCTTTATTATGGACTCGCTGCGTCAGGCGCAAAGACTGCTTGATGGCATGGCAAAGCACGCCGCCCATAGCACGCGGTATGAGTGATTATATCAGAAATACTCCGCCTTGTCAACTGCCTGCAGAGCACTTTTTCAAAAAAAGATGAGGGTATATCCACACACTTTCCTGTTGCTTTGGAGCACGGCAAAGATTTTTATAAATAAATTGACATTTGCCTCCGAAAAGTGACTCAAAATATCCGAAGAACATTGACATTTTCTATAAAATATGTAAAAATATAGCTTGTTAAAAGGTTATTCAAATTTTTTTGAAAGGAAAGAGGAATAAGCTTATGCCCGGATCGATGCAATACATTAAAAAATTCGGAAATGTTTCTTTCACGGAGATGCCTTTCTGCGACGCAGACAACATTGCCCTTTGCGAGGTTTTCTACATGCCGTTTGACAAGGTTGTTTCTGAGAGCTTTACGGAGGAGCCGCGCGCATTTGATGAAGTCTGCCGTGCTATGTTCAGCTATAACGGCAACCGCCACCGCGCTCCCGGACTCGTCCTCAAACGCGGAATCTCCGTCAAGATGATGGAAATGTCAAAACAAAAAAGGTATGCCGAAATGAAAGTTGTTGCCTGCACGGAGGTATTCAAAACCAATCCTGCCGTTCAGTTCGGCGCGGCAACGTTCATTTTGCCTGACGGAACGCTTGTTGTTGCTTTCAGAGGTACTGACGACAGCATCGTCGGCTGGAAAGAGGACTTTGACCTTTTCCTCAAGCGTACTATCCCATCACACCGCCTTTCGGTTGAATATCTTGAAAATGTTGCAAAGCATTTTGACGGCGATATTATAGTCATGGGCCACTCAAAGGGCGGCAACGTGGCTCTTTATGCCGGTCTCAATTGCAGCGACGAGACCCGCGCAAGAATCAAATGTCTTTATAACGACGAGGGTCCCGGATTTTTTGACAATTCACCGTTCAGAACCAAAGAATACAAGGATCTGTTGCCGAGATATCGTCACTTCATTCCGAGCGCGTCTTTCATCGGCGTCCTGCTTGCTTTTGATAAAGACTACAGCGTTGTCAAAAGCAGCCGTCTGCTCGGACCAATGCAGCACGACCTTTCAACGTGGCAAATAGTTGACGGCGACGTCAGACTGCTCCCCTCGGTTTCAAAGCTTGCAAGAATCAATGAGCTTGTTCTTTCGGGCATTATATATCGCATGAACCGTGAACAGGCAGAAAACTTCAGCCGCGTTGCAGAAGCGGTTGTTGACGGAATCGGACAGGAAAATCTGCTGGGAGTTTCAAAACATGTTCCCTCGGTTGTCAAGGGAGCCGTAAAGAGCTGGAAAGAGATTGATGAAGAGTCAAAGCAGGAGCTTAAAGAAACGTTCATCGGTACCGGAGAAATAATCAAGGGTACTGTCAAGCTCGTTGTGAACGAAAACAACGAAGAAAACGTTCAGGAGGCTCTTGAAGAGCTCGATGCCCAAGGGGTAAAGGTTGCCGCAACGGAATAAGACACAGTTAAGCTATATTAAAATCGGACTGCCGACACTTGATCGCAGTCCGATTTTTTACATTGCAAACTTCAGAAGCACCGCCGTGATCACTGCTCCGCAAAGAGCTGAAGCAATGAGCTTTGCCACACCGAAAAGGCGTGCCCTTTTCAGTTTTGTCGGCGGCGGAAGAGTTGACGAATCCGCAATCATTCCGGCACGTTCGCGGATTTTTCCCTCACTTACCGAGGCATATTCCGGCTTGACAAAAAACATTATTTTTTCAAAGTATTCGCACCCGGTATCGTTGACTTCAACAACCTGCCTGTTTACTCCTTTTATCATAAACGTTCACCGCTTTCTGTAAGTCTTTAGTAACCGACTGTATTCAGCATAACGGATAAGCACGAAACTTGACAGCATGTTTTTCGCCGGTATTTGCACTCTCAGTTAATCATCGGTTGCTATACTTTTATATTTAACCGCAGCAAAAGCAATATTCCGCGTAAGAGCGTTTTTTTCAAAGCAAAAAAAGGTAAAGACGACTGCTTTTTCCGGTCGGACTCTTTAAGACCACACCGCACAATTGTGACATGAGCTGTTGTTTTAAGCTGAGGAGAGCCGAACGTTGAAAACACTGTGGAAAATGTTGAGAAAAACAGCTTTCTGCCCTTTATTTTTCCCAATTTTGTGTTGTTCAAAACCAAAAAGAACTTTTGAACAAAAATGTTCAAAACTCTTCGGGACGAATCGACGTTTAATGGCTTTTTTCGCTTGATAAAGTTTTAAAGATATGATATTATGAAAATCAGAGCGAATTTAAACAGACCGAAAGGAAATGATAGATTTATGGAAAACAACCAGACAGAAAAAAGACAAAAAATACTGAGCTGTATTCAGCCCTCCGGTATTCCGACTCTCGGCAACTACCTCGGTGCGCTGAAAAACTGGAAAACGCTTTCAGATGATTTTGACTCCGCATTCGCCGTCGCAGACCTGCACGCCATAACCGTCAGACAGGAACCGGCAAAGTTCAGAAAACAAATTCACCAGGTTTTGGCTCTGCTTCTTGCAATCGGTCTTGACCCGGAAAAAAGCATAATTTTTATTCAGAGCCACGTTCCGGCTCATTCTCAGCTCGCGTGGATTCTTAATTGCTACACCCAGTTCGGCGAAATGAGCCGAATGACTCAGTTCAAGGATAAATCCAAAGCCCACGCAGACAATGTTAATGTCGGTCTTTTTGCTTATCCGGTACTCATGGCTGCGGACATTCTGCTTTATCAGGCAGACCTCGTACCTGTCGGCGTTGACCAAAAGCAGCATCTTGAAATTGCGCGTGACATTGCAAACCGTTTTAACACGGTCTATTCGCCGACTTTCACCATTCCGGACGCCTACATCGGCAAGCAGGGCGCAAAGGTCATGTCCCTCCAGGATCCGACCAAAAAAATGAGCAAGTCAGACCCGAATCCCAAAAGCTATGTTTCTGTTTTTGATGATCCCGACGTTATTGTCAAAAAAATTAAAAGCGCCGTTACCGACTGCGAGGGCAGCGTATACTACGGAGAGGGCAAAGATGGAATAAACAATCTTATGTCTATCTATTCCTGCTGCACAGGTCTTGATTTTGACGCAATAGCAAAAGATTTTGAGGGTAAAGGTTACGGCGATTTCAAGGCTGCCGTTGCAGAAGCTGTTGTTGAAGAGCTTCGCCCCGTTCGCGAACGCTTTGACCGATACATAAACGATCCGGCATATCTCAAAGAGGTTTCCGCAAAGGGTGCCGAAAGCGCCTCGAGAATCGCAAACAGAACACTTAACAAGGTCATGAAAAAAATCGGCTTTGTTTTGCCGTGATTTTGTGACTGCTTTTAGAATAAAAATTCACCGCCGTAGTCTGAAAAGACTCGGCGGTGTTGCTGTATATAGGGCGATTATTCTTCAAAAAGCGGAGTTGAAAGGTATCTGTCGCCGGTATCCGGGAGCAAAACAACAATTGTTTTTCCCTTGTTTTCCGGACGTTTTGCAAGCTCAACGGCTGCGGCAACAGCCGCACCTGAAGATATGCCGACAAGCACGCCCTCCTCTTTTCCTATGCGTTTGCCGAAAGCAAAAGCGTCCTCATTGCTCACAGGAATAATCTCATCATAAATATTTGTGTTGAGTACCTCGGGAACAAAGCCTGCGCCAATGCCCTGAATCTTGTGTGCACCGGCAACACCGGTTGAAAGCACGGCGGAGGTTTGCGGCTCAACGGCAACAATTTTTACCTCCGGTTTCTTTTCCTTCAGATATTCGCCGGTGCCCGTGAGTGTTCCTCCCGTGCCGACTCCCGCAACAAAAATGTCAACGTTTCCATCGGTATCCTCCCAAATTTCCGGACCGGTCGTTTTTCTGTGAGCCTGCGGATTCGCCGGATTGACAAACTGACCGGGAATAAAGCTGTTAGGTGTGCTCTCCGCAAGCTCCTCGGCTTTCGCAATTGCGCCTTTCATACCCTTTGCGCCTTCGGTGAGAACAAGCTTTGCGCCATAGGCTTTCATCAGCTTTCTGCGTTCAACGGACATTGTTTCCGGCATAACTATAATAATCTCATATCCCTTGGCGGCTGCAACGGCGGCAAGACCGATTCCGGTATTTCCGCTGGTCGGTTCAATGATGACCGAGCCTTCCTTTAAAAGTCCCTTTTCCTCCGCGTCTTCAATCATCGCTTTTGCTATTCTGTCTTTAACAGAACCTGCCGGATTGAAATATTCAAGCTTTGCAAGAATGCGAGCTTCAAGCTTTTCGTTTTTTTCAATATGAGTCAGCTCAAGCAGCGGCGTTTTGCCAACAAGCTCAGATGCGGTTTTATATACTCTTTCAGACATTGTTATTACCTCCAAAAATAAGTCAGTTCAATTTTTTCAACCTACTGCCTCAAAACCGTGTTCGAGGTCGGCAATGATATCATCAATATGCTCCGTTCCGATTGAAAGACGAATCGTGCCCGGCGTAATTCCGCAGGCAAGAAGATCCTCTTGAGAAAGCTGAGAGTGAGTTGTTGACGCCGGATGGATCACAAGGCTCTTAACGTCCGCAACATTGGCAAGCAGAGAGAAAAGCTCAAGGCTTTCTGTAAATTGCTTTGCTTTTTCCGCTCCGCCTTTGATTTCAAACGTAAATATTGAGCCGCCGCCGTTCGGGAAATACTCATTGTAAAGCTCTTTTTCTCTTCCTGCCGCAAGTGACGGGTGATTGACCTTTTCAACCTGCGGGTGATTTTTGAGATATTCAACAACCTTGAGCGCATTTTCAACATGGCGCTCCACACGCAGCGAAAGTGTTTCAAGCCCCTGAAGCAGGAGAAATGAATTGAACGGAGAAATGGTTGCGCCCTGGTCTCTCATGAGCGTCGTGCGCAGCTTTACAATGTATGCGCTCTTTCCGCAGGCATCTGAAAAAACAATGCCGTGATATGAGGGATTGGGTTCGCTGATTCCGGGGAACTTGTTGTTCTGCGTCCAGTCAAAATTGCCGCCGTCAACAACAATACCGCCCATAACGGTTCCGTGACCTCCGATGAACTTTGTTGCCGAGTGAACAACAATATCGGCGCCGTATTCTATGGGGCGCAGGAGAAACGGAGTTGCAAACGTATTGTCAACAATAAGCGGAATGCCGTGCCTGTGAGCAATGTCGGCAATCGCCCTAAGGTCAATGACGTCCGAATTCGGGTTGCCGAGAGTCTCGGCATAAAGGAGCTTTGTGTTCTCCTTAATGGCTTTTTCAAAATTCTGCGGGTCTGACGGGTCAACAAAGGTCACGTCCAATCCCTGATCCTTTAAGGTGTTGGCAAAAAGGTTATATGTTCCGCCGTAAAGATTAGCCGAGGAAACAATGTGGTCACCGACGAGAGCAATATTCTGAACCGCATAAGTGATTGCAGCTGAGCCGGAGGCGGTTGCAAGTGCACCGATTCCGCCCTCGAGCGCCGCAATTCTCTCTTCAAAAACCGATGAGGTAGGGTTCTGGAGTCTTGTATAAATGTTGCCGCCCTCTGAAAGACCGAAACGTCCTGCCGCCTGTGCGGAGTCTTTGAAGACGTATGAAGTTGTGGCATAGATCGGTACCGCTCTGGCATCCGTTGTCGGATCCGGCTGTTCCTGACCGGCGTGAACCTGAAGTGTTTCAAATTTATATTTACTCATGCTTGTCATCCTTTCGCTTTGTGTGATATAGATGTCTGTAATACAGTATCACGATAATTTTAAACCGTGCCTAAAAAAATGTCAACATCGTCCCATTCGTCCAAAGCGAAAATTTCTGCGCAAAAGAGTTTTAAAAATAAGCTGCATAATTAAACCCACCTTTTTAATAGGTTGATGAAATTATATCACCGGACAAAGCATATTGTCAAGAAAAAGAGAAAAAATGCCATATACCTTTCGGCTATTATTCATTATCGATTATGGTTATAAGCCGAACACAGTCTGAATAAGGGCTTCTCCTTGCTTTCATAGCCGAAATGCGGCACAAAAAAACGCCGCTGTGTCACATATTCAAAATATACAAAAACATAGCTTAATTGTGCACATAAAATTGTTGTTAAATAACCGTGAATTATAGGAAATGACTATTGATTTATTTGGGTCACGGGTGTTAGAATAATTACCGATATAAATTTTAATCTTTTCAATTTTTCATGTTATAAAGGAAGAATAGTGTTGAAAAAATTTGTCTTTTCCGCCGTTGCGTTGCTTTTGATAATCACATATCCGCTCTGCAATCTGGCTGCAATCGGTTCAAATAAATCAAAGCCCTCGGAGAACACCTCCGAAGGTCTTTCTGTCGTTGAAGCATTTGAAAATGCCTCCGTTGAAAAAGCGGACAAGGCTGTTAAAGCGGCAGAAAAAAAGCGCACGGATATTCTCAATCAGCAGAGCGCCAACAGCCTCGTTGAAAAGCAGATAAAACAAATTGAAAAAGGAAAGCTCTCTTACCGCAAGGTGTTTTCAAAAGTATACTTTGCCGGAGACTCACTGATGAACGGTCTTGAGGCTTACAATATTCTCAACTCCAACCATCTGTATACTCAGGTCAGCGCGAGTCTTTATCATCTTGAAAGCGTGATTCCAAAGCTGACTTCAGTCCGTCCGCCGGTACTCATTCTCCACTACGGACTCAACATGATAGGCGATAAGCAGTATCACGTTGACTCATTCATCACTCAGTATACAAAGGAAATCAAAACGCTCAAAAAAAAGCTGCCGGACACCAGAATCATTGTCAGCCTGCTTTTTCCGGTCGATACCTCTGTGGCAACGGCAAAGCGTTTTAAATATGTTTCACGCTACAACAAAAGACTTGTTGAAATGTGTAAGGAGCTCAAGGTTGAATATCTTGATTCCTCCCCCGTTTTCAAGGGACATAACGAATTTTACGGTGCAGACGGAATCCACCTTTCCGCCTCGTTTTACAGCAAATATTGGCTCAAATATATAATGAGAGAAATGGAGATATACGCATGAGCAAACAAAGACGCGGTGAAATCTTCAGCGTTGTTCTGCTTTTAGCTTTTATTGGCTTTTTGTTTTTTCAAAACAGTGCCGGCACAAAAAGCGCAGAAGATGTTTTTGAAAAAGTATCCACGGCAGTTGATTTGAGCTATCTGAAAGTGAGAGATAACTCCGCATTGAAAAAGGAGTTTTCATTTTCCGAAAAGGACGTTGAAAATGTTCTCTATGTTTCCTCAGACTCCGTTATGGAGGTGCGCGAGCTGCTTTTGGTTGAGGTCAAAAGCACGGATGATATTGACGCAATAACAGAAAAAATCAAAAGCCGCGTTGAAGAAAAAAAAGCGCTGTTTAAAAACTACGCTCCCGAGCAAAGCGCGCTGCTTGAAAATTACGTGCTCGAGAAAAAGGGAAAATTTGTTATGTTCGCCGTCTCCGATTCACCGGAAAAAATTGTCAGCGCCTTTAAAAAAGCGTTATAAAAAGGAGTTTGCCCAATGGTTTTCAGCAGTGCCGCCTTTTTGTTCGTTTTTCTTCCTGTTGTTCTTCTGTTTTACTTTGTGAAGTTTTTCAGAAATGACGAGCAAAAAGAGCTTACCAAAAAAAATGCGGTCCTTTGCCTTTCAAGCCTTGTTTTTTATGCGTGGGGCGAACCCGTTTATATTGTTCTGATGCTTTTGAGCATCTTTTTCAACTACAACATAGGAATTGATCTTGAAAAAAACGTAGACAATGACAAAAAGCGTAAGGCTCTTTTTGTCTGCGCAGTCATATTCAATCTCGGCATTCTCGGCTTTTTCAAATATTCCGGCTTTGTTGTTGAAAATCTCAATTCAATCTTTTCTTTGAACATAAAATATGAAGCCTTTGCCCTCCCTGTTGGTATTTCGTTTTATACCTTTCAGGTGCTTTCATATGTCATTGATGTCTATAGGGGAGACTGCCGCGTTCAATACAGTTTTCTCAATTTTGCAACCTATATTTCAATGTTCCCTCAGCTCATTGCGGGACCTATCGTTCAATATAACGACATTGAAAGGCAGCTTTCCGGAAGAAGTCATACTGTTCGTAAATTTACCGCAGGCGTGCTGTTTTTTATCCGCGGTCTCGGCAAAAAGGTCATCTTCGCCAACACCATCGGCGCTGTTTATACCAATCTTGCCGCCGGAGGAACAGACGGTCTTGCCGCCGCCGACGCATGGTTTGCGATCCTCTGCTACACACTTCAGATTTACTTTGATTTCAGCGGCTACAGCGACATGGCTGTGGGACTCGGAAAAATGTTTGGCTTTGACTTTGTTCAAAACTTCAACTTTCCGTACTGCGCAGAAAGCATCAAAGACTTTTGGAGCCGTTGGCACATATCGCTTTCAAGCTGGTTCAGAGACTATGTATATATTCCCCTCGGAGGCAACCGAAAGGGTACTGCAAGAACGATCTTTAACATTGCCGTTGTTTGGTGTCTGACCGGTCTTTGGCACGGCGCGAGCTGGAACTTCGTTGTGTGGGGTGCGTTCTACGGCATTTTGCTCATCTCTGAAAAATACATTTTTAAAGGACTTCAGAAAAAGCTCCCGCGCACGGCAAGGCGCGTCATAACAATGCTCATAGTCATAATCGGCTGGGTCTTTTTCTCTAGCGAAACACTCACCTCTGCCGTCTCTTTCCTTGCTTCAATGTTCGGCGCTCACGGTTTTGCCTCAGACAACATGCTCTATACGCTGAAATCAAACATTTTCCCCTTTGCCGTTATGAGTCTGAGCGCTCTCGGATTTTTCAAAAAACTGCCCACCCTCAAAAACCCTGCGGCAAAGCTCACTATGCAGGCATTTGGCTATATGCTCGTTTTTATCCTCTGCATTATTTTCATCGTCAGCAGCACATATAATCCCTTCCTTTATTTCAGATTCTGATGAGGTCAGCTTAAATGAACACAAACATTACCAACGAACATGACAAAAAACAGCGTATTCAAATAACGACGGTCTGCACCGTGGTGGTCTCGCTTTTTTGCGCGGCAATTTTCGGCGTCTTTATTCTTGCCGCAATTATGCCCGACCGTGAAAAATCCGAAACGGAGAACCGCGTTTTAAAGCAATTTCCAAAATTCTCTTTTTCTGCCCTCTTTGACGGCAGCTTTATGAAGAACTTTGAGACCTACTTCAATGACCAGTTTCCGTTCCGCGACGGTCTGATAACGCTCAAAACAAAAATTGACCGCTCGGTGGGCAAAAGCGAGGAAAACGGCGTTTATATCGGCAAAGACGGTTTTCTCTTTGAAGCGCCCACAAAACCCGATAACAGCCGAATAAATGACCTGTCAAAGGCAATTACCGCCTTTTCAAGGAACAATAAAAAGCTCAAAAAAGCCTTTATTCTTTCGCCGAACGCATCGGATATTCTTCCGGAAAAGCTTCCGGCAGCATTGAAGCTTGAAGACAGAAGCGACTCTTTTTCAAAAATAAAAAAGGGTGTTTCCGGCGTCTCGTGGGTAGACTGCAAGGGTATTTTTGAAAAGCAGGAGGATAAGTCCGCTCTCTTTTACCGCACCGACCATCACTGGACGACCCGGGCGGCTTACCTGCCGTTCAAAGAGCTTTCTTCACTTTGGAAGCTCGGCGCAAAAGACAAAAACTACTCGTTTTATACAGTGTCTTCCTCCTTTCAAGGCACACTTTCCTCCTCCGCAGCGGTGAAAGACGCTGCCGATAAAATTGAGATCTGCGTTCCGAAAAAGCAGACCGAAAAATATACCGTTCTCTATGAATCCTCAGACCGCAAAACCGCGTCGCTCTTTGAAGAAGAAAAACTGAACCAAAAGAATCAGTATGAAGTCTTTTTGGGCGGTAACTATGACAAGGTCATTATTTCAACCGCGGCGGATACTTCGGCGGCATTGCTCATTTTCAAAGACTCTTATGCAAACTGCATGCTGCCCATGCTGACTCCGTATTTTTCAAAAATAGTTGTCATCGACCCCCGGTATTTTTCAGACAGTCTCAAAGCGGTAATGAGCGAGACCAAATTTACCCATGTTCTGTTTCTCTACAACATGGATACCTTTCTCGGCGACACCTCGCTCGTCTCCACTCTTGAAAGCTGAACACTGAACCGCCTTTGACACAAAATCAATATGAGGAGAAAAAACGAGTAACATGAAAGACAAACTTCATACCGGAGAGCTTTACTGCTCCGGCGATGAAAGCCTCGTTAATGAGCAGCTGCTCTATGTTGAAAAGCTTTATGACTTCAACGCAACCAGACCCCTTGAACAGGAAAAGCGGCAAAAGCTTCTCAAAGAAATGTTTGCCGAAATCGGCGACGGCTGTTATATTGAGCCGCCTCTCCATGCAAACTGGGGAGGAAAACACGTTCACTTCGGCAAAGATGTCTATGCCAATTTTAATCTGACGCTTGTTGACGACACGCACATATATGTCGGTGACAGCACGATGTTTGCCCCCAATGTAACTGTTGCAACCGCAGGGCATCCGATTTTGCCCTCACTTCGTGAGGAGGCATATCAATACAATATGGCGGTACACATAGGCAAAAACTGTTGGATAGGCGCAGGCGCACTCATTATGCCGGGAGTCACCATAGGAGACAACACCGTGATCGGTGCAGGCTCGGTTGTTACAAAGGATATACCGTCAAATGTTGTTGCTGTCGGCAATCCCTGCCGCGTTATGCGTGAAATCGGCGAGCATGACAGAGAGTTCTATTTCAAAAACAGGTGCATTCCGAAAGAGCTCCTTTCAAAGTAAAGCCGCATTTTGAGCTTTTTTCAGTTCCAGTTAAAAACAAAAGCTATAATTCACACAACCATACTGTCAGTGCATGTGAATTATAGCTTTATATTGTGTTGCTTTCATTATTCCGGGTACGGCAAGCCACTTTTTTCAATGATACATGGAGTACTGCTTATAAATTTCGCTTTCCTTCTGACTTTTTGAACCGAGAAAATAGGTGTAGCTCAAAAAGCGCGCCATATCCTCAACAGAAATTTTCATACCGCTGTTCATCCATTCAAGAATCGTTGCCAGCATTCCAGAAATTGCAAAGGTCGTCAAAAAGCTCCGCGGGTCATCTTCCGCATAGTAAACGGCGGAATCTGGAATTACGCAGCGCACCGCAAGCTTGATTTTTTCCGCAAGATGATTGTTGCAGTCATTGCGCGTGATAAAACGGCAAACGGTATAATTCTCTTTGCAAAATTCAAGGAACCTTGAACAATATTTTATAATGCTCTCAATATCTTCAAAGTCACTTTTGAAACTAACCACAGTTTCAACAAACACAGCATAAATCTCCTGCTGAATCTTATCCATCATATCAAAAATATCATTGTAATACAGATAGAACGTTGACCTGTTGACGTCCGCGAGCGTAGTCAGCTCAGTGACCGTTATTTGGCTGATATTCTTTTCCTCAAGGAGCGTAAAAAGACTGTCTCTGAGGTTCTTTTTTGTTCTTTTTACTCTTCTGTCCTCTTTTTGTTTTTTAGAACTTGAAATTTCAGACATTTTATCCTCCGTTATTTAACATTTTAAGACTGAGATGTTGTTTATTAAACAAACTTACGCCTTAATAAGGCTTGCAAAAAAACAGAAAATGTGTATAATTGGACAGGTGTCAATCAAACCACACTTGTTGAATATCACTTTTAGCTAATACCATTATATACAAATTTTTCAATAAATCAACATTTATTTCTATATTCCGTTCCGTTCATAAAAAGGACATTGCAAAATAAAATGAAAGGACATCAGTATGATCAGGGAGAATCTCTTAACCTCAGCACTTAAAAAAAGAAAAACCGCGTTTCTGCTTTTCATAACGGCAGGAATCTATTTTTTTGCTTTTGCCTTTCTTGAAAATCCACTGCATTCAACGATCAGTGACATCGGAAGAACCAGGCTGCCGCTTTTGGCTATATACTGCATTCTTTTGCCGCTTTGTAATATTGTTAATTTTGAGTATACTCTCCGGGCGTTCGACATTAAAGCTCCGGTTTTTCGCAGAGCGTTCTTTGTTTCAAATCTGCTCGTTCCTTTTGTCACAACAACGCTTATGCTTGACCCCGCCGTTGGAAAAGTGACAACATTTTCGGTTCTCCTGCACTGGCTCACCGGATTTGGCAACATAGTCCTCAATGCAACGGTGATACTTATCACCTGTCTGCGGCTTTATAAGAGCACAAAAAACAAAAAGCTGCTTGCGCTTTTTGTTTCCGGCACAGGTGCATGCATTGCCATTTTATTGCTCTTCATTATCATGACAATCGTTACCGGCAGCGTTCAAAAGAGCAAAAACGGTTTTTTGGAGATCGTTCCCATTGTTGCCGCAGAAATTGTGCTTTTCCTCATCAATCATACCGGAATAGTCTCGCCCACAAGTGACCGTGACAAAAAAGAAAACGCGATCAAAGCCGCTGACACAGGCGTATTTGCCGCTGTCTGTCACTTTTTTCTCGCTGCGGCATGGCTGTTCTTCACGTTCTATTCCTTTGTCAGGAATCCGATAAATTACACAATAAGCATGACCGGACTTGACTATCCGCTCGGCTTTGGCGTGACATGCGCACTGATAAGCGTTGGACTCAGCCTCAACTTTATCCTCGCATTCAAACGCAGCAATTACAAAAATGTGCTGACTTATATAATAGCTATAGGCGGCTCACTTGTGCTGATGCTCTGCGTTTTTGCTCCCACCACCCACAGCGGAGACGGGCTGAACCTTATCCATTCCGTTGCGGCGGTTGCCTTTTTTATTCTTATTATGGTCGCCGTCTTTTTCTTCTGTATTTTCAAGCGTAAGGAAAACAAGCTTTATATAAGGCTCGGCGTCATAATGCTGGCAATTCTCGCTTTTACGCTCATTACCGCCTATGTGATGAACATTCTGCTTGAGCAAAAATATGGCAGAACCGGTCTTGTTGAAGTCATTCCGCTTCAATATGTTTTCTTCTTCCTGTTTTTTGAAAACTACACCGACGTTTTTAAAACCAAAAACACTGCTGAAAATGCCGAAAAAGTAAACGCATAGGACACAAATCATGTCGCAAAAGGCACTTGCAATTTGTCGAAAAACATTTCGTTTATACACAAAGGTCTATGAAAAAATAACCGCTCACACAATTTTGCGTGACGGTTATTTTTTATTATCTTTCCCTCTAAAAATCTCTGTTTATGAAAATGAATTGCTCAAAAAATACTCACAAAAAAACTTCTGCACGATATACAATGACAGTTCTTCTCTTTCTTTAAAGCTCTTCTTTAGCCAGTTCTTCAATAGAAATACCGTCAAGGTACCCGCAGATAAGCTCATTCAGCTTTTTCCACATGGGCAGCGTCTTGCAGCTCGGCGCACGTTCACAGCGGTTTTCGCCGCAGTCAAGGCAGGCAACGGGCGCAAGAGTGCCCTCTGTCAGGCGCAAAATTTCACCAACGGAATAGTTTTTTGCATCGCGGTTGAGACGGTAGCCTCCGCCCTTTCCGCGCAGACCGTCAACGATGCCGGCTTTTGAGAGCACAACAATTATACTTTCAAGGTATTTTTCAGAAATGTCCTGTTTTTGAGCAATCGTTTTAAGCGGAACATACTCCCCTTTTTCGTGTTCGGCAAGCTCCACCATAACGCGCAGCGCATATCTTCCCTTTGTTGAAACAAGCATAGCTTTTTCCTCCGAGATATAAAAAGGGAGACTGTCGCATTAGATGCAGAAAGCGTTTTCTTTGTCCAAAAGCTTCACCTAAGGAAAAACGCTCAAAAGAGCAAAATATTTTTTGCTCTTTGGTCTGCGCCAAATGCGACAGTCCCAATAAACATATTATACCGCAAGGTTAGTAGGAAATCAACGCCCTGCCGAAAAAGTTTTATTGTCCGTCTGTAATTTCTGCAAGAACCTCATAGTCTAATCCGTCAAGCCTGGAACGAAGCAGAAACTCGCCCTTTTCGTTCCACCCGATGAGCTCCGCCGGGTAATATTTGTTACCGTCTGCGTCGAGGTAAAAGTCATCGCCCGTAAGCGTTTGATCAACATATTCCAGCTCGCTCACCGGCACCTCTGAAAGGTAGCCGTCTTTGTCCACAACACAGTCATAAAGGCTGATTGAAGCGTCCTTGCTCTCATATCTCTCCGTGGCATTGCTGTATACAAATTTCTTCCCGTCCTTTGTATAGAGCGGAACTTCATAAAACGACCGGTAGCCGTTTCCGTCGCGGTCATAGTACACACCGTCAACCTCAATGCCCGGTTCATACAAATAGTCGTCTTCATCTTCAGTCGAAAAAATATTGTTTGCAAGGCTGATTACATCAGCACCGATTGAAACTATACACGAGGCAAAAAACAACACTGCAAAAAACACCGCAAAAATCTTTTGAGTCTTCTTTTTTCTCTCGCTGTATTCACCAAGTTCAACGTTGCACTTGTGGCAATAGGTAAAGTCTTTTGGATACTTCGACTTGCAAATCGGGCAGACCTTCATATCGGGCACGCCCATTTCTTTGCGCTTTATGAAAAAGACAACACCTGCAATCGTCGGAAAGAACAGTGCAAAAACGTACCAGCCCTTTCTTGGATACCCGCTGCGGTACTTTGATGAAAAGTTGATCATCAAAATGCAGGCAATACGCTCAATTATACCGATAACAGTAAAAGCAATCGGCGGTATCGCATGATAAAAATTCAAAAAAGCGTCCATATACCACCCTTAAATTCCTGCCAGACGGCGAAGCTCTTCTGCTTTATCGGTCTTTTCCCACTGAACACCGAGTTCTTCCCTGCCAACATGACCGTATGATGAAAGAGGGCTGTAAATCGGGGCGCGCAGATGCAGCATGTCAATGATTGCCGCCGGGCGCAGGTCAAACACACGATTCACCAGTTCTGCAAGCTTGTCCTCAGGAATCTTGGCTGTGCCGAAGGTTTCAACAAGAACCGAGACCGGCTTTGCAACACCTATGGCATAAGCAAGCTGAACCTCACATTTTGAAGCAAGACCGGCGGCAACAATGTTCTTTGCAACATATCTTGCCGCATAGGCTGCACTGCGGTCAACCTTTGTCGGATCTTTGCCTGAAAAAGCGCCGCCACCGTGGCGCGAATATCCGCCGTATGTGTCAACAATGATCTTTCTGCCTGTGAGACCGCTGTCTCCCTGCGGTCCGCCGATTACAAAGCGACCGGTGGGATTGACGTATATTTTGGTATCCTCACGCATGAGAGATGCGGGAATAACAGTATCGATAACATACTTTTTTATGTCGTCTCTGATTTTGTCAAGCGAAACGTCTGCGCTGTGCTGAGAAGAAACAACAACAGCCGTTACGGCAACCGGCTTTCCGTCGTCATATTCAACGGTAACCTGGCTTTTTCCGTCCGGACGAAGATATGAGAGAGTTCCGTTTTTTCTGACCTCGGTGAGCTTTTTAGTCAGCTTGTGGGCAAGAGAAATGGGCAGTGGCATAAGCTCCGGTGTTTCATCGCAGGCAAAGCCGAACATCATGCCCTGGTCGCCTGCACCGTTGAGGTTATACTTATCCTCCTCGCCGTCCTTGAGCTCAAGAGATTCATCAACGCCCATCGCGATGTCTCCGGACTGCTTGTCAAGGGTAACAATAACGCGGCAGGTGTGACCGTCAAATCCCTTTTCCGGTGAATCATAACCGATATCGCAGATCGCCTTTCTTGCAATTGCTTCAATATCCGGATCAGCGATTGTGCTGATTTCGCCCATAATAAGAACTTGGTTGGTGGTTATCGCCGTCTCGCAGGCTACCCTTGCGTTGGGATCCTTTGAAAAAATAGCGTCAAGAACAGAGTCTGAAATTCTGTCGCAGATTTTGTCGGGATGTCCCTCTGTTACCGATTCCGATGTAAAAAGATGTTTGATCATTTTTTGATGCTCCTTTGGTTTATATTTCACTATTGATTAACATAAGCTGAAGTGTGAGTCTTGCGCAGTAAGACTTTTCGTCAAGCTGTACAAAAATTTGCTTTAAAAAACTGCTTCACACCCGATGGATTTGTTTTTTGTGCAGTGTGGTTCTTCTTTGGCGAGGCAATACTTTCGTATTGTGAGACAAAAAGAGCCGCAACGTGCCGAAAAACAAATTCTTCATGCATATTGGGTTAGGCTCGCTTAACAAAAAACTCCGGTCAAAACCTGACCGGAGATAAAAGCCTTATCTTTCGGTCAAGACCGCAGGATTTAGCACCTTGCAAAAGCAGGTTGCCGAGCTTCAAAGGGCCTGTTCCCTCAGCTACTCTTAATAAGGAAATATTCAATTTATCGGCAGTTCTCACTGCCGATTCATAATTATACACCGTTTTCTATTACTTGTCAACAGGTTTTATCTGTTTCTGTGCTTTTGAGCTGTAGCTTTACAATAGATGTGAGACTGAAATCAAAAAAAGAATAAAAAAAGCGATTGAGTTCGTTAGAATATAGT
>CAKTDF010000014.1 GCA_934541115.1 uncultured Eubacteriales bacterium
TGGTTACTTTTGTTACAACCGACAAAAGTAACCCCAGCGGAGCGTACGGATATAAAAGCGCATAACCATTTATATATTAAAAGCAAACGTTTAGGTTTAAGAGAGATAGTAGCACGTTAAAAAACAAGCAGAACTTTTCACATTCCACAAGATAGGCTTTCAATGCTTTGTTTTGTAACAATCGACAAAAGTGACCCCAGCGGAGCGTACGGATATAAAAGCGCATAACCATTTATATATTAAAAGTAAGCGTTGGGTTTAAATAGAGGTTCCATAATGCTGTTAAAATTAAAAGCTCCGGTACATAGGTACCGGAACCAAAAGTGTAAAATTATTTGAATTTAAACAGCTTTCTGAATTTTTTTTGCCAACGATTTATGTATGCCGTTGCAAACGCTGTGTAAAAGTAATCGAGCAGAAAGAACACGAGGTTGAGCACAACAAAAAGGATAGGCATAATGTATTGTGCAAGCCATGTGCCCTCCTTAACGTCCAAAAATTCGGTCAGCGGAATATTCATTACCTTGAAAACTATGTATTCCGCGGCGAGAACCGCTGCGTTGTAAATAATCAGCTTAATTGTGTATTCAAGAATACGATTCTTTATTTTGCTTTCAATTATGCCTTTGATGATTGGGTAATATCCGAAAAAGGCAACGTAAAGCAAAATGCCCTCCTTGTTTGGAACAACAAGGAACCCGATTATTGACGTTGCCGCCCAAACGCCGAATGCCCAACCTCTTGAAAGCTCAATAACGCAGAGCATTATTATTACGCCCGCCATGGCAGCAACGGAAATTGAAAGAGTGTCAAACACCGTTAGCAGCATAAAAACAACCGAAAGCGCTGTTGCCATTCCGCCGAACGCTGTTTTTGCGGCTTTGCTCATTTTTTTGCCCTCCGTCAGCAGCAGGGAATAAGGTCGCCGCCCATGCATTCGCAGCAGGAGTCGGCACACTTTAAACCAATGCAGATTTTGCACATATCACGGTCAAACCCATCATCGCTCCTGTCGCGTGTTCTGAACCCTCCGCTCCTCTGGCTGCGCAGGTTTTCATAGTTGCGGCGATATTCAACGTTTGACGGATCCATGTTGTGTGCGGTAGTGAAATATGTGTACGCCTCATTGAGCCAGCCTCGGTTGTAGTTGATCTGCCCTTTCAGGTAATACCACTGGGCGTCGCGCGAACCGGGGTTCATGTTTTCAAGCATTCGTTCCGCCTCGTCAAGACGGCTTTCCGCAATGAGGGTGCGTACCTTTACATAGATTGCCGTTTGCTGAGCATTTGATTTTTCTGTGTTTTGCTCGCGGCTGTCCTGAGTGCTTTCATAGCTGTAGCTGTAGTTCGGTGAGGAAGAAAAGCTTTGACCGGCAGAGTCAAAAGAAGCCATGATCGTGTCATATGCTTCATTAAGCTCCTGCATTTTTTCGTTCGCCACGCCGGAAAGGGGACTGTCCGAATAATTGTCGGGGTGATATTTTTTTGCTTTTTGACGATAGGCGGTTTTTACCTCAGCCTGTGTTGCGTTTTTCGGAACGCCGAGAACTTCATAGGGATCTCTCATTACTTTTGTTTCCTTTCAAAACGTTCTCTGCCGAGCGGTACATTCCGCCGGTGAGAATGTTCTCAATTATTTTGCTTGGATTTTTCAGTTTGCAGCTTCTGAAAGCGGAAAGTGCCTCGCCGCTGCTGGAATTAAGGGTGCTTTCAATTTCGTAACGGACGTCTGCGGAAAGCTCGTTTGACAAAAGAGAATACCTATTGACAAAAACATTGAACGATCTTGTTTTTATGTCGCTTTCAATGTCGTCAACCGCATCCAGCAGGTATACCCACCGACCCACAAAATATCCGAAACGGTACAGCTCATTTTTATTATCTCCGGAACGGAAAGAAAAAATCTTTCCGAGCGCATCTGCCGAGGCGTGTGCGGCTTTGTCCGGCATGTCGGTGTTTTCATCTTCTGTCTCGCGCTGTCTTTTCATGCTGTCTGAAACAATTTTTTCAAGATCCGGAAAAAGCCGTGCAGCTTTTTTGTGCCAAAGAACCGCAAAGGGGAGAATCAGATAAAACAACAGCTTTTTGAAAATGAGGCTGTCCGTAATGTTATCTTTAACCTTGTAATAAAACATGATCATCGCCGCCGCGCAAACGAAGTCAAAAACCTCCTCGCCGCTTTGGCAGTAGTTGCATTTTTTTGCCGGATTGAACGGACATCTCCCTTTTTTGAACGACAACGCTTCGCCTTTTTCGCAAAGCTTTACCAAAACAAGAAACGTCATGTCGTAGCTGAGAACGAGGCGGGAGAGAACGCCGTAACGTTTTCCCAATGCTTTGCAAAGCGAGCAGTAAAGCCCTTTATAAAGCTCGTATTCTTTGACGCGGAGTTCGCCCTTATCGGTTTTGACATAGCCAAACATTGAAAACTATCCTTTAGCAGTATATAATCAAAATTATTATACATTATTTTTTCCGTCAAGTAAACGGTTAGCAAAAATTATTTCACAAGGTGTTAAAAAACGTTTGGCTTGGACTTTTAAACCGAGTTTAATGCAGCGGAAAATGAGACTGTTTATGTATTCTCACATTCTTATTATACTTTTACTTAGAAAGTGCTTGAAAATTTTAGAAAAAGCCTTTATAATTATTGGGCTTAGTAAGCGCTCGCTTACCAAAATTTTTAACAAAGGAGAAAATCCAAATGCCAGACTTTTTGCTGAAGATAATAAGCCTCGTGCTTGGTATCGTCACATCATTCTCAATGAGCATGTCCTCATTGACAGCACTCGTCAACAGGAGCAACCGCGACGTCATTGATTCGTTTGAGCAGGTTGCGTATGCAGACGGTGAACAACTCGTTCCCGAAAAGGACGCAGACGGCTACTGGACGTTCAACACGGACAGAGACCTCAAGATTCTCCAGTTCACCGATGTTCATATCGGCGGCGGACTCATGTCAATTCAAAAGGACAAGAAAGCGCTCAACGCCGTTGCCGCAATGGTTACTGCGGAAAAACCCGACCTTGTTATTCTCACCGGTGACAATGTTTATCCCGTTCCGTTCCAGTCGGGCACATTCAACAACGGTATCGCAACCGATGTTGTGATTGCTCTTCTTGAAAAACTCGGTGTATACTATACCGTTTGCTTCGGCAACCACGACTCGGAGGCATACAGCGATTATACCCGTGAGCAGATTGCAGACAAGTATGCAAATCCGGAGCTGAAGTACAGCATCTTCCAAAAAGGTCCGGAAGATATTGACGGATTCGGCAACCAGGTCATCAAAGTCAAGAACTCAAAGGGTATTGTAACAAATGCGTATTTTGTTCTTGATTCACACGATTATGTTGAGGAAGATATGCTCGGCGTTCTCGGCAAGTATGACAATGTTCATCAGAACCAGGTCGATTGGTACAAGGAGAACGTTCTTGCAATTGACGCAGCCAACAAGGCTATCGACCCGAGCTATCCGATGTTCCCGTCGCTCCTTTTCTTCCACATTCCTCTCAGAGAGTATGATGACGCATGGAAAGAATACAGAGCAAACAACTCACAGGATACCGAAAATGTCAAGTACATTGACGGCGGCTATTATGAAGATAACGAAAAGGTTTGCTGCGGAATCGGCGACGACACTCTCTTTGAAACCGCTCTTGAGCTTGGTTCAACAAAGGGTATGTTCTGCGGACACGACCACGTGAATAACGCTACCCTTGAATATAAGGGCATCAGACTTACATACGGCATGAGCGTTGACTATCTTGCATACATCGGTATTGACAAGAAGGGCGCACAGCGCGGCTGCACAGTTATCTCCCTTTCAAAGGACGGAGAACTTTCCGTTTCACTTGAGAACTATTATCAGGATAAATATGTCAGCAAGTATGAAAAGGAAAACGTTCCCACAACACGCTGAAAACATAGCTTATGACTTGGTGGCTGCTCCGAAACGGGGCAGCCATTTTGCGCGGTGAATACTTTTTTGCCGGCGGGAGAGCATTTTTTGTTTTTAGGTCTTGACAATGCGGCAGAATTATGATAATATTTCATGGCACAAACGGAGAGATACCGAAGCGGTCATAACGGAACGGTCTTGAAAACCGTCGTACGTCCTGCGTACCGTGGGTTCGAATCCCACTCTCTCCGCCATTTATTTTTTTAATATTTGTCTTTATCGACACCCACGGAGAAGTACTCAAGTTGGTGACGAGGCGCCCCTGCTAAGGGCGTAGGTCGGGAAACCGGCGCAGGAGTTCGAGTCTCCTCTTCTCCGCCATGAATACACCGCAGTTGATTGCGGTGTATTTTTAATTCTTTTGAAAAGTGAGTTATGCTGTCAAATAAACACAAAAAGCCTTGCAATGTGCCGGCATTGCAAGGCTTTTTATGGCACGGTATTCCGTAAGCTGAGAAGAGTCGAACTAAATGCGCCCGAAGAATTTGTTTTCCGGCACATTGCGTTCGACTCTCCTCAGCTTAAGCTTGATATCAGATTTCATTCACTATTCCGACAAACATTATGTCTCCCGTATCTCCGGTAATTGCAAAGATGAACGGTCTGTCGAGGGTAAAGTCTACCTGTTTTTCAATAACGCCTAATCCGTGAACGGTTTCAACCGTAAAGGCAGCTGCGGTAACGCCCTTTTCATCAATGGAAACCCTTGCAGAGTGCTGGATTTTTGAAAGATACAGACTGTCTGCCGAAACGGGAGAATAATCCGCTTTTTCCGGGTCAAAGGCGTCCGTTATTCCGAGAGAGACAAGGGAGCTTTTCAAATCGAGATCCGAAGATATGTCAAATTTCGGAACGCTCAGCTTAACATTTGCTGTTTCGCCATCGTTTGAATTGTCAGAGTACAGCATATCGGTCAGTTCCTTTGAGCCGATCACCGTTTCCGGAGAAGTTCCTTCATCGGGCAGAATGAAAAACATGCGTCCGCCGCCGGCGAGCTGTTTTGTTACGGCGCTGAATCCGCTTTTTTCTATATAGGTCTCGTATCCCTGCTGATTCATAAAAGTGCAGTTTCGGTCGCCGCCGATTGAATGGAATACGTTTTCGGTGTTGTTTTCCGCGGCAAATTCACTGCCCCAGTTTGCTGCATAATATAGCGTTGAAACAAGCGTCAATGCCATCTGCTCGTCAAATTCGATTTTTTCTGCGGAGTCGTTCAGCAGACCGTTTGTGGCAGAGCTGAGCCAGTCCCGAAAGGCTTGCGAATACTTTTTGTCGGCAGGGTCGCCGCTGAATATCGGTGCATAATAGTTCTGAGAAAGCTTTTGCAAAAAGCTCTCGTTCAATCTGAAGCTTGAACCTGTCCAGATGGAATTGGTCAAAAGGCTCTTTTTTGAGCCGTTGTCAACATAGTTGCCTTTGAGCAGCTTGACGGCTGTTTCCTGTGCCTTTGTCTGCGAATCGGCGCCGAGCACGTTGAGAATCTGGTCTTGAGTGTCCTTATCTGTGCAGCTTGCCATCATAGACAGGGCAATATAGACGTTCACGGGGGAGTAGACCTTGTTTTTGCCGTCCTTTACGGAAAGAAAGCTTTGCGTTGTCAGATTCAAAAACTTTGAAAACTCTGTTTTGTCAATTCTGTTGCCGATGATTCGGCTGCTGTTTTGCTCGTAGTAATCTTCGTACTGTTTTGAGTTGTAGTCTTCGGTATATTGAATTTGTTTCGGAATGTCAGGTTGAGCAATGCTGTATTTCAGAAGACTTACTGTCGGATTTTTATTTTCGGTATCCCGCAATGCAGTGCTGCTGTTGCCGCCGTTTTGCAAAGCTGATTTTTGATAAAGACCGCGGATACCGAACACAGCTGAAATTACTATCGCAAAAACAGCGGCTGCCGGGACGATCCGCTTAAAAAGAAGTTTTTTTGCAGATGTATTTTTATCAGCATTTTTGTATTTGCCTTTTTGATTGGAACGCTCAATAAGCTCATCGTCGATTTTTGACAATGAATCAAATAATTCATATTCTTTCATTTCAATACCTCCGTCAGGTACTTTTTCAGTTTTTCTCTTGTTCGGTGAAGTATCAGACGAACATTAGCTTCTTTCATGCCGTAGAATGACGAAATTTCAAAGCTGCTTTCCAGAAAATAGTATTTTCTTATGAAAACATCACATTCCCGTTCGGGGAGCATATGAAGAAATTCGTTCAGCAGACTGTCAATATTGTCAGTGCCGGTGCAAAAGTCGGGCGGAATACATTTGGAAAGCTCGGAAAGAAGAATCGCATCGCGGCTTATTATCTCATCGGGTGAAGTGCCTAAAACTTCGGCAATTTTTGTTATCGTCCGATAATCCGGGCGGCGTGAGCCGGATTCCCATTTGGATACGAGATCTCTTGAAACAAACAATTTTTCAGCGAGCTCTGACTGGGTCATGTTTGCCTTTTGCCGCAATTCGCGTATTTTTTGAGCAATCTGCATGTTTTCCACCTCCGTTGCAGCTTAATTATAGCTGACATGAAAAACTGTGACAAGAGACAAATTGTTTCATTGCCACGGCGGCAATGTGTTTTGTGCGTATTTGCTTTGCCATATGGTCGCCGCAAGGAAAAAGGGGCAGGACACCGGCGGCGCAAACGCTCCCCGGAGAAAACAGTTTAATATAGGTACACAGATAGAACAGCTTGTTGCAACAATTCAAAAATCATGATACAATCGGCTCAATGGGAAAAGAAACAATTATCACTCCACCGTTTTGGTGCGATTACGGATATAACATAACCGTGGGAGACTTTTCTTATTCAAACCATAATCTTGTTATTAATGACGGAGTATCGGTTAAGTTCGGCGACAATGTTTTTATCGGACCGAATTGCTGCTTCACAACGGCTGAGCATGCGATAGATCCCGAGATGAGAAAAAGGGGCGTTGAAATTGCAAAGCCGATAACCGTCGGAAACAATGTCTGGATAGGCGCAGGCTCAACAATTCTGTAGGGAGCAGAAATAGGTGATAATACCGTTATCGGCGCGGGGAGTGTTGTCACAAAGGCGATACCGGCAAATGTGGTTGCGGTCGGTGTGCCCTGCCGCGTTATGAGGAATATCACAGAAGAGGATAAGACGAGCTATCCGGTTTACAGACCGAAAGAAGCTTGAAAAATATATTGAACAGTAAGATTGCAATGAGCATTTTTGAACTGAAGCAAAAGCCGCTGCCGAAAATTCCGACGGAAATCGGCAGGTCGCTTTCCGACCCCAAAATCACGTTGACGGAATTTGAAAATAAGAACGCAATTTTGGGCGATTCTGCGCTAAAAAAGGAAGTCTGTTTTGGACGTTTTTCTGACGGCAGCTACCTTGTTTCAATGTACTGTCCGATGCCGGACATCACTGCCGAAATGATCGCTTGGTGGTTTTGGTGGCATCCACAGGCAAGGGAACGCTATCAGGTTTGGTTTCCGGGTGCCCACTTTGGAATAGGTTATCCAAAACGCTGCGCGGAATACTTTGAGCAAAAAACGCCGCCTGCCAAAGAATTGATTTTTAATTATCTAATAAAAATAACCGCTGATCCGTGCCGTGAACGCACAAAGTCAGCGGTATTTTTTACTTTGCGTTTAACAAATCCTTGTACTGATAAGCTCTTACATAATCGACAATAAACTGCGCCTCATCCGCATTTTTGTCTCTGCTTGAGGGAACTCCGTTCTCGCCGTACATTTCAACGGAGAGAATGAGATAAAGCGGATTTTGGCAAACACCGCCGAAATCGCTGCGTCCATACTCCATGCCGTTCAGATAGAAAATATATTCGTTCTCATTCCATTCTACCCCGTATGTGTTGAACTCCTCATAGGGATTTCCCTTGACATAGGTTCTCGAGACCTGTTTGGCTTTGTGTACCTCACCGTAGCCGTCATAGTGGAGATTGCAGTAAACGACATTGTTGAACGGTATGCGTCCGTAATACGGGCTTTCCATTACATCGACCTCGGTGCCGTCCTGACCGGAGCCGTCGACATTGAACACATCCTCGTTCATCATCCAAAATGCGCTCCAGATGTCCGCGCCCTTGGGGAGAATGCAGCGAACCTCAAAATAGCCGAATTTCTGCCGAAAACCCGTCTCGCGCGAGGATGTGTCGAGCCCCGCCGTGTACCACCCGGCGCCAGTTCCGCCCATGCCCTCATCGAGATATTTCAAGGGGATAACAAGATTGCCGTTTCCTGTGTAGGCCATGTAATTGTTCCAGTAAGAGCCGTGGCGGACGGATGAGGTTTTGCCGTATGTGTAATGACCGACCCAAAGACTGCGGTCGAGTTCACCGTCGAATTCCTCTTCAAACGTCATCTCGAATTTCGACATATCGACGGTTTTGTACGGATTCGGGAAAGTAGGATTTTTCACTCCCAAAGCGAGGATGGAGAAAATATACAGGAGCAACGAAAAAATCTTCACAAAAACATTTTGCATTATAAGTTTACCTCTCTTTCTTGTTTTTTATTTGAAGGTTTTTACCTCATCCGAACCTGTAAAAGCTCAAAAGCTCTCTTGAAAACCTGACTGTTTTGCTTCCGTATAGAATCTTTTTATATAGACGGAATTATTCCGATTTAAGTGTAGCAAAAAGCTTTCGGCTTTTCAAGCTTTTCAGTTATTATATCGCTTGAAGGCACGGAATACTGAGCGTCGGTGCCATGCTTTGGCAAACAAGGTCTACTCTTGTGTTATAATCCATATTAAAATATTACACTATGTCGACCGCTATGTCAAGGGTCTGTTGCATAATATCACACAAGAAATATACGCTCGCTGTTTTATATATTTAGTACAAAAATATATTTACACATCGCCATTATATATGATACTATATACTAAAAACGGAGGTGCTGATTTTGCCTACAATCAACAGAAGAGTTCTTTCCAATTTAATTGAGCTGATTAAGCCTTATATAAGCGAAAGCGTTGTCAGCCTTGACAACTGGAGAATAAGGCGCGGAAAATACGACGGCGAGGGCAAGTTCACCGTATATCCCGGCGAGGAGGATTTCAAGTTTTTTCTTGCACCATGCGCAATTCTTCAGTGCATCTGCATTCTTGCATACATCTTTGTATATTTTCTCAGCAAGGAGAAATATAAGAATCAATAAAAAACAAGCTGCTTTGGACTGCTCCGGATATTTTCGGAACAGTCCGTTTTTGTAATTGGGCAGTGGGCGGAATAATTCTGTTCACTGTTGACAATTTTCTTTTGAACGTGTAAACTGTTTTTGTAAGTTTTTTTCAAAGGAGAGAAGGAAATGAAAAGAATACTCACACTTGTTTGGTCGGCGTTTTCGCTGATTGCCGCCATTTTCGGTCTGAAGTGGGCAACGCCTTATGATCCCTCAACATATGAGAGCATGACAGATATGCCGTCGTATGTTGTTGTCGGAGAAATGCGCGTTGAACTGCTCAGCGATACGCTCGTCAGAATTGAGCAAAAAGGGCCGCGCGGTTTTGAAAACCGTCCGTCATTTACGGTTCAAAAACGTACCGGTTGGGACAAGGTTGATTTTTCTCAAAAGGCGCAGGACGGAAAGGTTTTTATTCAGACAAAGGAATACACGGTCTGTCTGCCGGAGAATGCCGCCTCGCCCGAGGACGCATTTGTGGCTGACAAAGACGGAAGAGTTCTTTGGAGGTTTGAAACCGAAACCGACGCAAGCATGTATCTGCCCTCACCGTCAGATGAGCTTTCGTGTTGGTATTTTTCAGATAATCCGCGCGTCATTCCGTCCGAGGATAAGTACACCGTCAGCAGACTTTGGTATAATCTCAACGGATGGGATCTGACCAACAAGGCGTCGGATATCTTTGTTTTCATGCCTCAGGGCAGTTATGAAAGGTTCACAAGCGACTTTGTTGACCTGACAGGCAGAAGCGAGCTTATTACACTCAACCTGCTCGGATATTGGGATTCGCGCTACTATCAGTACACAGCCGAAAGCGCAATGAAACAGATCGAGGATTATGAAAGCCGCGGTTATCCGCTTGATGTTCTTGTTATTGACACGGACTGGAGAACCTCTGTTGGCGGAACGGGCTACACGGTCAACACAAAGCTGTTTCCGAACATGAAAAAGTTCCTCTCTCAAGTGCATGAAAAGGGAGTTTCTGTTGTTTTCAACGACCACCCGGAGCCCACTGCGGGCACAAAGAATCTGCTTGACAGAACCGAGGTCACATATCGTAACCTGAACCTCAAACGTATCTTAAACAAAGGACTTGACTATTGGTGGTACGATCGCAACTGGTGGACGGGTCTCAAGCCGGTTGACGAGGATCTTTCGATCTATACCTCCGGAATGTATGCCTATCAGTCAATTACAGAGGATTTTTATAACAGCAAGGCAAAAAAAGGCGAGGACGCACGCCGCGCGCTTATTATGGCAAACGTTGACGGAATCAATAACGGCACGCTGAGCTATCCTTCGGAGCTTGCCGCTCACCGCTATACACTTCAGTGGACGGGCGATATCGGAACCTCATCGGAAAGCCTTGAACAGGAGATTTTCAACATGATCTACGGCGGCAGTGAAATGGGTCTGCCGTATCTCAGCTCGGATCTCGGCGGTCACACGAGCGAGGTCACAAAGGATATGTATATTCGCTGGATCCAGTACGGAGCGCTTTCTCCCATCTGCCGCGTACATTGCACAAAGCCGTATTCGCGTATGCCTTGGCTTTACGGAAAAACGGCTGAGAAAGTCACTCACGAGTATGTCAATCTGAGATACCGTCTTCTTCCCGTATATTACTCTCTTGCGCATGAAAACTATGAAACCGGACTGCCGCTTATCCGTCGTCTTGATGTGAAGTATCCGCAATATGCGGAGTCTGACAGAAACGATGAATATCTGCTTTCTGACAGTATTCTTGTTGCCCCGCTTTCACAGGGCGTTCCCAAAACAGATGACTATACTTTCACTTGTGACGGAAAAGAGGGACTTAAAGCGGAATACTTTTCAAACGATAAGCTTGAGGGCGAACCGGAAATTGTTAAGTATGACAAAAAAATTGACTTTGACTGGGGTCTCGGCGCTCCGTCCGGTCTGAGCGTTTCGGATTATTTCAGCGTACGCTGGACGGGCAAACTCACCGTTGGAGAAAAACCGATATTCTTCACCGCATATTCGGATGACGGAATCAAAATGTGGATCGACGGAAAGCTTGTTGTTGACGGCTGGAACACATATAACAAAACGTTCAAAACCGATTTTCTTGCAGTAGGCTCGGTTCACGACGTAAAGATTGAGTACTTTGACGGAAATGAACATGCCCATGTATATGTTACCGCGTACAGTGAGGGCAAGGTGACCCGCGACGTATTCCTCCCGGACGGAAAGTGGATTGACGTTTGGACAGGCGAAAGCTACGTCGGACCGACAACAATCACCGTTTCTCATTCGCTTGAAACCTCTCCGGTCTTTGTGCGTGCAGGTTCTGTTCTGACTCTTGCGGACAACATGAAGAACACGAATGAAAAGGACTGGAGTCACCTCACTCTTGAGGTTTTCCCGAGCGTTGACAATGATGGCAAAGCAACTCTTTATGAAGATGATGTAACTACGGTCGCATACAAAAAAGGCGAATACAGAACAACCGACATCACGCTCTCCGGAGGCGGAACACAAACGCTGAAAATCGCTCCGGCAAAAGGCAGCTTTGACGGTCCGCGTGCATTTGAAAGCAGGAGCTATACCGTTCGTGTTCATCAGAGGGAAGACTGGGGCAAGCTGAAAAGCGTTAAGCTCGGCGGAAAAGAAGTTGACTTTAAAACTCTTGAACAGGACAAAAACGCAGATGTGCTTTCAATCGTGGGTTCTGCGAGGGACGCAGATGTTTATGAAATTGAATTCACCGCAAAAGCAGATGAAGAAAGCGTTCTTGAATTTGAATTTGATTCTGTTCTGCCCGATGGCAGAAACGAGAGCTATGACAGCAGCTGCGCCCGGCTGAACCTCACGGTGAACAAGCTGCAAAAGGAAAACGCGTCTTTCAAAATCAGCGAGGATTCAAGAGATTACATTCTCTATGGGCTCAACTGGGAATTTGAAACGGCAAAGAAAAACGGTACTCTTGTTTCCGATATCACCTGCCGCGGAAAAGAAGACCTGTTTGACGATAATTATACAATTACATGGAAAGACAATGACGGAAAAGAAAAATCCACCACCTGCGGCGTTGTTTCATATCAGGATTTTAAAACGACGCTCAAATCTGACGGAAACGGCAGGTTCAGGCTTTATCTCGGCGGCTATTGTTCAATCGGCAAGCTGACAGTCCGCGACAGGAGCGGAATAGTCAGAACCGAAACATTCGGGGACATGGACAGCAATTATTACCGTGAAGTAATAATTGACGCTGACGGAGAAAGCGAGCTTGAGGTCACTTATTCACTGCTTTGCGGAACCAATATTACCGCAGCTGCCTGTGTGGCAGAGTAAAATAATAAATAAACAGACTGCTTTGTGTGGCTCGGCAAAGGAAAAATCCTTTGCCGAGCCATTTGTTCAGCGGCTTTTTTTACCGTTTGCAAAGATTAAATGCCACAGCTTTGTAACAGAACTCACACACAATAGCAATAGAATTGTCACAGCTTTATTTGACTGCTTGAAAAAGCTTGACTTGAATGATATAATCGGGCTGTAATCGGAAAATGACTGCGAGTCAATTGATGAGCACGCTCTCAATCAGTCGGCAGTCGGAAAAACGGTTATATAAATCTTTCTTGTTATCAAAAGGAGTAATTAGTATGGCTAAAACAAAACTGCAACGATTCACGGCAGTTCTCATGGCCGTCCTTATGGCAGTTACGGCTGCTCCCCTTGCGGGATTTGTCGGCATTGAACTTCCGTCGTGGAATCTTTCTGCCAAGGCTGCGAAAAGCGGCGATTTGACCTATAGGGTTGCAAGCAAAAAAGCATACGTAACCGGAACCTCCGGCAATGTTTCCGGCAAAGCGGTTACGATTCCGTCAAAGCTCGGCGGCTATCCGGTCGTTGGTATTGATGACGGTGCTTTCGCTTATAAAAGCATCACGGGCATAACGATTCCAAACACTGTTCAGACAATTGGCAACAGCTCTTTTGGAAATACAAGCATTGAAACTCTTGTTATTCCGGACAGTGTAACTTCAATCGGCAGGAACGCTTTCGGTTTTTGTTCGCTGCTCAAAAGCGTAAAGCTGTCGGCAAAATTGAAAAAGCTTGATGAGTTTGCTTTCTACTATACGGCGCTTGAAAGCATTTCTATTCCCAAGACGCTCACCGAACTTCCCGGCAGCGTTTTCTTCGGCTGCTCAAAGCTTAAAAAAGTTACGCTTCCCTCAACTCTTAAAAGCATAGGCGACTATGCATTCGGCTCGTGCTCGAGTCTTCAGAGCATCACGATTCCGAACGGTGTTACCACAATCGGCGAGCAGGCTTTCCGCGAGTGTAAAGCGCTCAAGAGCATCAAGCTGCCCAACAGCGTTAAAAAGCTCGGCAAATTTGCATTCCGCGCCTGCACCTCGCTTGAGAGCGTAACACTTTCAAGCAATATTAAAACACTCGGCGAGGCAACGTTCAAGGAGTGCGAAAAGCTTAAATCAATCACTCTTCCCGAGGGTGTTACCACAATCGGCGTTTCTGTTTTCAAGGACTGCAAGGCTCTTTCAAGCATCGCTTTGCCGAAGAGTCTGACAAGTCTCAACGAAAACGCTTTCATCGGCTGCGGCGCACTCAAAAAATTCACGGTCGCAAGCGGCAACAAAAAGTATGCCGCCGCGGACGGTCTGCTTTTGAGCGCGGACAAAACGAAAATCATTCTCTATCCGGCAGGAAAGGGCAAATCCTACACTGTTAAGGAGGGAATCAAGTCATTCGGCAATTATGCATTCAGAGATTGCACAACGATTGAAGAAATCAAGCTCCCGAAGAGCATGAAGGTTGTTACCGCATATTCGTTCAGCGGCTGCACAAACCTCAAAAAGGTTGAAATGAAAAGCAATGTTGCCGAAATCGGCGACTATGCATTCAGAGATTGCTCGTCTCTTGGCAGTGTTGTCATTCCGTCAAAGGTTACAAAGATCGGTAAAAGCGCCTTTGAGGGCTGCACAGCGCTCATTTCAATAACAATTCCGAAAAAAGTAACCGAGATTGGAAACAACGCATTCAGAAGATGCGCCGCTTTGAAAGAAGTGACCGTTCCCAATAACGTTAAAACGATCGGTACCGGTCTGTTTTCATACTGCTCGTCGCTCACAAAGGCGACTCTTCCGAGCGGACTCACCACACTGCCGAAAAGAACGTTTGATTCCTGTCCGGCGCTTACCGAATTTACGGTTCCGTCAAAGGTCACAGACATTGGCAACAATGCGTTCACCGGTTGCGTTGCTCTTGAGAATATAACAATTCCGGAGGGCGTGCTCAGAATCGGTAATGATTCATTCTCCGGCGCAAAGAACCTCAAAGCCGTTGAACTCCCGTCCACCGTCACAAGAATAGGCTCAATGGCGTTCCATGGAACCGGTTTGACAAGCTTTACAATGCCGGACAGCGTTACAAGCGTTGGCGGAAATGCCTTTGCTGCCTGCGAGAGTCTGAAAGAGGTTACGCTTTCAAAATCTCTTGACATGATAATCAGCAGAACCTTTATCGGCTGCACTGCCCTTGAAAAAATCAACATTCCGGAGGGTGTGACAAAAATCAACACCTCTGCGTTTGAGGAATGCACTTCTCTGAAAGAAATCAACATTCCCGCAAGTGTATATCAAATCAGCGGCTACGCATTCAAAAAATGTAACAGCCTTGAACGTATAACCGGCTGCGAGGGACTCACCGCCGTTATTGATTACGCTTTCTCCGGCTGCCCGAATCTTTCTGAGTTTGCTTTCACAGATAAGCTCACCAAGATTGGACGCGAGGCCTTTAATTCCTGCAATTTTACTGCTGTTTCAATTCCGTCAAGTGTAACGGAAATCGGCGCAAGAGCTTTCTATGACAACAAAAACCTTTCTGAGATCACTCTGCCGGAGGGCTTTTACGGACTTGGCAACGAGGTCTTCTCAAAAACTGCATTCTTTGAAAACGCGTTGAAAGAATCCTCTGTCGTATACTACAATGATATTCTTCTCGGCACTGCCGAGACTGTTTCCGGCGACATTGAAGTCAAGGACGGCACGACCCATATCACTCCGTATGCTTTTAGCGGACGCAATGAACTCAAGAGCGTAAAGCTTCCCGACAGCGTTACCGACATCGGCAGCAGTGCCTTTGCCTCCTGCTCGGGACTTGAGAGCATAGAGCTCGGCAAGGGCGTTGCAACGATCGGCGATTATGCATTTTCAGACTGCACAGCCCTTAAAACGCTTGTGTTCCCCGACGGCTTGACGAGTATTGCTCCGTATGCTTTTGAAAATTGCTCAGGCATTGAAAGCATCGATTTCGGCAAAGGACTCAAAACGATCGACAGATACGCTTTCCAAAACTGTTCAAAGCTTGCCGAGGTTGAGCTTCCCGCAACGGTTGAATCCGTTGCAGACGGCGCGTTCGTCAACTGCTCAAAGATTGAAAAAATTTCTGTTCCCGACAGCGTCGGAGATATCAGCAGATACTCGTTCTCCGGCACAAAGTTCTTCAAGGATAAAGCAAACCGGAAGAATAAGGTCCTTTATATAGGAAATATTCTTCTCGCTGTTGATTCCGGTCTCAGCGGAGAGTATACCATTGACAAAAAGACAAAGAATATCGCTTCAAGCGCGTTCTATGATTGCGGCGTAACCAAAATTACGGTTCCGCAGGGTGTTGAAAGAATAGGCGGCAGTGCTTTTTCAGACTGCTACAAGCTGAAAGTCATCGTTATTCCTTCATCGGTAAAGAACATAGGAGAAGAATTCTTTGTGCTCGGCAATCAAGGTCAGAGTGAGTACAGAAAGAAAGTTACGGTTTATTGCAAAAAAGGCACTGCGGCTGAAAAATATGTCAAAGCCAACGGCTATAACTACGCTGTCACCGACGACACCGTAAAGAACATTACCGCAACTCAGACCACAACGCAGATCACTCTCAAGTGGAGCAAGATCAGCAACGCCTCTCAGTATATCGTATATCTTTATAACTCAAAAACAAAGAAATACGATAAAAAGGCTACGGTCAAGACCAACAGCGCAACCATTAAGGGTCTCAAAGCGGGTACTACCTATAAGTTCCGCATTGCCGCCAAGGATTCAGGCGGCGTAAAGCTTTGCGCAACAACTGATTTTTCGGCGGCAACAAAGACGGCCGCTCCCACTGTGACCGGCGTTTCCGCAGGCAAAAAGCAAGCAACGGTCAAGTGGAAAAAGACCACGGGCGCAACGAGCTACACCGTTTACTATGCTCTCGGCAACGGAAAATTCAAAGCTGCCGGAACAACGGACAAAACTTCGTTCACCGTCAAAAAGCTCACGAGCAAAAAGACCTATCGTTTCAAGGTTCTTGCAAACAAAAAGGTGGGCAAGGTTACCGTTAAGTCATCTTACAGCAAGACATACAGCTGCAAAATTAAATAACAAAACGATTGTCAAAATACTGCCGCATTCAGCGGCAGTATTTTTTGTGCAAATATATAACAGGATTTTGTAATAAAAGTAACACAAAACGGTAATATAAGTGTAATATTTTTCCGATTGGGGTTGAAACGTTTTTTGCTCAATGATATACTCAAATTGTAAATATAAGGAACCGAAAATTCCTTGTTTATGCATGAAAGGAGATATATCTATGAAAACAAAACTGCAAAGGTTGACGGCTGTTATATTTATTGTTCTCATGGCTGTTACGGCTGCTCCTCTTTCCGGCTTTATCGGCATTGAACTTCCGTCATGGAATCTTTCAGCCAAAGCTGCGAAAAGCGGAAATTTGACCTATAAGATCGTAAACAAAAAAGCGTATGTTACCGGCACATCGGGCAATATTTCCGGCAAGGACATTGTGATTCCGTCAAAACTCGGTGGCTGCCCGGTTGAGGTAATCGATAAGTATGCTTTTGGGTTCGAAAATATCAAGAGCTTGACGATTCCGAATACTGTTAAGGAAATCAGAAAGTGGGCTTTCAGAAGCACGACAATCGAAAAGCTTGTTATTCCGAACAGTGTGGTCTCAATTGGTGAGGAAGCGTTCCAATATTATAATGGCAAAGACATTAAACTCTCAAAGAATCTCAAAACGATTGGCAAGTATGCGTTCAGCGAAGCCAGAATTGAAAGCATATCTATTCCGGAGGGTGTTGAGGTTATACCCGAAAGAGCCTTTGATTACTGTTACAATCTAAAGAAAGTTACCTTTCCGTCAACGCTGAAGAAGATTGAAAAATCTGCCTTCAGAAGTTGCAGAAGTCTTCAAAGCGTCTCAATTCCCAAGGGAGTGACGTCAATCGAAACGTATGCTTTTGGCTTTTGCAAATCTCTTGAAAGTGTAAAAATTGCAGACAGTGTAAAGTCTATCGGATCGTACGCTTTCTACGGCTGCAAATCACTTGAAAATGTAAATATTCCGAAAGGAATAGAAAAAATTGAGAAATCCGTCTTCAAGGAATGCGTAAAGCTTAAATCTGTTACTATCCCGGAGGGAACTAAAACAATCGGTATTTCCGCTTTTAAAAACTGCAAAGCACTTTCAAGCATTACTTTTCCAAAGAGTCTTGAAAATCTCAGCGAAAACGCTTTTATCGGTTGCTTTGCAATTGAAAAGTACGCCGTAGCAAGCGGCAACAAAAAGTATGCCGCATCAGACGGAGTGCTCATGAATGCTGACAAGACCCAGGTCATTCTATATCCGGCAGCAAAGGGCAAGACCTACACCGTTAATGAGGGAGTCAAGTCTTTTGGAAAGTATGCATTCAGAGATTGCATAACGATTGAGGAGGTTACACTCCCAAAAAGTATGAAAGAAATCTCGCCATACTCTTTCAGCGGCTGCAAAAATCTTAAAAAGGTTGAAATTAATGGTAATATTACTCAAATCGGAGACTATGCATTCAGAAACTGCAATCATTTGGACGGTGTTGTCATTTCACCGAACGTTACAAGGATCGGTAAAAGTGCCTTTGAGCGCTGTTTTGCTCTTTCCTCGGTAACAATTCCCAAAAAGTTGACGGAAATCGGCAACAATGCGTTCAGTAACTGTACCTCCATTAAAGAGGTGATCCTTCACGATAACGTTAAAACGCTTGGTACCGGTTTGTTTTCAAATTGCTCGTCTCTCACAAAGGCGGTTTTGCCGAGTGGAATTACCGCATTGCCAAAGAGAATATTTGAAGAGTGCAATGCGCTCGCCGATTTTGAGATTCCGTCAAAGATAACCGATATCGGCAACTATGCACTCTATGGTTGTGAATCTCTTGAGAGTATAACAATTCCCAAGGGCGTGACCAGAATAGGTAAACGTGCATTCGCTGGGTTGTATAAGGTTAAAGAAATTGAAATTCCGCCTCAGGTCACTTATATCGGCAGCTTTGCTTTTTCCGGAATGTCATTTACTGAGGTCACAATTCCTGACGGTGTGACCGGTATTGGCAGCGGTGCTTTCAGCGTAACCGATATTGCGGAAATTGTAATTCCTGACAGTGTAACCAGAATTGGCAGCGGCACTTTCAGTCACTGCAGGAATCTGAAAAAAGTCAAACTCCCAAAGTCCATTGATATGATTTACAGCTATACTTTCTACAACTGCAGCGCTCTTGAAAGTATAGAAATACCCAACGGAGTTACAAAAATTAATGCATCATCTTTTGAAGGCTGCAGCTCTTTGAAAAAAATCAACATTCCCTCAAGCGTATATCAGACAAGCAAAGCTGCATTCAAAAAATGCAACAATCTTGAAACCGTAACCGGTTGCAAAAATATTCAGAACATTTCTGATGATGCATTTAAGGGCTGTTCAAAGCTTTCGAAGTTCGCTTTTGGCAGTAAACTCAAAAGAATCGGTTTTTCAGCATTCGAAGGGTGCGGATTCACGAGCGTAAATATTCCGAAAAATGTTGAAGACATTTGTCCGGAAGCCTTTTACGGCTGCAAAAATCTTTCAGAGATAAGCTTTTCCGGCAGCACCTGTGCAGTTTATGGATCTTCCTTTGAAAAGA
Source organism: uncultured Eubacteriales bacterium (assembly GCA_934541115.1). Lineage (GTDB taxonomy): Bacteria > Bacillota > Clostridia > Oscillospirales > Acutalibacteraceae > UBA6857. The sequence goes on from CAKTDF010000014.1 coordinate 19,105, forward strand.
CGGCATATTATGAAAATGAACTGAAAAACGGACCGCTTGTATATTGGAACAATATTCTTATTGGTGCCGACGAAAATCTTTCCGGAAAAGTTGAAATCAAAGACGGCACAAAACGCATCGTCAGAAGCGTATTTCGATATAATGATAAGATAAAAAGCGTTACTATTCCGGACAGTGTGACAGAGATATGTTACGGCGCTTTTGAAGGCTGCTCGGGACTTGAAAATGTAACTTTCGGAAAAGGTGTAGAGAATATCGAAGAATATGCTTTTTGGGAGTGTGAATCTCTTGAAAAATTGGTCTTTTCGGACAGTCTTAAATATATCGGCTCCTTTGCCTTTAAGAATGGCTCAAATATCAAGAGCGTAAAGTTTGGCAACGGACTTAAAAGCATTGACTACGGAGCGTTTGAATATTGCGTCAAAATCAAGGAAGTCAAACTCCCGCCTTCTATTGAGTTTATTGAATATAGAGCGTTCGGTTCCTGTTATGATCTGCAGAAGGTTTCTGTTCCGGACACCATAAAGGAAATTAGTGCTTATGCGTTTGGTGCTACTGGTTTTTCCGGAAACAAGTCAAACTGGAAGAACGGGGCGCTTTATGTCGGAAAAATTATGCTTTTTATTGGCAGTGAAACCAGGGGAGTGTATAAGGTTGACAAAAGCACAAAAACAATTGCGTCTTCGGCTTTTGTCGACGAGTATGTGACGAAGGTTATTATTCCCGAGGGTGTAGAAAGAATCGGTTCGGATTTATTCAGATGTTGCAGCAAGCTTAAGGTTATAGTAATTCCAAAATCCGTAAAATATATTCCCGATGACTTTTTTGAGTTTGAGGGTTACGAGGGAGACAGCTACATAAAAAATGTTACTATTTACTGCAAAAAGGGCAGCGCGGCGGAAAAATGCTTAAAGAAAAACGGTTACAACTATGTGGTTGTCGATGATACCGTAAAGAATATTACTGCAAAGTCTGCTGCAACTCAGATTACCCTCAAGTGGAACAAAATCAATAACGTTTCGCGGTACACTGTATATCTTTACAATCCGAACACAAAGAAGTATGACAAAAAAGCCACTGTCAAGACCAACACTGCAACCATTAAGGGTCTCAAGCCGGGAAAAACCTATAAGTTCCGTATTGCTGCCAATGACGCGAACGGTGAAGCACTTTGCAAAACAACCGGCTTTTCGGCTGCAACCAAGGCGGCACGATAAGCGGAGCTTACGCAGGTGAAATGAACGCAGACACAGCAAAGCTGACGGTTTATTGCCGATTCAGCGGTAACAAAGGCTTTGTTCGCCGTTCGGCTGTGATACGGCAAGGCATTCAACCGTAAAATCAAATAACGCAGTAATCATAAAGGCTGCCGCCTGACCGGTGGCTCAGCAAGGCTGTTTGATCCCTTGCCGAGATACCGTGAGCGGCAGTCTTTTTCTTTGAAAGTCTGAGCATGGCGGCAGCTGCGCGGAACGATTAAAAATGATAACAGGCAGGTAAAAACTCTTTATTATTCTGAACAATAACCAATAAAATGTGCTTGTGTGAGATAATACATTGAATCTTTGTGACAAGGAGAGATTAAAATGACGAAGAAAAAGGTTCTTTCGTTTGTGCTTGCTGCCGTTATGATCTTTTCACTCACGGCAACACCGGCTTTTGCTGCCGACGGCGGCGAAACGTTTAAAGTCTATTTCAAAGACGCACTGACAAAAACTATCGGTGCGATCATGGAGACCTTTACCGGAATATTCAACCGCAGTATAACCGATAAAGGCGTTGCGGTTGACGAAAAAGATTTTGTGCTCACCGATTTTTATTCGGGAACGGACGAGTTCCTCACCGAACCCGCTGCGGATGCGCGCTGGTCGCTCGGCTATGACACACAGAGCCTTGTTCCGGAAAACAGAGACGACTATAACCTCTATCTCGGAGGCTTTATGGCGCTTGAAAACGGACTTTCAAACAAGGTCAAGGACGTTTATGACGATATGAAGGTCAGAACGATTGCCGTTTCTGACGGAAGCGGACGCGGCGTTTCTGTTTTTGCAACGATTGACTGCATCGGCATGACAAATACCGATATTCGCGATATACGTGCACAGCTCGCAGACTTTGCAAAAGCGAACAACATCAATTCAATCAACATTTTTTCCACTCACTGCCATTCATGCATTGACACCCAGGGTCTTTGGACTCAGACTCTCAAGAAGATTCCGGGAAATCTTCTTTCGGCTTATTTCGGACTCGGCGAGATTCAGAAAGGTACTGATGAAAAGTACATGCAGTTCCTTTTTGAAAGGGTTACATATTCAGTTGAAGCCGCTGTTTCTTCAATGAAGACCGGTGAGATGACTTTCTCTCAGAAAGATATCGGCGCAGAATACTTCAACAACAAGAACAGAACGACTGCCACAGCGGTTCTGAGCGATTTGACAAAGTTTACTTTCACTCCCGACGACGGTTCAACTCCAACGGTCATCGTTAATATGGCGGCTCACCCCGACGTTGTGGGTCTCCCGGTCAAGGGCGACGACGCCAACGGTCAGATCCTCTCCGGCGACTATGTTTATTATATCGGCGAAACACTGAACAAAGCAGGTTATAACTTTATGTTCTTCAACGGCGCCATCTGCGGAATTTATCTTGGCAGAACACCGACCAATGACGGACTTGATATGCCGCGCCGCGTTGACATTTCGATTCGCTACGGACGCGAGATCGGCAGAATGCTGCTTGCTATGAATATGACTGAAGAGGAGATCAAAGCCGATCCGTTCCTTTCCGTAACGGGCGACACCGAGGAGCAGATGAATTCCGAGGACTACACTCTTTGGTACAAGGACTGGCAGCCTGTTGAGGAAGAAAGGGTTGAGCCTCTTCTCAATGTAAGAGTCAAATCTCTCATTACTCCGGTTACAAACAATGTTATTCTCGCCGCCGGAAAGCTCAGACTTGCCAATCATACACTCATCAAAAGCGGCAAGGATTACAAGCTTGCAACCGAGATAGGCTATGTTCAGCTTGGTTCGCATAAGGTTGTTATGATGCCCGGCGAAATCAGCCAGGATCTTATTGCCGGCGGAAAATCACTCACAAAGGACGGCTCAATTAACAAAGAGGACTTCAGCGGAAAAACCGTTTATGAAATTTTTGGCGAGGATACCCTCGTTTTCGGTCTTGCCAATGATGCGATCGGCTATGTTGTTCCCGATAATGACTACTGCATGGGTCTCGTTTTTGACCACTATCAGGAGAGTCTGTCTCTAGGAAAGAACACCGCCTCTTTCCTCATGAGTAATTATGAGCAGCTTGCCGCAGAGATCGGCTGAGAACAACATTTTGACAAAAACGAACGAAAAGTTGGATTTGTGACAGCGTGACAAAAATTGTTACACGCCCAAAGATTTTTTTAACGCTATGTTTGTTGACTTGGATTTTTCTCTGTGTTATTATATCGGTATCAAGTATTAATCGAAAGAAGTTGAATCAATGAAAAGCGGAAAGACTCCACTCCCTGAAAAGCTGTATGACCTCATTCCGTCTCAGCAGACGATGTATATGATGGTTAAATACAGCTTTCACAAGCAGCTCGTTCAGATTCCAATATCTTTTTCGGTTGAAAAGGATATTGATTTCAGCGTTCTTAAAAAGGCGTTCAACATTGAAATTGAACGCAATGACTGTCTTCGTTTGCGCTTTGCAATTGTGAATAAGCAGATCAAGCAGTATTTTCTTGACTCTTTTACAATAGACGATATTGAAGTCAAGCGCTTTAAGAACATTGACGAGCAGGAGGCGTTTTTCTCAAAGGATGCCCAAAAGCCGGTCTACTTCCTTAAAGATGAAACTTTCAGAGTTGTTTTCTTCAAGACTGAGGGCGTGGGCAGCGGAATTTACTTTGTTGCGAGCCATGTGATCCTCGATGCAATGGGCATTGTTATTACCCTTGCCGACCTCTTCAAAGTATACAGAGCGCTCATTGAGGGCACGCAGCTTCCGGCTCCGCTCGGCAAATATGAGGATTACATACTTGAAGAATTTGCCAGACTTTCGGACAAGAAAAAAATGGCAAAGCACTATGAATTCTATGCGCGTTATTTTCTTAAGGGCGGCGAACCGTTCCATGCCAATGTTCACGGTCCCGAGCTTCTTGAAAAATACCGCAAAAAGAAAAAGAATCCCGACTTGCGAGTGCCTCCGGCATATAACCCGCTTTATGACAAGTGCGACATGATCGTTAAGCAGATTTCTCCCGAGGACTCAAAGAAAATTTTTGAGTATTGCCTCGCAAAGAAAATTGCTCCGGAGAGTCTTATTCAGCTCGGTCTGAGAACCTATTGCTCCGCCGTTAATTACAGAACGCCTGACGTTTTCATACAGTCGCTTTGCAGCAAGCGGGCGACTAACAAGGAAAAGAACATGGGCGGTTGTGTCACGCAGCCGCTGCAGCTCAGAACGATTATTCCCGAAGATTATACCTTTGAGCAGGCTCTTGACGAAATTATCAGAACAAGAACAAAGCTTTTCTTCCATTCGGTATATCCCTACGGTCTTGCGCTGAACCTTTCAAGAGAGATCTACGGCTACAATATGTTCCAGGGTCCTGCCTGCATGATGTTCTCGTGGATACCCGTTCCGATAGGACCGCTTGTTCCGTTCAAATTCGATTTTCGCGGCTATAATCTCGGTCGCTACTTTACTCCGCTTTACGTTATTACTCATCCCGATCCCGAAACACAGGGAATCAAGTTTGAATATATGTACCGCGTGAAGCTTGCAACGGCAGATGACATCAACCGTCTTCATGAAAACGCCGTCAAAGTTGTTCTTGCCGGTATTGAGAACCCCGATGTCACAATAGGTACACTTTTAGACAGTATATCATAACTTTATAAGGAGAGACTGTAAATGCTTGAAAGACTCAGAAAAGTAATCTGCGAATATGCAGATATTCCTGCCGACAAAATTACGGAGGAGACCAACATCAGAACCGAACTCGGTTTAAATTCTCTTGAACTTATCAACATGGCTGTTGCCATTGAAGATGAGTTCGGCGTTGAAATTCCGGACCGTGAGGCTCTCGGAATTGAAACCGTCGGCGACACGATCAAGCTTATTGAAAAATATACCGAAGCATAAATAAAACGGCTATTGTTTGCATTTTAAGTTAATATTGGAGGGGGCATTTTGCGGCTGTATCCGGGCGCATTTGTTCTCTCCTTTATTGTTTTTAATTACCCTTGTATTGAAAAACGGCGGTCGTTATGGTAGTATAACCTTGTATAAGCTAAAGAAGCGTGCTTTTGGTTTGCTTCTCTTTGGTCTTGCGGTAACCGCAGTTTTCAAATAATATATTTTTTTACAGGAGGTCAGAGCTATGAAAAAAACGTTCAGACGAGTTCTTTCACTGACACTTTCTCTCATCATGGCTGTTGCGGTTTTTGCTCCGTCATTTTCGGTGGCTGCGGCTAATGACTTGCCTATAATTTATGTTATAGGTAAGAACAGCCCGATTTACAACAAAGACGGAAAAAAGATTCACCCGGCGGGCGGAATAGATACGCTGATTGAAAACAACAAGGACATGCTCACAAGAGCCTTTACGCTCAGCATTACCGCTCCGGGCGGTGCCGACTGGTCAATCTACAGCGACGCGATCTACACCATGGTGTGCGAGTATTTTAAGGATTTTCCGCTCGACAACAACGGCGAAATTTCAAACGGTTCATATGTAAAAAAGAATGCCAAACCGAAGAAAAAGACGTCCGGATTTACGCTCACCGATTATTATTTCTACTATGACAGCCGCCTTGACCCTTTCACCAACGCCAAGAACCTTAACACATACATCAACAAGGTGCTCTCTGCAACGGGCAAGAAAAAGGTTCAGCTTGTTGGTCGCTGCCTTGGCGGAACGGTCGTTTCGGCTTATCTTTCAAAATACGGCTGCGATAAGGTTGATACTGTCCTTTATTATGCGGCTGCGTCACAGGGCGTTATTCCGATCAGCTGCTTTTTTGCGGGAGATATTGCTTTTGACAGCGACGCACTGAAACGCTATGCGACCACAGACATGGACGAGGAATTTTCAGACCTCACAAAGCTTATGATCAAGCTTGCAAGCTTGACAAGTACATTTAATCTCGGTACTCAGACGGTTACCTCAATCTATAAAAACGTTGCAAAAACGCTTTATCCGCGCATTGTTCTTGCAACATACGGAACCTGCCCCGGCTACTGGAGCATGGTTCGCGATGATTACTATGAGGACGCAAAAAAAGTTGTCTTCGGTTCGGCAACAAAGAAATATGCAAATCTGATTACAAAAATCGATAATTACCACAATAAGGTTTTTAAAAAGCTGCCGACGATTTTGAAAAACTGCCAGAAAAAGGGAATGAAAATTGCAATCATCAGCAAGTATAACAAAGCGATGCCGCCGCTTTTTACAAACTGTCTCAAACAGGCAGATAACCTTGTTGAGCTTGAGTCGGCTTCCATGGGTGCAACCTGCGCCAACATGGAAAAAACGCTCACTTCTGCGTATATTACCTATCTTGAAAATGCCGGAAAGGATAAGTACCTTTCTGCCGATTTGATTGTTGACGCGTCAAGCTGTGCTTTCCCAAATTACACATGGTTCGTGAAAAATCTCGGTCACGAGACATTCCCGTCCGCAGTAAATAAGCTTATTATGCAGATTTTCGGCTCAACAAAGCAATACACGGTGAACAGCAACTCAAAGTATCCGCAGTTCATGGACTATGACGAAACGACTAAAAAGCTTTCTGCCGTAACGAAACCGGACACAACAAAAGATGACCCCAACAAGGATACCGGTTTTGCTGCAAAGCTGCTTGCATTTTTCTCAACATTCATGCAAATCATCAGAGCACTTCTTGGCATTAAATAATTTGTTAAAAAATTGTTCATTTTTTCTTGACTTTAAGTGACAGATGTTGTACTATTTAACCACAGGAGAGCTTTCCTGAAAAATAGCAAGGAGTGAATATGTATGCCGTCTTGGCTTGCAGAACTTATTCCCCATCTCGGTTTCGTTTTCAGCAAGATTTTGCTCAAGCTTGGCTTGAAAATCCTGTTCTGAGTAACAACCGGTCTGAAAGGGACGCACTTTTGTGCATGACAACCAAATAGTGAAGCAGCCGCTGTTCCGAATCAAATTCGGTGGCGGCTGTTTTGTGTATGGAAATGGACAAATGTGTTCAAAGTGTATTCTTTATTTGTTTTAATTGACTTTGACGGCTGTGTGTACTATTATTGTATTGAGCCGTGTTCTGCCATTTTCGGCAGACAAAGGTAATATTACGAAAGGAGCGCTTGACAATGAAAAAGTTTTTGGCTGTTCTTCTTGCCGTTCTCATGATCTTCTCGGTTATGAGCGTTGCAGTTTTTGCTGTTGCAGAAGGCGATGTCGCAGGCACAACTGTTGTTGATGATTCCGGCGATCAGAAGAAGGATAATCTTCCCGATTGGCTCGTTGAGCTTATCGCCCGCATTAAGCAGGTTATTGCAAAAATCCTTTTCAAGCTCGGAATCAAGTGGAGTTGGGCTCTTTGATTTGCGGAGACATTGAACCATGGTGACTCGGTTCGTAACAAATAAAACAGCCGTCAGACAGAATAGTTTGCGGCTGTTTTTTTGTCGGCTTAACGCCCATTTTTAAATGAATCCGATATAAACAGAATGTGCGGAGATCACATCTGCATTGTGAATCGGAGCAATTTTGCGGATAGACAAAAGCACGGCAACACCGAACTTGCTCGTTATCGCCGTGTGTAATCACTCAAGAACATAAATTTCAACATTTCTTCTGCCGAAAGCGGAGCACTCGGCAAAGGTGTGAAAATATAGATCTATGACGGTGGGACTGTTATAAATAAAGCCGCCGGTATCGCTCGCTTCGCAATAGCCATAAACAAACCTGCCGTCGCAGGAGACAACATAGAGCTTTGAGCCATATGGGATTTCGCGCGGATCAACGGCAACTCTGCCGGGCATTGCTGTCTGCCCTGTTGCAGTGATTCCTCCGCCGTAATAGGCAGTTGCCGAGCCGACTATCTTCTGCTTATATTTTGTCGGCTTTCCGTTTTCGTCAAGTTCAATTCTGATTTTTGCCGGCAGCTCGGAAAAGGCTTTCAATCCGTTGTAGCCGTTGATTCCGAGAGCGCCCTCTTTGACAATGCGCTTTTTGGTGCCGGTTTGAATGACCTCGTCAACAGCTTTTTTTGTTACGGTTGAAACAATACGCTCGCTCTTTTCAATCACTCCGTCAACCAATAAATCGGCGTACGTATCTTCACGTTCTCCGTTTTTGCCCTCACTTTCAAGGTACATCTCGCCAAGGTACATTGTGCTGTTCTTTTTCTTTTTTGTTTTGTATTTAACGGTGACGCGTTCTGTTCTCAGCCCGATGGTGACTCTGCTGAGTTTCACGGTCATGCCGCCCTTCAAAAGTTCGTCAACGTCATGATTCAGGCGATCGTTTTCTCCGATGGTAAGTCCTGCCTCTTTGAGAAGGTCGCCGACTGTTCCGGAGTTGACCGAATACTTTTTCTTTTTTCCGTCCGCAGCAACGGTAACGCTGAAATTTTTGCCCACTCCGAGATGGAGCGCAGAGGGCTTTTGGCTGCTTGCTGATTTTTCGGTACTGTTCGTGTCTTCGTTTGCAGTTTCTTCTTCAAGGTAATCCTGAAGAACGGCAACGGCATTCTGCATTTCTGCGCAGACCTCTTCAGCCGTCTCGTTTTCCGCCTTGCTGCGGGTGCAGTAATCATAAACGCCCTGCACAGAAAACAGCAGATATGCAAAAACGGTTATAATGGAAAGCGAAAGCAAAATTCCGGCGAGCCTTGAAACGGCAAAGCTCTTTCCGCGTTCCTGAAACAAAAGCTTCATGCAAAGCGTCTCCTCTCTCAAAAATACGGATCGGTTCAAATACCGAGCACACCGCAAGATTATAACGCCGATTTTGCTTTTTGTCAAATCGGCTAGATTTTTTTACTTTATATCGAACAAATGTTCGAAAAATTCTTGACAAAGCAGATTTTTGTCTGTAAAATATTAAGTGTGAAGCCGCAAATTCACATAAAACAGGAGGAAATAATGCCAGAAATTAAAATCAAGGTGTCCGGAAAAATAGCAGTTTGCCGAAAAAGATACCTTGTTTCTTCAAACGCGAATTACACGGTTACCTTTGACTTTGACAATGAATGGGACGCGCACACGGTCAGAACGGCGCGTTTTATTTTTGACTCGGAGTATACGGACGTTGCGTTTTCCGGTAACACGGTGACTGTTCCGAAAATACCGCCCTGCGAGTGCCTTGGAATCGGCGTTTATTCCGATTCGCTTGCCTCAACAACGGCAGACGTTGGTTGTGTTCTTTCGGTTAAGGATTGTCCGAGCGAGCCGATTGGAGAGCTGACAGACGGGCAGTATGACAGCTTGCTTTCTCTCATAAATTCTCTTGACCTGAGGCAGATTGAAAAAATTGAGAGGGAAGAGGACAAACTCAAAATTTCATTCACAAACAACACGTCAACCTGCGTTCCGCTTTATGACGGTGTTTCCGTCAGTGCTGCAAATGTGAGTACGGACGGGGAGCTAACGTTTACTCTCTCGGATGGAACAACTCTTGTTGCGGGAACGGTTAAAGGCGAAAAGGGCGACGCATTCACTTATGCGGATTTCACCGCCGAACAGCTTGCCGCGCTCAAAGGCGAAAAGGGCGATATGGGAGCTGCGGGTGCAGATTCGCAAAAAGTGACTTTTGATAAAGAAATCGCCTATTGGAACAGAAAAGACCTAATCTCTTCGCTCGGCTTGGGTCACTACAGATCGGTATGCGACACCCGCAGCGATTCAAAGACAGGTAAGGCTGTTCTTTATTCAACAGCATATGCAGAATCGGAGCAATTCCTCGGGATAGCAAATCCATCGCTTGCAAAGGTGATAAACAACGGAGAAACCGTCAGAATCACGGTCAAAAAAGGGTATGGACTGACCCTTTGCGTTTTTTCAACGGTTCCGTATGATGCGGGCGCAGTTCGAGGTCACGCATATGAAGTTGTAGTCAGCCGCGGCGCAGAGGACACCGTGTATGACTACACCTGCACTGAGGACAACATGGCGTTTTTTGTCAGTATTTTCAGAAGTGACAGTCAGAACATCGATTTGTCCGAGGCGGAAAACATCGGAATTTTTTATGTCAGTGAAATCGGAAAGCAGCTTGACGCCGTGCCGGATAAAATTGCCGCGGCGCAGGCGGAGATTCCGTCCATAGTTGCCGCAGAGACGGAAAACGCCGTTTGTGCCGCAACGAATCTGACGCCGTTTTTCAAAAACTGGTATCACAAGCGCATTGTAGGCTCGATTCCGACAAACGAAGAAATAGACAACACATCGTTCCTTTCAACGGCAAAAACCGTTTCTGACGCCGATGATTTTTCGAAAGGGACAGAGCTGAACCTGTCTTTTAAAAGCGGATACAAGTATTTCATCTATATTTTTGACGCCACAACAGGAGTCATAAACCAGACATATACCGAAAAAACATATACGGCGAAAAGCCTTGTTTCCGATGCGGAGAACCAAAAAATCCTTGTTTGTCTTTATAGAAATGATGCGCAGACAATTTCAACAGGTGAGGCGGAGAACGTGCTTGCTTTTGTTTATGAAAACGATTTGAAAAAGAAAGCCGTTGAGCTTGAAAAAAGAGTTGAAACACTTGAAAGCACACAGACGGAGTTTCAGTCGGTATTCTACGGAAAGACAATGAATGTTCTCGGAGACAGTCTGACCGAACAGAATCAGCACTACACCAAGGGGTATTACACATGGGTGAAAGAGATTCTCGGTTTGGGCACTGTGAACAATTACGGAGTCAGCGGTTCGTCTATTTCAACGAAAAACAATCCGATGTGTGAAAGATATGCATCTATGTCTGCTGCGGATATTGTGCTCGTTATGGGCGGCACAAACGACTGTACATGGAGTGCGGAGCTTGGAACAACAGACAGCACGGACAACGCAACCGTGTACGGGGCAATGAAAACGCTCTGTGCAGGGCTGAAAGAAAAGTATCCGACAAGCATAATCGTGTTTATTACGCCGCATTTTCAAACGAAGTATCCGCACTCGCAGGGCTACACTGCAATGGATATTTCAAAAGTCATCAGAGAGGTATGTGCCCGGTATGCAATTCCGGTTTATGACAACAATCTGTTTTCGGGCATTTTCAGCACGAACCTCGGAAACTTTACCGTTGACAACTGCCATTGGAATGACACAGCTCATGAAATGGTTGGCAAAAACCTTGCAAAATGGCTGCTTGATACGTTCCGTTTTGTATATTGAAAGGAGAAAAAATGAGCAAAGTATCAAACCTGATATTTCATAACGCAGAGCACTGGGTCTCCTCACCGTTCGGCTACCGAAAGTCTTTTTCAACCTCCTCGGGTGCAACGGGAAGCTTTCATTCCGGCTGCGATTATGCAACGAACAGAAAAAAACTGCCGCAATATGCTATTGAGGACGGAACAGTGCTTTCCTGCGGCAGAGATTGGGCATACGGCGGCGCGAAGTATGTTTGGGTCAAGTATCCGCGCTTAGGCGTAAAAATGCTGCACTATCACCTCGACGAAATCAAAGTCAAAACAGGACAAGCTGTAAACAAAGACACCGTGCTCGGCACTACCGGCATGACCGGACGCGCCACTGGCATTCATTTGCACCTTGGGCTGAAAAAACTCTCCGGCGGAGGTTACATCGACCCCGAGGCATGGTCGCAAAATGAGTACACTGCACCGACGGCAAAGAAGAAGTACACAACGGGAAATTACAAGGTGACGAAAGCAACTGTCCTCAACGTCCGCAAGGGTGCAGGTACGGGCTTTGCAAAGATACCGTTCAAAAACCTCTCTGCCGACGCACAGAAAAAAATAAAAAAGCTTGCCGGCAAGAATGTCAACGGATATGTTCGCGGGGTAACTTTCACCGTGCTTGAAACCGCGGATAATTGGGGCAGAACGCCCTCGGGCTGGGTCTGCCTTGATTACTGCGAGGCGATTGAATGAACGACACGGTAATTGTTTCGCTCGTAGCGCTTATCGGCACGCTTGCCGGTACGTTCGGCGGCATACTGACCTCAAGCAAGCTGACGAATTTCAGACTTGAACAGCTTGAAAGAAAGGTTGAAAAGCACAACGGCGTTATTGAACGCACATATGACCTTGAAAAGGGAGAAGAACTGCTTGAGGCGCGATTTTGCGACCTTGAAAGGAGAATAACCGGTCTTGAAAACAGGACTGAAAAATGAAAGGGGGAAAGAGTTTTGAAGGATATTACGGTTATTATTGAAATTGCGGTCACCGTTATTTCGGCGGTGCTGACGGGTTTTTTGATTCCTCTCGTCCGTTCAAAAATGACAAATGAGAGAAAGGAAAGGCTTGAATTTTGGCTTTCTGTTGCGGTGAAGGCGGCAGAACAGCTTTTCAGAAACAAAGAAAAAGCGGGAACGCAGAAGAAGGATTATGTTATAAGCTTTCTGCTTTCAAAGGGGCTTGTGTTTGACGTTGACGAGGTTACGGCTCTCATTGAAAGCGAAGTGTACAAGCTGAAAGAAATGCAAAACATCTGACCGATTATAAGGGACTGCTGCGCAGCATATATGCGGCAGTCCCTTAAAAGCAGCCTTTCGGCAAAGAAAAAGAAAAACAGATTCGGCACAATGCACAATAAGGAGATATCTTTTCTAAATAAGTTTTACAAAAAAGGACTTGTAAAATCCGACAGCTTTTGATAAAATTATCTCGTAATCAAAGAGACAACACAAATTTCGGCGGCATTTTGAACTGAATTGTTTAAAATGTCTTTTCAATTTTTGAAGGCGGTGAGTTGCGATGGTTCTTCTTGAGGAAAGAATTCTCAAAGACGGGAAAGTGTATCCCGGGAGCATTCTGAAAGTTGATTCGTTCCTTAACCATCAGATGGACGTTACCCTGCTCAATGAAATGGGCAAAGAATTTAAAAGTATATACTCAAACTGCGAGGTTAACAAAATCCTTACCATAGAAGCGTCTGGAATCGGGATTGCATGTATAACAGCGCAGTTTTTTAATTGTCCCGTGCTTTTTGCAAAAAAAACAAAGACCAAAAACATTGCCGGAACGGTTTATAAAACGCAGGTCAAATCTTATACTCACGGCACTACATATGATGTGATCGTTTCAAAAGAGTTCCTTGGAAAAAAAGATAAGGTTCTCATTATTGACGATTTTCTTGCCGAGGGCAACGCTCTCCTCGGACTCATTGACCTTTGCCGTCAGGCAGGCGCCGAGATCGTGGGCTGCGGAATTGCCGTTGAAAAAGGTTTTCAGCCCGGTTCACAGAGGATCCGCAACGCCGGAGTTCGCGTTGAGTCTCTTGCCGTTATTGACAGCATGGACGACGGCGAGATCAAATTCAGATAAATTGCCCGAGGGCGGTTTATAAATAAATATTTGCCGAAAGGCCAAACGACGGAGGAAAAAAGCATGAAAAAATTCCTTGCACTTCTGCTTGCAGCTGTTCTTGTTTTTGCATTTGCTGCATGCAGCGGAAAAACCGATGACACCAACACCACCACAGCCGGTTCATCAGAATCAAACGTTTCAGATGAATCCAGCGCTCCCGCAACCGACGTTGATTATTCAAAAATCAAGGCAGGTTTCATCTTCCTTCATGATGAAAACTCAACTTATGACAAGAACTTCATCGAAGCTGCAAAGGCAGCCTGCGAAAAGCTTGGAATCGAATATGTTTTCAAAACCAATGTTCCCGAGGAAGGCGATGAGTGCTATCAGCAGGCTGCCGACCTTGCAGACAGCGGCTGCAACATTGTTTTTGCCGATTCATTCGGTCATGAAGACAATCTTATCAGAGCTGCAAAGGAATTCCCGAACGTTCAGTTCTGCCACTCAACGGGCGTTAAGGCTCACACCGAGGGTCTCAAGAATTATCACAATGCATTCGCTTCAATCTATGAGGGTCGTTACCTTGCAGGCGTTGCCGCAGGTTTGAAGCTCAAGGAAATGATCGACAGCAAGAAAATCACCGAGGATCAGGCAAAGATGGGCTACGTAGGCGCTTACACCTATGCAGAAGTTATCTCCGGCTACACCTCATTCTATCTTGGCGCAAAGTCAATCGTTCCCTCAGTAACCATGGAAGTTCAGTTCACCGGTTCCTGGTATGACGAGACCAAGGAAAAGGAAGCTGCAACAACCCTCATTAAGAACGGCTGCGTTCTCATCAGTCAGCACGCCGACTCAATGGGCGCTCCCACCGCTTGCGAAAACGCAAAGGTTCCCAACGTTTCCTACAACGGCAGCACCGAAAAGGCATGCCCGAACACATTCATCGTATCCTCCAGAATCAACTGGGAGCCGTACTATGAATATGCATTCGGCTGCGTTGCAAAGGGTGAAGAAATTCCGGCAGACTGGACCGGAACACTTAAGACCGGCTCTGTTGTACTCACCGACGTCAACGAGACTGCTGCTGCTAAGGACACTCAGAAGACCATTGACGAAGTTAAGGCAAAGCTTGAAAGCGGCGAACTTCACGTATTTGATACCAAGAACTTCACCGTTGACGGCAAGACCATTGATTCCTACAAGGCCGACGTTGACAGCGACAAGGACAACACCGGCGATACCGAAGTAATCACTGACGGCATCTTCAATGAGTCAGAAAAGCGTTCGGCACCGTATTTCGATCTCAGAATCGACGGCATCAAGCTTCTCAACGAAGAATATTAAGATATACCCTTTAATCCGGCGGGGCGCCAAGTGTTGCCCCGCCGCTTTAAGTTGAGGAGAGTCGAATAATACATTTTGGTGTTGAAAGGCCGGATGCCGCGCAGAGAGGCGCGGAATGCGGCGTTTTAATAACCCAAGTGGAGCCGACGTTCTTTTTTGCACTATGGCCGCAGAAATAGCTGCCTGAGGGCAAAGCAGAGCGCCGCGCCGGTTTAATTTTTGAACAAGGGAGAAGAAAAATGGCAAATGCACCTGCAATCGAACTGAAAAACATCACAAAAGCTTTCGGAAGCGTCGTTGCCAACAAAAACATCTGCCTTAAGGCGGATAGGGGAGAGATTCTTTCTGTTTTGGGAGAGAACGGCAGCGGAAAAACAACCCTTATGAATATGATCTCCGGCATTTATTTTCCGGATGAGGGTCAGATTTTCATTGACGGAAAAGAGGTTGTTATCCGCTCACCAAAAGACGCTTTTGATTACAGAATCGGAATGATCCATCAGCATTTCAAGCTGGTCAGCGTTTTCAGTGCGGCTGAAAACATTGTTCTCGGACTCAATGAGGACGGCGGCTACAACATCAAAAAGGCTGCTGCACGCATTTCAGAGATCAGCTCAAAATACGGTTTTGATCTTGATCCGATGAAAAAAGTCTATGAGATGTCCGTTTCTGAAAAGCAAACTGTTGAGATTATAAAGGTGCTTTATCGCGGCGCCGATATTCTCATTCTTGATGAGCCAACGGCTGTTCTTACTCCGCAGGAGACGCAGAAGCTTTTCAAAATTCTTCGCAATATGCGCGACGACGGAAAAACAATCATAATCATCACACACAAGCTGCATGAGGTGCTTTCGCTTTCAGACAAGGTTGCAGTTCTCAGAAAGGGCGAGTACATCGGTACCGTTGAAACAAAAGACGCGACCGAGCAGTCGCTGACCGAGATGATGGTCGGCAAGGCGGTCAGCCTTAATATTGAACGCAGCGAGCCTAAAAACGCCGTGACGCGCCTTACGCTCACCAATGTTTCGGTCAGAAACAAAGAGGGCGTTTATATACTCAAAAACGTCAATTTTACCGCAAAAAGCGGAGAAATTCTCGGTATTGCCGGTATTGCCGGCAGCGGTCAGAAAGAGCTGCTTGAGGCTATTGCCGGTCTTCAGCCGCTGACCAGCGGAAGCATAATGTATGACGACCCGAAAACCGGCAAGGAGGAGAACCTCAGAAACAAGACTCCTCTCCAAATTAGGAATCTCGGCGTTCGCCTTTCATTTGTTCCCGAGGACAGACTCGGCATGGGTCTTGTTGGCAATATGGATATAACGGATAACATGATGCTCAGAAGCTACCGCAGAGGAAAATCGGCTTTTCTCAGACGAAAGGAACCGAAAGAGCTTGCGGAAAGAATCATCAAAGACCTTGAGGTCGTTACCCCCGGCGAGAGCACTCCCGTCAGAAAGCTTTCCGGCGGTAATGTTCAAAAGGTTCTTGTGGGACGAGAGATTGCCGCGTCGCCAACGGTTCTCATGGCGGCGTATCCGGTCCGCGGACTTGACATCAACTCGTCATATCTGATATACAATCTTCTCAACGAACAGAAAGAAAAGGGTGTGGCTGTTATTTTTGTTGGTGAAGACCTTGACGTTCTGCTTGAACTTTGCGACAGGATCATAGTCATCAGCGGCGGTCATATAACCGGAATCGTTGACGGAAGAACAGCAACAAAAGAAAACGTCGGTCTGCTCATGACAATGGAAACTGAAGACGAGCAGGCGGAAGAGAAGGGAGAGAGCAAAAATGACTGAAAAAAGCCAAAAGGTGCATGAACCGCATTTTCACGTTGTTAGGCGCAGCGGTATTCCTTGGTGGAAAGCATGGCTTATCAGAATCATTGCAGTTCTGATTGCGCTTGCGTTCTGCGGTGTTCTGACAATATTTTTGACCGGAGAAAACCCCCTCGGCGTTTATGCAACAATGTTCAAGGGTGCTTTCGGCACATCGAGAAGAATATGGGGACTGTTTCAGGATCTTGCAATGCTCCTTTGTGTTTCGCTCGCAGTTACTCCTGCGTTCAAGATGAAATTCTGGAACATCGGCGCTGAAGGACAGACGCTTGTCGGCGGACTTGCAGCCGCTATGTGTATGCTTTTCCTCGGTGACAAGCTGCCGACTGCTTTGCTCATGCTTGTAATTATTGTTACAAGTATTCTTGCGGGCGTTGTGTGGGCATTGATTCCTGCTTTCTTCAAAGCAAAGTGGGACACCAATGAAACGCTCTTCACACTCATGATGAACTATATTGCAATGCAGATAGTTTCCTATTTCACATATACAAACGCTTCGCCTAAAGGCTCGGGTCAGATAGGTATTATCAACAGTGACACCGGAGCAGGCTGGCTGCCGGTAATCGGCGGAAAGAATTATTTGCTCAACATTCTGATAGTTCTTGCAATAACAGTCGTAATGTACATTTATCTCAAATACAGCAAGCACGGTTATGAAATATCCGTTGTCGGAGAAAGCCGCAACACGGCTAATTATATCGGAATCAACGTTAAAAAGGTTATTATTCGCACAATGGCTGTTTCCGGCGCAATATGCGGTATTGCCGGTTTCCTGCTTGTCAGCGGAACGGGACACACCATCGCCAAAAATACTGTTGACGGAAGAGGCTTTACGGCAATCATGGTTGCATGGCTCGCAAAGTTCAACCCGATATATATGATTTTGACATCGTTCATTCTGGTTTTCCTTGAAAAGGGCTCAATGGAAATTTCTTCAAAGTACATGCTCAACAGCTCTTTCTCTGAAATCATCACCGGAATCATTATCTTCTTCATTATCGGCAGCGAATTCTTCATCAACTACAGCATCAAAGCTCGTCACAAGCAGAAGGAGGCGGCATAAATGATTATCACATTTATTCAAAGGGCAATCATGCAGGGAATACCGCTCCTTTTTGGCTCAATGGGCGAGATTCTCACCGAAAAAAGCGGACACCTCAATCTCGGCATTCCGGGTATCATGTATGTTGGCGGTATATCCGGTGTTATCGGCGCATTCATATATGAAACGTCATTTGACGGAAATTATGACGCTATGAACCCATTCCTTGCGGTCCTGATTCCCTTGCTCGCCAGCATGTTTGGCTCGTTGGTTATGGGACTTATCTATTGCTTCCTCACTGTTACGCTCCACGCCAATCAGAATGTTACCGGTCTTGCGCTCACAACTTTCGGCATTGGATTCGGCAATTTCTTCGGCGGCTCGCTCATAAGAATTGTTGACAGTGACATGCCCTCAATAACGCTGACAAGAACGAGTCTTTTCTTCAGAACCACACTTCCGTTTGCTGAAAAGCTCGGAGCGGTTGGAGAAATCTTTTTCTCATACAGCTTTTTGGCATATGCCGCTGTAATCATGGCAATTGTTATGGCATATGTTCTCAAAAAGACTCGCGTGGGTCTCAGTCTCCGCGCAGTGGGCGAAAATCCTGCAACGGCAGACGCGTCCGGAATCAATGTAAACAGATATAAGTATATTGCAACCTGCGTTGGCAGTGTAATTGCGGGTCTCGGCGGTCTGTATTACGTTATGGATTACGCGAACGGAATTTGGTCAAACGACGCTTTCGGCGACAGAGGCTGGCTTGCAATTGCGCTTGTTATTTTTGCAGTCTGGCGCCCGAACAGAGCGATCCTCGGCTCGTTTGTTTTCGGTGGACTTTACATTATTCAGAACTACATCAAGGGCATCGGAGTCGGCGAGCAGGAGCTTGTTATGATGCTGCCGTATGTTGTTACAATTGCCGTTCTCATCTTTACGTCAATAACAGACAAAAAAGAGCATCAGGCTCCGGAAAGTCTCGGTCTGGCGTATTTCAGAGAAGACAGATAAGACGAAAAAGAAGGGGCTGTTCTGAAAGCATTCGGAACAGCCTGTTTTTATAGAGCACAGAATAAAGAAAGGGAGTCTCTCCATGAAAAAGACGCTTATAGTCATTGATATGCAAAACGATTTTATTGACGGTGCACTCGGAACAAAAGAAGCAGTCTCAATTGTTTCTGCGGTGCGTAAAAAAATTGAAGAATATAAAATGCGCAGCGACGAAATCATATTTACCCGCGACACACACGGCGAGAATTATCTTGAAACAAACGAGGGCAAAAATCTGCCTGTTGTTCACTGCGTAAAGGGCACTCATGGCTGGGAGATTGCAGACGGGCTTTATGTTCCCGGCAGTGTGATTGTTGATAAGCCCACATTCGGATATACAGGCTGGAGCAGCTTTGATTTTGAATCGGTTGAGCTTGTCGGCCTTTGCACGGATATATGTGTTGTTTCAAATGCACTTATTTTGAAAGCAGCGTTTCCTCAGGCAGATATAAGCGTTGACCCGTCATGCTGTGCGGGAGTTACGCCGCAGACGCATGAGGCGGCGCTGGCAACCATGCGCTGCTGCCAAATCAGGTGCACAAAATGATTCTTCTTCCGATGTTCTCTTTTCAGTTTAAGGCAATAAGATAGCACAAAATCCGGGCGGCTACAGGTTTGTAACCGCCCGGATTTTTTAATGTTAAGAATTACAGTCTAACTTCAGATTCTTGCAACGCCGCTGTCTATTGCAGCCTTTGCAACTGCCTTTGCAACTGCGTCTTTTACTCTGGGGTCAAAGGCTGCGGGAATGATGTAGTCTGCGCTCAGTTCTTCATCGCTTACAAGACCTGCAAGCGCATAAGCTGCGGCAACCTTCATCTCATCGTTGATGTCGCTTGCGCGAACGTCAAGAGCACCGCGGAAAATGCCCGGGAAAGCCAAAACGTTGTTGACCTGGTTCGGGAAGTCGCTTCTGCCGGTTGAAACAACAGCAGCGCCGCCTGCCTTTGCCTCATCCGGGAAGATCTCCGGAGTCGGGTTTGCGCAGGCAAAGATGATGGGATCCTTAGCCATGGTCTGAACCATTTCCTTGGTGAGGGTTCCGGGAGCGGAAACGCCGATGAATACGTCTGCGCCCTTGATAACTTCGGCAAGGGTACCTTTTTCGCAGTTCTGATTGGTGATTTCAGCCATTTCAGCCTTGATCGGGTTGAGCTTTTCGCGTCCCTTGTAGATAGCACCGGTGCGGTCTGTCATAATAACGTTTTTGAGACCCATGCTCATGAGCAGCTTGATGATTGCAATGCCTGCTGCGCCTGCGCCGCTGGTAACGATTTTAACGTCTTCAATCTTTTTTCCAACGAGCTTGAGAGCGTTGATGAGACCTGCGAGGGTGATGATTGCAGTGCCGTGCTGGTCATCGTGGAAGATGGGAATGTCGCAGCATTCTTTGAGCTTCTTTTCAATTTCAAAGCATCTCGGAGCGCTGATGTCTTCAAGGTTTACGCCGCCGAATGAACCGGCAAGGAGAGCAACTGTCTTAACAATTTCGTCAACGTCCTTTGAACGAACGCAGAGGGGAATTGCATCAACGTCGCCGAAAGCCTTGAAGAGAACGCATTTGCCTTCCATAACGGGCATACCGGCTTCGGGACCGATGTCGCCGAGACCGAGAACTGCTGTGCCGTCGGTAACAACGGCAACGGTGTTCCAGCGCCTTGTGAGTTCATATGACTTGTTGATGTCTTTCTGAATTTCAAGGCAAGGCTGTGCAACGCCGGGGGTATATGCAAGAGAAAGGGCATCTTTGCTGTCTACCGCTGCACGCGGTGTAACCTCAAGCTTGCCTTTCCACTCATAATGGAGTCTGAGGGATTCTTTTGCGTAATCCATGGATATTCACTAACCTTTCAAATAATATGAAAATCTTTTATTTTACTTTTCCCACGGGAAAGTGTAATCGAGCTTGAGGTCATCGCGAACCTTGCACATCTCTTCCTGAACGGGTTCACTGACGGGTACGCCGCTGTCTTTTCTTTCAAGCCATACGAGATACTCTTTTTCGCCTGCGGTATAGATTCTCTCTGCGTTGGGAGCCTTCTTTGAGGCGCGGACGGAGCGAAGAATTTCGCCTGCTTTATGTCTTGTGAATTCCTCGCCGAGGAAGTGGTTGGTGTCGATCGCGATGAAGAAGTGACCGAGATGATAGGGAACCTTGTTGCCGTTTTCATCTTTGCCGTCAAGAGCCTTGCCGTAGTTATTGTCCTGAAGAGCAGCCGAAAGGAGCTCAACAACCATTGCATAACCATAGCCCTTGTATCCGCCGAGAGCCTCGCCGATTCCGCCGAGAGGAGCAAGAGCAGCTTTGCCGGCTCTGATCTTCTTGAGAGCCTCGCCTGCGTCGCCGGTAACGGGACCACCGTCAAGACCGATTACGGTGCCGGGGTGAACGTCTTCGCCGATTCTCTCATAGTATTCGATCTTACCGTTCTGGGTGATCGAGGTTGCGCAGTCGATTACAAAATCAAAATCTTCGTCGGTCGGGATGCCGATGGTGAGGGGGTTGGTTCCGAACATGCCTTCAACGCCGAAGGTCGGAGCAACTGACGGACGTGCGTTTGTGCCGGTGATTCCGATGCAGCCCTGCTTGCATGCCTGAGTTGCATAGTAGCCTGCAATACCGTAGTGGCAGGAGTTGCGTGCAACAACCATGCCCATGCCGTATTTTTTAGCCTTGTCAATTGCCATCTGCATTGACTTGTAGCCGATAACCTGACCCATGCCGTCGTGACCGTCAACAACTGCGGTTGTTTCGGTTTCCTTAACGATTTCAAAGTTGGTTACGGGGTTCTGAATGCCGTCGTTGATGCGGTCAATGTAGATAGGCTTGAAACGGTTGCAGCCGTGAGATTCGATTCCGCGCTTGTCGGATTCAAGAAGAACGTCAACAACGATTTTTGCGTCCTCTTCGGGAACGCCTACACCGATGAATGCGTCACGAATGAAATTTTCGGCTGTTTTCCAGTCAAGTACAACTTTACCCATGAATTATCACTCCTGTAATTTATTTGTAGATTTATGTGAAAGGATATTATCCTTTTCAGCCTTTGTTATTATTCCTTTTCAGCCCAGTCCATGGCTCTGCCAACGGCCTTTTTCCAGCCTGCATAGATTTTATTTCTTTCTTCCATGCTCATCTGAGGCTCAAAGATTCTGTCAACCTCGCGGTTGTTTTCAATGTCCTCAAGGCTTTCCCATACGCCGACGGCAAGACCTGCAAGATATGCAGCGCCGAGAGCGGTGGTTTCAACTGTTTTGGGTCTGTCAACCTTTGTTTGAGCCATATTCGCCTGAATCTGAAGCATGATGTTGCTGACGGAAGCTCCGCCGTCAACACGCAGGTCGGCGATTTCGATTCCGGAGTCATCGCTCATTGCTTCAAGCAGGTCGGTCATCTGATATGTGATGCTTTCAAGAACCGCTCTTGCAATATGAGCACGGTTCACGCCTCTTGTGAGACCGACTATGCAGCCTCTTGCATACATATCCCAGTACGGAGCGCCGAGTCCGGTGAATGCCGGAACAAGATAGCAGCCGTTTGCATCGGGTACGCTTTCTGCAAGCTCGTCGCAGCGGCGGGGACTGTCAATGAGCTGAACCTCGTCGCGCAGCCACTTGATAACGGAGCCTGCATTGAATGCGCTGCCCTCGATTGAATATGTGGTCTCTCCGCCGAGGCTCCATGCAACGCCGGTGAGAAGATTGTTCTTTGATTCAACACGCTTGTTGCCCGTGTTCATGAGCAGGAAGCAGCCTGTTCCGTAGGTGTTCTTTGCCATGCCGGCTTTGAAGCATGCCTGACCGAAAAGGGCTGACGGCTGGTCGCCGATCGCGCCGCAGATGGGTACGCCTTCAAGTTCTTCTATACCGATGATTCCGCCTGCTACCCAACCGTAAACCTGACTTGAGGGAACGGGGGTGGGAAGAATGTTCATAGGAATACCGAGTCTCTTGCAAAGATACTCGTCCCAGCAGAGCTTGTCAACGTCAAAGAGCATTGTTCTTGATGCGTTTGAATAATCGGTAACATGAACGCGTCCGCCGGTAAGGTTCCAGATGAGCCATGTTTCAACGGTGCCGAAAAGCAGCTGTCCGGCTTCGGCAAGAGCTTTTACGCCGGGAACGTTGTCAATGATCCACTTGATTTTGGTTGCGGAAAAGTATGCGTCAATGATAAGACCGGTATGAGCGGTGATATAATCGCAAAGCTCCTTGTCCTCTTTGATCTTTTCGCACATCTCTGCGGTTCTTCTGCACTGCCAGACGATGGCGTTGTGAACGGGCTTTCCCGTTGCTCTGTCCCAGAGAATGGTGGTTTCGCGCTGATTGGTGATTCCGATTCCGGCGATATCCTTTGCGTCAACCTCACCCGAGTTGAGAATTGAGGTGATTGAGGTGATCTGACTGTAAAGGATTTTGAGGGGGTCGTGTTCAACCCAGCCCGCCTTCGGATAGATCTGGTCGAATTCATTCTGAGCCTTGGCAATAATGCTGCCGTGCTTGTCAAAGACAATGGCTCTTGAGCTTGTTGTGCCCTGGTCAAGGGCAAGAACGTATTTTTCCGGCATTTTCGTATCCTCCTTAAAATGAGATCGCAAAAACTGCGACTGAATGAACCTGACAAAAAAAGAGAACAGAAAAACGCCACCGCCACCGAAGAAGCGATTAACCTTCCTCCTGCGGTGCACCGATGGGATCATCTCTATTCTCAGTTCTCCATAGATATGTCTCACATATAAGTATTCAGTTCACACAGTGCTATTTTACTTCAAACACAACGTTTTGTCAACCGAAATAAAACAAATTTATGACCCGTGTAAAAAGCTGTTATTTCTTTGTGCAGACAGCGATTTATTCAAGCTCTGACATTTGCGGTCAAACCGCATTGGGTTCGATTCTTCTCAGCTTAAGTAAAAAGCCCTGCGCAGAGGGCTTTTTATAATTGATTATATAACAAATATTAAACTCAGCAGGCGCTTTACAAAGAATACGATCCTTTGAAAAAAGCGAACAATGCTTTCTCCGCCGCGATTTTCAAGGCTTTGCGCGGAAAGCCACGAGATAACGCCGTTCGGGTATGAAAGCTCAACGGCTCCTCCGTTTGCGTTGACCGTTTCACTCGCATAGTAAACTTCACCGCTTTTCATGAACATATCATAGGTCACGGCGTCCCATGTGTTGTGCACGTCGCTTGTGTTTTCAACGCCCTCCGCATGCCAGAAGGATGAAAACGATGTCAGTCTGCTTTCTGCGGGAAAAGCGGAGTTTTTGCTGAAATATTCCCAGTTGGGGAGTACGATTCTTTCATAGTCAAGTGCAACGTACTTGTCATTCTTGTTGACGAACAACCAGACCGGCATCTGCGACATTGATTTGAGCTCGCTTTTTGTCGGCTCATAAACCGGAGACATCGGAAAAGCTGCGGCAAAAAAATCCGGATAAGTGCTTGCCATGATGATTGTCATTTTGCCGCCCATAGAGTAGCCGCCGATATAAATTCTTGATTTATCAATGTGGCTTTCATTTTTGGCGATGAAATCGTCGATTGTATTTTTGAGCGGGATCCGTTTCTCCGATCCCCACGCAACAACGTGGGTATTTGTAGGGCAGCGCGGAAGAAGCAGAAAAGCTCCGCCGGCACCCTCAAAGCGAGACTGGTATTCCTCGCTTGACCAATTTGAAATGCAGCTGTTGTTGAGCTGATGACCCGGATAATCACCGGAAGCATTTCCGTGCAGCCAAACAACAAGGGGATATTTTGCTGCATCTTCATCTCCTTTGACCGGAGAATAGGAGACGTAACCGAGCGGTGAAGTGTCGTCTGAGGTAAACTGTGCTCGCAGCGCCTCTTCGCCCTCGGTGATGCTCACCGCTGAAGAAAAAAGACAGAGGCAGCATAAAAGCAGACCTATGCTCATAATGAACGTTAAAAATTTTCTCATATGCTCACACCCAAATACTGATTGTTGTTAAAAGCATTGTAACCGAATATTCATATGTTGTCAATATTTGATGGGAATATTGCGGAGAAGACGTTTTTGCAGAAAAGGCGGCATTTTTTCTTTTCACGGTGAATATTATTGCGTTTTCTCCCTTGACCTTAAGACGCTAATACTGTATTATAATAGGGATAATATGAAAACAACTCTAAGGGGAATATATATGGATAATATTTTTTCAGGTGAGATACTCGGTATCACTCCTTTCAAAAAGGGCTTTGTTCTTGCGGCAAAGGGTCAGTCTGCAGACGGAAGGGTCAAAGCGCTGTTTTACGGTTACGATGCGGTGAATGACAAATTCACAAGAATCAAAAAAAGTGTTTATCTCAAAATCAAGTTTGGGTTTGAATATGAGGATATTGCCGAGCAGCTCGGAGACTATGTTTCCTGCGATGTGGGTGTGCTCAACGATAACAAGATCATGGCGGTGTTCCCTAACGGTGAATACAATATATTCAACACCGACGGTTCGCTGAATGTCTCCTCATTGTTGACATATCACGGTTCTCCGGTCTGTGACATTGCGGTTGATTCCTCGTATGTCTGGTGTGCCGTTCCGGGAGAGAATGCCGTGATAAAGTACTCTCCTCGTGAGGGCAGGATCCTTCTTCGCGTAGGCGGAGGAGAAACCACTGCTTTTGAACGTCCCTGCGCGGTGACTCTTATGGACAATATCCTTTACATATGCAATCAAGCGTCAAAGAAAATACGCACACTGAATATTACTACAAACTCTGTCAGAGATTACCGCGTTTTCAACGAAAAGGTTTATAAATACGTCAATGTCGGTTCCCGCGAGTTCGTTTGGCTCCAGTCCGGTTTATATTTGCTTGATTAAAACACGGCGAGCCTGCAAAACTTCTGTGCGACCTGATGAAAAGTCAACCGCGCGATTCGCACACTTCAATTCCGTTAAACAAAAAAGGACTGCGCCAATGGCGTAGTCCCGAAGAATATTTGCTGTATGCTCACCGCATGTTATTTGTCATGCGGTGAGTTTTTATCTTTTCACCGTAACCGTCTTTGAATAGGAGGAATAAAGCGTTGCGGTTTTTCCCTTTGTTACGGCTCTGACGCGCAAAACGCATTTTTCACCCGTTCCGAGCGATTTTTCATACGTTGTTTTTGAGGCGGAGAGCTTTTTCAAAAGAATATACTTTCCGTTCTTTTTAACATATACTTCATAGCCGGTTGCACCCTTGACCTTTTTCCATTTGAACACGGCTTTCTTTTTTGAAAGCTTTCCGCTGACGGAGGGACTGTCGGGTGTTGAAAAAAGCATCACAGGCTCTGTGAAAGCGCCGAAAATATACTTTCCGTCAACCTTTGCAAACGGACGAACCGAGTAATAGTTTCCGGTTCCGGCTTTGAGTTTTTTGACGGTGAAAGATGTTTTGTCTGTCTCACACAACAGCTTATATGTTTTTTTGTCCTTGTTGTATCTGTAAAGCCGATATCCGGTTGCACCCTTGACCTTTTTCCATTGAACGGTTATGCCGGTTTTTTTGGTCTTTTTTGCCGTCTGAAAAAGCTTTTCACTTTTTGCCGGCACTACTGTAACGGTGCAGACTGCGCTGAGACCGGAGGGGTCAAGCGCAGATGCGGTTATTGTTGTTTTGCCAAAGCTTTTTGCCGTAACAAGCCCGTCTGCGCTCACTGCGGCAATGCTTTTGTCTGCGCTTTTGAATGAAAGACCTTTGTTTCCGGCGTTGCTCGGCGCAACAGAAAAGAGAAGCTTTTCTGTTTTTCCTTTTTCAATGGTGATTTCGCTTTTTGCCGGCTTTAAAGAAGTCAGAAGAATGTCCTTGCTGTCAAGCACCGTAAAAGTTGCGGCTGAACTTTTGAGCTTCCATGAGGGCGCGTGGGTACTTGTTGCAGTAACGGTAACAGTTACTCTGTCTGCCGCTTTGACGGTGAACTTTGCGGAATTTGATTTTGCTTTGACAGAGGCAAGCTTTTTTCCGTTTGAAGACCTTACTTCAAGGGTATAGCTGTTCGCTCCGGGAGTCTTTTTCCATGTGGCGGGAATACTTTCGCCGGCGGCAAAGACGCCTTTCGGTTCGAGCAAAACGGGAGCATTGTTTCCGCCGGAAAGATATGTGCTGTAATCAAGAACTGCCCAGCCCTCAAGTGAACCGTAGGTTACAAGTCCCCAAAGGTGGTCTTTTGCATTTTTCTTTTCGCTGACGGAAAACGTTGTCTCGGGCGGAATCTGACCGAGAATGCTTTTTTCGGTTGAAGCACCTGCTCTGACGTTGAGATATCCCTCGTCGTTCATCTTCCAGCTTTCGGTTTCATCTTTGAGCTCCTGCTCTTCCTCGTCGCCGAGGTCAACCGTGGATTTGTGAAAATCCAGGTCGGTGTTTTTGCGCTCGTTGCCCTTGAGATGCAGAACATAGCTGAAGCCCGGCATATCTTCAAGCTTCATTCTGCCCCAACGGATCTGACAGCCGGGATACCAGTTTGCGTCAACAAAGGAAATCTCCTCGCCCTTTACACCGGTGACGGTGAGAGAATGAGAACCGTTGCGGTAGCGTATTACATCCCCGACGCGCAGCTTTTTTGCATTCAGCTTTTCGCTTTTGTCCCATGTTCTCGGGCTTGAACCGGTGATCTCATAGGCAATTTTATATGCAAAACCCATGCATTGAATTGCATTGTCAAAGCTGTTGCAGGTTGTGTCCTCGCTGTCCCAACTGACGTCCTTGTGGCTCGGGCACGGAAGATTTGTTACCTTGTCCGGGTTATTCTTTTTTGAACCCACATGGTTCCAGTATTTTTTATGCGGAAATTTTTTTGTGAGCGAAACGAGCGTTTTCATCGTGCTGTCCGCCGCGTACACGGGTATCGCTGCGGAAAAAAGCGAAAAAATCATCACTGCCGCGAGAAAAAGGCTCAAAGCTTTTTTTGACATATTTCCACTCCTGTTACTGTGAATATACAGACATTTTATCACATAATGCCGATAAAAGCAAATCGCCGTGATTTCCGTCTTCTTGATGAGATATTGACAACGTGATTTGGCTGTGATAAAATTGCGGCAGAACATGGAAAATGATGTTCGGAAAGGATTGATAATTATGCCAATGAAGCTTATTTCACTCTTTATGGCAGTCATTGCAATGATAATGAACGTAATGGCCCCGGTCGTTTCTCCCGCTCCGGCTCCTCTTGACGGCGGAGAAAGGGTACAGTACGGCGAAAGCTACAATCAGGTCTACGATATCTATGTTCCCTCAGACGCAAAGGGAGACGTTGATGTGCTCCTTGTTATTCACGGCGGAGGCTGGGTGTTTTATGACCAGACGCAGTACGCGGAAAAGCTCAAAACAGCCTGCGATGAGCACGGCCTTGTTGCCGTGGGCATGGATTACAGAAAGCTGCAAAACAACGCGACGGCGTTTGATATGCTTGATGACGTTGAAGCCACGGTTGAAAGCGTAAAGGACTATCTGCTTGAACGCGGTCTCACCGCGCATAAAATGGCGCTTGCCGGTCACTCCTCCGGTTCGCATCTTTCTGCGCTCTATGCATATCAGCATTATAACGACAGTCCCATAGAAATAGGTTTTATTACGCTCGGCAGCTGCCCGGCAAGCTTTTTTGACTCCAACACAGAAAAGCTTCTGCCCGTCAAGGCAATCTCCTGCGGCTTGATTTCCGTTCTTACGGGAGAGAGTATCAATCTGCTGAACCTTAAAGATAAAACCGATGCGGTCAATTCAATAACCGCCCTTTCGATGGTGAATCCGAACGTTCCGCCGACTCTCATTGTTCACGGCAAAAAGGATAAATCCGTTTCATATGAGAATGCCGAAAAGCTTGAAAGCGCACTGAAAGAAAACGGCGTTTACTGTGAGCTTATAACGTATGAAAACTCCGATCACCTTCTTCAGGAGGACGCGGCGGAGATGGACAGCGTAACGGTTTCGGAATTTTATCGTTTTGTCAGCGAATTTCTGTGAGACAAGACCGGAACAAAAAGCGGTTGTTTTTCCTTTGTATGCAAAAAAGCCGTGAATCGGTGATTTTGATTTCATGAATTAAATTTCTTTCTACGCCGTATGACGGACGCGTAAAAAGGCGGACTTAAAACCTCATTTACAAAAAAGAGAGTCGAACTTTTCGGTTCGGCTCTCTCTTTTTTTTGTAGCTTTGCTTTGTGCATATTTTAAGTGCGGCATCATGAGTTGAATTTGCTCATTGCTTCGTCGGTTTTTCCGTCTACCATAAGCTCAATTGCTTCGCACGCATTATCTGCGGCTTTTCTTAAATTGCCGAGCTGTTCCTTTGTGAACGGCATAAGAACCCAATCGGCAAGGTCAAACTCCGGATTGGGCTTTGCACCCACGCCGAGCTTGATTCGCGGAAAGGCGTCGCTTTGCAGCTGATATATAATGCTCTTGATTCCGTTATGACCGCCGTCTGAGCCTTTTCTGCGTATCCTCAGCCTGCCCGGTTCAAGGTTGATATCGTCAAAAATAACAATGATTTTTTCCGGAGGTATTTTGAAAAATGCCGCTGCGTCGCGGACTGCCTCGCCGCTGAGGTTCATGAAGGTCTGCGGCTTCATCAAAAGGCAGCGCTTTGAATTGATTCTTGCGTCGGTAACAAGCGCTTTGAATTTCAGCCTGTCAATTTTTACGCCAAGGTTTTGAGCCAACAGGTCTATGCATAAAAAACCGGCGTTGTGTTTTGTAACTTCATATTTTTTTCCGGGATTTCCGAGACCTACGATCATGTAGTCATAGGTGCTCTCTCCGGAAAATTTATCCTTTTTTAAAAACATTTTTTCTTCTTCCTTATTTCATGTCTCTGTAAGGCTTCTTTTTGAGTACCCAGTCTTTTTTGTTCTCCTGCCGCGCTCTCGCAATTGCAAGGGCGTTTTCCGGCACGTCGTCCGTGATCGTTGAACCTGCGGCTGTATAGCCGTAGGCGCCGACGGTAACGGGAGCCACAAGGTTGGTGTTGCAGCCGATGAACGCGTGGTCGCCGACTGTTGTGCGTGATTTTTCCTTGCCGTTGAAATTGACTGTTACACAGCCGCAGCCGAAATTGACATTTTTGCCGACATCGCTGTCGCCGACGTATGTCAGATGAGAAACGCTGGTTTTTTCTCCCACGGTTGAGTTTTTGACCTCAACAAAATTGCCGAGGTGTACCCTCGCTGCAATATGACTGTTGGGTCTGATGTGTACGAACGGACCGAGGTCGGCTTCCTCTCCGATTTCGCTTTCAAAAGCCTGAACGCAGTTGAGAGAGGCGTTCTTTTTGACAAGCGTATCAAAAAGAACCGTGCCCGGACCTATCACCGCGCCGGTTTCAACGCTCGTTTCACCTGTCAGAATGCAGCCTTGAAGAACAATTGCGCCGCTTTCAAGCTTTACATTTTTGCCGATAAAAACGCCGTCTGTCATCGGTATTAGCACGCCGCTTTTTCTGTGGCGTTCAATTATTTCAAGCCGTTCCTCCTGCGAAAGCGAGAGCAGCTCTTGAGTTACCTTTTTGTTCATGATCACTTAGCCTTTCCGGCTACAAACGATAATAAAAATCACGCTTATCCCTTGCTGTAGCCGTGCAAGGGCGTGAGAGTGTTCGGTCGATTTCAAAATCTGCGCAGATTTTGGAAAAGGTATTTTTTCGGTCGGCATGCTTTGCGTCGAACCGCACATTTTATTATTATGCCAAGAAATGCCGAAATAATCAAGTCCTCCAAAGCGAATCGGTCAAAAAAGTCAGACAAAAAGCGAAAAGCTTCAAGGCGACTTATGAGCTTTTGATTTAATTTGAACTTTCCTTTTTTCAAGACGATTTTTTTATTGTTTTTTATTATATGTTGATGAAAAACGCAGAAATATATGATATACTACATAATGTATACTTGTAGCTATAATCAGACAGGGCAATGTTTGTGCTCTCATGAGAGGATTTGCATAAAAATATGGATAACGAAAACAAAAACAAACAAAAAGGCGGCGAGACCGAGCTTTTGATTGGACGCAACGCCGTTTCGGAGGCTCTGCGCTCCGGCAGAGTGATTGATACGCTCCTCGTTGCAAAGGGAGAACGCGGCGGTTCCGTTGGAAGAATAATCGCCGAATGCAAAGAAAAAGGTGTGGTAATCAAAGAGGTTGATAAGCGCAAGCTCGATTATCTTTGCACCCAAGGCAACCATCAAGGCGTTGCCGCCTATGTTGCGGCACACGAATATGCACAGCTTGACGATATTTTTGCTCTCGCCGAAAAACGGTCGGAGCAACCATTCATCATCATATGCGACGAGCTTGAAGATCCGCATAATCTCGGCGCGGTTATACGCACGGCGGAATGTGCCGGGGCACACGGCGTAATAATTCCCAAAAGGCGCAGTGTTTCGCTCACATGGGCGGTTTCAAAAGCCGCCGCCGGCGCACTTGAATACATGCCGGTTGCAAGAGTGACGAACCTTGCTTCGACTCTTGACGAGCTGAAAAAGCGCGGCGTTTGGATATACAGTGCGGATATGGACGGAAAAACATGGAGCGAAACGGATTTTTCCGGTGCGGTGGGTCTTGTTGTGGGCTCGGAGGGCTTTGGCGTGAGCAAGCTTATCCGTGAAAAGAGCGATTTTATTGTCTCACTCCCCATGAAAGGAAAAATCACGTCTCTCAACGCCTCTGTTGCAGCGGGTATACTCATGTATGAAGTTTCAAGGCAAAGAACTGTAAAGGGTGGAAACAATGGCAGACCTTAATAACAACGATATCAATATGCCCGAGGGCATTGACTCGATAAATGAACTGCTTGAATCGGTCGGTCTCGCTCCAATTTCCGAAGACGCGGGAAAAAAGGGTGAGGAAGTCAGGAAATTTTCAAAATCGGTTTCTGACAAAACAAAGGTTATCCCCTCCGTTGACGGAAAGACAAAGCACTTCAGTCTCGGAAAAAACGGTTTGGAAGATACGGTATCGGATAATGAAAAAGAAGACGAAGACGGCGGTCAGCTGTTTCTTGACGGCTACGATGACGAGACAAAGCCGAATGTGGTGTCACAGGCTGCGGTTGAACGGCAGCTTAAAAAGACAAGAAAAAATTTGATTGAAAATTTTCGTGTACTTTCAAAGGAAACCTCGGATAAAGCTATTCTTGAAAAGGAGCCGACGGGAAAGGGCGGAAAAAGCGTTGCCGATTCGCTTGAAATCCAAAAGGGAGAAACTCTTTTTGACGCCGTTGACCGTGCAGACAAAAAAAAGAAGACTTCCGGACTTTTTGAAAAAGGTATGCGCTTTGTTCAGCAGAAAACGCGGACGGAACGCCGCCGCGAGGAACTGAGCGGTGCAAAAATTCAGCGCCGTTCGCTCAAGGAGCAGATGGAGCACCGAAAAAAACAGCTCGGCTCTGTCGGAATTTTGTTTGTGATTTCATTGGTACTGTTCTTTTTGCTTTGCGCCTATGCAGAAACGGGTGTGCTCAGCGCATTTTTTTCTGCGGGAGGAGCGGTGTTCCTCCTTTTGAACGCCGTGCTTGTCGTTTTGGGCGCCGTTTTCGGCAGAGACATGATAAAGGACGGATTTTCATCTTTGAAGGCTTTCAGACCCGAACCGGCGTTTTTTGTTTTGCTTTGCGGTGCGGTCACGCTCCTGCAATGTCTGTCTCTGTTTGTATTCAAGGTTGAGCAGCCTGCCGACATGACCGTGTACACGCCGTTCTTTCTTTTTTCGCTGCTCTCTCTCTGTGCAGCAGATTATCTGAAGCTTGAGGGAATGCGCAGGGACATTTCGGTCATGATGCGCTGCAAGCAGCTGCGCTCGCTGAGGACGGTTGAAAACAAAAATGATGCCGCTGCTCTCGGCTATGGAATCAGCGGAAAAGACGATCCTGTAATAATCTACTCGGCACCGTGCACAATTCCGAAAAATCTTGAACGTTTCTCTTTTTCGCGTACCTCGCAGGAAAAGTTGTTTTTTGTTCTCGGAATCGTTGTGCTTTGCGCCGCCGGCGTTTTTGCCGTTCTCGGCGCGGTACTTTCAAAAAGCAC
Organism: uncultured Eubacteriales bacterium; assembly: GCA_934541115.1. Classification (GTDB taxonomy): domain Bacteria; phylum Bacillota; class Clostridia; order Oscillospirales; family Acutalibacteraceae; genus UBA6857. Next base: position 51,876 of record CAKTDF010000014.1, read on the forward strand.
GGCGGCGTTCTTTGCCGCTCTTGCAAGTGCGTTCTGTCTTTGTATGCCGGCACTCTCGGATCCCGTTTCGGTACTCATTAAGTCAAAAAACGATTCTTCTCTTGCGGAGGGCTCTGCGGTTGTTGCCTCTGAAGACAGCGCCGCATGCGTTGCAAAAGCCAATGCGGTTGCCCTTGACGCAGATGAAATTTTTGAGGGCAGAATTTCAAAGTTCAGAACGGTACCGGGCGAAAGAATGGCTGTTTCTGACGCCGTTGTTTATGCCGCGGCAACGCTCAAAAACACACGCAGCGTTCTCAAAAATCAGTTTGACTCTTTTCTTGAAGAGGAGGGCATACGGCTGCCGGAGGCCGAGGACCTTCAGTATGAAGAACAGCTCGGATATTCCTGCTGGATTGCCGGAAGGCGGGTTCTCGTCGGCAATCGCATGATGCTTGTTTCTCACAGCATTGAGCCGCCCGACGAAGAGGACGAAAATAAGTATGCCAAAGGCAAAAATGTGATGTATGTTGTTATTGAGGGCGTAATTGCCGCGCTGTTTGTTGCCGATTACAGAGTCAGGAGCGACGTCAAAAAGAGTGTGCGTGCGTTCAACAAAACCGGTCTTGTTCTGATGCTCAACTGCGGCGACCCGTGTTTGACGCAGGAGCTTGCCGCCAAAAAGCTGATGGCTGACGTTGCGGCAATCCGTATATCTTCAACAAAGAACAGCCGTCTCATTGATTCATACAAAACGGGCGCTGACCTGCAAAACGGCAGCGGCCTTTTCTGCGCAGAACAGGACAGGAATATTCTTTTCCTCGTCAACGGTGCTCACGATCTTTATGAAGCAGGAAGACTTTCAAAGGCGATTATGGTTGGCGGACTCGGCTTTTGTTTTGTGCTCTGTGTTGTTTCGGCAGTGCTCGGCGTTTCTGCGGCACCCGGACCTGTTACGCTTTGCCTCATACATCTTTGTTGGGGCGCAATTTCATATTTCATCGGAAAAACAAGAATAAAGTAAAGGCGAATATAACTCCATTAAATAAACGAAAGGCGAATGATATGAGCAGCAACAAAATTATCAATGTATCGGATCTAAAAAAATCCTATGGGCGCAAGGAGGTACTCAAAGGTGTAACGTTCAGCGCGCAGAGCGGTCAGATCATCGGTCTCCTCGGACCTAACGGCTGCGGAAAAACGACGCTCATCAAAATTCTCACCGGACTCATCAAGGATTATGACGGAGTGGTGAGAGTTGATAACGAAGAACCCGGCGCGTACACAAAGAGCATTATTGCCTATCTGCCGGAAAAATCCTATCTTCCGGATTGGATGCGTCCGATTGACGCGCTTGAATATTTTTCTGATTTTTATAAGGACTTTGACCGCAGCAAGGCGGAAAAAATGCTTTTGCGTTTTGGCCTTGATTTGAAGCAAAAGCTCAAAACCATGTCAAAGGGTCAGCAGGAAAAGCTCCGTTTGGCATTGGTACTCTGCCGCAAGGCAAAGCTGTATATTCTTGATGAACCGCTCGGCGGAGTTGACCCGGCGGCAAGGAGCCACATTCTTGACCTCATTATGGAAAACCATGAAAAGGATTCAACGATTCTCATTTCAACTCACCTTATCAGCGACGTTGAATATATCTTTGACCGCGTTTTGATGATAAGCAACGGCACTGCGGTTATCGACTCCCATGTTGACGAACTGCGCGAAAAAGGCAAGACCGTTGAAGAGGTATTCAAGGAGGTATTCAGCTATGCTTGGTAAGCTTTTAAAACATGAATTCAAACAGACTGCGCGCTATGTCTCACTCATATACATCTGCGCGGCGGTAACAACGCTGGTTATGTTCATTGCAATGCTCACAAAGGCAACGGCAATCAGTGCTATCGGTTCATCGGTGCTCGTTTTTGTAGGTTTTCTTTCAATAGCTTTCACCGTTGCGCTTGTTATCGGCAATTTTTATAATACGCTTTATACCAACCGCGGCTACCTGAGCTTTACCCTGCCGGTGAAGTGCAGCTCGCTGCTCATCTCAAAGGTACTCGTTTCGTTGGTTTGGTTCGTTGTTTCGTTTGTTGTTTGCGGACTTATATATCTTGTCATTTTCCTCAATGCAAGAGCGCAGCTTGACGGCGAACAGGTTGGCGGAATCGTTGACACGATCAAAGAAAGCGGGCTGCTTGAAATGCTGCCGAGCGGAAAGATGATTGCAAAAGCGGTTGTTGTCTTGATTTTCTATCTGTTCATTTCAATTCTGACCTTTGTCAGCTTTGTGTATTTTTCGCTGACGCTTTCAAACACAAGACCGCTCCAGCAGCACCCGTGGCTGTTTGGCTTTCTGATCTTCTGCGGAACATACATTGTTGCCAATACGGTCAGTGCGTGGCTCAATGAGCATTTTCCGCTTTGCATTGAGCTGACCGAAGACAATCTGAAGTTTGCGCTTACATCGGTCAGCAATTCGGAGTCATTTTATTCAATCGGTCTGGGCGGAATGATATTCATGGCTATCGCCGCTGTCGGAATGCTTTTTGCAACCGGTTGGATAATGGAGCACAAGGTAAATGTCAAGTAATCAATCTTTTTGAGAGTAGGAGAAACAGAAAATGAAAAAGAGTCAGAGCAACCCGGTTGCCGCCGTTTGCGCGGTGGTTACGCTTGTCGTTCTTGAAATGGCAGTCAGACACTGCATGAAAAAATACGGCAGAAAGGCCGGAAAATGAACAAAAAGCAAGCAGTCAAAAGAGAGGGCAGAGGAAACGGCTGCCCTCTCTATAAAAAATGCGGAGGCTGTCAGCTTCAGAATATGAACTATGAGGAGCAGCTCTCGTTCAAACAAGTCAAGTGCATTAAAGAGCTTGGCTTTTTTTGTCATGTTGAGGAGATAATCGGAATGAAAAATCCCGTGCATTACCGAAACAAGGTGCAGGCAGCTTTTCGCAATGTCGGGGGAAAGGTTATCTCCGGCGTATATCAGTCTGCGAGTCACAGGGTGGTGCCGGTCAACAAATGTCTGCTTGAAGATGAGCAGGCAGATGAAATAATTGTATATATCCGTTCCCTTTTGCCGCAGTTCAAGCTTGGTGCATACAACGAAGACACCGGACGCGGCTTTTTGCGCCATGTGCTCGTTCGCCGCGGATTTTCAAGCGGACAGATCATGGTTGTGCTCGTCACAGGCAGCGAGCTGTTCCCGAAGAAAAAGGATTTTTTGAAAAAGCTGCTTGAAGCATTTCCAAAGATTACAACCGTTGTTCAGTCTGTAAACGGCGCAAAAACGAGCCTTGTTCTCGGCAAAAAGGAGATCGTACTTTTCGGTAACGGTTACATTGAGGATACGCTTTGTTCCTGCTGCTTCAGAATTTCGCCGAGCTCATTTTATCAGATCAATCCGGTTCAGACAGAGGTTCTTTATAAGACTGCCATTGACTTTGCCGCACTCAAAAAGGGTGATTCGGTGCTTGACGCTTACTGCGGAACGGGTACGATTGGCATTGCGGTAGCGAAAGCAAAGAGCATTCGTCTGACGGGAGTTGAGCTCAACCCAAGCGCAGTCAAAGACGCGGTTTTCAACGCGCGGCTCAACAGTATAGAAAACGCTGAGTTTTTTTGTGCCGACGCGGGAAAGTTTATGCTTGAACTTGCCGCGCAGAATGCACAACCGGACGTTGTCTTTATGGATCCTCCGCGCGCAGGCAGCGACATGAATTTTCTCAAGAGTCTTGTGAAGACCGCGCCTAAAAGAGTCGTTTATGTTTCCTGCAATGTTGAAACCCTGGCACGCGATCTGCGTTTTCTTTGCAAAAACGGATACCGTGTGAAGAAGATTCAGCCGGTGGACATGTTTCCGCATACGAGCCATGTTGAGTGCGTGGTTCTGTTGTCAAGGAGATAGAAAGAAATCGCCGCCTAAACACTTGAGCGCTATCGGTTTTGCTTTTGTGACCGTTGGCGGAATATGCTTGGATATTTTCAACTGAGAATTTTGTATTGAACTTCGAAAGAAAAGTTAGTTAAAGGTGATGAATATGGAGCTGCTGCTGAACGATGTGCTGCATTTGACGCAGGAAGAAGTAAAAAACAGCAAAATAGAGTTTAATATGAAAGCCGGCAGCGGCGGTCAGCCATTCATTGACAGATGGCTGAAGCATACCGAAGCAGAGAAAACCACAGGCACATGTAAAGACTGCTCATACTGGGGCTGGTACGGAAATCAGCGGAATTTCTATCCGGGTCAGTTGGCATTCAGTTTTGCAAGAATGACGGAAGATGAATGGCTACTTATTTCTGCGGCGCAGATCATCGATACTCCCGCCGAGGATTGGGCAACAGTTCGGGTGTTGAAAAAATATGCTCCTTTGTTTGGCAGGCTTATCATCAGATGCAAGAAAGGTAATACGTTCTCACGGTACGTATTTAATCTGAGCAAATATCTTGAACGGGCTGTGGTGAAAGAAATATTGCCCTGTGTTTACAGCGGTGAAAAATTTGAGGGATATGACCGTGTACATCTGCCTTTTCATAGATTGGCGGATATATTTGCGGGCAGAATTCTCCCAACATACCATGAGGCTTTGAAAAAGATTACGGGAGTGTATTGTTTGACGGATACGCATACCGGAAAGCTTTATATCGGCTCTGCAACAGGGGAGGAGGGCGTTGCTCAAAGGTGGGGCAATTACCTTGATTCAAAGCATGGCGGCAACAAAAAGCTCGTTGCCCTTTATGAGCAAAAGGGAGCGGAATATTTTGAAAAGTATTTTACATACACCTTGCTTGAATACTTTGGTCTTTCGTATGATCCGATAAAAATTCTTGAAAGAGAACAATATTGGAAAGGCTGTTTTGACACCGTTAAGAATGGTTATAATGACAATTGATATATCTTTGTAACCGAATTGCAGTCTGCCTGACGTGCGGCTATCGGGCAGAGTACATCAAAAATACAACAAAGCATTTGTCTGATATTATTAAGCCGGTATACTTTCTTTTGAAATGAAAGGGAAAAGAAATCGGATATTATCGAGAACAAACAACAATGTAAAATATACCTCCCTGCATGGAAAGTATTGCAGGGAGGTATATTTTATTTCACCGTATGTTCCAAAATCATACGTTCAAGTTCTTTTGCAGCCATGCTAAGCGGCTGCTCTTTTCTTTTTATCAAAACAATGTTTCGTTCGGGGATAGTTTCTGTCAGATCGATTTTAAAAACTCCGTTTTCACCGCGCAAAAATTCTTCCGGAACAAATCCGATTCCAAGGTCCGCTTCAACCATCGGCAGAATTTGGTCGGCTGTGAACGCTTCAATGTCCGGCTTGTATGTCACCCCGTGCGTTGTGAAAAAGGCAGAGTAAAACTCAAATGACTTTGTGTCTTTTCCGAGCGATATGAGCGGAAAATCTGTCAGGTTGGAAAGAGAGATACGTTTTCCGAAAAGCTGTGAAAAATAGGAGGAACAAACTGCAACTTCTTTTATCGGTTTTACCGGGGTTTCAATGAGGGAGGCTGTGTGCACGGTTGGGGTGGTGACAACGGCAATGTCGGCTGTACCGTTCCTTAAAGCTTCAATAGCCTGCGGTGTTGAGTGGTTACTTATACGAACGTGGATACCGGGATAGAACAGTCGGTATTTTTTTAATACGGGTAAAAGCAGACAGCGCAGAGCAACCTCACTTGCCGCAATATATACTGTTCCGTTTTGAAGATTTCTGCTTTCTGTGATTTCCGATTCGCCGGCATCAATGTGTTCAATTGCAATGCGTATGTGTTCATAAAGCCGTTCACCCTCCGGAGTCAGCTTCATACCTTTTCTTGAACGCAAAAACAGCGGGCAGCCAAGCTCTGATTCAAGCTTTTTTATTGTCCGTGTCAGGTTGGGCTGATTGTTTAAAAGGAGTTTTGCGGCTTGCGAAACATTTCTGTACTTTGCAACATAGTAAAATACACGGTAGTAGTCGTAATTGATGTACATTTCATTCTCCCAACATATCGAATTGATATGTAAAACATATATAACATACATTTTACACATATATTGCTTTGTATTATAATAGTCGGGTTCTTAAAAGTCAAGGAGTGACCGGCGGTAGTCATAGAAGAAAAAAAGCACGGAACGGCAGATTTTTTGTTCAGAAGCAAAAAACGGAGCAGTTCGTTTGCACAAAGTCTAAGGGTTATAGAAACAATTATGAAAGCAAGGTCTTGAAAATGGAATCAGTATTTGAAATCGTTATGGGCATACTGTTTGACGCGGCTGTACTTTGTCTTGTTTTGCGTTTGGCAAATCATGAGGGCGAAAAAAAGAACGGACAGCTTTTTCTTTTTGGTTCTTTCGCTTTAGGTTTTTTATTCGGTATGGTTGAAAAATTTATGTTTGGCGGAAATCCGGTTGCTTTTGTGTTCTATGTTTTTGGATTCATTATTTCCGCAGATTACTTTGCAATGATATTTTCAAAAAAGAGTGAGAAAAATGAAAGCTGTTAAACCTTTCAGAGGTCAAATGTCTGACAGTTTCAGAGCGGCTGTTTTTATAATACTGTCCGGCGGATTTCAAGACGCGTATACATATACCTGCCGCGGTGAGGTTTTTGCCAACGCACAAACGGGTAATATTGTACTTTTGAGTACGGCGCTGTTCCGGCACGAATGGGCAACGTTTGTCAAGTATCTGATTCCGGTTGCATCGTTTCTTTTTGGAACCGCAGTTGCTGAATGTATTCACATGAGGCTCAAAAGCTATGAGAAAATCCATTGGCGTCAGATAATTTTGCTGTGCGAAATTGTTATGCTCTTTGCCGTCGGTTTCCTGCCGGAAAGTGTTGAGCCTCTTGCAAATGCTCTTGTTTCGTTTGTTTGCGCAATGCAGGTTCAGACTTTTCATAAAGTACGCGGTCACGCATATGCGAGCACAATGTGCATCGGCAATCTTCGTGCCGGAACTGAGGCTCTTTGCGCCTATTTCCGCGTTCGCGACAAGGAAATTCTCAAAAAATCCGTAACATATTTCGGTGTGATACTTGTTTTCGGCGTGGGTGCGGGACTCGGCAGCATTTTGACGCTTGCTTTCGGCTACAAGGCAATTTGGCTCTGTTGTATTCTGCTCTCAATAAGTTTTGGTATGATGTTTGTACCGGAAAGATAGTTTATATATTGCAGACCAAAGGACGCAAAGCCATGTTAAGCCAAAGTCGGACGGGTGCTAAGCGGCAGAAACGGTTGAAAAAAAGAATATAAAATAATAAGAACTGAAATAAAACAGTCTCCCTGCAACGGTTGCCCGTTGTGTTGCAGGGAGACTGTTTTAATTGATGTTTGCGGTCATTTTTATCAGTAGCTTTGGAGGCGAATATGTGAGCTGTTTCTTTCAAAAAACAGCTGTAAATATTTGCGATAGACCACTTTTGAGTTTAAGCCGCTTTTTTATCTTTTTTGTTTTTCAAAGGATTTGCTGCAAGAGAAAAGAACAGTGCGGCCATTCCAACAGAAAAAAATATCCTTGTCAACATGTCGATGTCACTGTTGCCAAATTCATCCGGTTCGCTGATTCTGACTTTTATCGTCGGAAGGAGAAGCCCCACGCTGTTTTTTCTGACTTGTGCGCTCGGGTTTACCGCAACAACAGGGCTGCATTCCGTGATTCCGTATCCGTTATAAACAGTGATGCCGATATCATCAAGGAAGTCAATTGTATCCTGAGAAAGTGCTGCACCGCCGCAGATTATCATTTTCAGGTTTCCTCCGAGCGGTTTGAGGACATCTGAAAACAGCTTTTGTCTCATATCAATTCTGAATTTTCTCAGAGCGGAGGAAAGCTTAACTGCTTTTTGAAATTGCTTTTCTTTTCCGGAATCGGCAATTCCTTTTTTCAGCTTTCTGACGATCAGGTCAAGCATCATAGGAACCATGCAGCTCATTTTTTGGCGGTGAACGATATCTGCCGGTGCGTTTTTGTGAATGACAGTCGAGTGATTTTGGAACACGGCAGGCTGCAAAAGAAAGTAAGCGTATGGAATTTTCTTTAGCTTGTACGCTTTTTGCTTGTTGATAGAAATTAATTCCGGCTGATGTATGTCAATTTTTACGGCGGCATGTTATAATAACCTCACGAAATACAATCCAAAGCAAAGCTTTGGTGTATTTCGGAGAACATTAAATCATGCCGCCCATCGGCACGCGTTGCGCCTTGGCAGCATGATAAAATAACCTCACGAAATACAATCCAAAGCAGAGCTTTGGTGTATTTCGGAGAACATT
>CAKTDF010000015.1 GCA_934541115.1 uncultured Eubacteriales bacterium
TGTTGTTTCCTGTATTCTGCGTTCCAACTGTTTCTGAGTTGACTTTTTCAAATCGCCGCCATACTGCGCTCTTGCGTGGATATGGCGCGGGATCGTGAGAACCTTTTCTGCGTCAAGCTCTACCGTGACAACTGAGTGCCTATCCAAAGAGATCATGCACCATGTAAGCATTGCGCCCTTTCGGAAAATGCTCTCCGAGGGGCTTATTACCTCCGAGGATTATGCGGCAATCGATACAATCCTGCACGATAAATACCGACCGATCTTTGGTAGTAATATTTCGGAGAATACACTGGATATCGTGCCGAAACAGAGGTAACATGTCCACTATGCTCGTGTTTCCACGGAAAAATACGAGCAGCAGAACAGCTACGATGCGCAGATCGACTATTATACCACTCTTATACGGAATAACCCCGAATGGGAGTTCGTGGACATCTATTCCGACGAGGGTATCACGGGTATAAGCATCAAAAAACAAGACGGGTTCAACCGCATGATCGACGATGCCCTTGCCGGCAAAATTGACCTTATTCTAACTAAGTCGGTCAGCCGCTTTGCCCGTTCTACCTTTTGCGTCAGGTCATCGGTTTTCTTGATTGCGCCCAACGCCGGGTTTGCCTTAATCCATGCCGCCGGGTCCGTCCATTCGCTGCGGTCATCAAGTTCATACATGACAGGCAGCAAATGAGCGAAAGCGCTGATCCTCTTATCTTCTCCGACAACAACACTGTTTTCTGTCATTTCATACATATCAATTCACCTTTCTTTCAATCTCTTTCGTTTGTCTGCCATAGCAGCGGTTGCAAACCGCACTTCGGTTAGACTATGCTAACCGAAGTGCTTTTTAAAAGCCGCGTCAGCGGCTCTTCACATGGGTTGACCGGGTACTTTGGGTTCTGTTGAACAACTGCCCCCATCCGTCTATAAAAACAGACTAATTTTCTGAGGCGAGTGTCTCATCGTTGATGATTTCCATAATATCCTCCACGCGGCAATCAAGCGCAACACAGATTTTTAGTATCACATCTGTGGTCAAGTTTTCTCCCTTGCCAAGTTTAGCGAGGGAAGATTAACTGACGCCTGCTACTTTCCGTAGGTCGGACTTTTTCATGTTTTTGTCAATCAGCAACTTCCAAAGGCTGTTATAGCTCATTCTCCTATTAGTTTTGCTTCTCTTTATTCCAAGATTTATACCCCTCGCCCCATGCCCACATAGAGTCCAGAATAGGCTTAAGGCTCCTGCCAAGTTCCGTCAGAGAATACTCAACTCTCGGCGGTACTTCAGCATAGACCTCGCGGTGAACAAGTCCGCTTTCCTCCATTGCACGGAGCTGAACGGTCAAGACCTTCTGAGATACATTGCCGACCGACTTTTTAAGTTCGCCGAAACGCTTTGTGCCCGGCATCAAATCTCGTAGGATCAAAACCTTCCATTTATCTCCGATCAGAGTCAGTGTGGTTTCTACCGGGCAAGCCGGAAGTTCTTTTTTTGATTTTACTTCATCCATAATCTGCAACCTCGAAAAAATTTATTAAAACGCCGAAACGTTGGAAAACCCGTCAATAGCGCAATCGTTTCTTTGCGGTAACTCTCCATTAGTTTCTTATAGGTAACTACGGCACAATATAGTGCCTACTTCACAAACGAACTGTACGGTGATATTATAATACCAACAAAAGAAAAATGCAACCTTCGAAAGAAAAAAGCAACCTTTCGAAATCAAAATTTATCAAAAACCATCTTGGAGGTACTTATCATGAATAAAGTCGTAGAATTTCTGAATGCCAACCCCGTAAGGTTGTTGACAGTATGACAAAACAAAATTATTTGAAACTGCTGGTGGAAAGCATTCATTCCACCACCATTGCCACCATCGGTGCAGACGGGCATCCGCAGACCCGTGTAATCGACATGATGCTTTATGACGAGCAGGGTGTATATTTTCTCACCGCCAAGGGCAAGGCGTTCTATTCTCAGCTCATGGAGCAGGGGTATGTTGCCCTGTCTGCTGCCAAGGATAAACTTTCAATCTCCCTGCGCGGAAAAATCAAAAACATCGGCAGCGAGAGGCTGGATGACATTTTTGAGAAAAACATCTATATGCAGTCCATCTATCCCGGCGATACCCGCAGTGCATTAGAGGTGTTTTGCCTGTATGAAGCAGACGGAGAGTATTTTGACATCAGTGATCCGGCGCACATCGTCCGGGACAGTTTCACAATCGGCAAGACGCCGCAGAATGTGTATGGCTACTATGTTGGTAACGGCTGTATCGGCTGCAAGCTGTGCTACTCCGTATGCCCGCAAAAGTGCATCGACATAACAAAGATACCGGCAGTCATCGACCGACACCACTGTCTCCACTGCGGGCGTTGCGCAGAAATCTGCCCGAGGCATACCATTGAAAAGAGGTTTTGACCATGAACCAAAGTGAAAAAAGGCTGTTTCTGATTCAGTCACTTTTAAAAGAACAACCTGAGTACCGAAATATAGGCATACCGACAGATGCAAACAGTCAGCGCCAACTTCTACGGGAACTGATGAACGTCCGCAGACCAACGAACATCGGCACGGATTTCCTTCAAGTGCAGGACGAATATCTGCAAAGCGAAATCGCCGCAAAGGGCGTTACCGATGTTGCGGACTTGACGCCCGTGCAGCCGGGGCTATATCTCCGGCAAGGGGATATTACAACGCTCAAGTGCGATGCCATCGTCAATGCGGCAAATTCCGGCATGACCGGCTGCTATATTCCCAACCATCGCTGCATTGACAACGCCATTCACACCTATGCGGGTGTGGAGCTGCGGCTTGCCTGTGAGGAATTGATGGAACAGCAAGGCTATCCGGAGCCCACCGGACAGGCGAAAATCACCCCGGCGTTCAATTTGCCGTGTCGGTATGTGCTGCATACGGTCGGTCCGATTATCAGCGAAAGAGTTACCAAAGAGGACGAGGAACTTTTGGCTTCATGTTATCACTCCTGTTTAGAACTGGCAGCAGAAAATAAGCTGGAAAGCGTGGCGTTCTGCTGCATTTCCACAGGAGAGTTTCATTTTCCCAACGAACTTGCAGCAAAGATTGCAGTTCGAACGGTCAAAGAATTTCTGAAAAAACAAAACAGTGTCAAGAAGGCGATTTTCAATGTTTTCAAGGATTTGGACAAAGACATCTACAAAAAGTTACTCCGAGCAGATTGAACGGCTGAAAGCAGCCTTGCAGAGCTGTGATTCCGTGGTGATCGGTGCCGGTTCCGGACTGTCTACGGCGGCGGGATTCACTTACACCGACGAACGGTTTGAAAAATATTTTTCCGATTTTGCGGCAAAGTACGGCATTCGGGATATGTACAGCGGCGGATTCTATCCGTTCCCAACACAGGAAGAATTCTGGGCGTATTGGAGCCGGTATATTTACATCAACCGCTATCAGGACGCGCCCAAGCCGGTCTATAAAAACCTTTTGGAGCTGGTACAGGACAAAGATTATTTTGTCATCACCACTAATGTTGACCACTGCTTTCAGAAAGCAGGCTTTGACAAAAAGCGCTTGTTCTACACACAGGGTGATTACGGTCTGTTCCAGTGCAGCGAGCCGTGCTGTCAGGAGACCTTTGATAACGAAACCGTAATCCGTGAAATGGTTGCGCGGCAGGAGAATATGAAAGTTCCAACCGAGCTTCTGCCTGTCTGTCCTCACTGTGGCAAGCCCATGACTATGAACCTCCGCTGCGATGATAAGTTCGTGGAGGACGAAGGCTGGCACAGGGCAGCAGAGCGGTACGAGAACTTTCTTCGCACACGAAACGGACAGAAGATCCTCTTTCTGGAACTGGGCGTCGGCTACAACACACCTGTTATTATCAAATATCCTTTCCGGCAGATGACAGCAAAGAACCCAAACGCCGCCTATGCCTGTGTCAATCAAGGACAGGCTGACTGCCCGCAGGAGATTGAAAAGCAGTCTATCTGCATTGATGCAGACATTGAAAGCACGCTGAGCATTATAGCAAGAGAATAAATAGCAGAGAGGGGTTCGGTTCTGTCGCAATAAATGCACCCCGTAAAATCAGAAACTGCACCCCCTCCGAACCGATAATTCACACTCTACACGTTTTCTCTCAAAATTACGGTTCTTTGCCAAAAACTGACCGAAAGCAGGATTCCTTCTCTGCTTTCGGTCAGTTTTTATTGCAGTTTTAAACTTCTGTGTTTTTAAGTTACCACAAGCAAAAACTAAATTTCACACGAGGCTTTAGTTCTATGAGTCCTGTGAAGTACGGTCTTTTTTTGCCTTGCACTTTGGTATGAGCCAAATTCGACAGTCCCTTATCACATATGAAATGTCAAGCAGCACTTCACAACACCGTTATAACAGAATCGGCTGAAGCTGCCTTTCCTCGAGCGCCGCAACTGCCGCCTCATATGTGCGTTCAAAGTCACAAACAACCGAAAGCGGCTTTTTCAAAGGCGAATCTTGCTTCATCGGAATGAAATATATGTGCTTTCTCGCCAGCAGAACCCCGATATTTTTTGAAGACGCTCCGAGCGAGTCGTTTGACGAAACGCCGAGGAGCACCGGGCGCTCATTGCGCAGGTGCGACTTGACGGCAAGCGTTACCGGTGTATCAAAAATTCCGTTTGAAAGCTTTCCCAGCGTATTGCCGGTACAAGGCGAAACTATCAGCAGGTCAAGCAGCTTTTTAGGGCCTATAGGTTCGGCAGCAGCAATTGTTGAAATGATCTTGTTTTGGCAGATATCCTCTGCTCTTTTCTGAAAATCCTTTGCCGAACCAAAACGCGTATCTGTTGAAAAGGCATTGAATGACATTATGGGAATTACGTTCACGCCCTTTTTGCAAAGCTCCTCCATTGCCGCGAGCGACTGCTCAAAGGTGCAGAACGAGCCGGTCAGAGCATAACCGAAAGTGAGTTTATCCAAGAGTGTCACCTCTTTTAAATGTATTTTGAAATTCGTTCAAAAACGGCTTCGGCGCAGGAGCGCGGACAGAATCTGCCCGGCAGAGCGCTGCCTGAAACATAACGGGCTTTGACTTTTTCAAAGCTCTCTTTTTCTGCCCCAAAGGGACTACTCGCAAGCTCAAAATATACCGCGCCGTTTTTCATGAGCACAACGCTTTTTTTCGTAAAAATCCGAAAAGGAACAGTGTTGAAAATATAGTCAAAAAGATACACTGCATTTTCCATATGGGCTGCATCGAGCGCTTTATAGCCGTAAGCGGAAATTTTTGTCAGAGTCTCTTTTCTGCGCGCGGCAACATAAACATCGGCTCCGAACGCAAAAAGCATTTTTGAAAGAGCCTGCCCTATCCGTCCGAATCCGGCAACAAGAACGCGCTTTCCGGCAACAAACTCCTGCGTATTTTCAAGCAAAAGTCTGACCGCACCCTGCGCGGTCAGAAAAGCGTTATACACGGTGAAGCTTTCATCTTTGAAGTAATCAAGAACAACCGCGCCGCATGCTGTGAGCTTTTCGCAAAATTCCGGCGGCATGTTTCCCCCGATGACAAGCGCGCCCGGTCTGACGCCTTTTTCAATCTCCGAAAGTGACAGAGAAAGAGTGTTTTCCGCACTGAAAAGCGTTTTTCCGTCTTTTGTGCAGGGCAACGGCAAAATCACGGTGCTGAAAGGCATAAGTCCGCCGAGCTTTGAAAATTCTTCGTCTGAAAATGCACAGACATGGTCTTTTTTATTTTCATTGAGAATTTCACTCAAAATCCGCTGTCGTTTATCTCCCCCGAGAACGATTGTTTTTTTCATAATAAAGCAGCCCCTTTTGCTACCATTCTATGAAAAACAAAAACTATTGTTAATCCCCCTTTCTGCCGCATAGAATTTAATAGAATAACTTTCGGGGGGCGAGCGATTTGGTTGTCAGACTTAACAAGCTACATGCTCTGATTCTTGTGTTCTGCTTTCTTTGCGTTTCATTTTTCTTTGCCGTGAAAGCGGAAAAAAAGCCAAGCCCGGCAGCGGCAGAGGTTCAGGGACGGGATTTGCCGGTGGTTATGTATCACCATATCACGGAAAAGCCGAACCGCGCCGGCAAATACGTGATTATTGCTAACGAATTGAGACGTGACCTTGAGAAAATACAGCAAAGCGGCTATGTTACAGTAACAGTGAGAGATCTTCTTGACTATGTTGACGGAAAAAAAGAGCTGCCGGAGAAAATTATAATGCTCACCTTTGACGATGGATTTGAAAGCGTACGCGAGCTTGCCTGGCCTCTGCTCAAAGAAAAGCAAATGTGCGCCGAAATTTTTGCTGTCGGCAGCATTACGGAAACCTACTCTCAAAATCATGACCGCAACGTGAACTATGCCTATTTAAACTGGGACGATCTGCGCGAACTTGACGAAAGCGCGGAATTTGAAGTTCACAACCACACCTATGATATGCACGGAACAAACAACAAAGGCAGAAAGGGACTTTCAAGAAAACGCGGAGAAAGTCCGATCGACTATGAAGAAGCACTGAAAGACGACCTCACACGAATGCAGCAGCTGCTGAAAACCTGTTCGGGAGTCGAATCCCTCGCCATTGCGTACCCCTACGGCAGCTATTCAAACGAAACGCTCGGCATTGTGAAATCGCTCGGGTTCAAGGCATCCTTTGTCTGCGAAGAACGCATAAACAAAATCATACCGGGGGACCGCAACTGCCTTTTTGACCTCGGCAGATACAACCGTCCGTCCGGAGCGTCAACCGACGCTTTTTTTGAAAAACTGCTGAAGTGAATTTCCTCTACAGACTGCACAGCTCTCTTTCTTGCAAAAAAATCGGCAAATATCAAACGATTTATAAAAATCACCGGGATTCACTTCTGAACCTCGGTGATTTGTCTGCTATTCTTTTTTACAGCACCATTTTAAATGCCATTATTCTTCAATCAATTCCCCGTCAATTGAAACGGTAACGACCTGCCACGGTATAAGCTTTTGACTGTTTCTCAGCGCAGTTTTTACCGCCGACTCAAGTCCGCCGCAGCAGGGAACCTCCATACGCACAACCGTTACGCTCTTGATATCGTTGTTCGTAATAATTTCCGTCAACTTTTCGCTGTAGTCAACCGCGTCAAGCTTTGGGCAGCCTATGAGAGTGACTTTCCCTGCCATAAATTCAGCATGCCGATCGCGCCCTCGTGGCAGGCAGAGGCGCATGCTCCGCAGCCGTTGCATTTTTCTTCATTTATCTGAATGATTTTTCTTATCACAAAAACCACCATAGCCTTTCTGAATATAAATAAAATCAAATACCTGCCGCAGCCGAACAGGGCGTTTCGCTCAATTCAAACTTACGTCTGTAAAAGCTTTGAGGAAAGTATAATTTTGCCGCCCGTTTTCGTCTGCGGACAGATTATATCACAGATAAAAAGCCGTGGCAACAGCAACGTTCAAATTTTCATTATGCAAATTTATCCTTTGGCGACTGTTTTTTCCGACAAAAAGCAGCCGCTCCGTAATAAAGAGCGGCTGCGCTGAAAGCTGATATGCTTATTTAAGGTTATATTTTTCCATATAGTCATTGATTTTCTGAACCGGATCAAGGAAAACACTGACCGACTCATCATGGTTGAGTGTATCAATGATAAACGCACAATACTTTGACATATCAACCATGCCGTGCCACTCTCTGTTGAGCAGCTCGTCCGAGGAATAAACAAGGTTGGTTGTGAAAATCTTGTTGAAAAGACCCTCCTTGTATGCCTCGTCAAAGCGCTCCAGACCGGAGGTAAAAAGACCAAAGGTTGAAAAAACAAAAATTCTTTCCGCCTTGAGACCCTTGAGCTGGCGGCAAACGTCAAGCATACTGTCGCCGCTTGAGATCATATCGTCAACAACGATAACGTCCTTGCCTTCAACATTGTCTCCGAGGAACTCATGAGCAAGAATCGGGTTACGACCGTTGACAACTCTTGAATAATCGCGGCGCTTATAGAACATACCAAGCTCAATGCCGAGAACCTGTGAATAATAAACACAGCGGCTCATTCCGCCCTCATCGGGAGAAATCATCATTGTTTTTTCGGGAATAAACTTGATGTTATTATCAACGCTCCTTGCAAGAGCCTTGATCATCTGATATGTCGGAGAAACGCTCTCAAAGCTGATTCTGATCGCATTCTGAACACGCGGGTCGTGAGCGTCAAAAGTAATGATGTTGGAAACGCCCATGTTTTCAAGCTCCTGAAGTGCGAGCGCACAGTCAAGCGATTCTCTTGCGGAGCGCTTGTGCTGTCTGCCCTCATAAAGCATCGGCATAATAACAGTTATTCTCCTCGCCTTGCCTGCGCAGGCAGAGATAACTCTTTTGAGGTCGGCAAAATGATCGTCCGGGCTCATGGGTACCTCAAGAGGCTTTCCGTCGGCGTCCTTGAGATCATACATATGGTAGGTTTCATGATAATTGAAGCAATCTGCAATAATAAAAAGATCATATCCTCTGATGGTCTGGCAGACAACACCTTTGCCCTCGCCGGTTGAAAAACGCGGAAGCGAAACATCAATAAGATATGAATCCTTTTTATAACCGTTAAAATGAAGAGAATCCTCTTCTTCAATGCCCTGATAGTTCCTGTCCTTGCGGCAATCCACAATATAATCATTGACCTTCTGAGCAAAAGCCTCGCTGCCCTTCATCGCAATAATGCCCAAACGGCCCTGCGGAACACTCGGTGCGGAATCCTTATACAAAGCTGACATTTTGAATACCCCCATATAATCTCTCATTTTTGAAGAACGAAACTTTTTGCGTCGCTCGAATACATTATAATTGTACTGTTTTGAGAGGAGAATAACAAGGGTAAAGGCGAAACTTGTCGGGAAAAATAAAATTATGTCATGGAATTTAATTTAGCACTATGCAACAAAAATATCAAAACAAAAACAAGCAATTCAACATATGTCACTTATCGCTGCCGACAGTCGGATCATTCCGCGCCCTGCCGGCAGCGATAAATCTTACATAGAAATCAAATATAGCTCGATTCTGCGGTAATCACGGCATAGAAGTTTTCGTTCTGCTCATGAATACGTTCTTCTAGCATTTCCTTGACCTGCTTTTCAGAGTATCTGAAGCCGAACGGAACCACAACGTCAAAAATCAGGTTGGTGTGCGTCGGACCGTCAACAACGCGGAAATCATGAATATGCAGCGACGGGTCGATCCCGCGGCAGTCGGCGTCAACAAACTCACGCAGCTCATTGACCCTTTTGTTGTTGACAACGAGCGGGTCAAGGTGAATAACAAGCTGAATGCCAAACCGTTTTTGAACCTCACGTTCAATCAGGTCAATTGTGTCATGCGCTTTAAGAATGTCCACCGTTGACGGCACCTCGGCATGAACCGACGCAAACGTTCTCGAAGCGCCGTAGGAGTGGATCATCAAATCATGAATACCGATAATATCATCATGATTGAGAATAAATTCAATCAGTTCGTCAACCAACTCCTTTGACGGCGGTTTTCCGAGAATAATGCTTATTGTCTCTTTCAGTATTCCGAAACCCGAATACATGATGAACAGCGCAACAACTATGCCGAAAACTCCGTCCACCGGAAAAGAGGTGAACTGCGAGAGAATGAGAGACACGAGCGTTGCTGCGGTTGCAACGGTGTCGCTTATGCTGTCCGTTACAGCGGCAGTCATTGCCGGAGAATCGATTTTCTTTCCGATATAGCGGTTGAAAAAGGCAAGGAAAAGCTTTCCTCCGATTGAGATGAGCAACACAACGACCGCTGCCGCGGAAAAAACAGATTCCTCCGGCTCAAAAATTCTGTTCACAGAGGTTTTGATAAGCTCAACACCCATAAGCTCAACAATGAACCCCATTATCAGCGCCGCAATATACTCGATTCTGCCGTGACCGAACGGGTGCTCTTTATCGGGTTTTGCGTTAGCCATTTTGAAGCCGACAAGCGTGACAACGCATGAGCCGGCGTCGGAAAGATTGTTGAGGGCATCACCCGTGATTGCAATGCTGTGACTCACCGAACCGACAAGCAGCTTTGCGGCAGAAAGAATAATGTTGACAAATATCCCCACACCGCCGCCGAGAATGCCGTATTTTTCACGCACAGCAGAGCTTTTTGTGTTTTCGCTGTCTTTTATAAAAAGGCTGACAAGCTTTTTGAACATAGCCAAAGCCTCCATTCAGGCTGATTTATTCAAACCGAACGCTCCGGTTTTTCAGCCCGTCTTTGCGGTATTCCCCGCCCCAAAAAGGCAAAGGTTCAATATCATTTTATAGATGAATCCCCAACAATGTGAACGTCAAGCTGGTCAAACGGAATGTTCACGCCGTTTTTGTCAAAGGCAAGCTTTACATTTTCCTGCATAGCGTAATAAATGTCCCAATAGTCCTCCGTTTTGCACCAGAGCTTTGCAATCAGTTCAATTGAGCTCGAACATTGTGCATTGACAAAAACACCGGGAGCAGGCTCATGGAGAACCTGCGGCAAAGCCATTGCCGTTTCAAGAATAACCGCCTTTGCTTTAGCGATATCATCGCCGTAACCCACGGAAAAAGTGAGGTCAACGCGGCGCTTTTCTTCTGCGGAATAGTTGATTATTCTGTTTTTCGTGAGATCGGAATTTGGGATAATTATGCGTTTGTTGTCAATTGTGGTGATGATTGTGTTCATGAAGCGAATTTCGGCAACATTTCCCGCAAGACCGTTGACCTCAACATAGTCTCCGTTTTTGAAAGGACGGCTCATAAGAATTTGAACGCCGCTTGCAATCTGTGCAACGCTGTCCTGAAGACCGAGACCTATTGCAACACCAACGGCACCGAACGCAGCAAGTATGGACGTTATTTTGATAAACATTGAAAGCGCGGAAAGAATAAAAATCAACTTGATAACGGTTGAAATTACTCTTGAAATAAAATTATAAATCGTTGCGTCAACATTTTTTGCTTTCATCGCCCTGACGGCAAGCTTTGAAACAAAGCGCGACAGCCATATTCCGACAAGAACAAGCGCAGCCGCGATGATAAGCGTAGGCAGCTTTTCAAAAAACTTGCCCACTATATCCCATTGTTTCCAAAGGGTGCTGAAATTTCTGACTGCCTCCTCCGGTTTTACGAACTGCCCGCTTTCATCAAGCAGAGGATTTGTTGTTGAAGCTGCGGTTTCAATTTCCAGCTCCATAAGTTGAAGTACTTCCATAACGACCTCCGTTTTACTTTTCTCAATATGTTTCAAGGCACAATGCCAAATATAACCGATGGATTTAACGGTATTTTTTAATACTATCATAATAAAGGCAAAAATCAATAATCAAACAGAAATATATATACGGTTAGCCTTTGCTTTTCTTGACAACACTTTAGCAGAGTACTATAATAACAAGTGCAAATGAGCTGCTACATTCAGTGCGTGCCAAGGGGCAGAGCCAAAAGAGGTTTTGTTCTTTCGGTGTCAAACTCAATGTGTGAAAAGCGGGTCACTAAGGCGCAAAGCAGCTTTAAAGAGCGGGCTTTGCTCCTTTCAGCCAAATCGGAGCATTGCTCAGATTTGAAATAAAGAAGTCAAAACTATTCAAGCAGGTGAAATTATGTTCAAAATGCCGCAGTACACAGCGCCGGACTTTTCAAAGGAACCGTTTTCTTCTTTTCCGGACGTAACAACAGAAAAAGCCGGAGACGGCTATATTCCCGAAAACTTTTATGCAACGACCATTTTTCCCGAGTACTTTAAAATCGGCGGAGAATGGAAAATGCTCACAAAGAGCCGTATGGACTGTTCCGTTGTTATCCGCGACGGTCAACCGTACGCTGTTGAGATGAGGAACATCAAAGACGGTGACGAAGTTGTAGTCGGTCGTACCGACGACGGAACAAACGGTGTTTTTGTTCACTGCGACGGTTTTCGCGAGGAAGACGAAGTTTCAGAAAACAGCCAGAGCTTTGCTTTTCGCCAGGGTCAGTCGAGAGAGACATCATATTCAAAGGACTATGACAGACTCTACGAAATTCTTCGCCATGACAGAGATCACGGAAAGATCGTTTGGGTTCTCGGTCCCGCGTGCGCGTTTGACAAGGACTCGCGCAAGGCTATGGCGGATCTTATTGACAACGGCTACTGTCACGCGCTTTTTGCCGGCAACGCCCTTGCCACACATGATATGGAAGCCGACCGCTTTCATACCGCTCTCGGTCAGGACATCTATTCAAAAGAGGTCACCTTCAACGGGCATTATAATCACCTGCACCTCATCAACCTTGTCAGAAAAGCAGGCGGCGTAAAGCAGTACGTTGAAAAGAACAACGTAAAAACCGGCATAATGAGTGCGCTCGTCAGGAATAACGTTCCCTTTGTTCTTGCCGGTTCAATTCGCGACGACGGTCCCCTGCCCGACGTTATAGGCAATGTATATGAAGCACAGGACGCAATGCGCGCTCACACCAAGGAGGCAACAACCGTAATTGCCCTCGCAACTCAGCTGCACACAATCGCAGCGGGCAACATGACGCCCTCATATCAGGTTGTTGACGGCATTGTTCGTCCCGTATACTTCTACGTTGTTGATGTTTCCGAGTTTGCGGTCAACAAGCTCAAAGACAGGGGCAGCCTCAGCGTCACGGGCGTTGTGACAAACGTTCAGGATTTTGTTGTCAACATCAGTAAAAATCTTGTTTGACAGGTGATTTTAAAATGAGTGAAAAAATCAAGGAAGTCAAAGCTCAACAAGAGGAAAGCGGACTTCATCTCAACAAAAAATCAATCATAATGATCTGCGTTCTTCTCACGGTCATACTTGCTTTTGCAGGGGTACTGACGCAGGTTATGCCGAGGGGGGAATATTACTCCTACCCGGAGCATACATACAGGCTTTCAGACGGCAGCTTTGTTACGCTTGAAAGCACAGAGCAATATACTGTTGGCAAAACAAAAACCCTCTCCGAAAGCGAATATCTGAAGTTGCTTTCTTCCGCAGGGCATGAAATAAAGGCAGTTGCAAATTTTGACGGAATCGACATACAGAGCGCCGAGGACGTAAGCGGAATGATAATTGACGGAACATATCACAAAATTGATTACCGTCTGCCCATATGGAAAATTCCCGCGTCGCTTGTTCTTGTCTTCGGTTCCGAGAACGTCACAACCGGTCTTGCAATCATTCTTTTCATTGTGCTCATCGGCGGAACATTCCTCATACTTGACGAAAGAGGAATCCTCAAATACATTATGGCAGTTATAATAAGCAAATTTGAAAAGAAAAAGTATCGCCTTTTGTGCGTTATGATTTTTGTTTGTATGCTTTTGAGTTCAACGGCAGGCATACTTGAGGAGTCTGTTACACTTGTTCCCATAGCGGTTGCAATTTCGCTTGCGCTCGGCTGGGACTCGCTTGTCGGTCTTTCAATCAGTCTCGTTTCAATCGCATTCGGTTTCACCGCTGCAACATTCAATCCGTTCAATGTTGTAACGGTCCAAAAGCTTGCGGGAATACCCGTTTTCTCCGGTTTGTGGCTGCGAATCGTTATGTTTGTTCTTGTCTACGCCGTTCTGACGGCATTCGTTGTGCTTTATGCAAAAAAAATCGAAAAGAATCCACAAAAAAGCATCTGCTATGAAACAGACAAGGCTCTGCGGGAAAAATACCGCCTTGAAGACAGCGAAGCCATACTTGCGGACAGGCAGACAGGAAAAGCAACAAAGGCTTTTGTTCTCTGCGTCAGCGCTGTTATCGTTTGTATTATTCTTGACTTTGCATTCGGACTTTCCGGCATGCTCTCAATGCCGGGCATGGCGGTGCTCTTCACCGCAGGCGGACTGCTCGCAGGCTACCTTTCCGGCTTGCGCGGAAAAAAACTTGCCGGAGGTTTCGTTCGGGGAATCAAAACCATTGCTCCGGCAATTCCGCTGATTTTCTTTATTCTTGCAATCACATACATTCTCGATGAGGGCATGATCGTGCACACAATACTCAACTATGTCTATTCACTCATCAAAGGTATGTCGCCGTATTCGGCAATTCTTCTGCTTTTTGCTTTCATCGTTGTTCTTGAGTTTTTCATCGGTTCGGGCACGGCAAAGGCATTCCTCATTATGCCGATCGTTGCTCCGCTTGCACAGCTTGTAGGCATATCCGGCAACAGCGTTGTTCTGACATTCTGCATGGGAGACGGTTTCACAAATCTGCTCTACCCCACAAGCGGAATCATGATCATTGCAATCGGATTGGTGAATGTATCATACGGAAAATGGCTCAAATTCACGTGGAAGCTGTTTCTTGCGGAGGCGCTGCTCGCTGTTGCAATTATGCATTTTTCAATATTTATCGGATATGCATAAAAGTCAAATTCACACCATGATAGCCTAAAAAAAGCAGAGCATATTCGGAAATCATCCGTCAAAACGGTAGTGACAAACAACCGCGAACGGAATTTTGAATATGCTCTGCCTTGTTTTATCCTTTTATTCTCAAAGACTCGTGATATTGAGAGCCTATGCTCACAAGCTCATCAAAAGATGTGCAAGCAGTTTGACGAGCAGAAAAAGCATTTCCATAAACAGCTCGCTCTGAGTTTTTTCTGCCGTCGGCTCCGTTGTCGGCTTAGCTGCGGCTCTTGCCTCCAGCGTGATATCTCCCGTGATGTTTTTAACGGTGTATGTACCGTCGCCGTTATCAATAATGTCTCCGCCCGAAACAGTGGGAGCGGCTTCAAAAATGAAGTCTTCGTCCGCAGCTATAACGAATTCGCCGTTCTTTTCGATCCAAAGCCCGCCGCTTTCCTCGGTAAGACCTGTTGCAGCTGCACCGATGATGTCAAGTGTAACCTTTTTATACTCAATGACGGTTCCGCCATAGTTATCATCAACACCTCCGCCGAAAAGCAGAACTTTTCCGCCAAAAACGGTATTAACGCTTCCGCCGAAGTTTTTAACCGTGCCGTTAAAAAGGTTTCTGATCGTTCCGCCGTGGTTTTCAATCACGCTGTCCGCTCTGTGGAAAGCAACGGTGCCGTAATTCTTTTCAATCACGCCGTAGTTCGTGCCGACCGAGCCTCTGTTTTCAATTATCGTTCCTCTGTTGAACTCAACGCCGTCGCCCTCTTTTACAAGGCCAATCGTTGTTCCGTCGGGATTTTCGCCGATAATAGCCGCAGACGAGGCAAAAGAGAACACGCCTGCAAGCATGAGGAGCACAAGGAAAACCGAAATTGCTTTTTTCATGGTAAAACCTCCGTCTTTTAATTGATTTATCAAAAGCCGCAAAGCGGTCATTTTGAAAGCGAAAAATCAAACTTCATTTCAAGGAACGCAAAAAGCTTTTGAAGAACACTGTCGGCAACTTTTTCAATATTGCCCTTTGTCACAAAGTCGATCGCGGCCTTCCGTTCCTCCGGAGGAACACCGTAGGCGCAAAGACTCATTTCAAGAAAATGCGAAAGCTTTTTGTCAAGCGTAAAATATTTATCGCACGGGCGCATCATATAGCCGCGCATTATTCCGGCAGTTCCGATTTCAAGCTCATAAAAATCACTTTCGGAAAATGTGGAAAGATAGGAAGAAAAAAGCTCAAAAAGCTTTGTTGACGTCTGCTGATATATGTACTCAACCATTGACGGTGTGTTATAGGCGACGGTATATATCTGTCTCAGATTTTCATTCTGTTCAATAATCGCCATCTGAACTGCCGTCTCGGCTGCATAGACGAGATATGGTTTATCTTTTTCGGCAACGCTGCTCGCTTGCGAAAACTGTTCCTCAAACATAAATCGAACAAGTTCAAAAAGAACACCGCTTTTTGTTCTGAAAATATTCTGAAACGTTCCGCAGGAAACATCTGCCGATATGAGAATGTCGTTCATTGTGGTTTCTTTATACCCCTGCTCAATAAAAAGCTTTACACAAGCAGAAAGAATCCTTCTTTTTGCCTCGCGGCTGTCATATCTTCTTGCTATTTTCCTCACGCTTTCAAGAATTAGATCAAATTGGTGTACATACCAATCTTAGCATGTATTCACCCGCATTTCAACAGCCAATCAGAAAAAATTAAAAAAATCAAGGCTGCTTTGAACTTTCAAAACAGCCTTGACTACTATATTCTGTTTTCTCAGGTCATCTGCTGTAATGCCTGATAACGCCTACTGTCATTCCTATAACGTCAACAACATGGAAGAACGCGCCGTCCTCTGTCGGAAGAACCGTCAAGCCCTCTGCCTCAGTCAAAATCGTTGCAGCCGAACGTTCGAGCACGGTCTCAACTTTTCCGGTTTCGAGGTCTGCCGAATAGACATGCTTTTTCTTTGACGTATCGTTACAGGAAATATACAGAATACCGTCATAGACCTCCGCGCCCTGAACACGGTGGAAAGACGTCTCAAGCGGTTTTCTTTCAATAAATTCAAGCGTCTCTGCGTCAAGCACATTAACAAAATCTCCTCCGCGAGAAATACCGGTATAAAGCACGCCCTTTTCCCTGTCTGCGGCACACCACGAAAGATTGCCCTCCGGCTGAATCTCCTCGCCGAGAATTTTATACTGACCTGTGAATTCCAGCGTCTGTGCGTCAAAAACAGCAACAGCCGGGTGCTTTCTGAACATGTCCTCAACGGCAACATAAATTTTCCCGTCATAATATGAGCAGCCGCCAAGATGATTGAAAAGCTGCTTTTTCATTGCTTTCGGCATTGCGTCGCGGTTTTCTTTAACTACCTCACCGGTTTTTATGCTGATTTTCGCTATTCCGTTAAAGCCTGTGTAGGTTCTGGCGCCTGTGCAGTAGAAGTACTCCCCGTCGTTTGTGATTCCCTGTGTGAGATAATCCCCGTCACAAAGAACATATCGGTCACTTGAAACAAGCTTTGCTTCGCCGAGAGTGTTTTCTCCGCCGTTGTCAATTGCACCGGCAAAAAGCAGCATTGTGCTCACAAAAAAGGCGGCAATTCTTTTTAGCAATGTCATTTTCATTTCTCTCCTTATACATTTAAAATACGATGTGCTCCAAGTTTACCATTAAAAGGGAAGATTTGCAAGAACTTTGGCTTGAACAAAACCGTATTTTATGATAAAATATCCTCAGAATTTTTTAAAGGACTGATAAAAATGACTTATGAATTCAAGCCTACCGGAGTCTGCGCAAGAGGTCTTTCTTTTGAAATTGATGACGGAAAGGTCAAAAACGTACATTTCAACGGCGGCTGCAACGGCAACACTCAGGGGATTGCAAAGCTCGTTGAGGGAATGAACGCAAAGGATGTCATCTCCCGCCTTGAGGGCGTAAAATGCGGCTTTAAAAAGACCTCATGCCCCGATCAGCTGGCAAAAGCACTAAAAGAAGCCCTCGGAGAATAAGGAACAAAACTCAAAAAAGTGTCGGAGCTGAAAACCGACACTTTTTATTTTTCTTCATCATCTTTAAATTGGCGATAATTTTGGAATTTTTTATAAAATTTTAATTATTTGAGCTTATTTTATTGACTAATAGGTGCAAAAAGTTGTATTATGAGGGTGCACAAAAATCTTGACGCCGGGTGCGGAAAAATCTGAACGGCGTCTGAAAATTTCAATAGGAGGCAACTTACTATGAACAAAACATTGAAAAGCGTTCTCAGCATCGTTTTGTGCGTACTGATGGCTTTCGGAACAATGTCAGTCGCTTTTGCGGCGGAGGAAGAACCCAAAGCACCTTCGCTCGGCGCTCAGTTCTATCTTTCGACCACCGATGTTGAAAATTCAAAGCTTATCCTTGATAAGCTTGATGAAAAGCTTAAGGAAGCTAACCTCAACAAAAACATTGATGATAAACTGAGGAAGGCACTCAACGCAATTGATTTTACCGTTGATCTCAACAGCATTAACGGTATTATCAACACTCTTTACTCAATCAATAACGTTTTGCAGTTCAAGAAAGTAGACATCTTAGGCCTCGTCGACAAAACGATCGGAGACATCGGAAGTGTCAACGTCAGCACACTCGACAAAGGCCTTAAGCGCGGCAAGCAGGACTATAAAATTATCTGCGAATTCGTTGAGCTTATTGCCGCAAACGCTAACCTTATCGGCAAGGTGATTGACGGCAAGGCAGATTTCAAATTGCTCAACAGCGTTCTTGACCTCAAAAAGCTCCTCGGCGAGGACGGCGTTTCCGGTCTCATTAAGGGCATGATCGTCGGTATGCTCTTTGACAAGGACAAGGATTCCGCAAACTACAACGCTGCTTACAGCAGAGCTGTCAAGAACTTCGACAAGTTCCTCTTTGAAGAATTCCTTCCGGCAAAGCTTGCTTCGGCAGTTCCCGATTTCAAAATGAGCACAACCTCAAAGGTTGACGTAATTCTTTCAACCGTTCTTGCAAGCTGCTGGAAGAAATACATTGAGCCGGCAGTCAAAGCTCTCAACATCACCGCCGGCGACAACGAAGCACTCAAAAAGCTTGGCACCGTCATGACCTTCCAGGGCAGCGAAATTGACACCTCCCTCGTTAAAATTGACGGAACAAAGCCGCTTTCAACCCAGATCAACGATGTCCTCGGCACCGTTGCAGTTCAGCTCTTTAAGGGCTTTGAGTGGGAATACGGCACCGACGTCAAGCTCGTTGGCAAAAACATTCAGAAGCTTTATGAATATGTTGCAAAGGCAGTAGGCATTGAAGCCACCCCGATTGCAGTTCTCAAGTTTGTTCTTGAAAACATTGAGGGCAGCGGCAAAGATGATTATGTAAAGGGCATTGACAACTGCAAGACTCTTGAAGAGGTTGCAAAGATCGTTCTCATCAACACCGCAAAGAAATCAGAAATTCCCGTTAAAGAAAACGTAAAGAGCTATGAAAACGTTCTCGGCGACATGCTCGCTTACTGGGCAAACAACTTTGTTGACCTCGGCTACGGCGCAGGCACCGGCAAAGACGTTTGGACCGTTCTCAATGATTTTGTCAACGTATATCTCTTTGACAAGGGCGTTGCAAAGGCTCTCGGAATTGATAAAAAGATCAAGTCTTCCGACAGCATTTTCAAAAAGCTTGACACCGTTATCAATCTCACCGGCATTTGGGATATCGCAGGCAAGAGCTACAAGAGCGAAGAATTCCTTAAGGACGTTCTGAACGGTCTCTTTACCCTTGATTTTGACAAGCTCCTCAGCCTCACCGTTGTAAGGTTCTCAAATGACTTTGGCAGCAAAACCGCAGTTGAAGTTCTTTATAAGGCTATCTACAACCTCCTCAAGAGCATCATGGGCAAGGAAATCCTTGTTGCTTATAACAGCGGCAGCCCGTTCCAGACTGCTCTTTCAAACTCATCGCTTAAGAAGACCGTCGTTAACCTTCTTAAGCAGCTTAACAGCAAGAAGGCCATCATCCTTCCGCCGGTTGCTTTTGCAGCGGCTCTCGCTCTCGGAACAAACGGCAAGGTTGAGGCAAAGGTTACCGCCGCTACCGCTGCAAACGCAACGTATACCGGCAAGGCGATCGTTCCCTCGTCACTTACTGTTACCGTAAACGGCAAGAAGGTTATTATCCCCTCTTATCAGTACACTGTAAAGGAAATCAAAAACAACGTCAAGATCGGCAAGGCTACCGTTGTTGCAGAACTCAACGGCGCAGTTAAAAACGCAACCGTCACCGCAACATTCAGCATCGTACCTGCAAAGGTTACCGGTCTTAAAGTTGCCGCAACATCAACCGGCGCAAAGCTTTCATGGAAAAAGGTTACCGGCGCAACAGCTTACGGTGTAGAATATTACAACGGCAAAAAGTGGGTTGCAAAAACCGTTACCGGAACAAGCACAACCATCACCGGTCTTAAAGCAAAAACTTCATATAAGTTCAGAGTAAGAGCTTATAACAAGAGCGCAAAGGCTTACGGCGCATATTCCTCAACCGTAACCGCCTCCACCACAATCGCTCAGGTTAAGGGTCTCAAAGCAAAGGCAACAACCTCAACCTCAGTAACCCTCACATGGAGCAAGGTTTCCGGCGCAAAGAACTATGAAGTATGGCAGCTGAACGGCAAAAAGTGGGTCAAGGTTGCAACAACGACTAAGACCTCTGTCACCGTGAAGAAACTCAAAGCCAATACTGCATATCAGTTCAAGGTCAGGGCTGTTGACAAGAAAAAGGTTGCCGGCGATTATTCATCGGTTCTCAAGGTAACAACAAACCTCTCCGCCGTAAAGGGTCTCAAGGCAAAGCCGGCAAAAACAAGCGTTGCTCTTTCATGGAGCAAGGTTTCCGGCGCAAAGAGCTATGAGATTTGGCAGCTTAAGGGCAAGAAGTGGACCAAGGTTGGCACTTCATCCTCCACAAAGTTCACCGTTAAGAAGGGACTTAAGAAGAATACAAAGTATCAGTTCAAGGTCAGAGCCGTTTCAAAGGCTAAGGTCTATGGCGAATTCTCAGCAGTAGTAAAAACCACGACCAAGAAGAAATAATCAGTTGCAGTTTCTTTGCAGGCTGCCGCGAAAAGCGGCAGCCTGTTTTTTTTTACGTCTTAATCTGGCATTACGCAAAACCTTGTAGAATAAAGCTGCACGCGCCTGCGAAAAAGCTTGACAAAAGCAGTTATAAGAGTATAATCAGTTATACAAGTTATACTTTTACAACTTGGATGTTGTTAGTCTTTTGTCCTCGGAATTTTTGTTCAACTGCAAATTCCGAGTCGGTCAAACTGACGTAAAGTCTTATTAAGGCTGCAGCAAGGCTTTATTTAAATTCATATTTTTGCAGCCGGAAAGGTTATGGTAACATGGCAGGTAAAATGCCAAAGGGCAAATATATAGCGACCGTAAAGGTTGGAGAAAAGGGACAGATAGTTATTCCGAAACCTGCAAGGGATATGTTTTCAATCGAACCGGGAGACACTGTTCTGCTCCTGGCCGATGAGAATCAGGGCATCGCCATAGTTTCAAACGACGCGTATATGAACTTTGCCGACGCAATTTTCAAAGCGCAGGACAGAAAGGATGACGAAGCTTGAATGCAATTGAAATAAAAGCCCTTTCAAAAAGCTTTAAAACGAGAAAAGCGGTTGACTCGCTCACCCTTTCGGTTGAAGAAGGCAGAGTTTTCGGTCTTCTCGGACAAAACGGTGCCGGAAAAACAACAACAATAAAAATGCTCTGCGGTCTGCTGACGCCGACCGACGGCGATGCTCTCATCAACGGCATAAGCGTTGTTTCAAATCCGCATGAGGTCAAAAAAAATATCGGCATTTCTCCGCAGGAGACTGCCGTTGCAAAAAATCTGACCGTGATTGAAAATCTTGAGTTCATTGCCGAGGTTTACGGCGCAAAAAAAGGAGAGGCGAAGGAAAAGGCAGAAAAAATGCTTGAACGTTTTTCGCTTTCGGAGCGTGCAAAGGACAAAGCAAAGTCTCTTTCCGGAGGAATGGAACGCCGTCTTTCAATCGCAATGGCGCTGCAAAGCGAACCAAAGGTTCTGTTTCTTGACGAACCGACTCTCGGTCTTGACGTCAGATCACGGCGCGAGCTTTGGCACCTCATTGAATCGCTCAAAGGCAAAATGACCGTTGTTCTGACCACGCATTACCTTGAAGAAGCCGAAGCGCTCTGCGATAAAATCGCAATTATGAATACAGGTCGCCTGCGCGCCATCGGAACAAGCGAAGAAATCATCGCTCAAAGCGGTGCAGAGAATTTTGAAGACGCATTTTTACGCCTGACGGAAACGGAGGAAGAAAGATGAGGGCACTGACTTTTTCAAAGCGCAGCTTTAAAGAAATTCTGCGCGACCCGCTGTCGCTCATTTTCGGAATCGGTTTTCCGATCGTATTAATGACGGCAATGCACTTTCTTTCAAAAAGCATTGAGGGAATGCCAAACAGCTTTTCAATCTCCGCCTTTGCTCCGGGAATGGTTGTTTTTGGTCTTTCTTTCCTTTCAATTTTTCTTGGTATCCTCATTGCAGGTGACAGAGAAACAGCGTTTTTGGCGCGGCTTTTTGCCTCGCCTCTTACTGTCTTTGACTTTCTTTTCGGATACAGTCTCCCCTGCATTGGTGTTGGTCTTCTCCAAAGCGCAGTAAGCATTGCATTCGCCTGTGCGATCGGTTTTGAATTTTCATGGCGGCTGCTTTTCTGTTTCCTCATTCTCGCCGCAGACTCACTTTTGTATATAAGTCTCGGTCTGTTCAGCGGAACGATCTTCACGGCAAAAACCATGAGCGCATTCAACACCATTATTGTCAACCTTTCAGCGTGGCTTTCCGGAACTTGGTTTGACCTTAACATGATTAAAGGTGCGTTCAAAACGGTCTGTGAATGTCTTCCGTTTTATCATGCAGTTGAAGCTTTCAAAAACACCCTTTCCGGCGATACCTGCGCGGTTTTGGTCAATCTCTCAGTAGTCCTCGGCTACAGTGCGGTGATTTTTGCCGCAGCAGCGCTGCTGTTTAAAAAGAAGATGAAAAAATAAAAGAATGCTGTTACCGGCAGTCAAAATGCCGCTCCCGCCTTACGCAGGAGCGGCATTTCTTTAACCGCGAAGATAAATGTAAACATAGTTGCACATAGACTCGTTGAGGAACGTCACGGTGTCGTTCGACTGAGCGCGCCTGACTCCAAAGCCGTCAGACGTGCGGTAAACGCCGAGAGAGTTTCCGCTGCCTGTACGGAAACCGATATTGCAATAAAGCTTTCCGCCGCTCTCCGCCCGCGAAACAAGCGCGTTGGTTATATCAAAAACAACTATTGCCGAGGGTGATTCTCCGAGACTGATCTTCCTTGTTTCCTCCCCGTTGCCCGTGTATCGTCCAACAACAAACGGCATCATGAGAAAAGATTTTTCTGCAGTTGTGAGGTGCATTGTTTCATCTGTAACGTGCGTTTTGCAAAGAAAATCTGCAAACGGGCGCAATATGCTGTTTTCCGTTGCGTACGCCGGACATGTTTCATACTCAAAAATGAGCCTGCACGGAATCTTCAGTGTCTTTGTGTCGTCATCTGTTTCCGCCTCCCCGAGCCTATAAGTTTTCATCTCTCCTGCGTATGCATCGCAAAGCTCGTCAAGTACAGCTTCAGCCTTTGCAATAGCCGCTTTTGCAGACATACCTTTCGGCGCATAGCAGTTCATTGAGACCTCAATAACCGTTTTTCTGCAACACTCCGCGTTCTCGTCAGAAAAGTGAGTCACATAGTTTTCGCATGTCATAAATGCAAATGTGAGCTTTTCAATCGGCGAACGTACCGCCGTGCCGGAATAAGAGTGTACCGCTCTGATATCCGCAACAGAGGTCAATGCGTTGGTTTTTTCAACAAGATTGTCAAGCAGCAAATCAGTCTTCACCTTCCGGCACCCCCTCGTTTCTGTGAACTATTGCCCAATTATATAGCACGTCTTCACCGAGACAGACCTTTTCGCAATGATCAACACTGAAATCGCTGCCGCCTATGCAAAGCTTTACATTGATTCCGTCAACGCTTTCAAGCTCAATATCTCCGGGACAAAGCAAAAGGAACTTCGTCAGAGTATCAAATCCCAGTTCTCCGTGAACCGCCGAAAGATACATTTTATTTTTATATCTCAGCGGCTGAAGAAAAGCTTCAAAATGAATTTCCTCGGTTTTTGTTTTGAATGAAAGCTTTCTGCCGTAGCGGGAGAACATCTTTCTGATTTTTTCAGCTACATGCTTCAAAGAAAAAACCTCCGTCTTTCAAAATACCTGCTGCTCTTGAAAAAGCCTCGTCGCGCATTTCCTTTTCAATCAGCATTTCTTTTTCAATGTCGCGCCTGAGCGTCATGTCTCCGGCTTTATAGCTTTCAAAACGGTCTGACGAAGAGAGCATTTTATAAAACAGCCTGAACCGCGCCTCTGCGGCGGCTGCTTCGGCAATCCGAGCGTCATCCGGATCAACTCCGTCTCTGAGCTTTTCAAAAACAAAGCCGAGCGCTCTTTTGCAAAACGGCAAAAGAGCGGTCACCGGGTAGTTTTCAAGGTCGGCATGTTCTTTCAAGAGAGCGCATACATCAACTGCTTCGACCATGGAAACGCCTCCTTTAAAGTGAAAGCGACTTTGAAGCCGGCGTGTAGATTTTTGCAAAACCGGCAATGCTTGTGATTGCCGCGCGTTCAAGCTGGCGGTCAATGAGCTTGTCAAACTCGGTTGTAACCCCGCCCGCCTGAACAAGTTCAAGCGCACATGTGCTGTCAAGACCAATGAGCTTGTCTGCGGCAACAGCACCGCTCTTCATGAGCTTTGCGCCAAAAGGAGTCACAAGATTACCGGTTGAATGAAAATTGAGCCCCGCCGCCGCATCACGGAATTCAGAAAGCTTCAAAAGCTTTGCCATCATTGATGGTGAAGCAATCACGGCGTTGAGAGTATACGGATCAAAGCTGTTCCAAAAGTCAACAAGATCTCCGTAAACCAGCGAACCTTCGGCTGCGGTTTTTGTTTCTGTGATGGGATTTGAGTTTCCGTCACCGTTCACAAGCACATCAACGGCATCCTTTAGTCTGCTTTTGGCAATGTAAGCGCCTATCTGGCGAAGAGTCACCGTGAAAAGATCAAGGCGCTGAAAACGGATAGCCTCATATGACGCAACGAGCATTCTGCCGCGCTTATGGAGTCTGACAAGGTTCTCCTGCGTTTTGATTTCGGTTTCGGGAATGAACGCACCCTCGCCAACAACCTTTAGCTGCTTTTCCTCCTCTCCGGGAACAGAGGTTATAGTTCTGTAGTCAAGGGCGTCAATATCCGTTGTGGTTGCAACGATATTGCTGAGAATGTCGTTTTCCTCCATGCCTTGTCTGACGGCACGGCTGATATATTCCGGAAAGAGCGCGGCACTGTCAGAGGTTTTAAAAAACTTTTCAACTCTGTCGCTGCCCCTGCCGCTGACGCGAATCGAAAAACGTTTAAGCTGTCGCTGATATGCGTCAAGACCTTCAAGCTCGGTTCCGATGTAGTTTTCTGAGGGATCAAGAGCTTCAAGTGCTTCGGTAAAACTCTTCCCCGTGGTATAAAGACCCTTTTCCAGTTTAATGTTTTCATAAATTGCCATATTTTTTCCTCCTTAGTTAAGAATAATTCCTACTGTTTTTGCTGTTGTGTCAACGTCTGTCACAAGCAGAGTCCTGCCGCCGCTCGTAACCGTTTTAACGCCTGCGTCTCCGTCTGCCGCCAGAGCAACATATCCGACCGCAGGAGCCGTACCGCTGTAAGGCATCGTGCAGTGACCGTAAAGTCTTACTGTTGCATATCCGCCCGAAGCATCCGTGCAAACTCCGCAAAAGACTGCGCCTGCCGCAGCCGGAGAAACCGAAAGGTTGCCGCTCAAAGCAACAACGTCGCCTTTTTTGGCCGATGATGTCAAAAATGTTGCCTCTTTTGAATTGAATGAATTAAGTGAAACGTTCATGCTTTTCCTCCTTAAATTTTAAATGCTTTGTTATCCGTCTGTGTTTTTGCCGCCGTAAATCCAAGCTGTACCTCACCCGGGAACGCTTGCGCCGCCTGTTCTTTGAGCTGCGATGAAAGCTTTTTGAGTTCATCTGCGTTCAGCGACTCACAGCAGCGCACAAATGATTTGCAGTCTACCTTTGGCATGGCAATGTGCGCATACCTGCCGATATCCGACAAAAGGCTCTTGCGATATTCCCGGGCGTCCTGCGCAAGAATTTCAAGTGACTCTATAAAGGCTTTTATTTCTTTTGCCTGAGCAGCCGAAAGGTTTACGCCGCCGGTTGAGCTTTTAATAATTTCAATGGGATTCTCCGTACAATACCTCTCCTTTTCAAAGTTTTTTGTAACGCCTGCCGCACGCTGAGCCGGAACGGCAACAAACGACCATTCATATGCGTCCGTCGGTTCCGAAAGCTCTGCAAAGCAAAGCTTTCCGTTGTAGCTTTTTCCGCGCAGGTGCTCACAGCCGCATTTTTTCATGTCTGCGCCGCAAACCGAACATTTTGCTTTGGCAACCGCACAGCTGACGCTGACTTCTTTTTTGATTCCACCCTCAATTTCACTTATCAGTGCTTCATTTTCTTTGGTTCTGACCATATAGGCTTTTGCTTTGAGCGCGCAATAGCTTTCGCCGGTTGCAGTCTTTTTTGATGTGCTCTTTTCAACCCACGTTTTAAAAATTCGTGCGGTCTGGAAGGTGCTTTTTGCATTGTGGTCAAAAATTCCGGTCTTGCCCTCAAAAAGCGGTGCAAGCGAGTGGAGCGCCTTGGCTGAAAAGCGCTCAAAATCTCTGTCAATTTCGTTGTCGCAAAGTGTGACGGGAAAAACGTATACTTCCTCCCCCGTCAGTTTTTTGCGTGAAAATCTGTTGATGGCAACAAGTTCATCATCTGTTATCTGACGTTTGTGTTCATTTTCCATCGGTTTTTCCTCCAATCTCGCCGAGTATTTTTTTGCTTTGCGCCGTGTAATAAGCGCTCCTTGAAAGCTCTGTAACATCCTGCAGCGTTATGTCGTCCCAGTCAACAGAAAAATCGCAGTCAAAGCCGGAAAGCATAAGATATGTTTTACATATTTTGCGGATAACAGGTTCAAGCTCGCGGCGATAGGACTCGATCTCGCTTGTAAGTATGTCTGCCTGCTGAGATGACATACGCTCTGTTGTTGACCATGACAAACCGAGCAAAAACGGAGGAATGCCCATTTTTGCAACGATCTGTTCAAGAATCTGACGCACCGGAACCTCACTTTCAAGAATCTGGTTGTCTGCGCCTATCGCCTTGATCTCAACATCTCCCACTGCAACAAAATCCTTGACCGGACCGCTTTTTTCCATGGCTTTGCTCCATTCGGCAGCCACTTGCATAGCCCTTTCCTTGGCATAAGCTTTGTCAATGCGATCGTCCTGCGGCTTATATGTTACGGCAAAACGCACATTGCCCACGCGTTCCCAGTTGAGCCCTATCGTATTGAAAATTTTCAGCAGAATGTCGCTCACAAACGGCAGTCCTTTGAGCAGCGAGGTTCCGTAAAGCTTGCCCGGCTCCGGGTTGCGAACGCTTTTGAGAATAAGCTGCGGATACTTGACAGGAACAAACACGCCTTTTTCGTTCTGTGCGCAAACAACAACGTCAAGCGCATTCTTCCCCTGCGAAAGCGAAACACTTCTGAGGTCGGCGTTATAAAGGCTTTTAAATTCAAACCCGCTCACAACCATCTCTCCAACAGCGGTTCCATAAATCAGAAACTGTTCAAAAAACGTTGAAACGAATGCTCCTATCCCTCTTCGCGTTCCGCCCACGTCAACGTCATTCAAAAAGCGGCGCAGGCTCTGCTCCGCCTTTTTGTCGCCGCAACGAACCTCAAAGCCTCCGAGCAGGCGCACCAGCTTTTGAATTGACGCGTCAATAATCGGAACAGCCTCTCGCAGCGAACGGTACAGCTCGGCGTCCGGTGCGCAAAACGGACTGTATGAAGAAAGCGGCAAAAACGGGTGACCGCTTTTTCCTGTCTGCGGCGCTGCAACAACGCTTTCAGAAAAGTCTTTGCCTTTTCTTTTTTTCAATCTATCTCTCCTTTCGGTGTTTTATCTGTCAGCCGCAATGGCAAAAAAGCCGTCATCTTTTTCTTCCAATGCAGTTGAAACAAAGTATCGTATATCGTCCATTGCATGGTCGTTTTCCTTTTTGGGTGTGTCTTTTGCGCTGCCCTCTTCCCACCGATAAAGTGAAAACTCTCTGAGCGTTGCGCTGCAATTCGGAGAAATGTATATTTTTCCCTGTCTCAGCGCCTCATGAACTCGGCGTATTCCGTTAGCAACGTCGTTTTTTGCTTTAAGCACCCTGAATTTTCCGTGGCGTCTTATGCACTCAATGAAGCTTGCAGCCGAAGGGTCAACAATAACTGCAGAGATAGCCCTCTCCCCTGCAAGCTTTTCAAGCTCGCTGTAATACTCCTCATCGGTCTTTTGCCTGCCCTCTCTGCGCGAGGAATAGTAGTACTCTTTCGCGCGGTACCAAACTGAGCCGTATCTTGACCAAAGACCTATCGACATCGGATTGACGGTTCCGTAGTCGCAGGATATACAGTGCTCCTGCGCAGGAACATCAGGAGGTGCTTTAGTATACTTCCCGCTTGCAGCCTCCGGATAAACAAGTCCGTCTGCCGCAACCCACTTGCCAAGCACAAAACGCTCATAAAAGCTGCCGCTGTAAAGCGCTTCATAGCGTTTTATCACCTTTTCAGAAAGCGAGGGATTATCTCTCATAAGAAAATGAAGATGCAGACAGTTTTTCTCCTTTGCCTTTTTGATCCATTCCTCATAAAACCAATGCAGTGGATTTTCCGGGTTGCAGTTGAACCAAAATTTTGCGCCCGCCGGAGAACAGCGTGCCAGTGCCTGCTCAACAAATGAGCGCGGCATCAACGCAACCTCGTCAAAAAACACACCGCACAGCGTCATTCCCTGAATCAGTGCCGCCGAAGATTCATCACGCCCGCCAAAAAGGTAAAAACGGTTGACAGTTTTTCCGAGTGAAATTTCAATGAGGTTTTTTGAAGCTTTTTCACGGCAGACAAAACCCAGCGACGAAAGAACGGGCAGCAACGGCGTTATGACGTTCCTTTTGAGCGAAGTAATCGTTTTTCCGCAAAGTGCAAAGGAGGAATCGTGAAAACAAGCACTTGCCCATGCAACGAAGGAAAGTGACATACAGCTTGTTTTTCCGCTTCTCACCGCGCCGTCGCAGATGATTCCGTCATACAAAGCATCCGGCGAATTTTTGTTCCACCACGTGAGAGCAGCGAGCTGCTTTTGAGAGAATGAGGTGAAGCCGCAATTATTCATTCGCGTTCTCCCTCAGCGCCTCGGCGCCCTTTTCAATCGCGGAATAGAAAGTTCTGACATCTGTGCCTACATCGGAAAGACAAAGACTTTCAAGCTTTTCAAGAGCTTTGAGTCGGTCAAAAAACTTGATTTCAATTCCGCCGCCCTTTTGTCTTTTAATTTCAGAGACCGAAAACAGGTCAAGCTTTTCAATCTCCTCGGCTGCAATTCCGTCGTCAAAAAGCAGCCTCACAGCGTCTGCAACACAACCGAATGCAAGGCGGTAATACCCCGCTTGAATGTCTTCGCTGCGTTTTTTTGCCTTTTCGTCCGTACTTTTGATAAAAGCAAGAATGTCCTTTCTTCTGAGCAGCCTTGCCGCGCTTTTCTGCGGTGAGCGATAGCCGCTTTTGGCTGCCGCCTCACGACCGTTGCGGTCAAGGCAGTAATAAGTGCAAAAAAGCTGTTCTTTTGCCGTCAGTTCTTTTTTCTTCATTGAGTCATCCTTCCGTTTTGTATTTAGAACACCTCCGACCTGTGTCTGAAAGAACAAAGCTCCGATGTATAGCTGTCTGACCGCCTCAGCTTACGTGAGCTTAAATCCTTTCACATATACCTCCAAAAACAGGAAAAGTCGCATAAAAAACGCGACTTTTTGCATCAAATTTGATTTCTTTAATTTTTCTTAATTTTCAAAGTTGTTTATACGTCATAATTGGAATAATAACAAAAACTGCCGCATTCAAACCCAAAGTCTGAATGCGGCAGCCTAAAAACAGCGCAAAACCAAAAAGAAAAGAGCCTCCCAAAGGAGACTCTCTCTCATTTAACCTTAATTAAACTTAAATGTTAGTTTGCATTAACTTATGCAAAAAGGCCCTTGAACCATGCATAGAAAGCATCGCCGAATGCTACGATTTCGCTCCAATACTTCTTGCAGAAATCAAAAAATACGTTGCTCTTCATTTAGTGTGTCCTCCTTCTCAAATAATTGTTATCGGGTCTCCCCCTCTAACTGGAAATATTATAGTACATAGTTAAAATTATGTCAACAGTTAATTCAAAAAAAATTCATTTTTAATTTTTCTGAAAATTTGCTCCCCGGCAGCACACCGAGGAGCAGAAAAATCAAAACTTATGCGTTTTCTTCTGTGGTCTCGTCGTCCTTACCGAAGAGGGGCTTAAGGAAAGCAAAAATCTCCTTGAGAAGCTCAAAACCCTTTTTGAAGCCTTCAATGATATCACCGATAGTAAGCATGGCATGTTCCTCCTTATATTACTCACCGAAGTTATCCGGCTGTTACTTCGCTTTTATGATAACACGGCAAACACAAAAAATCAAGAGAAAATGAACAAATTGTTGCATTATCTTTTCAAAAAGCAAAGGACCGCGTTGGCGGTCCTTTAAAAAATTATTTGCTTTACTGCTCTGGAATGATCTCGGGAGCAATACCCTCAAGCTCGTCCTCGCTGCGCTTTTCGCGAACAAACGCATAGATAGGCTCAAGCTTTTCCTTAGTGAGCGGATAACCGAACTTCATGAGCAGCCAAACACCGGTGTAAACCACAGCCGGAATGATCGTGCAGATGAACATGAGCTTTTCGCTGACTCCGGGAATAAAGCCCTTGTCTCCCATGGTCTTGCCGTCATAATGCGCCCAGCCCTGAAGGAGGAACATTCCGCTCGCGTCGGCAATCGTCTGACCAAGCTTTCTTGAGAAAGTATATACTGCGTAGACTGCACTTTCGCTGCGCTGACCCGTAACATATTCCTGATAGTCAATAACATCCATAACGACCGCCCAGCAGGTAAGGCTGACGAACGTGTAACCAAAACCGATAAGCATGAGCGCCGCCATGAAGATCCATGCCGGGAATCTTCCGGTTGACGGGCTTATCATGTTGATAATTTTATCGTTGTTTGCGCAAACGGCAAGCAGAACCGCAGTAATCGCGGCAATGATCGAGGTGTTTCCGCAAAGCTCTTTTTTGCCGTACTTTGCAA
Source organism: uncultured Eubacteriales bacterium (assembly GCA_934541115.1). Lineage (GTDB taxonomy): Bacteria > Bacillota > Clostridia > Oscillospirales > Acutalibacteraceae > UBA6857. The sequence continues at coordinate 30,734 of CAKTDF010000015.1, forward strand.
CAAGCTTCGGCATAAAGAGAATGAGAACGACCATCGGAAGATAGTTACAGATTGTTCCGACGGTTGCAAGGTCTGTGTCAACAAAATAGTTCTTGTAAAGATAAGTATTGAACGAGTTAAACTGAAGCTGACCACTGATGAGAAGACCGGCAAGAGCAACAGTGATGAACGGACGGGACTTAAACATTCCGCCGTAAACAACCTTGAAATCAACCTTTGATTCCGGGGCAGACTCAACTCTTTCCTTTGTGGTGTGATAGCTCCAAAGATAGAAAATGATTGAAAGAACGCCCATTGCAAGGCCGAAGAAGAACATTCTGTTTCCGTCCGCTTCTTTGACCGGCTTACCAAAACGGTCAAATTCTCCGGTCTTAACAAAAATGAGCATCGGAGCAAGGAGCGAAACAACGCCGCCGCCAACGCCGGAGCCGATTGAACGGAAGGTTGAAAGGAGAGTTCTGCCTTTGGGGTCATCGGTAATAACGGATGCGAGCGAGCCAAACGGAATGTTCATTCCGGTATACATCATTCCGTAGAATATGTATGTGATATAACAAATTAAAAGCAGCCAGCCGGAGCCTTGAGGCAGGCTTTTTCCGCCGATTGTTATTTGATTCCACGGAACAAAGCAAAGAATCGTTGCAATTCCGAGGGGAAGACTTACCGTTTTGAGATACGGTCTGTATTTTCCGTCGGGTCTCGGTTTTTTTCTTTCAACCATAACGCCCCAAATCGGGTCGTTGATGCAGTCCCAAAGGCGGGTAACAATAAGCATTATTCCGCCCTTGATAGCTTCAATGCCGAAAACGTCGGTCATGAGGACTTTGAGATAGCTTGAAATATAGGTCAGGTTGAACAGGTTCGCCGCGTCACCGAGCATGTAGCCGGAGGCTTCCTTAATGCCGATTTTATTCGGATGCTCGGTTTCCGGAGTTTCGGCAGCAGAAACGGCTTTTGATTTTTTTGCCATTTTCTTCTCTCCTTTTAAAAGGTAATGTAAAAGAATGAGAGCCGAACCGGTTGAAAAACAGTTCGGCTTTCACCCACTTTGTCAAGTGTAACATTTTTGTCGGCGATTTACAAGACTTTTTCCGCAATTTTCACCGACATTTGTCACAATTTTAATTGAGATTAATATTTTCTTGAGAGTGAAGCCTCGGCTTCTTCTCTTGTAATCTTGCCTGTGTTGCAGTCAGCCATAACCTGAACGTCCTTGTCGGTCATCTTGTATCTCGTCCATATGAGGTACGCAATGAGATATCCGATTGCCGGAATTATAACATAGAGGAACCAAAGGCTGCCAAGAGCACGGTCACTCTGCGTTATTCCGCTTTTTGCAAGATCTTCAAAGTTCTCTGCATTGGGAACATCTTTCCAATCTACAAATTTAAGACCGAAGAAGAAAATAACCAGTGCGCTTGAAATTGCGGCGGTAAGTTTGACCATGAAAGTCTGAATAGAGAATGTGATTCCCTTTGCATCAACGCCTGTCTTGTAAAGTCCGTATTCCGCGCAGTCCGGAGTAAACATAAACAGCATTACACCGACGGCAGACATCGGAACAGAGCGCAGAACAGTTGCAATAATGAACCATGCAAGGCTCTTATAGCCCGGAATGTACATAACAACGCTCATAACGATTGCAAGAAGCGTACAGATTCTGAACAGTTTCATCTTATCCATCTTTTTGCAAAGCTGCGGAACAATGAGAGCCGCAACAAGCGACGGAGCAATGCTGCACGCCTGAGCAACAAGCGAAATGATTGAATCGTTATACAAATAGAACGCAACGTAAAGGTTCAGCTGAGCGGCAACGTTTGCGCTTGAATAAAACAGATAGCCGAAATAATAAATGAGCAGATATTTGTTGCTGAACAGATAACGGAACATACTTCCGACGGTAAAGTTCTCGTCCTGCTCGCCGACATATCTTTCCTCAAGTCTTGAACATGCGGGGATCATCGTCAAAATTGCAAACACTGCGCAGACAATTGCAACCACCGTATAACTGAGACCGATCTTTTCACTCGGAAGGATCGAAGCGGCTATGATCGCAACACCCGAACCGACGCCCGACCAAATGCTCTTGTATGAAAGCAGGCTTGTTCTTTCCTCAAGGTTTTCGCTCATTGCGGTAACTATGCCGAAAATCGGCACGTCGCAAAGGGTGTATGCGGTATCCCAAAGCAGGTATGCCACTGCGAGCCAAACAAGCTTGACGTTGGTTGAAAGACCTGTGGGTATTGCAAAAAGAAGAATCGTTGTCAGCGGAATGAACACAAGAGAAATCTTGAGCCACGGAACAAACTTCTTTCCGCTTTTAAAGCGTATCTTATCAAAAATCACGCCGAAAATAACATCGTTGACTGCGTCCCAAAGCTTGACAACAAGCATTACGCCGGCGGTCAAAGCCTTGACCTTTGCCTTTGCGTCAACACCAACTGATTCTGTTGCAAAAACGAGCAGCAGATATGTAGTCAAGAACGTTGAAACGAGGTTGTAAATTGCGTTCTGACCGGCAAAGTAAAGGTAATAGCTGAGCCTCTCCTTTGGATTGGTCGCCCAACCTTTCGGCGTCACCATCAGTTTTTTTCCAAGCAGCGAGGAAGACGGTTTTTCTGTTTTCTGTTTCATAATCTTCTCCTTGTTATATTTGCCGCCGCACCGATAAAGCACGGCGGCTTATTTTACTTACTTGCTCTCAAAGAACACCTTGCAGGCTTCATATGTGCTGTATACGTCAGCCTTTGAAACCACCTCAAACGGTGCATGCATTGAAAGAACGGGTACGCCGAGGTCAACAACATCAACGTTGAGGTTGGCAACGAACATGGCAACGGTTCCTCCGCCGCCCTCATCAACCTTGCCCATCTCTCCGGTCTGCCAGCAGACATGAGCACCGTTGAGGATTCTTCTGACCTTGCCGACAAATTCCGCGTGTGCGTCTGAGGTTCCGCTCTTGCCTCTTGCGCCGGTGTACTTTGTAACAACTACGCCGTGGTTAAGAAAAGCCGCGTTGTTTTTGTCGTGTACCGAGGGGAAAGTAGGATCAAAGCAGGCATTTACATCAGCGGAAAGACATTCGCTCATTGAAAGAACGTGCCTGCCCTCCATGCCCTCTGCTTTTGCAAGGTCGGCAACAAAATATTTGAGAAAAGCCGAATTGAGACCGGTGTTTCCGTCAGAGCCTATTTCCTCCTTGTCAGCGAGCACCATGAGAGCGGTGTGCTCCGGCACTTCTGCGTCAAAAAGAGCGGTAAAACCGGGATATGCGCAAACTCTGTCATCGTGACCGTAGCCGCCGATCATGCTTCTGTCAAATCCAATGTCACAAACGGGGAACGCCGGAACAAGTTCAAGCTCTGCCGAGATAAAGTCTTCTTCCGTAATTTTATATTTTTCATGCAAAAGAGAGAGAACGTTGGCTTTGACGCTTTCGCTGCTCTTGTCCTGTTTGAACGGTCTTGAACCGATAAGAATATTGAGCTCCTCGCCTCTTACGCCGTCCGAAAGAGTGCGTTTTGACTGCTCCTTTGCAAGGTGAGGCAAAAGATCGGTGATAACAAACTTGGGCTCTCCCTCTTTTTCACCGAGAGAAACGGTAACCTCTTCCCCGTCACTTTTTACGATAACGCCGTGGAGCGAAAGCGGAATGGCAGTCCACTGATATTTTCTCAGTCCGCCGTAGTAATGCGTTTTGAAATAAGCGATCTCGCTGTCCTCATAAATCGGAGTCGGTTTGAGGTCAAGGCGCGGTGAGTCAATGTGAGAAGCAACTATCTTCACGCCCTGCGAAGCGCCTTTTTTGCCCATTACGGCGAGAATAAGAGCCTTTCCTCTGTTGTTGAGATAAACTCTGTCGCCGGCTTTGTATTGTTTGTTTCTGTCATAAGGAACAAAACCGCGGCTTTCCGCGAGGGCAACAATGGCTTTATTGCATTCTCTTTCGGTTTTTGCAGAGTTCAAAAAAGCCTTGTAGCTTTCGCAGAAGTCATCTGCTTTCTTTACTTCTTCTTCGGTCTTTGAAAAAGAATAGTGCTCTCTTTTGAGGAAGAGCTCGTCCTTGATGGAATCAAGTTCTGTTTTTTCCTCTTTCATATAAAATCCTCCTTTTCGCTGTCAGATAACCTCCGATCGACTGATAAACGCAAGCCTTAACGGTAAATTTTCCGTTGCACCGCACAATTTGTCCTGTGCAATTTCACAAAAAATTTCCGCACCGATATCTGCATTTTCGGGTTAATCATCGGTCACCAAAAAACAGCGTCAATAATATAATTTTTGATATATTTCCTTAGTTTTCATAACGTTGTCAACATAGTACTTCGTTGATGAAAACGGAATATCCGAAAGTGTTTTGCCGTCGGACGAATACCTTTCGTCTTTCAGCCATTTTTTAACATTGTTCGGTCCGGCATGATAAGCCGCAACAGCCTCCCGCTCGGTTCCGAACTGCTCAATGAACATTGAATACAGCAAGCAACCGTATTTTATCGATATCTCAGGTTCAAAGAGCTTTTCCTCGGGGATATCCTCACCTGTTTTTGTTTTTAGCCATGCAAAAGTATCCGGCATGATCTGCATAAGTCCCATTGCTCCGGCAGAGGAGACCGCGTCCGGTTGAAAATCGCTTTCGCATTTTATCACGGCAAAAACAAACGACTCTTCCAAATTATTTTCTTTGGACTCTATTTTGACAGTTTTCTCGTATTTGAGCGGATATAATGACTTTTGCAGTGATGAACTTCCACGGTTAATAAGTATCACAGCCGCAGCAGCCGCAAGAATAACAAGTGTCAAAACGGCAAGCGAGCCGATTCGCTTTTCTTTTTTCTTTTTCTTTGAAAGCTGCTTTTTCTCTGTCACGCCGTCACCTCTTTCAAAAAGTCTTCCGCCTCGGCTTGAACCTCATACGGCGGATAGTTTCTTATTATTATATCTGCATTTTTTTTGTAATATTCTTCGTCTTTCTGCGCCTCCATGCGGCGCAACGCCTCACGGCGTGTTATTCCGTCACGTAAAAGAATACGCTCAAGGCGGATTTCCTTTGGGCAGATAACGGCAATAACTTTTTCGCAAAGTACCCTTGACGGACTTTCAAGCAAAGCCGCCGCGTCAATGAGCGCAAAGCGATAACCCGCTTTCTTCCCTCTTTCAAGTTCTTTTTTGAAAACAGCGTCAATATAAGGGTGTGTGACCGCATTGAGAAGAGCGGTATTCTCTTTTGAAGAAAACGCCCTTTCGGCAAGCTTTTTGCGGTTAAGAGAGCCGTCCTCAAAAAGGATATCATCGCCAAAACATGCACAAAGCTCACAAAGTGCCGGCGACCCGTTTTCCGTAACACGGCGCGCGACCTTATCACCGTCTATGACAAAAAAGCCTCTTTGTGCAAGATACAACGCCACCGTACTTTTTCCCACACCCGTTTGCCCGGTCAGACCGAACACTCTCATTATTTCACCTCAAAGCTCAATTATATTGAAAGCTGCGGCACGAACAAGCCGATTGAAAACGGCAAGACCCACGCCATCCCTTTCCGGAAAGCGCGCAAAAGCGTTCTTCGCACCCGTTTCGTCAACCTTTCTCAGTGCGTCAAAAATTCCGTGCGCCTGAGATGAACCGTCATGGGCTTTTCCGTATTCAATGAACGGAACCGAAAGCTCCTTTCCCTCTCCGTCAAAAACAAGGGCAACGGTACTCTCCTTGTTCTGTGTTTCAAGGAACGCTTTGAATTTTTCAAAGCTGCCTTTAACTATTGTTACCTTTGCGTTCGGTGAATAATGCTTATACTTCATGCCGGGAGAAGCAGCGACCGCACCCTCGGCGAGCTTTTCAAAAACGGCAGGGTCAACCTCAACCTCACCGAGAACCTCCGTCAGCATTTCAACCGATATTCCGCCCGGACGCAGCACGCGCGGCACCTCACAGTCAAGCGTAATTACCGTTGATTCAACGCCGACCGAGCATTCGCCCGAGTCAATGATGAGCGGAACCTTTCCGTCAAGGTCAACGCGGCAATGCGCCGCCGTTGTCGGACTGGGTTTTCCGGAGGTATTGGCAGACGGAGCCGCAAGCGGAACTCCGGCAGCCGAAATAATTGCTCTTGCAATCGGGTGCAGCGGCATACGAACGCCGACCGTGTCAAGATTTCCGCTTGTACAAAGCGGAATAAGATCGCTTTTTTTGAGTATTATCGTCAACGGTCCGGGCCAAAAAGCTTTTGCAAGCTTCAAAGCATTTTCCGGTATTTTCTCAACAAGAGCATTCCACTGAGAAAGCTCACTTATATGGACGATGAGCGGATTATCGGAGGGCCTGCCCTTGGCTTTAAAAATCTTCGCAACCGCGGATTCATCAAAAGCGTTCGCCGCAAGACCGTAAACGGTCTCAGTAGGAATTGCAACAACCTCGCCTTTTTTCAAAAGCCGGGCTGCCTCAAAAACGCCCTCATCGTTTTCGTGTTCAACTTTTATAACTTTTGTTTCCATTTTTATAACACTTTCAAAACTCATTGTTCGTTTTGTTCCGTCAGTTTTCTTGCAGTGTCGGCAGTGATGAGCGCGTCAATCACCTCGTCCATATCGCCGTTTAAAAACTGTTCAAGCTTGTATATCGTCAGACCTATTCGGTGATCGGTAACACGACCCTGCGGATAATTGTATGTGCGTATTCTCTCGCTCCTGTCGCCGGTGCCAACCTGACTTTTGCGCTCGTCCGCAATTGAGGACTGCTGCTTTTTTCTCTCCGCTTCAAGAATCCTTGAACGGAGAACGCGCATTGCCTTTTCACGGTTCTTGTGCTGACTTCTCTCGTCCTGACATTCGGCAACAATGCCCGTCGGAATATGCGTGATCCTTATAGCGGACTCGGTTTTGTTGATATGCTGTCCGCCTGCCCCGCCGGAACGGAATGTGTCCACCTGCAGGTCTGCCGGATTGATTTCAATGTCAACCTCCTCTGCCTCGGGCAGAACGGCAACGGTTGCCGTTGAGGTGTGGATTCTGCCTTGCGACTCGGTTTCTGGCACTCGCTGAACGCGGTGAACGCCGCTTTCAAATTTAAAACGCGAATATGCTCCCTCGCCGGAAACGGTAAAGCTTATCTCCTTGAAGCCGCCAAGCTCGGTATCGTTGGCATACACAACCTCGATTTTAAAGCCTTTCTTTTCGGCATACATCGAATACATTCTGAAAAGCACACCTGCAAAAAGCGCGGACTCTTCGCCCCCTGCCCCGCCGCGAATCTCAACAATAACGTTTTTACTGTCGTTTTCATCACGGGGAAGAAGGAGCACCTTCAGCTCGGAAAGCACTCTTTCCTTTTCCGAAGTCAGGCTTTCAAGCTCCTGCCGCGCCATTTCAAGGAAGTCGCTGTCCTCGGCACCCTGTTCAAAAATTGACCTTGTGTCCTCCAGCTCGGATTCAATGTTTTTATATTCACGGAATTTTTCAACCACCGGAGAAAGTGCCTTGTGCTCTTTCATCAGCGCACGGTAGTTTTCCATATCATTCATTACATCACCGCTGCAAAGAGCATTTGAAACCTCTTCAAAACGTTCTTCAACGGCGCAAAGCTTTTCAAGCATCGTCTTCCTCCTTATGAAGGATCTTTTTGATGTTCTTTTCCGCCTTGGAGCGCGGAATCATGAACTCCCTGCCGCAGCCGCTGCATTTTAGCTTGAAATCCATTCCGGAGCGGAGCACGGAAAACTCAAAGCTGCCGCAAGGGTGCTTTTTCTTCATCGTCAAGATATCTCCTACACGGACGTCCAAAATTTTCTTCCCCTTTCATAACGGCATAACATATCAATATATTATATCAACACCGGTCAAAAATATCAATCATTAAACGCCGATAAAATCAATTTTCGGCGCATATAAATAAAAAAGTCAACGCTTTGCTCCTTCTTTGCGCAGCAAAGCAGAAAGGATATTACAATGAAAAAGTATTTTACAGAAAACCACCTCATCAACACAGCGGAAAACAAAAACGCACTCTCTTCAAAAGCAGCACTCAGAGAAGCCTACATCAGCGGAAAGCTCCTTGAGGCAAGGGCCGTTATGTGCGACAAAGAACACAATCTGCACGTTGACCTCGGCGTGATGAAAGGTATTATTCCGCGTTCTCAGGGCGCCCTCGGAATTGATGACGGCTCAGTGCGCGACATTGCAATAATCTCACGGGTCAACAAACCCGTTGTTTTCAAAATCACCGGCTTTGAAGAAAACGAAAACGGCGAGACCTATGCCGTTCTCAGCCGCAGAGCCGTGCAAAAAGAGTGCATGGACGAATATATTTCGCGCCTTGTTCCCGGCTGCATAATAGATGCAGTTGTGACTCATATGGAATCATTCGGTGTTTTTGCCGATATCGGCGCCGGAATCAGCGCCCTCATGCCGATAGACAGCATTTCAGTCTCACGCATACCGCACCCCTCGGCGCGCTTTTATACCGGACAAAAAATCAAAGCCGTTGTCAAAAGTATTGATGAAAACGGCAGAGTAACGCTCAGCTACAAGGAGCTGCTCGGCACATGGGAGGAAAACGCCGCGCTCTTCACCCCCGGCGAAACCGTTCCGGGAATCGTGCGTTCCGTTGAGCGATACGGAATTTTTGTTGAGCTAAAGCCCAACCTTGCCGGTCTTGCCGAGTATGTCCCGGGCGTTGTTCCCGGTCAGCATGCAAGCGTTTATATCAAAAATCTCATACCGGAGAGAATGAAAGTCAAGCTCATCATAGTGGACTCCTTTGACGCCTCATATCCAAACGAGGAACCGCAGTATTTTATCGGCGGAGACTACATCGACCGCTGGGTATACTCACCAGAAGAATGTGAAAAAACAATAGAAACGGTTTTTTCGTCCTATGAGTTGACTCAGAGCGCAATTTGATATATCATAGTCGTGTAAATAAAGAGTGACCTCATGTCACCCAAAGGAAAGGGACAAAAAATATGAGTAAAATCATTGATAAGTTCAGAAAAAGGAATCACACTCTGCGCTACAGCACGGAACGCGCAGTTCTCGGCGGTCTTTCAAAAATTGCGGCAGATCCGCTCTGTGCTCCGCCGGACCTTTCAAAGGCAAAACGCGTCCTCTTTGTTCAGCCGCACCCCGACGACAATCAAATTGGCGCAGGCGGAACAATGGCATGGCTTGTTTCGCTCGGCATTGAGGTTTGGGAGCTGACAGTTCTTGACGACAGATATGCAAATCCCGATTACATCGGAAAAGAAAACGAGGTTGAAACGATCCGTCAGAAAGAGGCAAAAGCAGCACAGGAATATCTCGGAGTCAAAAATGCCGGATTCCTTGGCTTTGCAGATAAAACCAGAGCAACGGTTGACGAAATTTCCGTTGAAGTTCTCAAAGTTATCAGAAGGATTCAGCCCGATTATGTTCTCACGGCAGATCCGTCGCTCCTCAACGAGTGTCACTCTGATCACATCAAGGTTGGCACAGCCGTCAAGTATGCCTGTATGGACAGCCAGTGCAACTTCTATCCGGAATTTGTTGACGGAAAACTGCGCGACGACGCGTGGGCGGTCAAAGGCGTAGGCTTTTATTACACCGACAAGCCCAATACTCTCATTGACATAACAGATTTTGAAGAGATGAAGATGGAAAGCATCAAAAAGCATGTTTCTCAGTATGATGCTGCCCTCACGGCAGGAATCCGCCTTCAGCAGCAGCTCTTTGCCGAGGGTACGCCTTTCAAAGCTGCGGAACCGCTCAGACTTCAAAGCTCGCTGCAGATGCACTGTTTCAACCTTCCCGTTGAATAATTTCATATGAAGATTGCGAAAAAGAGCATTGCACATCAAATCTAATCTAAAAACAGCTATGTTCCAAAAAGCGGAACATAGCTGTTCTTTGTATAATTCGAGCGGTGCTGTTGTCTGCAAAATGTCAGTGCTGTTACAATGCAGTCGCCGCAAAGGTGCGTCAGATTTTGAAGTTTTACTCCGTCTTGGCTTTTTCGGCTGTCGTTTTTGCCTGAGCCTCGGCTCTGCCCTCCGGTGTGTCGCGATAATACTGGGTTTTCGGATTCGGATGAGGATTATCTTTCCAAATTCTCTCAGCCTCAACAGCCCATTCTGCGGCAAATTTATCACACTTGCTGCAAAGCGCCTCCGCAGTCTCTTCTCCGAGCAGGTTGGTAGACTTTGCGCCGGTTTCCTTTATGATGCTCCTCAGGCACTGCGGATTTTCAAGCATGGGACAGGGGCGCAAATGATTGTCATTGAACGGCTGACCGTGTCTGAACGCCATGAACAGCGGACTTTTAAGTCCCTCAAGAATCGACTTTTCGCGGATATTTGAATCTGAAAAATGAATAAATACGCAAGGCTCCATATCTCCGGCAGAGTTGATGTGGAAATAGTTCCTGCCGCCGGCGATGCATCCGCCGACATATTCGCCGTCGTCTTGAAAATCCATGACAAACAGCGGTTTTCCGGTCTCGCCGTTGCGCGTTTTTCTCAGCCATTTATACATATATTCTCTCTGGCTCGGAGTCGGAATAAGTTCAACGGGCGCGTCATGACCAACCGGCATGAAGTTGAAATACAGACCGAATTTGACACCGAGAGACACCATTTTTTCAAGGAAAGCGTCGCTTGTGACCGCCTCAACATTGTCTCTCGTGTAGCAAACAGACATACCGAAAAGGCAGCCGTGCTTTTTGAGCAGCTCCATAGCAGAAATAACCTTGTCGTAGATTCCGTCGCCGCGCCTTGCGTCAGTGGTTTCCTCGCTGCCCTCAATACTCAGCGCAAGCGCAAAATTACCCACTCTGACAAGCTCCCTGCAAAACTCCTCGTCAACGAGCGTGCCGTTTGTGTAGGCAAGGAAAGTGCAGTCCGGATTTTCCTCACAAAGGCGCAAAAGCTCTTTCCTTTTAATGAGCGGTTCTCCGCCGGTGAACATATAAAGATGGGTTCCGAGTTCTTTGCCCTGGCGAACAACATCTGCCATTTCTTCATAGCTGAGACTGTTTTTATAGCCGTACTCGGCAGCCCAACAGCCCTTGCAGTGACAGTTGCAGGCGCTCGTGGGATCCATGAGAATAAGGAACGGAATGTTGCATTTATACTTGTCGCGGTTTGCTCTGACGGCCTTTGTTCCGTTGACCCCCGCGCCGAGTCCCATTGCAAGAATCATCTTTTTGAGCACGCCGCGGTCAAGGTCATGCAAAAGGTTCATGGCGTAGTCATAGTAAACTCCTTCGCCGCTTTCAATGACCTTTTTCATTGCTTCAAGGTTCTTTTTAGGAAATATGTTGCCAACAAAACGCTGGGCAACGTTCAAAATTTTGAGGATATTTTCCTGCGGGTTTTTGTCAACGAATTTCAAAAGCACATCGAGCGTTGCACCGACGAGCTTTCGCTGAGCTTTTTCTTTATTAGTCATCATTACACCTCGCAAAAATACTAAGTAATAATATAACACATCGATTTACAATTGTCTATATTTTAATCGACTAAAATCGGTCTGTTTTAGCATAAAATTCAAGTCATTTTAGCCATATTTATTCAATGCTGCCTCAACTCCAAAAAATATTTTTTAATCTATTGCAATCACAGCCCTTTTATTATATACTTATTTTTTAGCGTATAATCAGCTTTACTCAATAAGTGATCACTGATACACAGCGGTCACATCAAAAATACGGAGGGTCTGCCATGACAAAAATAAGCAAAAGGACCCGCGACACTCTTCTGGCTCTTTTGAGAGCCGCCGTTGCAATGACGATTTTTGTTCTTGCGGTTGTGAACTATGAAAAGCTCAAAAACATCGACGTGCGTGCAATCGTTGCCGCCTCCTCCGGTATGGCGGTCGCGGTCTGCGCCATTCTCGGCGTATACCTTGTCAAATCGGTGCTGTTCATTATTCCCGCCTCGCTTATCTATATTTCGGTAGGCATGGCTTTTCCGTCCGGAACAGCTATTCTCATCAACCTCGGAGGAATTGTTCTTGAAGTCATTGTCACATATTTTCTCGGTGTTTTTCTCGGTGGAGACTATGTGAACAATCTCCTTTCAAAAAATAAGGCTGGCAGAAAAATTCTCGAAAAAAAGTTCAACGACAGCTTTCCCATTCTTCTCGGAATACGGTTTCTCCCGGTGTTTCCGATCGACTTTGTTTCGCTTTTCTGGGGAGCCTCAAAATGCGGCTTTGCCAAATACTTTGCAGCATCCGTGCTCGGAATCATGCCTCGCGTTATTCTTTTCACAATTCTCGGTGACGGAATCTACGATTACATTCCGATTCACCTCATTGTCAAAATCATAATTATTGCAATTCCCATAAGTGTTGCAGTTTATCTTGTCAGGCATTTTGTCAGACAAAAGAAATCGGAAAATATCAAAGCCGTTTCCGAAACAGACAGCAAAGAAACAACAAGCACAGCAGATGAAAATATTAAAGACGAGGGTGCAAAAAAATGAATCTTTATGAATTATTCATCATTGCGGTAGGTCTTTCAATGGATGCCTTTTCGGTCGCTATCTGCAAAGGGCTTTCAACTCAAAAGCTTCAGAAAAAGCATTATCTGATAATCGGCTCGTGGTTCGGCGGTTTTCAGGCGCTCATGCCGGCTCTCGGCTATCTGCTCGGCAGCACATTCAGCGATAAAATCAACGCATATGACCACTGGGTGGCGTTTGTTCTGCTCGTTCTCATCGGCGCAAATATGCTCAGAGAAGCCTTTTCAAAAGAAGAGGAAGAAGAAGCTGAAAAAAGCGGAAACTCTTTCGGCTTTAAAAACATGCTCCTGCTTGCGTTGGCAACAAGCATTGACGCGCTCGCGGTGGGTGTATCCTTTGCGTTGCTCGAGGACGTCAACATTACTGCCGCAGTTCTTTTCATCGGCGCTGTAACCTTTATCCTCTCGGCTGTAGGTCTCAAAGTGGGCAATGTATTCGGACTTAAGTATAAGAAAAAGGCCGAAATTGTCGGCGGACTCATTCTCATTGTCATGGGCGTCAAGATTCTTATTGAACACCTGTTTTTTCAATAATAAAAAGCAGATTTGAAAAGGCGGCTACACAAACCGCCCTTGCACAAAAATATGCCTGTGCGACGGGCATATTTTTCATTTTATCTCTCAAAACACTTGATTTTATCTCGCTTTTATATTATAATGTTTTGGCTATTGGCGATAATACCGGGCAAGATACTTTAATTTGGTCATGCGGCTGCGGGTCCTGTGCGACGGGATACTGCGAACCATGTCAGGCGGGGAACCGAGCAGCATTAAGCGGGAATACCGTGCGACACAGTAAGGCCTGCAGCTGCATGACCAAGCGAATGTGTCTTGTCCGTTTTTTTGAAAGGAGTGAAAAGAATGTATCAGGTGCTTTACCGCAAATACCGCCCAAAGGTTTTTTCAGACGTTGTGGGGCAGGATCATATTACGCGCACGCTTGAAAGCGAGGTTCAAAAGGGCAAGCTCTCTCATGCATATCTTTTCACCGGTTCAAGAGGAACGGGAAAGACCACCTGTGCCAAGATTCTTTCAAAGGCAGTCAACTGTCTCAACCCGCAGAACGGTAACCCCTGCAACGAGTGCGAGGTCTGCCGCGGAATTGACTCTGGAGCGATTCTTGACGTTGTTGAAATTGACGCCGCGAGCAACAACGGCGTTGACAATATTCGTGATATCCGTGACGAAAGCGGCTTTGCCCCGGCAAGCTGCCGTTTTCGCGTTTATATAATCGATGAAGTGCACATGCTTTCAATAGGCGCGTTCAATGCTCTGCTCAAAACGCTTGAGGAACCGCCGGAGCACGTCATGTTCATTCTTGCAACGACCGAGGTGCACAAGCTGCCGGTTACGATTCTTTCGCGCTGTCAGCGTTTTGACTTCAGACGCGTTGACACAAAAGACATGCTACGGAGAATGAACTTCATTGCAGAAAAAGAGGGCTTTGTTCTTGATGAAGACGCAGCGGTTCTCATTTCACGTCTTGCCGACGGAGGTATGCGCGACGCGCTTTCAACGCTCGACCAATGCGTATCCGTTGAAAATCATGTCACAACGAACACTGTCTGTTCCGTTGCCGGCATTGCCGGAAAAGACCATTTGTTTGCCCTTGCCCAGAGCATTGCCGAGCAAAATTCTGCCGCAGCGATTGAAAAGCTCAGCGAGCTTTACGCCGCGTCATGTGACATGGAAAGACTCTGTGCCGACCTCACGGCTCATTTTCGCAATCTCATGATCGTAAAAACCGTGAAAAACGCCGAGAACATTCTTGTCTGTACCTTTCAGGAGCTTGAGAGCTATAAAAATCAAAGCACACTTTTTACCCTTGAGGGTATTTTATATTCGATAGATCTTCTTCAAAACGCTTCGGTCGAACTCAAGCGTTCGGTCAACCGCCGCATAGAAATGGAAATGACCCTGCTGCGGCTCGCCTCGCCTGCGCTTGAAAGCAGCAACGCCGCGCTTTTGCGCCGCATTGCCTCACTGGAGCTCGCGCTCAAAAGCGGAACTTTTCAGACACAAAATGTACACGAAAGCCTTCAGTCCGCCGCTATACCCAAAAAGGATGAAGAGGCAAAACGTGAGCCGGAGCAAAGAGCCACGGCGCCTGCCTTTGAAGCCACGTCTTTTGTGCCGCCCACACCCGTTCAGGAAGAGCAGCCGCCGCTTTTTGAAGAAAAAAGTTCACCTGCACCCAACATTTCCGCACCGGCAGCCGCTCCTCAGACCGATAACAGTGACGGTCTTTCTCCGTTTACCGACTGGCCGCAGGTGCTCACCGAGCTTATGCAGATAAATCCGCCTCTTTGGGGCGTTCTGAACAACTCAACAGCCTTTGAAAGCGGTGAGTTTGTTCTTATCAGAAGCGAAAATCCCACTGTGCCCTCGTTCATCAAAACCGGAACGAACGGCAGGGATGTCAAGGAATCCATTTTCCGTGCCACGGGTAAAAAATACCGTCTCGGGATCTACAATCCAAAACCGGCACAGGACGCACCCGATGAAAAAAAGCGCGACCCGCTTGAAGACCTTGTTGAAAAAGCACGCGGTCTCGGCGTTAATGTGAACATTGAATAATACAATAAAAAGGAGCAATCACTATGAAAGCAAGAATTCCCGGCATGCAGGGCGGCGGTCAGATGAACATGATGAAAAAAATTCAGGAGATGCAATCTCAGCTTGAACAAAAGCAAGCAGAGATCGAGCAGACCGAATTTTCGGCCTCTGCCGGCGGCGGAGCCGTTGAAGTTGTTGTTACCGGCGCACACGAAATCAAAAAAATTGACCTTCAGCCAGATGTTGTTGACTCCGAGGACATTGAAATGCTCTCAGACCTCATCATTGCCGCAACAAACGAAGCTATGAAAAAAGCAGAGGATGCAATGGAGCAGGCAATGAGCGCACTCAAGGGCGGTCTCAACCTTCCGTTCTGATGGCAGGCTATAGCGTTGCCTCTCTCTCGAGGCTCATTGAACAGTTTGAGCGTATGCCCGGAATCGGTCATAAAAGCGCCCAGAGGCTCGCGTTTTACGTTCTCGGCATGACAGAGGAGCAGGCGCAGACCTTTGCCGGAACCATTCTTGACGCTCACCAAAAAATCGAAAAATGCGTCCGTTGCTGCAATCTTGCAGAAGAAGAGCTGTGCCCGATTTGTAAGAATCCGGCTCGTGACGGAAGTACCATCTGCGTTGTTGAGGATCCGAGAGACGTCATGGCATTTGAGCGCACTCATGAATACAACGGTCTGTACCACGTGCTGCATGGCGTAATTTCACCCATGAACGGCATAGGTCCGGAGGATATCACTATTAAAGAGCTGATCGCGCGTCTTGCCGACGGAAAGGTTACGGAAGTCATTATGGCAACCAATCCAACAGTTGAGGGAGAAGCCACGGCAATGTATATTTCACGCCTGCTCAAACCGATGGGCATTACGGTCTCACGCCTCGCATACGGCGTGCCTGTCGGCGCCGACCTTGAGTATGCGGACGAAGTAACCCTGCTTAGAGCGCTCGAAGGCAGGCGCAAGCTCTGACAAAACAGCAATTAGCCGATAGTTACAAGGCTTAACAGTATGCACTAATCAATCATTTCCTTAAGTAACCGTAAAAACAGGAAAACGAGGTGATCTTCATGGCGAAAAGCAACGACCTGCCAAAGGTTGCGCAGAACAAAAAAGCATACCATGATTATTTTGTGCTTGAAACCTACGAGGCCGGAATTGAGCTTTTCGGAACTGAGGTCAAGTCGATAAGGAAAGGTAAGGTCAATCTCAAGGATGCCTGGTGCAGCATTGAGAACGGAGAAATTTTTGTCAACGGAATGCACATAAGTCCGTATGAGCACGGAAACATTTTTAACCGTGACCCAATGCGCGTCAAAAAGCTGCTCATGCACAAGCGCGAGATCAATCGCCTTTTCGGCGTAACAAAGCAGCAGGGACTGACTCTCATTCCCCTTTCGGTATATTTTCTCAACGGACGTGCAAAGCTTGAAATAGGGCTTTGCAAAGGCAAAAAAAATTATGACAAACGCGAGGTCGCCGCAAAACGTGACGCAAAGCGAGACATTGAGCGTGAGATGCGTTCGCGCGGCTGATTTTGACGCAATTTAAATTTTTTTGCCGTTGACAGAATCGGCGCAAAGTGCTAAAATGCTAACGAATGTTGGATATGCAGACCTTTAACTACTGTCCGGCATTTAAAAACAAAATGGGGATGAAAGGATTTCGACGGGGATTCAGAACTCCGGTAAGCGGGTAGTGCGGTGTAACCACTTAAAACTGCACAATTTTAAAAATAAACGACAATACTACAGTATTGAAGGCTGCTTAACGCAGCCCGTCTGAGCTTCGAGGACTGCGGCGAAGCATCAGGCGTCACTGAGCAGTGAACGTGAACGATCGAGCGCCTCGTAGATCGTCATGATTCAGAGGCTACCGAAGCTTAAAGCCTGTCTTTCGGCGTTAAGCTAAGGGAATTTTAAAAGACAGACTCCACCCGGAGAAAGCCGCAGGGAAGAGTTTTCGGACGCGGTTTCGATTACCGCCATCTCCACCAAAGTAAAACAGCTGTAGTGCCTTGTAAATAAAGGCTTTGCGGCTGTTTTTTTTTGTGGAGTTTGAAAACAATTGCAGCACACGACAAAAAAACAAACAAGCCCAACAGCTTGTTTGTTTCATTTGTCTTTGTACCACATATTTGATACAATGTGACCACCTGTCTAAAAATGTGACTATCTATAAATTATTGCCGCATAAACATTTTAATTCCAAGAACAATTTATTGAAATAATTGTTGCAGGCATACCGATGATTTGAACATCAAATTTCAAGCTTGTTTCAACTTTTGTTGATGCATTATGTATTCTGAAACTAAATTGCCAACCGTTATCCATATACAGTTCAACTGTATTTTTGCTATTTGGCTTAAAATCAAGGCTGACAATCCTTGTGGGCAATGTTGAAATCGGAAGTTTTATCTTTGCTTCTTTTGTTGCGCTTGACTTGTTTAAAGTACCTCTCAAATTGTAAGTCTGTATTTGCGTTAATCTTTTATTATCAATGCTTATCACTTTATAAAAGTCAAATTCACCAAGCAAATATTCAACCATTTTTCTTGGAAGGTCAGGATGTTGTGAATTACTGAGTTTTATTTCATCAACAAAAGCATTTAAAATTGGAACATAAACATCATTTTCTTTATCATCTAACTCGCTCCATTTTAAGCCCTGGTTTTTACATTCTTTTAGATAATCAAAAACAACATTAACGCTATTCCAATATTGGTTAGAACATTCTACACCAAACCATTTCTTACCAAAATCAATTTTAGGTGATAATCTACTGTGTTTAACAGCAAAATGGTTATGCTTTACGCTTAAACCAATCTCCCAATGAATATTTCTGCGGATAATCAGTATATCTCTAACATCACCAATTTCACCTGCGCTGTCTTTTTGAATTTTCAAATCAAGTTGATCGTTGCCGTCTTCTATAATCAAAGGCTCTAAGTCAAAAATATTTAATTCAGCGGCTTTTGCACTTTCTGTTAATATTTCTTTTAATTGAGCATCAATGCTATTCCATGCATTTTGAGCGGCTTCATAACTTGAATTTTTATCTATTACAGCTAATCTAAATTTGTTGATTTCTTCAGCTAAAGCCATTAAACAAATATATTCATATGCTCTGCCTTGGTCATTACTTGCACTATTCATTTTTTCTCCTTCATCCATTTAAAGCATCTTTTATTGAACACGCTATAATATATGATAAGTTTATAGGAACAGCATTTCCAATCATTTTATAACCATAATCCACATCGGTATAAATGAATTTAAAATCATCCGGAAAGCCTTGTATTCTAGCACATTCTCTTACAGTTAATCTCCTGTATAAATTTTCATAACCCGGAACAAAAATACGCTTGTTTTTTTCAATAAATTTCATTTTTGGAGCTTGAGGATGTAATTGACATTGTCTGCCACTTGCTTGAACTGTGAAAGCTTGCTCATTCCATCCTCTTACTCTATTTCTACTCATAAAAATAGTTGAATAAGCACCAATGTAATATTCGTGATTTGGAATCTCTAAATCTCCGTTTGTTTTGTTTTTTGGTAAAGCAGGTACAGGCGTATCAACCAAATCACCAATAGCGTCCTTCATAGTTAATTTGTCTTTTGCGTTTGGTGTTGTCGGACTTGGAAATTTGAAATCAATTTTCAAATCTTTTCTAAATCCAATATAAAAAACACGCTTTCTATCTTGTGGTACACCATAATCGGCAGCATTTACAAGTGTAAGAGTAAGATTATAACCGCACTCTTCAAATTGCTGTATTATGTTTTTTACAGCCTCCGAATGTCTGCTTGCCAACATACCCGAAACATTTTCGGCAAGGAAAAATTTAGGCTGCTTATTTTTTAAAATTCTTATGTAATCAAAGAATAATTGCCCTCTTGAATCATTGATGCCTCTTAATGAACCGGCTTCGCTCCAACTTTGGCAAGGAGGACCACCGATAATTCCATCAATTTCATTCGGAAAGTCAGTATCTTTAATATTTCTAATATCACCTTTTATAAGCGGAGCAGAGTGGTTTGCTTCATAGGTTGCCCATATACCTTTGTCATACTCATTAGCCATAGATATATTAAAACCTGCTTTTTCAAAGCCCAAGTCCAGACCTCCGGCTCCTGAAAACAAACTAATTAAATTCATAATTAAACCTCTAAAATTTATAATGTAATGTCATAAATTATCAAAAAATAAAAGATAAATTCTTAACTCGGAAAGATTAGTACATATTGTTATACCTTTAGTCTTAGCTAAATATACTGATTTTCACGGAGTGGAGTGTATTTTCACGCAGTGCATTCTGTTTTCACGGTGTGTGTCTAAATATGTAAACCAAAAGGCTGATATCCTAGCCTCCTCAAGAATTATCACATACAAAACGAGAAAACGTGAGAAAAAGCGAGATAGTCAAAGAACACGTGAGAAAAAAGATTCAAGAAATCATAATTTTGTATGTGTTAATAATTTTTTTACAACAACAGGGTGACAGCCGAAACAATCCTGCTATGTCATAATATTCCTTAAATTAAGACAGCTTACAGGCGCTTTATTTCTATAACATCGACAAGTCGGCTTAAAACCATTGCTTAGCCCAATTTTAGGAGAAACTGGTGTGGTATGTGACATTTTTCGGTGAGTTTAGGATGGAAAAAATCGCTTAGACAGTCTATAAAAACGCAAAAAATAGCACACTTTAATATATCAATTAAAGTGTACTATATTGGCAGAGGTATAAGGATTCGAACCTTAAATGACGGAGTCAGAGTCCGGAGTGTTACCGTTACACTATACCTCTATGTTCACTTTTAAGCTCTCTTTCAAGAACGAGTGATATTATACACACACCGAATGCAGTTGTCAAGCGTTTTGAAAAATTATTTGTAATTTACTTTAAAATATTCGTTTTTATTCTTATATTTCCTCTTCTTCAGCCGTGGAACGGGCTAAATGATTGACATTGGCAATATAATAGTATAAAATAAAGGGGTATATTGGGTTTTTACCCGAAAAAAGGAGAAAATATTATGATTTACACAAGCGGTAATAATGTTTTTCATCTTCAGACAAATAATACCAGCTATGTTTTCCGTGCTCTGCCCTCCGGTCAGCTTGAGGGTATGTATTACGGCAAAAGAATCAGGAACTGCAACGATTTCAGCTTTATGTTTGACAAGCACGAATGCGGCTACAGTAACGCTACGCCCCGTTCGCAGGAGGACACGTCTCTTTCGCTTGACCACATTGCACTCGAGTATTCCTCATACGGAAAAGGAGATTATCGTCAAAGCTCAATGCAGCTGCTTTCCGCAGACGATAACTTCACAACCGACTTCCTTTTCAAAAGCGCCTCCGTCACGGCTGTCAAGCCCGAGCTTAACGGTCTGCCCTCCAGCTACGGAGACAGCCAAACGCTCACAGTTATCCTTGAGGATAAAATTCTTGGTGCCGAGCTCCACCTATTCTACACCGTTTTTGAAGACTGTAATGTAATCACAAGAAGCGTCAGACTTTATAACAAGAGTGAAAACAACATCAGAATCAAAAAACTCATGAGTATGCAGCTCGACTTACAGCGCGGCGATTACACTGTGCTCACACTCGACGGCGCATGGATAAGAGAACGGTATAAGCACGAGCACAAGCTCGTTTCCGGCGCTTTTTCAATTGAATCAACAACAGGTACCAGTTCAAACAGGCACAATCCGTTCTTTGCCGTCAAAAGCGGAGTCTGCACGGAAAACTCCGGAGAATGCTACGGTTTTAACCTTGTATATTCAGGCAACCACCTTGAAAAGTGCGAAATTTCCTCTCACGGTCTTCTGAGAATACAGAACGGCATAAATCCGTTTGAGTTCGACTGGCTGCTCGCCCCCGGAGAAAGCTTTGACACGCCCGAAAGCGTCCTTACCTTCAGTGCAAACGGTCTCAACGGCATGAGCCGCAATATGCACCTATTTGTCAAGGAGCACATCGTCAGAGGTTATTGGAAAAACAAGGAGCGACCCATTCTTGTCAACAACTGGGAAGCAACCTATTTCAATTTCAATGAAAAAAAGATTCTTGAAATTGCAAAAGCTACCAAAGAAATCGGCGGCGAAATGTTTGTTCTTGACGACGGCTGGTTCGGAAAGCGAAACAACGACAAATGTTCCCTCGGCGATTGGTACATAAACAAAAAGAAACTGCCCTCCGGCATTGACGGTCTCTCAAAAAAAATCAACGAGATGGGTCTCAAATTCGGTCTTTGGGTTGAGCCTGAAATGGTTTCTCCGGACAGCGACCTTTACCGTGCACACCCCGACTGGGCAATAAAAACCGATACATACGAGCCCTCTCAGGGCAGAAATCAGCTTGTGCTCGATCTCACCAACGATGAGGTTGTTGAGCACCTGATAAACACGATGACCGATGTTTTCAGATACGGTAACATCGAATACATAAAATGGGACAACAACCGCCAAATGACGGACGTATTCTCTCACCGCAAGGACGCAAGGAGCGGCGAATTTTTCCATCGCTACATGCTTGGCCTTTACAAGCTCTGGAGCGCTTTGACAGAAAAATTCCCCGAAATTCTCTTTGAAGCCTGCTCAAGCGGCGGCAACCGCTTTGACCTCGGCACATTCTGCTATATGCCGCAGTGCTGGACGAGCGACGACACCGACGCACTTGAAAGAGTTTACATTCAGTCCGGCACTTCCTACGGTTATCCGCAGTCGGTCATGACAATGCACGTTGCCTGCACACCTTCCTTTGCATGTCTGCGCCCGTCTTCAATTGAACACCGTTTCAATGTTGCGGCTTTCGGTCTCCTCGGCTATGAACTTGACGTAACGAATCTTTCACGTTTTGACAAAGCTGCCGTCAAAAAGCAAATTGAGTATTACAAGGAGCACCGCTATCTGTTGCAATTCGGAGAATTTGACAGAATCGGAGATTTCTTCACTGACAACATTGCAAAATGGCAAATCACCTCGCCTGACAAAAAAGAAAGTATTCTCGGTTACTTCATCAACCGTGTTACGCCCAACTGGGGCAACGACGTAATCCGCTTCACCGGTCTTGATGAAGAAAAGAATTATGACCTTTCCGCAAGAACAGAACTTTTCTCGGTGCGCAACCTCGGTGAGATCATCAATACTCCCCTGCCGAAGAAAATCGATATTGAAGACAGCCGCCTTTATGACTTCCTCGTTGAAACCGTCAAGCTCAGAACAGAAAAAGAAGAATACACCGTCGGCGGCGACGCACTCATGAACGCAGGTCTCAAGCCGCACCAGCCGTTCGTTCTCAGCGGTTACAAGTTCGGAGTTTCAAGAATTTTGCTTGACAACGACTCAAGAATGTATTACCTCAAAGAAAGAACCGAAAAGGCAGAATAACATTATGAAAAAAAACTATGAAACTTTCTGCTTCGAAAAGGAACCGGACTGGAAAAGAGTACCCGTCGGAAGAATTGACTGCTTTCAGTGGGAGGATAAAAAAGCGTACCGACCGGAAAGCACCTTTCAGATGTGCTTTGTAAAAAACGAAGGCATTTTTGTGAGAATGCAGTCCAACGAAACCGAGCTTCGCGCCGTATGCACGAAACGTGACGAAAACGTATGGGAGGACAGTTGTCTTGAATTCTTCTTTTCACCGTGCGAAAGTGCCGGATATCTCAACACAGAAATGAACCCCAACGGTGCCTTTCTTACTCAAACCGGAAAGGACAGATATAACCGCCGGTTTTTAAAGGAACTGACCCTCCTCTCGCCTCTTGTTCATGCAGGAAGAGGAAAAAACGGCTGGGGGGTTGAGCTTTTTATTCCCTGCGGAGTTTTTGAAGAGGCTTTCGGTGTGAGATTCGACGCCGCACCCGGAGTATACAGCGGAAACTTTTATAAATGCGGTGACAAAACCGAAAAACCGCACTATGGCTCTTTTTCACCCATGAGAAAAGAACTGACTCTCGGCTTTCATGACCCGGAGTATTTTGCAACAATAACAGTTAAGGAAGATGTATCGAATAATGGTTAATAACGAAACAATCATCAGAGTCTGCCACGCTTTCGGAATTGACGGCAGACTGAAAGAAACAAAGATCCTCACGGACGGACATATAAACACAACTGTCTGTGCTGTTTTTGAAGAAAGTGAGGGCGACAAAAAATACCTCGTTCAAAAAATAAACACCCATGTTTTTAAAGATCCCGATGCGCTGATGCAAAACATTGTCAATGTTACGCATTTTCTGAGAAAAAAAATCCGTGCCGCCGGCGGCGACCCGGAAAGAGAAACTCTGCACTTTTTGAAAACGGCAAACGGTGGGCTTTACTTCAAAGATGAGACCGGCTGCTGGAGAATATATCGTTTCATTGACGACTCATACACCTACAACATGATTGACAGCGTTGAAGTTTTCCGCAATGCGGGAGAAAGCTTTGGCAATTTTCAAAAGCTTCTCAATGATTATCCGAGCGAAACACTCAAAGAGACTATTCCCGATTTCCACAATACCCCAAAGCGCGTTGAAAACCTCGAGATTTCGGCAAAAGCCGATGTTTGCTCAAGGAGAGACGGCGTACAAAAAGAGATTGACTTTGCTCTCGCAAGAAAAGACAAAGCCGGACTCGCTCTTGAACTTTGCGAAAGCGGAGAAATCCCTCTTCGCGTTACACACAACGATACAAAGCTCAACAACATTCTTTTTGACGCCAAAAGTCACAAGGGAATCTGTGTAATTGACCTTGACACAATCATGCCCGGTCTTTCGCTCTATGATTTCGGCGACGCGATTCGTTTTGGCGCAAAAACAGCCGATGAGGACGAACCGGACCTTTCAAAGGTTTCAATCTCACTTGAGCTTTATGAGGCATACGTGCGCGGCTATCTTTCAAACTGCGCCGCAGCGCTGACAAAAGCCGAGGTTGACACACTCGCCTACTCCGCCTTTCTCATGACATATGAATGCGGCGTGCGTTTTCTCACGGACTACCTTGACGGAGATGTCTACTTCAAAATTGCCTATCCCGAACATAACCTCGTCAGAGCACGCAACCAGTTCAAAATGGTTGAAGAAATTGAAAAGAATCTTGACGAAATGAACCAAATTACCAAAAGGATCTATAAAGAGATAATCCAAAACGCGTAATTGAGTATAAAGATCGTTTTCAAGATACACACAATATAAAGAACAAAAGGACTCAAACTTGGTTTTACCTTGTTTGAGTTTTTTGATTATTCAGCAAAGTGGCTGTGGCGAAACATTTTTGTTTCGCTACAGCCGTTTTTAAAAGTTTTTCATTTTTTCGTGCGTATTACAATTCCTTTTTCACCATCACCCTTACTTCACCTTTACCGTCGAGCGGGCTGTCCATGATGAATAAGCGACTTGCTTTCCGCTCTTTACGAGCGCACGAGCAGTTACATAATACTGTCCTTTTTTGACTCCGGAAATGGTGACCGTTTTTGATTTGTTCGTGGTGAACGTTTTGGTTACTTTCTTTCCGTTTTTGTCAATGTACCGAACGCTGAAACCGGTTGCGCCTTTGACGGCGGTGTATTTCACCTTTATCGTGCCCTTGCCTGCGGTCACCTTGATTTTCGGTTCGTCAAGCTTTTTCTTCTCAATTACATGATAATCGATTTTCTCACCGCAAACGGTGCAGCGCTTATACGCCTTGTAGCCGTTGCTGAAGTACGTTGCGCTCTTGGCTTTGACTGTCTTTGTTTTATGCGCCTTGCCGTCTTTGCA
>CAKTDF010000016.1 GCA_934541115.1 uncultured Eubacteriales bacterium
GCATTTTCAACGCAGTCAGGGCGGAAATACGGCAAAAAAGACTTCGCTTGATTTGGACTTTCAATGCTTTGTTTTGTTACAACCGACAAAAGTGACCCCAGCGGAGCGTACGGGTGTAAAAGGGCATAGCCATTTATATATTAAAAGCAAGCGTTGGATTTAAGAGGAATAGTATTACGTAAAAAAACAAGTAGAACTTTCCACATTCCACAATAAATCCGCGAATAATGGGAAACAGAAAACGTTGTTTTCACTTCAGTCTGACTGAACACTTCGACAGAGTGAAGATCGAGTAATAGCGGATTGATGTTTCAATTAGGAAAGTGTTGCACACGAGTAATGTGTAGGCGCGTTAGAGAGCGATAATTGGATTCCCCCAAGGAATCCGATTTCGCTCTCTTGGGCGCCGTACAGAAGCGTATTTTTGGCAAGCGTTGGAAGTTCAAATCAGTGATGGATTTTTTGTTGTATTTTTGTTCTGACAAGGCGAAAAGCACAGCAATGGTTGCTCCATTGCGAGCATTTTCAACGCAGTCAGGGCGGAAATACGGCAAAAAAGACTTCGCTTGATTTGGACTTTCAATGCTTTGTTTTGTTACAACCGACAAAAGTGACCCCAGCGGAGCGTACGGGTGTAAAAGGGCATAGCCATTTATATATTAAAAGCAAGCGTTGGATTTAAGAGGAATAGTATTACGTAAAAAAACAAGCAGAACTTCGCCCACTCCACAAGATAGGCTTTCAATGCTTTGTTTTGTAACAATCGACAAAAGTACCCCCGCGGAGCGTATGGATATAAAAGCATATAGCCATTTACCTGTAAAGGTAAGCGTTTGGTTTAATTTAGATGGTAAACAGCGCTATAAAAAATGATAAAACTTCCTCTTTACAAACGCAGAAAGTCGTGTTACAATATTACCGAACAAATGTTCGAAAAGAGGTAACCGTTATGCCTGACAGGCTCATTCTTCATTGTGATTTAAATAACTTTTTTGCCTCCGTTGAATGCCTCAGCCATCCGGAATGGCGCGATGTTCCGATGGCAGTCGGCGGCAGCGCAGAGGATAGACACGGAATAATTCTTGCTAAAAACGAAAAGGCAAAAAAATTCGGCGTAAAAACCGCAGAGGCTCTTTGGGAGGCACGGCTCAAATGCCCGGAGCTTGTGATTGCACCGCCGCATTACGATGATTACGTTTTTTATTCAAAAAAAGTGCGTGCAATCTATGAGGAGTATACCGACCGCGTTGAGCCGTTCGGTATGGACGAATGCTGGCTTGACGTAACAGGCAGTACCCTGCTTTTCGGCAGCGGAAAAGATATCGGCTATGAAATCAAAGAACACGTAAAAAGAAAAACCGGTCTTACTATTTCGGTCGGCGTCAGCTTTAACAAGGTTTTTGCAAAGCTTGCCTCCGATATGAAAAAGCCGGACGCGGTTACGGTCATCGGACGCGAAAATTTTCGTTCCGTCGTCTGGCCGCTTAAGGCGCAGGAGATGATAGGCGTGGGAAAAGCCACACTGCGCCGGCTGAACTCAATCGGTGTTTATACCCTCGGTGAGCTTGCAAAAACCGATCCCAAAATGCTGCGCTTGACTTTCGGTAAGATGGGCGAGCAGCTTTGGCGGGCGGCTAACGGTCTTGACAATTCTCCGGTACTTTCAAAAAATGAGATTCCGCCGGCAAAGAGCGTCGGACGGAGCGTTACCGGAAAGTATGACCTTAAAAACAACGATGAGGTGGCGGCGGTCATGCTGTATCTGACCGGAAAAGTTGCCTCAAGACTACGGGATAACAACGTTATGGCGACTTCGGTTCAAATTCATATTCGCGATGAAAAAATGATTGTACGCGAATGTCAGGCGCCGCTTTCTCAGCCGACGCGGATAGTTGAAATGCTGTTTTCACTCGGAATGGAGCTGTTTGTGGATAACTGGAATTGGAAAAACAATGTGCGCTCAATCGGTATACGAGCCTGCGGTCTTGTTCCCGAAGGCTGCGCTTCTCAGTACAGTCTTTTTTACAACAGCGGCAGATACGACAAGCTCGAAACGCTCGAGGCGCAGGTATATGAAATTTGCCGTAAGTATGGCAAAAACGCACTTTTCAGAGCCTCAACAATGCGCATTGCTGTGCCGAACGGGGACACACCGGCATTCAATGACGTGAGATATATGGCTAAAGAAAACTGATCGTGAGACAAAAAGCTTTGCAACGTGCGGAAAAACAAGCACTTCGGGCACATTGAGTCCGAGTTAAAGCCGCAGCACAACGGAAAACGAAGCGGCTTTTGCTTGTATTTTCAAACGAATAAATATATATTTTTCTCATCGGAGTATAATTGCTCCGATGACTTTTTGCCTGAAGGGAGATAAAAATGGGAGACGCGCTGAAAATGTTTTCGCTCAAAAACACCGAAAAACTCGATATGGACGCAAGATGCGCTTTGTCGCTTTTTGAAGAAAACGAGTTTTCTGTTGAAAAAAACGAAAACGGCGGATTGACGCTTGGCATCAAAAGCTTTTTTGATTGCGTACTGATTTTACCGGACGGCGTTACCGATCCCGTTACTTTCGGCAATGAGAAAATTTATGCCGACGAAAACTCTGTCAGCCTCACCGATGAGGGGGACAAGCTTTGCCTTGCATTCTGCGCAGAATATCAGAATTCCGAGGATTCCTATGAATTAGGAGAAATTAAGCTGCTCTTTACAGAGGCTAATGTCAAATCATTTAAGGCGTATAACCTTTTTGACTTTGTTCCGATGTCCGCAATGGAAAATCCGTGGATATACCTCGGCAATGTTTGCGAGCTTTTGCGCAGAAAAGCACTCGCGAACGGAAAGCTTTTGAACAAAGAGGAAAGGGAACTGCTTCCGCTTGCCTGTTTCCTTGCCGACGCGGCTTTTCCTCTTGTGCACGAAAAAACCGCTTTTCCCGAGGATTTTGTCCGCCTTGCAAGAAAATGCAAAGACGAAAAAGCAGGCGAGCTGATTCAAAAGAAAACGTCAGCTGCGGACGGACTTGTTGTCACCGATAAAATTGCGCAAAAGCTTTTGGATTCAGAGCATGAGACGCTTTGGCGCAAAGTGTATGAGCTTTTGCTGAACTCTCAAAAAGATTATCCGTCACGCGATTTTGAGAACGAATTTTCTTTGAATAAAATCGAGGAAGTACGCCGTGCCATAGAAAAGACGCTTCACGAGCATGGCTTTGAGGGAGAATACCCGTCATTTTTCAAAAATACGGACGTAAAATTTTCGTCCGCCGTTATGGGCGGACAACCTGTTACTTTGATAAACGAAAATAACATCTCTTGCTTTGTGCGCATTTTTGAAAGCGAGGCTGAAGGTGAGTTTTGTTTCACGGCGCTTAGCGGAACACGGCTTTGCAGAAAAGACGGCGAAAACAGCGATGTGCTTTCCTGCTTTTTTATTTCCGGTGCAAGGCGGCGCGGAATTTGCACAGAGTATTACCTTTCAAAAAGCACAAATGAGCTGCTTTCTTTGCCGGAGTCTGCCGAAGAATTCGCTGTGATCGCGGCAAAGCGCGCCGAGCTGAAAAAGCTTTCAAAGACCGAAGCAAAGCACTGCGGAGAAAGTCGTGAGCTGTCGTTTCGTTCGTTCTTGCTGATTGCTGTTTTTACGGGTCTGCTTTTCAGTGTACCTTTCACGCCCCTTATGGCTTTTATGGAGTCACTTGAGACCGGTGCACCGTTTTTTCAAATGCTCAAAGAGCCGATATGGCTTAGAATTTTTGTCGTTTCGGGGGTGCTTTTTGGCTTGCTGTTTTCGGCGATGTTTGCAGTTGCCGTAAAAATTGCCAAAAAACGATGAATAAAAGCGACTTAAAATAGCAGTCATTGTTGCGATTTGTAAATACATTTAGCAGGAAAGCCTGTACAATATGATTTGTGAATTTTTTCGCTGAGTAAAATAAATTCGAGGAGCTGTTCTATGGTTTTTTCAAATTTGTTTTTTGTGTACTTCTTCTTTCCTCTTAATTTGATTTGCTATTTCTTTGCCAAGGATCTCAAGGCAAAGAACCTGGTTATGCTCATTTTTTCGCTGTTCTTTTATGCTTGGGGCGAACCTAAATATGTTTTTCTTTTAATCTTTGAGTGCTTTGCAGACTGGCTTTTGGCGCTGTATATTGAAAAATACCGCGGAACAAAAAAATCAAAGCTTTTGCTTGTCTGCGCATGTGCGGTTGATCTCGGACTTATAGGCATATTCAAGTATCTTACGTTTATTCTTGAAAACGTGAAAGCCGTTACCGGCAGACCTGAGAACATTGTTCAGATCGCACTGCCTATCGGTATTTCGTTTTATACCTTTCAGCTGCTTTCATACGTTATTGACGTATATCGCGGAGAAACCGAGGCACAGAAGAAGTTTTGGTATGTTTTGCTTTATGCCAGCCTTTTTCATCAGTGTATTGCGGGTCCTATCGTTCGTTACAGCGACGTTTGCGCAGAGATTGAAAACCGCAAGACCAACTTCAATGAAATATCAAAGGGCATCAGCCGCTTCGCCATAGGTCTCGGAAAAAAGGCGCTGCTCGCAAACGTATGCGGATCGCTTGCAGACACGGTTCTGCTTTCCGATTCCGCGCTCTCCGTTACGGCGGACCTGCAAAGGAACATAGCTGTTCTTTCGAGCCGTCCGGCGCTCGGCTTATGGCTCGGCATGATTTTTTATATGCTTCAGATTTATCTTGACTTTTCCGCTTATTCCGATATGGCAATAGGTATGGGACAGATGATAGGTTTTCATTACAAGGAAAATTTTGATTATCCATACTGCTCAAAGAGTGTTGCCGAGTTTTGGCGAAGGTGGCATATCTCGCTCGGAACCTTTTTCCGCGACTATGTTTACATACCGCTCGGCGGCAGCAGAAAGGGACTTGGAAGGACTGTTCTCAATACGTTCATTGTATGGGCTCTCACCGGCCTCTGGCACGGTGCAAGCTGGAACTTTGTTTTGTGGGGACTTTACTTTTTTGTTTTTCTCACGCTTGAAAGGCTCTTTCTCAAAGAAAAGCTTGAAAAAGCTCCGTCGTGGGTATCCCATGTATATCTGCTTTTTGTCTCGCTTTTCGGTTGGATAATTTTCCGTTTCAGGAGCGTTTCTGTCGGTTTTACCGTGTTCAAGGGAATGTTCGGACTTTGTTCAAACGGATTTACGAGCTATGAAATCAACGCATTTTTCAAGAATAACGTTTTTTTCCTTGTTGTTGCCGTAATAGCCTGCACGCCGCTCATGAAAAATCTCGGCAGACTTATTGCACAAAAGGCGAGAAACGACGCCGATATTGCGCTTTTCAATGTTGCGAGAAAGATTGCCGTTCCGGTGCTTATGCTGATTCTTTCAACGTTTTCGCTCGTCGGAGACAGCTATAATCCGTTCCTTTATTTTCAGTTTTGAGAGGGAGGATGAGAACTTATGAAAAAACGCAAGTACAGCAAAAAGTACGTTATGTTCGTCAAAAAGTCCATAAAGCTTTATAAGGTAATTCTTCCCTGCGCATTCGTTTTGCTGCTCATTCTCGGATTGTTTGTCTCTCTCATAATTCCGCTCAGACCGAAGTTCTCCGAAAAAGAAAAGCGTCAGCTCGCTTCATTTCCGTCATTCAGCTTTTCCGCGCTTTTTGACGGCAGCTTTTTCAGAGGAATCGATTCGTGGTTTTCCGATACTTTTCCGTTCAGAGAGGGTATGATTTCTGCAAATGAAAAGCTTGAGGAAATGCGCGGCTTTGGGGACAGAATATACGGACTCAACAATGAAGTTGTTGATATCCCCGTTGTGCCTGCAACTGATAATGCCGCAGGCGAGTCCACAACGGCGGAACCGACAACGCAGGAAGAAAAAGAACCGACGGTTCCCGACCAGCTTGATGAGGTTACTCAGAATCTTTCAAATATTACAATTGTCGGAAATACAGGTTATTCATACTGGTACTTCAACAAGGAGGTTGCCGATAAATACGCCGCAACGGTGAACAAGACCGCGCAAAAGCTTGCCGGTCAGTCAAAGGTATATGCAATGCTTGTTCCCACGAGCATTGATATCACGATGTCTGACGCACTGAGGGCTAAAATGAACTCCGGCGACCAGAAAAAGGGAATGGATTATGTGTTTTCCTCGCTTTCGTCCGACGTTGCGGCAGTTGACATTTATAAGCCGCTGAGACTTCACAGGGACGAGTATCTTTACTACAGAACCGACCACCATTGGACGGCGCTCGGAGCGTATTACGCCTATGAACAGTTTGCCGCGGTGAAGGGCGTCAAGCCGATTGCGCTTTCAAAATTTGAGAAAAAGAGCTTTGGCGAATTTCTCGGCTCTTATTACACCAACAGCAACAGCAGCGCGCTCAAAAAGGCTCCGGACGAACTGATTGCATACATGCCGCCGTATAAAACTACGCTTCAGTACACAACAACGGACGGCACTGTGGTTGACTGGTTCCTTGTCAATGACGTTTCGTCATATCCGATTTCTCAGAAGTACAGTGCTTTTGCCGGCGCGGACAACCCGTATACCGTCATTGAAAACAAGAGCAAGGAAAAGGGAAAAACCTGCGTCATAGTCAAGGAAAGCTTTGGCAATGCCGTTATTCCGTATATTGTGAATAACTATAAAAAGGTCTATGTTGTTGATTACAGGTACTATAAGCAGGGCTTTGTTTCTCTTGCAAAAAAGGTCAAGGCGAGCGATGTTATTTTCATAAACAACGTTTCGGCGGTCTGCACGGAAAGCCTTGTGAACAGAATGAACGCAATTGCGGTTTAAAATATTATCGGCTTTAAGGAGGAACACAATAATGATCAAGCACGTTGTTATGTGGAAGTTCAAGCCCTTTGCACAGGGAAAAACAAA
Source organism: uncultured Eubacteriales bacterium (assembly GCA_934541115.1). Taxonomy (GTDB): domain Bacteria; phylum Bacillota; class Clostridia; order Oscillospirales; family Acutalibacteraceae; genus UBA6857. The sequence continues at coordinate 6,883 of CAKTDF010000016.1, forward strand.
GGAGGAAAATCTGCTGCTTGTCAAGAGTATGCTCGAGGCTTTGCCGGAGAAAATTGACTTTTTGCGTTCAATGCGGGTCAATCTCAACGTCAATCCCAAGGAGAGCATGTTTGACGCTGTTTTGGAAAGTGAGTTTGATTCTCTTGAAGATGTCGGCAGATATCGCGTTCACCCGGAGCATAAGAAAATCTCTTCATATGTTGCCCTTGTAAAAGAGGACAGGGCAAGCGTTGATTATGAGATGTAATAAATGGCGCAATATTTGATAAAATGATTGACAAAGTTTGTTCATCAATATATAATAAACATGCCATTTATTTCAGTGGCTACTAATATAGGAGGTACGTTAGAATGAAGAAACTCATTGCTCTTGTTCTTGCACTCATCATGGCTTTTTCGGCTTGCATTGTTGCTTTTGCCGCTGATGCCGAGGCTCCCGCAGCCGATGAGTCAACCACCGCAGCTGCCGAGGACGACGGCTTCAACATTGAAGACCTTCCGTTTTGGACGATCAAGCCGGGTCTCAAGGTTGCAAAGATCGCTCTGAAGATCGCCAAGGTATTCCTTAAGATCGCTATGATCTTCAATGCCCAGGGCGTTATTGAAAAGCTTCAGGAGTTCATCAAGAATCTTGTTCCGGAAGAGCCCAACGAGGAGCCCTCAACAGCCCCTGCTGCTGAACTTGCATAAGTTGAAACAAAAAGCTGCCGTCCGCGAGGACGGCAATTTTTTTTAAAATTCTCATCACAATTGCTGAATTTACGGTTGACTTTTAACAAAAAATTCATTATAATGATGATACCTAAATGTGTTTCAAAGGAGGAGCATATATGAAAAAAGCATTATCATTGTTTTTGGCGGTACTTTTGATACTTTCAACCTTTGCTGTTTCTTTCGGAGTTTTTGCAGAGGATAAAGTTGACATGGGTGCCTGCACATGCAAGGACTGCACTCAGGTGATGAACGGTTGCCATTGCTGTGCATATTGTCCGTATCTTGACAAAACCTATCTCCTTTCCTGCGCAAAGGATAAGGACGGCAACTTCAGCGGCAGCTTCTGCTGCGGTCAGTGCGACGGAATCTGGCCGTGCGACTGCACCTGCGATTGCTGCAAGGATAAGGATTCAAAGCCCGGTGACAGCGATTCCAAGCCGATCCTTACTCCCGACCAGCAGAAAGATTTTATCAAGGGCTTCCAGACCGTTCTCAAGAAGGTTGCAGATGTGTTTGATATGATTTTTGACGCAATTTTTAAGTTCCTCAGAATTGATGATTGGATCAATAAAAAATAAGTTTTGATTATACTTGGAGCCGGGCAGTAATGCTCGGCTTTTGGTTTGTGTATGTCACTTGAAAATGAGCCGAAAAGCGTTGTGAGCCGATAAATCCGGGAAAAACTCCGATAAATCCCGGAAAAACTCTGATAAATCCGGGGAAAACCCGACAAAGGAAAGAAAAGAAAAGGAGAGAAAAGTAAAGCAAAGAAAACAGTAAAGAAAAATTGTGGTTTCCTCCTTTGGTTTTGAATCCATATTTCAATGCTTTTTCAAAGCAGTGCAGTCAAAACAGCTTTGCCCAAATTTCGTTTTGGCTTTTGCCGAGTAGCATTTTGATTTTTCAACCGCAGAGTACAACAACTTGGACTCTGCGGTTGTCTTTTTACCAAAATCAAAACAAATATGAACTTTTTGGTGAAAACCCTTGACATCTTCTGTTTTTGAGCCTAAAATTATAAGTGCAAACGAACAAATGTTCGTTAAAGAGGAATTTCGTGAACAACATTTCGGTCTTAACGACAAAAGGCAGAAAACACCGTGTGGTTGAAAAGCCGACGCCTTTGCGGCTGAAGATGACGCAAACGGCTCAGTGCAAAAACGGGAAATACCGTGCCCGAAAAAGGCACAAGCTCAACAAAGGACAAAGTTTTTAAACGCAAACAGCGAAAGGAAGATGTCATGGAAAATAACAGCTTTACACAGTTCGATTATGCAAGGGCAAAAAGAGCGTTTGATCTCTGGAATGAGTCTGAAAATGACGGGCTTGACGATTACGTTATGCGGGAAAGAAAGCGCGAATTGCAATGCCTTTTGAAAAAGGTCATATGTAATGAGCTTTCTCAAAAAGACCGAACGCTCGTCTCGCTCCATTGGTATGACGGCAAAACAAAGCGTGAAATTGCCGAGCTGACCGGACTTGACCGTTCAACCGTTTTTCGTCGCTTTGAAAAAATCAACGATATAATTTTTGAAAAACTCAAGTATGCCATTGAGTACCGTTACGGCGACAGCTTTGCTCCCGACGCGGTCATGCTCATCAAACGGAACGTCACCGGCTTGGGCAGCGACAAGAGGCTTGAAAGCATCGGCGAACGCCTTGAGCGTTTGAGAAAAGAACAGTATCTTTCTGAAGAAGACGTGAGCAGCTGCACCGGAATTTCGCTCAGAAGACTTGGCATTATTGAGAAAAGCGGAAAGGAAATCACAATGGCTGAGCTTCAAAAGCTTGCCGCCTTTTTCCGCGTCAGTAGTGATTACATTATTTTCGGTCAAAACCGTGTTCTGCGCGATGAGGTAACCGGAAAACCGGTTGTTTCTTTTTCATGAGGAAAGGAGAGAGGCGATGAGAACTTTTGAAGAGCTTTATGAAGAGTACGGCAGGTCAATAGCCGTTCAACAGCGTGTTATCAAACGTTACAGAAAGCAGCTTGCCGCCGCAAGGGAGAAATCTAACTTCAAAGAGATCAAGCGGCTCAACAGCGTTTTGTCTGTTCTTTATGAAGAAAAAAGCGAGCTTGAAGAACGTGCAGACGGAATTTACAGCTATATTTCATAGGTGAGGAAGAAAATACGCGCTCGGCGAGAGAAGACTTGAATTTTCAATTGACTTTTTCTTCCTCTTTGTTTATACTGTACGTGTGAAAACATTCTAAGCAAAAAGGAGAATTATGAAAAAATGAAAAGATTTATGAAACGGGCGCTTTCCTTGATGCTCGCAGTTCTGACGGTGTTTTCGGTAACAGCCTTTGCTTTTGCCGAGGACTCGCAGACGGCAGCTGAATCCGTTGCTTTCACAGATGATGATTTTCTCACCGCAAAGGGCATGAAGCTTTATAACCGCAAGGGTGAAGAAGTGCTCCTCAAGGGTGTGAACCTTGGTTCATGGCTCATCTGGGAAGATTGGCTTTCTCCTTATGACGGAGTTGAAGCCAAGAACGAAAAGGGTCAGACCGATCATATGCAGGTTATTGATAAACTCACCGAGCGCTTCGGCGTTGAAAAGGCATATGAGCTGCTGGACACCTATATGGACAACTGGATTACCGAGTATGATCTTGACGAAATCAAATCGCTTGGTTTTAACTCCGTTCGCGTTCCGTTTTGGTTCCGCAATTTCTATTATGACGACAACGGCACAAAAATCCTTGACAAAGACGGCAATTGGGACTTCCATCGACTTGACTGGGTCGTTGAGGAGTGCTCAAAGAGGGGACTCTATGTTGTTCTTGACATGCACGGTGCGGTAGGTTTTCAGAGTGACGCACCGCACAACGGACAGATCGGTGGCTGCGGACTTTATGACAAGACCGAGCAGGGTGAAAGATACCGCGAGCTGACCGATGAGCTGTGGGCGGCAATTGCAACACGCTTTAACGGTAATCCTGCCGTTGCGATGTATGACCTGCTCAACGAGCCGATGTGCGACGTCAACTGCACAGAGGTTAAGAGAAGAATAAACAACGAATCGATTTATACACGTCTTTATGACACCGTTCGCACTGTTGACTCGGATCATATCATCACCGTTGAATGCATATGGACTGCGGCTGCTCTTCCCCACGCATGGGTAAAGGGCTGGAAGAACGTTGTATATCAGGTACATTTCTATCAGAACTCTGACTTCATCTTTACGCTGTTTTGTTACCTCACCAAGATGTATCACTTCGGTGTGCCGATGATGATGGGCGAGTTCTATCCTCACAAAAAGACAACGTGGAGTAACTGCTTCAAGACGATGAACAACCTTAACTTCAGCTGGTTCCTTTGGACATATAAGGCTGCCAACCATGGAATGTGGGATTCGGATTGGTGTTTGAGAGGTATGAAAGACGGCTTTGAGCGTGCAAACGTCAGCGAGGATTCCTATGAGGAGATCGCCCGCAAGTGGGGCAGCGTTCTGCGCACAGAGAACAGCTTCCAGGATACCGGACACTTTGACAGAGACGTTAAAGCGTATCTTTGATAATAATTGAGGCAATACCGCATAATTTATAATACTGAGCCGAACGGAAAGTGATTTTCGTTCGGTTTTTTTCGTCTGTAGGTTTGGACGAGTACATTTAATCTGCACAGTGGCATGTTCTTTTCCGGTCAAAACGTTTTCTGTAGTTAGTTGTTTCGTGTCAAAATGCACAGTGAGGAGGATTTGTGCACAGAGAGTTTTAATTCTTTATTTCAGCTTTGATGTCGGCACTTTTCTTGCCAAAAGCGATTCAAAAACTATACAATTAAAAATTTTGTGAATGTTAGACAAAATTTTTTGCAGAATTTTGTTGAATGCCTTGACTTTTACCAAAAAATGTAATAAACTTAAAGTTACCTCATAGTGAAGTGACTTTGGAGAGAATAGCTATGGTCAAAAAAATCAGCAGCGCTGAAAAAAGGGTCATAATCTGCCGTTAACGTGTTTTGACATTATTTGCTGCACATTGCGGTGTGTTTTGTTCTTTTTTATTGCTGCAAAAAGGAGTATCAAAAATGGAAAAGCTTCTCTATGCCGTTCCGGTAGTCAGTGCTATCGGTCTGCTGTTCGCTCTCTTTCTCGCACTCAAGGTCAAAAAACAATCACCCGGCAACAAAAAAATGCAGGAAATTGCCGCCTCAATTCATGAGGGTGCAACCGCGTTCCTCTTTTCGGAGTACAAGATCATTGTTATTTTTGTTGCCGTAATTTTTCTTGCAATCGGTCTTTTGCTTAAAAATTGGCGTGAGGCTGTGTGCTTTGTTGTCGGCGCGCTGTTTTCTGTTGCGGCCGGCTATTTTGGCATGCGCGTTGCAACTCTCGCTAACGTCAGAACCGCCAATGCCGCCAAGGAAAAAGGCATGGCTAAGGCGCTTTCGGTTGCATTTTCCGGCGGCGCGGTAATGGGTCTTTGCGTTGCGGGTCTCGGCTTGCTCGGAATTTCTGTAATTTTTGCCATCACTAAAAATGACAGTATCCTTTTCGGCTTCAGCCTAGGCGCTTCGTCAATCGCGCTGTTTGCCCGTGTTGGCGGCGGAATATATACCAAGGCTGCCGACGTTGGCGCAGACCTTGTAGGCAAGGTTGAGGCAGGCATTCCGGAAGATGATCCGCGCAACCCTGCTGTTATTGCCGATAACGTTGGCGATAATGTCGGCGACGTTGCCGGTATGGGCGCAGACCTTTTTGAAAGCTACGGCGGTGCGGTTGTTTCTGCAATCACGCTCGGACTGCTTTTCTGCAAAAACGCTATGCCGGAAAAAGCCGTCTACGGTGCTGTGTATCCGCTCATTATTGCCGCTTTGGGACTCATTTCCTCAATGCTTGGCACGTTCTTTGTCCGCGGTGACAAAAACCCCGCCAAGGCGCTTAAAACAGGAACATACGTTGCCTCCGGCATAGTACTTATCGGTTCTATTGTGCTCAGTCAGCTGCTTTTCGGTTCGGTTTACTATGGAATCACGATCGTTTCCGGTCTTGTTGTCGGAGTACTGATAGGATATTTTACCGAGGTATATACCTCAGACGCTTACGGCTTTGTTAAAAAAATTGCAAAGCAGTCTGAAACCGGCTCGGCAACCAACATAATTTCAGGCATTGCAACCGGATTCCAGTCAACGGCTGTTTCGATCATTTTCATCTGCATAGGTATTTTTGTTGCTTTCTTCTTCGGCAGCAAGTGCGGCGAGGGCGGCGGAATATACGGCATTGCTCTTGCGGCTGTCGGCATGCTTTCAACAACCGGAATTACCGTTGCCGTTGATGCTTACGGTCCTATTGCGGATAACGCAGGCGGTATTGCGGAGATGAGCGGTCTTGACGAATCCGTTCGCGATATTACGGATAAGCTTGACTCTGTAGGCAACACCACCGCAGCCATGGGCAAAGGCTTTGCCATCGGCTCTGCGGCTTTGACCGCTCTTGCACTCTTCTTCTCATATAAAGAGGCGGTAGGTCTTAACGCGATAGATATTCTTAACAGCAATGTTGTTATCGGTCTTTTCATCGGCGGAATGCTGCCGTTCATTTTCTCGGCGTTCACAATGGAGTCTGTCAGCAAGGCTGCATATCAGATGATTGAAGAAGTTCGCCGCCAGTTCAAAACCATTCCCGGAATCCTTGAAGGCAAGGCAAAGCCGGATTACAAGACCTGCGTTGCTATTTCAACAAAAGCATCGCTGCGTGAAATGATCATTCCGGGTCTTCTTGCAATTGCGGCTCCGCTTCTTGTGGGCTGTGTGCTTGGTGTCGACGCTCTCGGCGGTTTGCTTGCCGGTTCGCTTGTAACGGGCGTTCTGCTTGCCATTTTTATGTCTAACGCCGGCGGAGCATGGGACAACGCCAAGAAATATATTGAGGGCGGCAACCACGGCGGAAAAGGCAGCGAAGCGCACAAGGCGGCTGTTGTAGGCGATACCGTGGGCGACCCGTTTAAGGACACTTCCGGCCCTTCAATCAACATTCTTATCAAGCTCATGACGATAGTTGCTCTCGTTTTTGCTCCGCTGTTTGTGCTCATCAACGGCGGTGCGGGGCTCATCGGCTGAGCGCATACAATTGACAGAGATGGATAATGGACGCTTAATTGCCGATGCAACCATGCTATCTGACATTTGAAAGTAAAATCCCGGTGGTTTGAACGAACCGTCGGGATTTTTTGCGCAAAAAAAACTGCCTGCCGTTTTCACAGCAGGCAGAAAAAAGAAGAGGGGAGAGTGTCAAGCTAAAAAGTGTAACGATGTGTAAAAAGCAAGTTCTTCAGGCACATTGGATTCGATTTTTAGCCTAAGCTAAAAGGAAGTCAGACATTTCTCCGACTGTTTTGTATCTGATAAAATCGCTTGGCTCAACATCTTTGCCAAACTCACCTTTAAGCTCCTCTGTCATGCACACCGTGTCAAACGATGAAAGACCGAGGTCGCTTCTGAAATTCAGACTGCGAGTGATTTCTCCGTCATACTCAATGTAGTTTTCAATAATTTTTATAAGCTTTTCCATACTGTGTTCACCTTTCGTCAACAGCACATTTTTTGAGTAGCTCTCCAACGGTAATCTCCGGATCTTCCGCGCCGAGATTCAGCGCAAGACGCATTGTTCGGAAAAAAACGTCAAGGTCGTGTTCCGGGTCAGGCGTAAGGCGATACTCAAAAATGAACTCAAGACCGCCGTCGTTTGCCCTGTGTCTTGCCGTCAGATAGAGCGGAATCATTGACGCTCCGTTATTATACCAAACGCCTTTTGCGCTTTTTGCGGTCTTTTCGTCAACGTTCGGAATAACCATAAGCGGTTGATATGAAAAGCCCATGCTGTCATACGTTGAGTCGGGCTTTGCGTCCGCCGGCATTGACTTGTGGCGTTCGACAAGCATTTCGGCAAAACTCAGCGAGCAGTGGCTGTAAATTTCGTTCTGAACGTTCATGATGCTGCGAACAGCCTCTTTAAAGGTGCTGCTGGGTTTTACAATGCTCCTCATCGGAAAAAAGTTGATGCGGATTCCGCCGGACTTTTTTTCAAGCAAGGAGCCTCTGCGGTCAACGATCATTTTGAAAGAGACGTCCTCCTCATTGTCATTGAAAACCGAAAGCGCCGTGCGCACGCCCATCGAAAGCGTGGCACAAAGCGAAAGATCGTTATCACTGCACATTCTTGAAATGGTGTCGGTCTCCTGCTCTGTCAGATCAAATACCTTTGCTTTTGCGGCGGGCGAACCTGTGTGTATGTCTGCAAAGCGCCGGGTAGGGTGCTCCCTGCGCTGCTCTTTGAGACGGCTGTGAAGCATATAATCCGTAAAAATCGGTTCGCTTGTTTTTGAAAGCGATTCTTCCCAATACTTTTTGTCTGCCGTATACTGCTCACTTTTAAGGTATGCAAGCTCGCCCATGAGCGCCGGAATGTACGGTCGCATCGGTTTGGGATACGGTGTATTTTTGAGCTTGTGGAGATAGATCTCCATGATATCGCGAAGAAAGACTTTGACGGAAAACGCATCCATAGCAAGGTGATTAAGCTTCATGAAAATTCCGTTATAGCTTTCTGCAAGCTTCAAGAGCTTTATTGTGTGAATCTCCTGAAAGAACATGGGCACCGGTGTGCGTGAAAATTCAAGCAGCTTTTTGTGCGCTGCTTCAAGCGTCATATCGCTGTAATCAAGCGTTTCAATGATCATTTCGCTTTTCTCGGTGATATATTGAAGAACCTTGTACTGCTCGTCCGGCATAAAACGCAAACGCATTGTGTCGCAGCGTGCAACAGCCTCTTCAATAGATTTCTTCATGAGAGCAAAGTCCATGCGACCCTGCCAATAGTAGCCGGAGCCAATATTGTTGACGGGGTAATTCTCGCCGTATTGCATCGACATAAAAAGCATGAATTGTTGCGGGGTGGCAAGAGGATAGGCTGTAATTTTTTCGCCCGTGGGCAGCGTTTTTTCAATCATTGCAGTGTCCTCCTTGAAAAGCAGCTTAATCACTGCCTTTGTAGTAGAATATCGATCTTTTTATTTTTCCGGTTGAGGTGCGCTCAAACGGTTTATCTCTGAGTCTGAACGCGGAAATCTGCCTGTCAGAGGGCGAGGCAAGATTCACGCGGTCAACAATTTTTTGAATTTCGCCCTCAATGTCTGTGATTGAGTGAGCTTCTGCAAACGCAAGGTCCGGATAAATTCCGGCAATAAAACGGTCGTTCTCTCCGGTGACAACAATTTCCTTGATAATTCCGTCGTCAACAAAGCGGTTTTCAAGCTCCTCCGGAGAAACGTTTTCTCCGTTTGAAAGAATTATTAGGTTCTTTTTTCTGCCGGTGAGCCAGATGTGGTCGCCCTTGAGATAGCCGAGGTCGCCTGTATGGAGAAAACCGTCCGTGGTAAAAGCCTCTTTTGTCTCTTTTTGCCGTTTGTAATAGCCAAGCATAACAGACGGACCTCTAACCTGTATTTCGCCGTCAACAACTCTGACTTCATTGACGGAAAGAACTTTTCCGTTTGAATATTTGCTGTCATTATCAGTGAAATCAGATGTTGAAATTCTGGGGCTGCATTCACTCATGCCGTAGCCTTGGCGAACAGTTATTCCGTATTCCTCAAAGCCGTCAACAAGCGCCGGACTGAGGAAAGCGGAGCCGGAAATCATTCGGCGAAAGTTTTTGCCAACAACCCTTTCTGCTGCCTCGCGGGGCGACAGGGAGGGCTGTTGCTTTTGTGTGATCTTAATTCTTGTGAGTATTGATTTGCAAAGAGCCGGGACGATCCTCATAATTGTCGGCTCAAAGCGTAAGAGATTTTTATAAAGGTTTTTCATTTCGCCGTTGAGGCAGAGAGTGCCGCCGTCATAGAGCGTTTTGAGAACATCGCAGGCGTAGCAGAAAACGTGGTGCATTGGCAGAACTGAAAAGCTAACGTCCGTACTTTCGAGCGCATACTCGTTGTAACAGGTATTTGCAGCAAGGTTGCGGTTGGAGAGCATTACGCCTTTTCTGATGCCAGTTGTGCCGGATGTATATACGATGAGTGAGCAATGGTCGGGATATTCTTTGACCTTTGAAAGACCGCTCCAGAACGAGCCGGTTTTGTATCTTTCAAAAATTGCGTCAAACCATCCGGCATCGCCGAGAGAGACTATTTCTTTAAGCCCGTGATACCTTTGCTGCACCTCAAGCGCTTTTTGTCTGAAAGCGTCCTCGCAGAAAAGCAGTTCAATGTCTGCGTCCTCAAAAAGCATTGCCGCCTCGTCAACGTTGATATCCGGCGCAAAGGGAACAACAACATTGCCGCTGAAAATCATTCCGGTCAGGCAGGCAACGTATTCATAGCTGGTGCTGCCGATAAAAGCGATGTGAAGCTGTTCTTTTCTGATTGAGCGAATATATCTGCAAACGGAAAGGCAGTCTTCTCTGAACTGAACGTAGCTTTTTGTTCTTACCTCGTCATCTCTGACAAAGCGGCAAAAATCCTTTTCGCCGTATTTGTCTGCGGCAAAATCAACAAGCTCTCTGACGGTGTTTATCTCTGAACTCATACCTTAATGTCGTCCTTATATTTTCTCTTGATTTTGAGACTGGTGGTTTTTGGAAATTCGGTGTCTCTGGTCTTGATTTTGAGGATTCTTTTGTATGTGGGAAGAGTGGCGTTGTATTTTTTGACGTCCTCTTTGATTTTTTCTTTTGCGTCCGGGCAGACCTCTTCGTCAAGATAAAACTCTGCGGTAATAAAGCCGTCTTCTTCTGAAACGATGACTTCCTTAACATAGTCAAGTCTTGTCAGCTGATCTTCAAGCTCTTCGGGAGCCACGTTCTTTCCGTTTGAAAGAACGATAAGATTCTTTTTGCGTCCCACATAGAAGAGGAATCCGTCCTCGTCGATATAGCCGAAGTCGCCGGTCATGAACCAGTCACCGTCAAAGACGGAAGCGGTGGCTTCGGGGTCTTCAAAGTAGCCGACCATAACATTGTCGCCTTTGACGCAGATTTCGCCAACGCCGTCTTCGTCCGGGTCTTTGATTTTGATTTCGCAGCCCATGGGCTTTCCGCAGGAGCCGAACTTGTAGTTTTCATAGGTTGAGATTGTGATTCCGGGTGAGCATTCGGTTGTGCCGTAGCCGTTGAATACTTCTATTCCGAGATCGCTCAGACCCTTTTCATATATCGGGTCAAGGTATGCACCGCCGATAACGATGTATTCAAGCTCGCCGCCGAGACCGTCAATAACCTGCTTGAAGAGCTTTCTTCTGATATCTATGCCAAGCTTTTCGCGAAGGAAATTGCTCAGCTTGATGCCCTTTTTGAGCTTGTCTGCGCGTCCTGTTTTTTCTGCGGTACGCCAAACGGTTTTATATATGGTTTCAATAAGCAGAGGAACGCCGGCAATATTCTGCGGGTGATACTTTTTCATATCCTGCGGAATATCCTTGAGTGAACGGCAGATGTATCCCCAGCCGCTGAAAACATTTACAAGGAAAAGTGCGCTTGCCCACGCAAATGTGTGGTTCATCGGCAAAAATCCGATTGCATGGTGACCTTGAATGAGCCTTGCCGAGGAGACAGCGGAGGTCATAATGTTTTTGTGGCTGAGCATAACGCCTTTGCTCTTTCCGGTGGTGCCGGAGGTGAAAACGATCGTTGCAATGTCGTCCGGGAGCGGAGCCTCGTCAAGGTAGCTCTTATTGCCTGCTTTGAGGTCTGCGTGACCTTTTTCAATGAGGTCATAAAAATCGCTGATTCTTATGTATTCCGTCAGGCAAACACCGTCGGCTTTTTTGAGCTTTTCAATTGTGCCCGCAAAGTCGTCCGAATAATAGATAGCATCGCAGTGACTTCTTCTCATGATCTCAATAATGTCATCGTCCATGAGCTTTGCGTCAAGGGGAACGGCGGTGTACTTTCCGGTGAGAATGGAATAGAAGCAGACGATCCAGTAATAGCTGTTGTCGCTGAGAATCGCAACCTTTTTGCCGGAAAGACCGTGCATATAGAGGTACTGACCAAGACCCACGGTGTCATACCAAACCTCGTTGAAGGTCTTTGTGCGCTCTTTTGTGCGCGTTTCAAGATAGACATACTGCTTTTGATTGCCGGCTTTGATGTGACCGTATTCAATCATTTCACGTGCGGTTTTAAAATCGGGTACCTCAATAAAGGGATGCGGGGCTTTCATTTTTTTTGCCATAGTTAATCTCCTCTTTTGAAATAGTCGGAGAAAAAAACACACAATGCATTTTGATTCCGACACAGTGCTGATAAAAGTATACATTGTGTTTAAATATATATCAACCGTTTCAGGATTAAAATATAAACATTTTGTGAATGAATTTTCGAACCTTTGACGGTTTCTAAACAAAAACAGACGTTTTGTTGGAATATAAACACCTAAGAATGGTAGACATAAGTCGTTTTCAGTGAGCAGATGCTCACCTTTTCGCGGCATGAATAATTTGACCAAATTCTGAAAAAAATAGACATAGCGTATGTATTGCACCGTTTTGAATCGGCTGCAAATTTTGCTGATTGCGGTCAAGGCGGAGACTGCCTCAAATTAACTGAAATGCGGAGGACAAAATCTATGTCAAAGAAAAGGTTTTCCTTTTTTCTCAGAAATCTTGTAATTATTCTTGCCGTTTTTTCGGCGCTCAATTTCACTGTTATAAACAATCCGCATGAGAGCGTTCAAACGCTTTCAAAGCTCGGCTCGCGCGGGGAGGAAGTGCGCCAGGTTCAGCAAAAGCTCAAGAGTCTCGGATATTACAAAGGTTCGGTTGACGGAATTTACGGCGTACAGACAAAAAATGCCGTTATTGCTTTTCAAAAGAACTGCGGAATCACTGCGGACGGAATTGCAGGACCTAAAACGCTAAAATACCTCGGACTCGGTTCCTCCTCGTCATCATCTTCCTCCGGTGGAAAGTATTCATCAAACGACATTACACTGCTTGCAAAGCTGATTGCCGCGGAGGCGAGGGGAGAGAGCTATACAGGGCAGGTTGCCGTTGGAGCGGTTGTGCTCAACCGTGTGAAGCATTCTTCGTTTCCCGATACCGTTTCCGGCGTAATATATCAAAAAGGCGCATTTTCCGCCGTAAATGACAGCAACTGGAGTGCCGCTCCCAACGAGACATCGCGCAAAGCGGCGCAGGATTGCATCAACGGTTGGGATCCGAGCGGCGGAGCAATATATTATTATAATCCCAAAAAGACCTCTAATTCGTTTATGCTTTCACGTCCGGTAATCAAGACGATCGGCAACCACGTTTTCTGCAAGTAACGGAATAATGAAAGCACGTCGGGAGTATAGTGATAATGGACGCTAATTGCCGAACGGTGTAAAGAACGCGTTGGTTTCAAATATCCATTGTTTCTTTAGCATATCTCAAATGATATGAATGAAGAAGAACACGGTTTTTAAAATCTGTTGATTTATGCAGAAAACCGGAGAGGTTCATTTGATAACAGATGATGAACTTATGCTTTGCACTGTCCGATATGTAGAATCTAACCTCTATCATCTAAGATCGTCAGGAGATGAATACGCCATGAAAATTGCAGTTGCCGGACTCGGAAACCTCGGCAAAGCTGTGTTGAGGGAATTACAGAACAGAAAGGATTTTGAACTCGTTGCCGCCTTTTCAAGGCGAAAAAAAGAAAATACCGGCGTAGCTGATGCGCCGGTGTATCCATTTTCATTGCTTTCCTCATTTGAAGGAAGAATTGATGTTGTTCTCAATTGCATGGGCAGTGCGCATGATCTGCCGCAGACCACGCCGCACATAGCCTCTCTTTTCAATGTGGTTGATTCCTTTGACACCCATGCTATGATACCGGACCACATAAAAGCCGTTGATGAAAAGGCAAAAAAATCAAAAAATACTGCGCTCGTTTCCGTCGGCTGGGATCCGGGCTTGTTTTCACTGTCAAGGCTTTACATGAGCGCTGTTATGCCAAAAGGCGGAATCCATACTTTTTGGGGGCATGGGGTCAGCCAGGGGCACACAGATGCGCTGAAATCAATTGACGGTGTTCTGTTTGCACGTCAGTATACCGTGCCTATTGCTGAAGCGGTTGAAAAGGCAAAAAGCGGTTCGCTCTCCGAACCGGACAGCGTAAAGCTGCACCGCCGTGTGTGTTACATAGTTGCAAAGCCGGAAGCGGACAAGGATGTCATTGAACAAAGAATCAAAGAAATGCCCAATTATTTCAAGGGCTATCAAACCGAGGTCAATTTTATCACACTTGAGGATTTTTTGCGCGATCATAAAAGTATGGCGCATGCGGGTCATGTTATAGGCTGCCGAAAGGAAGAAAACGGCGTTGATACGCTTGAGTTTTCGCTTTCTGCGGCGTCAAATCCGGCTTTGACCGCATCTGTGCTGCTTGCTTTTTCAAAGGCATGTTTCAAAATGCAGCAGCGAGGGGAGTACGGCTGCAAGACTGTTTTTGACGTTCGTCCTGCGGACCTGCTCGGCAGTGACGGAGAAAAACTGCTATGAGCGGTTATGTGACATGTTTGCGGTTCACCGTCAACTGCTTTGATTATCATTAGAGCCTTTTTGCCGTCTGCATTTTTCAAAATAACAGCAAAAAAAGAGCCGCATATGCAGCTCTTTTTGTTATATGATCTTTAAAATCAATCGCTGGTGTAGGGCATGAGAGCAACCTGACGTGCACGCTTGATAGCGGTGGTCAGTTCGCGCTGATGACGGGCGCAGGTGCCCGTTACACGGCGGGGAAGGATCTTCGCGCGGTCTGAAGTGAACTTGCGAAGCTTAGCAGTGTCCTTGTAGTCGATGGTTTCAACCTTATCAACGCAGAAAGCGCAAACTTTTTTGCGTGATTTTCTGCCGGGACGGCCATTTCCTCTTTCGTATGCCATGATTATTCCTCCTTGTTAATATTTTCGTGGTAATCAGAACGGGAGATCTTCGTCATCGGTAATCTCTTCAAAATCACCGGGGGCTGCCGACTGGAACGCGGGAGCGGGAGCTGCCGCTGCGGGCGCGGTATAGGCGCCGCCTGTTCCGGTTTCTGCCTTTGAGCCGCAGAAGCTGACCTCACGGGCAACCACTTCATAAGCGGTTCTCTTTGCACCGGTGTTGTCCTCGTACTGACGGGACTGAAGCTGACCCTGAACGGCGATCATTGAGCCTTTTGAAAAGTAACGGCTGACAAAGTTAGCCGTGCTTTCCCAAGCGACAACAGGAATGAAATCTGCCTGTCTTTGTTCGCCGGCTCTGACAAAAGAGCGGTCAACCGCAATTCTGAAACTGCAGACGCTCTTTCCCGTTGTTGTTGTGCGAAGCTCGGGGTCGGCAACAAGGCGACCCATGAGAACGATACAGTTGAGCATATCAGTTCCTCCTTACTTCTTCACAGTGAGAGAACGCAGAACGCCTTCAGTGATGTTGACAACTCTGTCAAGCTCAGCGGGGAATTCCGGAGCACTTGAATAGTTGACAAGAACATAGTAACCCTCGGTCTCATAGTTGATGGGATAAGCAAGCTTGCGGCTGCCCCATACGTCAACGGATTCAATCTCACCATGAGCTTCAATGAGGGACTTGAACTTTTCAACCATAGCGTTCACGGCTTCTTCGCCCGAAGCCACCGAAAATACTAACATGGTCTCGTAGTTATTGGTCATTGTTTTTTGCACCTCCTTATGGACATTAGGTCCCTTGCGGGACAAAGAGCGCTGTCAAAATACAGCAAGGTGTATTGTATCAATAAAAACAGAAAAAGTCAAGCTTTTCCTGCTTTTTTCTTGGCTCATTTGCAAATATTGCAGAGCAATGTCCGTCGCTCAAAAACGATATTACCGTCCGTTTGGAAAACAAAACGGTGCATTGCAGAAATCAATGACATACCCGCGCGCTGCGGACGGTAGAATACGCTCTGCGTGCGGGTATGTGTGCTTGGTTTTTAAAATCGGAACATGCCAATATCCGCACTTGCGGAAATCAGAGTGCTGCAGATGATCTTATGCAGTGTGGGGATTTTGGCAGTTTATTATTGTAACTTCGGACATCAGACATGGAATTTGCGCTGCGGTTGCGGGGCGGGTTTATTTCCAAGAGAAGGTGCTGTAATCGGCATGAGCAAAGTCATAAAGAGCCTTATAGCAAATGTAATAGGTTCCGGATGCGAGTTTGATTTTTGATTTAAGAGTTTTGTTTGAATAGTCAAGGTTGATTCTTTCGCCGTCTGCGCTGTAAAGCTCAATGCCCGAAGCAGACGAGGAGTATGAAATCGTTACTTTTTGATTTTTGGTGAGTTTGATTTTATACCATCTGTCGAAGTTGTACTGCGGTGTTTGATAGACCGTTGCTTTGGTTGAAGCTTTCAGCGTGGTTGCTTTGGCAACGCAGTAATTCGTGGGCTGCTTAACCGACTTAAAGGTGTACTTGACGTAGCTTGCACCGCCGTTGTTGGAAGAAACAGATTCAACATGAATATAATAGGTTCCTTTTGAGACCGGAATCTTTTTTGATTCGGTTGGCTTTCCGCTTGTATATGTATAGACGCTGCAATCGCTTGAATACTCGGTAACCGCTTCTTTTTTGCTGTTGAGGAGTTCACAGTCCATCGATGCAAAAGAATAGCCGGAAGAGCTGCTTTTTGAGGATTTGCCGTACAAAGTGATGTAACCCTCTCCGGAAACGGAAATTTTGTAATATGCTTCTTTGGCAACTTTTTTATAGGTTCCTTCCTTTATGGAAGCTGCGCTTGCACTGAAGGCTGCGCAGACCGAGAGAAGAACAGTGAGCACTACGAGAATGACGGCTAATGATTTTTTTCTGATTTTCATGATTTTTCGTCTCCTTTTTATTTGATACATGAATTATAGCACTGCGTATAATTCATGTCAAGTATGATTTAATTTGAGAATTAACATTCGCCGAACAACATGTTTGGGACTTGAAATTGGGATAAAAACTTAGCGTGCAAACCGAAAACGGCCTGCACGCTATCACATTTTTAGTATTTTCGTTTCATACTTTATATTTTCATTCAGTATGAAACTCTGTAATTGCTGGTATAATCGCCATGCAGCTGCACAGAAACGGGCATAACAAGGTATTTGCCGTGCCCTTCAGCATGCGTAACGGTGAGTTCGTGATTCATCGAGGTTATTCTGCCGTCCTTGTCAATTGAAGCCTCAATAACAGAATTGTTATACGTGATTTCAAGAGACGTAATTTTCATCTGGCTTGTCAGACCGAGAGAGCCAACGTTAATTACTTCCATAGTTGTTGAATATCCCTCGGCAGGAACATCAAGCGTTTGAACAGCCTCTCCGAGAACGATCTTCAGCGTATACGCGCCGCTGCCGGTTGAAGTGGCTTTTGCAGAAGTCACAGCGCTTTTTTTGAGCGATGCCGAGGTTTTGAGGGGAGCAATGACCGCGTTCGGTGATTTTCCGCTTGTTGAATCAAGTCCGTTTGAAAAGCTGTATGTCACAGGTGTGGTGTTTGAGTTGTTGTTTATGAGCGACGAGGCAAGATTTTCAACAACGGAGCCGCCGGTGATATCGTCAATTTCAACGTTCAGCGTATCTTCTTTGGTGAGGGTGAAGTTTTTTGTGTCTTTGAGTTTGTTGACCGCCTTTACATAAGCGTCAATAACTTCCTTTTGGCTGCTTGGTACCTTTTTTTCGGCTTTTGCGATTGAGCTGTCTCTGATTTCCGCTGCAATTGAAGCCGCCTCAGACGCCTTTTTTGACTGCGATTCCGCAACGTACCAGTCAGGGTCACCCACGGAGACGTTTGTGCTCACTTGGTTGCCTCCTATGGTATAAC
This sequence comes from uncultured Eubacteriales bacterium, assembly GCA_934541115.1. Lineage (GTDB taxonomy): Bacteria > Bacillota > Clostridia > Oscillospirales > Acutalibacteraceae > UBA6857. Next base: position 24,399 of record CAKTDF010000016.1, read on the forward strand.
GGGAGGTCTTTTCGTCTTTTTGCGATGCGGTGCTCGCCTGAGAGGAAGCAGGGGCGGCGGTTGCAGACTGAACGGTGGTTGCAAAAAAGGTTGTCTGCTCGGGCGTTCTGTCAACTTTTTTGATCGCAACAAAAAGGCTGATGCAGAAGACCCATATTGCAGCAACAGCAAGACCCGCAATTTGAAGCAATTTTTTGTTGGTCATGGTTTTCTTCCTTTGAAAAGCAAAGGAGTCGAAAAGAGCGCGTCTTTTCGACCCCTCATGCCGAAATTATTTATAAGTGAATGTGTAGTTTGCTTTTACGGCGCCGTCAACAAGAAGATAAATCTTTGATGAGCCGATATCCGTTTCAATGCTTCCGTTAGTTTTAAGGATATACGGATTGGTAATCGAAAGTGATTTAAGCGTGTAGTCATTGTTCAGAACGGCGGTAATTGTTGTTCCGGGCTTGTTTTCAACAAATTTGGAGCCGTCCTTTGTGAGGTTCATACCTGCCTTATAGGTTGAGGTTGAGTCGCCTCCCATGCTGACAGACTCAATTCCGCCGTTGCCGATGAGTCCTTCGTGAACGTTGAGTGCGGAGCTTGCCTTTTTGCCAACGAGCTTGACGGTCTCCGGCCGGAGAACGAGCTTTATAGTGTTGCCGCTGACGCTGACGGATTTAACCTTCTTGGAGAAGGTTGAGATGTCGTCATTCTGTTTGTAGAATGATGCATAATCTTCGCCGACGGGAGTAACAAAGTTATAAAGTCTTGCATACTTCTGCGTTGAGCTGACATATTTTCCGGTTTCAAAGTCCTTTTCCTTGAGCTTGACGGTTCCAACACCGTTTTTGAACGTTGCCGTTGCCGTTGAATCTGAGTCGGACTCAAGAGAAGCCTTGAGCTCTTTTGCTCCTTTCGGGTCCGTGACTTCCATAATTGCCAGCATGATGTCAATTGAAGTTCCGCCTACGGAACCCTCTCTGAACTTGGTTTCATATACGTCCTTACGTACGGCTTCAACCGTGCCTTTTGCGTATTTGGTGTTGTTGATTGCCTGAACAAGCTTGAGGGTATAAAGCAGACGGCTTTCATCGTTGGAGCTTGAAAAAGCCGGAGCGTTCGGGGTAGTGTAAGTCGGCTTTGTTGTTGCTGTTCCGGAGGTTGACGAAACAACGTTGACCGTTGCGGTTGCGCAGCCGGTTCTGTCTCCGTTTGCGTCAATGCCGTAGATTCTGCACGGTACGCCGAATGACTCAATTTCAAAGGAAATCTTTGTCTGCGGCGGAAGACGCAGCGCAACGCTGTTGGATTTTGTTGTAACCTGTTCGATCATTACATCGCTGTTTTCCGCGGCTGAAATGCTGACGGTGTATTCGCTTGCGCTGTATACCGGATCCCATGAAACGGTGGTAACATAGTTGGAGGTCTTTTTGAACTTGACATTTTTGACATCGCCGAGATAATCCTCGTCAAATTTGAAGAAGTAGCCGTTGGTGTAATGGCTGACATCTGCCTTGACCCACTCACCGGAGCCGTAATTGTAATATTCAAGTACATAGTTCATGCCGGACTGGCTGTTCCATGTAAAGCTGTGATAATTACCGTAGTTAGCGTTGGTAACTACCTTGAATCCCGTTACGGGGGAGAGATATGTCTTTACATAAACCAATTCTGACTCGCTGCCGAAAGCACGACCGTTTTCTGCTTCAACAAAAGCTCTGACTCTGAAATTGTAGCTCTTATTCGGTGAAAGACCGGTAAAGGTGCAAAGATTGGTCTTGACTTCCATGGTTTTTCCGTTGTCAATTCTTTCAACAACATATCCGTCGGCACCATTGAGTGCGGGCCAGGAAATAACAGCCGACTTTGCATCGTTACCGGAAACGGCTTTGACGTCGGTAACCATTGCCGGTGCGGTCTTTCCTGCAAATGAGGAGGGAACGCCGAGAACGCTGTCTGCATTTACGCCGGTGACGCGAATGTAAACAACGGACGAATTTGTCAGTTCTTTAACGGTGCAATAGATTCTGTCTGCGGTTTCAACATCAAAAGCGCCGTCAAAATCAACGTTTGTCCAGGTTTTGTTATCCGAGCTTTTTTCAATAATGTAGCTCGTTGCCTGAGCGACTTTTCCCCAGGAGAAGAGGAAACTATCGTCAAATGCATTGTCTATTCTGAGCGTTCCGACAGCGGGGAAAACGGTTTTTGTTTTGACTGCCGATGAATAGCCGGAATAGAGGTTTTTCTTTGAAAATACACTGTATGCTCTGACTTTGAAGCTGTATTCGGTGAGATTGGAAAGACCCTTGACCGTATAGGTTGTGCCGGTAGTTGTTCCGGCAAGAGCCCATTTTCCGCTTTTGAGAACATAAACCTCATAGCCTGCCGCGCCGGAGGCTGCTTTCCATTTGAGAGCAACCGAAACGTCCTTTGCCGAGGTGACTTCGAGTCCGGTGACTGCCGCAGGAGCTGTTTTGACAGAAAAAGCGGAGGTATATGTTGAAGAGTAAACCTTTGAACCGGATTTGATATATGCCTTTACGGCATACTTGTATGAAGTGTTTGCCTTGAGGTTTTTGACGGTGCACTTGTTTGTTGTTACATCGGCAACCTTGGTGTATTTTGAGCCGCTGTAGCTGTAGACCGTGTAGCCGGAAGCACCGGAAACCTTGCCCCATGTGAGAGTCACTGCGCTTGAAGACGCCGAGCTGAGAGCAAGCGATGAGGGCACAACGACCTTTGGCTTTATGGAGACGGTTTTTGAATAAGCGCCGGCAATGTTCTTTTTGCTGACGGTGGTGTATGCACACACGCGGAACTTAACCTTGGTGTCCGGTGTGAGCTTTGAAACGGAAAAATACGTCTTTTTAACGTTCTTTCCAACGGTTACCCACTTTTCGTTTTTATACTGCTGAACGGTGTATCCGGTGGCTCCGCTGACTTTTTTCCATGAGAGCTTGACTGCTGTTGAAGATGTCTGAACAGCAGAAAGTGAAGTGGGGGCAACGCATACGGGCTTTACAGAAACAGCGGAGGAAGCCTTTCCGTATGTCTTCTTTTTGCCCGAAGTTTTGTAGCCGACAACGCGGAATTTATAGGTCGTTCCGGTTTTGAGCTTTTTGACCGTGTATTTGAGACTCTTTGTGGTGGTAACGGCTTTCCACTTTTTTGAGGTGTACTGCTGAACCTCGTAGCCGGAAACGCCCGAGGCTTTGCTCCATGAGAGGGTGGCGGTGTTATAGGTGACCTGTGCCTTGACGCCTTTGACCTGCGCAATTGCGGCAAAGGCAGGGGTCATGGCTGTGAATGCAACGCCAAGACAAAAGATAAGCGTCACAAGCAGCTTTGCTGTTCTTTTCATCGGATATTCTCCTCCTTTGATTTTTAAAAGCATAAAATTACAATCCTACAATTATATTTAACCGTGCAAACCTTATGCCCACTTAAAAATGAACTTGGTTTCAAGCGTTTCGCTCAAAGAAAATGCTCTGCCGGTTGAGTTTTCAAGTCCGCCGGCTGAAAATGCAACGGTTGAATAGAGATGATCGAGTACGCCGTTATGGATTTTTGCCTCGATAATAAGCTTTTGGCAGGAAAGCTCTGTCACATTGAGACCGGCAAGTCTGCCGGCGGTTTTTACGTCCGGCATAAAAGTGGCGGAAAGCTCATTGTTTGCCGGAATTTCTATGGTGAGGTCATAGCCGTCGCCGTTCTGTTTGAAGAAAACAACGTATTGCTGCGCCTCTTCTTCGGTAAATTCCTTTTCGCCGAATGTCGGCAGAAGCTCGCCGAGCGTTTTGCCTGCGGCGTTCTTTCCGTCGGTAATTTTGTGAACGGCGTTTTCGGCTTTGTCGATTGAGTCAAGAACGTTTTTGAACTTTTCTTCGTCCGGAAGATACTGCCGCTCGGACGATGACGCTGTTTTAATAAGAAATAGTTCTTTTTGCTCTGCGGTGTTTTTGAGCGCCTCTGTGAAAACGTCAAGAGCTTCTTTTTTTGTCTCCGGGAGAGAGTAGGTGCAGGCTGTCAGAATGTCTGTATAAGCGCTGTAAACAGCTGTTTCTCCCACCTTGAAAAATGCTCTGAGTCTGAACTGATATTCGGTTGCCGCCTCAAGCTCCGGGCAGACAAAGGCTGTGCTTTCAGCCGAAAGCTCCTTGCTGTTCCATTCCTCGGTGCCGCTTTTTCTGAATTCCAGAATATAGCCCTCGGCACCCTCGCAGGCGCTCCATGAAAGCGGAACGGAGGTACGCGTCACCTTGGTATTCTCTGCCGAAAAGTCTTTAACGGCAGGCAGGAGAGTAAAGACCGAAAGAACGGACGAAAATGTTTTGCTTTCATATCTGCTGCCGGAAACGGTGACAAAAGCTTTTACTGCAAAGCTATACTGAGTTTTGGCTTTGAGAGAGCTTATTGAATAGTACGGTGACGTTACGGTTCCCTTGAACGTATACTTTTGTGTTTCGGCGTCATAGCCGTAGACGTTGTAGCCGTTTACGCCGTCGCAGGCTGTCCAGTTAAAAGATATGCTGCCGCTGCTCCTTGAGTCAAGCTCAAGTTTTTTTACAGACGGAACATCTGAGGCTGCAACGGTGATATCCTTTGTGTTGCCGAGAACGGTTTTGCTGCCGCTTTTGAAAAGTCCGGCAACGCGCAGCTTTACGCTCTCTCCGGGGAGAAGCTCCGTGACCTTGTATGACGTCTTTGTACTTTCGGAAACGGTGACCCATTTTTTGCCCGATGCGTCATACTTCAAAACGCGGTATTTTAAGGCGTCCTTGTTTGCGCTCCATGAAATTGTAACGCTTGAAAGGGTTGAGGCGCTTTTTTTGAGATTTGAAACGGCTGCCGGAGAAGCGGCGCTCAGTGTGATTGAAACATTCTTTGAGTAATAGTCCTTTTTGCCCTCTGTGAATGTTGCTCTGACGCGAAGCTTTACCTTTTCTGCCGGTGAAAGACCGGTTGCCGTGTAGCTCGTTTTAGTGGTCGTTGTGAGCGTTATCCACTTTTTCTTTGCCGAGTCATATTTTTGAATGCGGTATTTTGAGGCTCCTTTTACGGCGTTCCACTTGACCGTTGCGGAAGACAGTGTGTTCCCGCTTTGTGAAAGACCGGTTACTGCGGCGACCGAGGCAGAGCTGACGTCAATGTTCACGTTGCTGCCGGAAATTGAAGTTTTGCCGTTGCTGAAAACGCTTTTGACGCGTAAGTGCAGCTTTTCGCCGGCGTTGAGGTCTTTAAGCGTATATTTTGTTTTTGTTGTATAAGCAAGCTTTTTCCAACTCTTTTTGGCTGCGTCATAACGGTAGACATTATATCCGGTCGCGCCGTCGGCCTTGCTCCAGCCGATGGTTACAGAGGAGAGGGTGCTGCCGCTCTGTTTGAGCTTTGAAACGGGCTGCGGCTTGACCGTAACGGTGCATTTTGCACTTTTTCCGCTGCCGTCGTTTGATTTGACTGTAATCGTTGCCGTTCCGCAGCCGATTGCCTTAACGACTCCTTTTGAGCTGACTTTGGCAACCTTTTTGTTGCTTGAAGAAAAGGTAAGCGAGCCGTTGAGAAGCTTGTCCGACGGAGAAACCGAGGGCGAAAGCGGCTCACTGACGCCAATGCAAAGGCTCAGCTTTTTCGGCGCAGTCAGTTTTGTTATGTATGTGTATCCGGTTTTTGTGATTCCGGCAGCTTTGACAAGCTTTGCCGTGTTTGATTTGTAGGGGACATAGACGGTAACTTTGTCGCAGCCGCGAAAAGCGTTTTCTCCGAGTGTTTTGATGCTCGAACGAAAAACAACCTTTTTCAGCCCCGTGCAATACCAGAAAGCCGCGTCTCCGAGCGACGTGAGCTTTTTTGGCAGAACAACGGTCGTGAGTCCCGTACACTCATTAAACGCTGCGTGACCGATTTGTGTTACGCTGTTCGGAATTGAAACGGACTTCATCGTTTTGACCTGCCAAAAGCATTCCCTTGCAATTTCCGTCACGGGCACAGAGGAGACCTTTGACGGAATAACAACTTTTTCTGCCTTTCCGCTGTATGAAACAACAGTGGCTTTTTTGCTCTGTACGTCAAAAACAAAACCGTCCTGTTTAACGGTTTTTGCAGAGGCGGCGAAGACCGTCAGCGCCATGAGCAAAAAGACGCAGAGGGTGAACAGGAGTTTTTTTGAAAGCTTGCTTCTCATTTTTGTTACCATTACCTTTCCGTTTCAGAGCGGCCGTGAGAACTGCTTTGAAAGCGAACTTTTTTCACTGCGCGGATTTTAATGTAAAATCCACCACAATGACACTGATAACATAATAACACTTCTTCCCGAAAAAAACAACTCAAATCAATATTGTTTGCAAATTATTAAAAATGTGAACAAAGGGAAGTGAAAGCGCCAAAGAAAAAAGAGACGGCAAAAACCGTCCCTTTAAATCACAATGTTTTAGTATTGCACAAAACTTATTTTGAAGCGTTGAGCTTGAGAACAAGAGCTGATTTTTTTCTTGCAGCGTTGTTCTTGTGAAGAAGACCCTTGGCAGCAGCCTGGTCAATCTTCTTAACGGCAGCGGTAACAACAGCTTCCTTATCGTCTGCGTTAGCTTCGATGGCAGCGTTAGCCTTTTTCAAAGCGGTTTTGAGAGCGGAATGTGCGCTCTTGTTGCGAGCCTGCTTTGTTGCGTTGACGAGAACGCGCTTTTTAGCTGACTTGATATTCGGCATTTCAGTACACCTCCCTTAATACAATTACAGATAATAACATCTTTCAAAAGAAAATGCAAGCAATTTTTGCATTTTTGGATAGACTTTTTCAGAAGTGCTAATAATGATACTATATTTTGTTTGATTTTTCAACAGTTTGGAGCAAAAAAATGAATTTCAGAACAGATCTTGCGCTTGAAAAGCGCGAAAGCCTCGGAGAAAACGTGCCTGAAGGCGTTCTTTGCGAGACGCAGGAGCACGAAACAGTCACAGTGACGACTATCACGGTTGAAAACGAGAACGGGGAACGTGCTCTCGGAAAGCCAAAAGGAAAATATATCACTCTTGAGGTTACACCGTTCATGAAAAACGCGGAGCTTTCCGACGAGAGAATACGCATTTTTTCTGAAAAGCTTTTGTCTCTCTTGCCGTCAGAGGGCACGGTTCTTGTTGCCGGGCTCGGAAATGAAAACATTACGCCTGACGCACTGGGACCGCGGTGCATTTCTCTTTTGCTTGCAACGCGTCACATAAAGAAAGAGCTTGCAAAGTCAATAGGCTTTTCTTCTCTGCGCCCAGTTGCCGGAATCGTTCCCGGCGTACTCGGAAAAACGGGAATTGAAACGGCGGAGATCATTGAGGCGGTTGCAAAAAGAATCGAACCTGCTGCTTTGATAGTTATAGACGCGCTTGCTTCAAGAAAGCTGTCAAGGCTCGGAACAACGGTTCAGCTGACGGATACCGGGCTTTCTCCGGGGTCGGGCGTCGGCAACCGCGGAGCTGAGATAAGCCGCAGAACGCTCGGAATACCGGTTGTAGCCGTAGGTGTGCCGACTGTTGTTGACGGCGCAACAATGGCTTTTGATCTGCTTGAGGGAGCCGGAGTAGACACTTCATCTTTTTTGCGTGATGCAGATTTTTCAAAGGGCAGACTGATGATGGTTACGCCAAAGGAGATCGATCTTGTGATCGAGCGCGCTGCGTGGCTCATTTCAATGGGTATCAACTGTGCGCTGCAAAGAGATATGGAGTTTGAGGATATTGCGGCGCTCGTAAAGTAATAGCATTTTCGTTATCCGCATACTTATAACTATATGCTTATGCGGAGGAACGTGGTATGAAAAAAGAATTTGACGTGCTTAAAAGGGCAGCGCTTTGGACGTTTTGGACAGCCTTGTGCGCCTGCCTGCTATGGTTTGCCGGTGGAAAAAGCGCAGACCTTCTCTCGCTTGCCGCGCTGCAAAGCGCAAGGCTCAATTTGCCGTGGAGCACGGGCGGCGCAGTTTCGTCAGCGGCAAAGCCGGAAGAAAAGACAACAAAAAAAGCTGAAACCTCACAGCCCGATAAAACAGAGACAAAAGCAACGGAAAAGTCCGGTGAAAAAAATGACCTGACGCGTACACCGGACGATATAAAGGAACTGGAGGAAAAGGCGAAAAAGGTAGCTAAAAATGATAAAAAGGACGGAAGAATCAGCGACTGGACCTATACGAACGAGGGCGTGACTGATTCTTTCGGCGTTATCAAAGTCAAAAATACAAACAAAACCAAAATAAATATTGAAAAGCTGCTTTCGCAAAAGGCGGATCTTTCAGTAAACAAAGAAAAGCCGTGCGTACTCATTTTTCATACACATACAACAGAAACCTATCAGCTTTTTGAAAGAGACTGGTATCCGACTGGCAATGTAACCCGCAGCGAGGACAGCGGCAGAAATATGGTCAGAATCGGCGATGCGATTTGTGAAGAGCTTGAAAAAAACGGGTTCAAAACCGTTCATGACATAGAGATACATGACAAAAGGTATTCTGGCGCATATGACCGTTCACGTGCCGCGGCGGTTGAGTATATGAAAAAGGATAACTCGCTGCAGGTTGTGCTTGATATTCACCGCGACGCCGTTCAGCGCACCGACGGAACCAAAATACGTCCCTATGCCGAGATCGACGGAAAGCGTGCGGCGCAGGTTATGATAATCAGCGGCTGCCAGGAGGAGGGCAACGGAATTGAAAACTTTGAGGATTGGAAAGAGAATCTTGTTTTTGCTCTCCAGCTCCAGAAAAAAATGGAGGAAAACTATCCCGGTCTTGCCCGCCCGATTTTCTTTTGTCCGCGCGATTATAATATGAATCTTACGCACTGCTCTCTTCTCATTGAAGTCGGCAGCGATTCAAACACACTGGAGGAGGCCGAGTATTCGGGGCGGCTAATCGGCTCCGCGCTTTCAAAGCTTTTGAATGATTACACAGAGGAGTAAAGAAGAATGGAGAACCTCAAAAAATGCTTTCGCACCTTTGCGCTTTCTGTTGTTGCGATTTTTTGCGCCGCTGCAATTTTTACCGGTGCGCTGACTGCGCGTGCACGGACAGAAAAAACTATCGGCGGTTCGGAATATGCGGTGGCTGTATTTAATACGCAGAGCGAAGCGCTCGAGGTGATAACAGAGTCAAACAAAATCAGAATAGAAATACCGGCAGAAAAGCTCAGACAAAAGGTAAAAGCGCTTTTGCCGTTCACGCCTGCCGGTGCGATATTTGCTTTTTTTGAAACGGTTGAGGAAAACAGATAGTCAAAAATCAACAATTTCTGCGGTGTTTCCGTGCGTACGGATAAGTTCCAGCAGGTCTGCGCTTTGCACCCAGACAGTTGCAGTGTTGTCATTGGGATGAACGCCGATCATATGACCGTCAAATTCGCTGTCAAGATAAAAATGAACGAGGCGCCCCTCGTCGTTGAGTATGCCGAGCGGTGTAACTGCACCCGGAATCAGCCCCATGATCTTCACAAGGTCGTCCGGCGAAGCAAAGGAGAGAGAACGCAGCCCATGCTTTTTGCGAAATTCTTTTAGATCAACGCGTTTATTTCCTCTGACTGTAATCAGATAATAATTCTTCTTTTTGTCATCACGGACAAAAAGGTTTTTTGCGTCCCATTCCGGATATGGAATAGCAACGCGGCTCATTTCTTCCATATTAAAAACTGCCATGTGCTCGGTAATTTCATAAGGTATCTTGTGCTTGTCAAGGTAAGTATACACATCTTTCTTATTCATCATTTATCATTTTTCTCCAGTTCTTCAACAACTTTAACAACATCATCATATATACAAAGCGAAGCGAGGGAGTCATACTGCGTTTCGCTTTTATTTATAAGAACAAGGTTTTCACCCTCAAAATAACGTATGTACGATGCGGCCGGATATACGCTGAGGCTTGTTCCTATGACAATGAGGGCGTCCGCGCGTTCGATTGCATTAACCGCGCCGAAAATGCTTTTTTCGTCAAGAGGTTCTTCATAGAGAACAACGTCGGGTTTGACCGTGCCGCCGCAGGGGCAGAGAGGAATGCCGTCCGTTTTGAGAATATATTCAAGCGAAAAGGCTTTTTTGCAGCTTTCGCAGTAGTTTCTCATCACGCTGCCATGCAGCTCAATAACGTTTTTGCTGCCGGCTTTTGTGTGCAGCGAGTCGATGTTCTGTGTGATAACGGTGACGTTTTTTCCGTTTGCCTCAAGCTTTGCAAAGTACGCGTGCGCCTTGTTGGGCTTTGCTTTCGGAAACACCATGGAGGAACGGTAAAAATCAAAGAAAAGCCCGGTGTGATTTTTGAAAAACGTATGAGAGAGGATCTGCTCCGGCGGATATCCGAACCGATTCTGGGTTTTATACAGTCCGCTTTCCGAACGGAAATCAGGTATTCCGCTCGGGCAGCTTATGCCTGCGCCCGTGAACACGCAGATACGCTGTGAAGATTCAATAATGCTTTTGAGCCTTTGTATTTTTTCATTCATATATGCGCCCTCCCTGTGATGAACTGTTGCAGTAATTTTATCATACACATGCGTTAAAGTCAAAGCCGCGTTTGACTTTTAGGCAGATTTATAATATAATTTCTTTGTATTTTCAGTATAAAGGAGCACGGATATAATGACAGAAAGAGATAAATATATTTCACCGCTTTCAACACGCTACGCGAGCGATGAAATGCAGCACATTTTTTCTCAGAATTTTAAGTTCAGAACGTGGCGCAGGCTTTGGATCGCTCTTGCGAGGGCTGAAAAGGAGCTTGGTCTTGACATCACCGATGAACAGATTGAAGAGATGGAGCGCCATAAGGACGATATCAATTATGACGTGGCGGAAGCAAGAGAAAAAGAAGTGCGCCATGACGTAATGAGTCATGTTTACGCCTTCGGAAAGCAATGCCCAAAAGCTGACCCGATAATTCACCTCGGCGCAACAAGCTGCTATGTCGGAGACAACACCGATATAATCATCATGCGTGAGGCGTCAAAGCTCGTGCTCAGAAAGGCGGCGCAGGTGCTTCGCAATCTGGCTGCGTTTTCTCTCAGATACAAGTCTCTGCCGTGTCTTGCATACACCCATCTTCAGCCGGCACAGCTGACGACCGTGGGCAAAAGGGCAACTCTTTGGATGTATGAGCTGACTCAGGACATTGAAAACCTTGAATACCATCTTTCGCGCCTGTCTCTTCTCGGCTCAAAGGGAACAACCGGTACTCAGGCAAGCTTTATGGAGCTTTTTGGCGGGGATGAGGAAAAGGTCAAAAAAGCAGAAGAGCTTATTGCAAAGGAAATGGGCTTTGACTCCTGCGTTCCGGTCTCGGGTCAGACTTATTCAAGAAAAACCGACTATTTTATTCTTTCTGCGCTCTCGGGCTTTGCCCAAAGCGCATATAAATTTGCCAACGACCTTCGTGTACTTCAGTCTTTTGAGGAAATGGAAGAGCCGTTCGGGAAAAATCAGATTGGCTCATCCGCCATGCCGTATAAGCGCAATCCTATGCGCTGTGAACGGATTTGTGCTCTTGCGCGGTATGTTACGGTTGACGCGCTCAATCCGGCTCTCACAACAGAGGTTCAATGGTTTGAGCGTACTCTTGATGACAGCGCCAACAAACGTATTTCCGTTGCCGAGGCTTTTCTTGCCGTTGACGCAATTCTCGGAATTTATATCAACGTTACCGACGGACTGATGGTATACGAAAAGGTGATTGAAAAGCGAGTTATGGAAAAGCTCCCGTTCATGGCAACGGAAAACATTATGATGGAATCAGTTAAGCGCGGCGGAAACAGGCAGCAGCTACACGAAAAGCTGCGTATTCACTCTCATGCCGCAACGGCGCGAGTCAAGCTTGAGGGTAAGCCGAATGATCTGATTGACCGTATTGCCGAAGACGAGAGTTTTCCGCTTTCAAAAGAGGAGATACTTTCAGAGCTTGACCCGAAAAAGTACATCGGTCGCAGCGTCAGTCAGGTTGACGAATTCCTTGCCGACGTTGTTGCTCCGATCCTTTCGCGCTATGAGGACGAGGACATCAAGAACGAGCTGACGGTTTGATTTCAGACGTCAGGTTCGGGATACAGAATATCAGACCGCTTAGATTCAGGCGGTCTGTTTTTATGTTGTGCAGACAGAAACGGAGATGAGCGATTTGTGAATCGCCCGTTGGAGAGTTTTTGTTTGTTCATATTTTTTCTATTGACTGACAATATATGGTATGGTATCATTACCTTGAAAATTGTGCGCTTTTTGCGCTGATTCAGAAAGGGAGAACGTACCAAATGAAAAAAATCATTGCTGTTGTTCTTGCGCTTGTCCTCGCTGTCGGCTTTTGTGCCCCGGCGTCGGCATTGTTCTGCAAGAAAGAAGACACACTCCGTCTTGTTGTTCCCGAAAATTGGGAAATGGACATCGGAGACAGCCGTACCGTTGAAACGGTATTTTCCTCTTCGGTCAAGCATCGTACGCTGACATGGAATGCGCAGCCCGCTTCTGTTGCCACGGTCGATTCGTGGGGCAGAGTCACCGCCAAAGGCGAGGGCACGGCAACCATTACCGCCGGCAATCAGGACGGTCTTTCAGACAGCGTTACACTGACCGTTGTTAAAAACGCAACAAAGCTTGATTCAAAAATCAGCAAGGTTGACTATAACGGCGAAGCGGTTGCCGAGGGCAAAAATCTTCAGAAGATTGTTACCCGCTATGACCTTGACGATGAAAAAGTTCCGTCATTTGTAAAAGAATATAACTCATTTGACAATGCAGTTGCAGTTACCGCGGACGGCGCAAAATGGAGTATCACCGATTACGGCGTTCTGAGAGTTGACGAAAACGCCGAAAACGAGCGCGACAGAGAACAGCGCTTTATGGGCGACAGATACTTCTATTCCGCGGACACAACAGACGGCAAGGTTCTTGCAATTTTAGCCGACGGTGAAAACGGAATCTGGACCGTTATGGCTGACGGCTACAGCCATATTGAAATGAAAGATATCAGCGGCACCGATAAGGCAGCCATGATGAGCGATGAATCTCAGAAATATGTCGCAAGGCGCGGCATGGTTTCCAATGCAGACCTTAAAAACGGCGAATGGGTACCGGAAGAAAGCGATAATGACGGTCTTTGGACTTCAATGTACGGTGCGGGCGAGCTTATGCGTTACGCCGTTTTGAAGAATGATCCAAACGCAACGGCAGAAGAAATTGCCGCGGCAAGAAAGACGGCATATCTTTCAACCGAGGCGGTTTTGCTCCTTACATATATTTCAATGAGAACCGGAACGACTCAATCGCTTGTTCACGCTCAGCGTAACGGCTCAATTTCAGACGTAAATGTTGGCAAGTGGTACGCTCCGGAGGTTCTCAAAGAGGGCGGAGACTACTCAATGAATATTCCCGAGGACAGCCCGGCGGCTGCGTTTGACGGAATGTATAAAAAGTACATGAACTTCGGTATCGGTTCATATGTTATGAAGAACTCGAACCTTGAGCTGCTTGTGCCCGGCGATTGGATCTCACCGGATTCCGGCGATACTGCCAAAAGAACAAGACTCCTTGAGGGCTTTTGGGCAAGAACATACTCTTTCAAAACAGAGGACAGAGATTTTGACGGCTACATTCACTGGAGCCATAACGGCGACGGAACGGCTACCGGTATGTCCAATAAACCCGAAACCGACAAGGGCTATCTCCTCAACGGCGAAAACCTGCGCGGTGTAACCGTTGACGCCTCAGGCAGCATTCCGGAAAGACTTTGGAATGACCTCATCGGTTCCGGCTATGATGTCAGCGACATCATCTACAAGGGCGACACCAGCGCCGATGAAATTATCGGCCACGTTTTCCTTTACAAGCTTGCATATGACATTCTCGGCGAAGAGGATGCCGAAATCAAAGCGCTTATTGCAAGAACCATGGATTCCTTTGCTCAGCATATCGTTGACAACGGCTATGCGCTTTGCGACGGCAGCGGTCAGCCCACAACATGGGGCAAGTTCAGCCGCACCTATTTCCACAACGGACAGGTACTCGGCGGCGCTCCACTCCAGTCTGCGGTTATTCTCACAACGTTCAAGGTTGCCGCTTATGTTACAGGTGACCAAAAGTGGGAGGACGAATACCGCATGGCAGCCCTTGATCCGGCATATGAATACGCAAAGGTCATGACCCAGGAACTTGACCGTTACAACATGTCGATTCTTGAGTTTGCAAACGGCGTTTCGCCGATTCTCGGCTTTATTCTCCGTCCGCTTGTCGGAACAAAGCTTTTCAACTTTGTATATCGCCTCATTCTCAATTATTCGGACGAGGAAATGGCAATGCTTGCGTATTACACCCTCTTCCAGCTTGAAGACGACGAGGAGCTTCTCTCATATTACAGAGAGGGTCTTGATGATTGGTGGTACTCAATTTCACACAGCGAAAATCCGTGCTGGTATTATATTTATCAGCTTGCCTATCCGAACGAGGAAAAGACCGATGTATACGGCAACAGCCTCATTGAAACCGCTTCGTGGTCGCTGAGCCGTCACCCGATCGATCTTCGCCGCTATCTTGCGTCGAACTCCAACCGTGATGATGTTGCCGAGTTTAACCTTGAATCGGTCGGAATTGACGGAACGAACGCCCTTTCATATGACCCGAACGGCAAAAAACCGTTCTTCTCAGACAGCAACTCCGGCGTTCTTCAGATCATCGGCGTTGTTCTTCGCGGCGGCGACCTTTCGTGGAAAGTTGCCGCTCCGGACGAGAGAGAGCTCCACAAGTTCAACGGCTCAACCTACCGTCTCGGAACAGAGACAATGGATACCGTTATGGAGGGCTCAACAACTTATACACTTCCTTACTGGATGGGCAGATATCACGGTATGCTCAAATGACAGCATGAATAAGCTTGTCCGCCGCAGAAATGCGGCGGACGTTTTTTTCAGAAAAACTGCCGGAATACATCAAGCTTGTATCCGGCAGTTTACTTGTCATATTCAATTATATCCTCTACCCGACAGCCGAGGGTGAAGCAAAGCCTTGCAAGAACGTCTGAATCAATCCGCTCAACGTTTCCGTTGTACCACTTGTTGATAACCTCAAAGCGGGTGTTTGTTAGGCGAGAGAGCTGATATCGCGTAAGACCTTTTTCTTCCATTAGCTCGCGCAGTTTAATTTTGATTTCTCCGTAGTTTTGTATTGTCGAAACCGGCTTGAAGTCATTCATAATGGATTTCCTTTGCTGCTTGATTTATTTTATTCTATATTCATAGTTACGTCTTGACAATTCGCTTATATAATGTTACTATGTATATAGTAATAGCAAAGGAGTTGGAAATTATGAGAAAAAGTATTAAAAAATCGATTTCGCTGTTTCTTGCGGTGGTAATGCTCATTGTTGGGCTGCCTGTGGTCGGGCTGACGTTTGAGGCGAGGGCAGCAGACGATAATTCATTTTCGGACGGATATTACACCTACGAAGTTGAAAACGGCAAGGCAACGATTACCGGCTGCGACAAAAGCATAAGCGGTGACGTTACTATTCCCAAAAAGCTCGGCGGCTATCCGGTGACAAGTATTGGCTATTACGCGTTCTATCGTTGCTCTGAGTCGGAAAGAATAACAATTCCAAACAGCGTAACAAGCATTGGCGACTCTGCGTTCGAGGATTGCACCAGACTGACAAGCGTAACAATTCCGAATAGCGTGACGAGTATTGGCGGTTCTGCGTTCTATGGTACCGCGTGGTACAACTCACAGCCTGACGGCAATGTTTATGCCGGAAAGGTTTATTACAAGTATAAAGGCACAATGCCGAGCAATACAAGCATAACAATAAAAGACGGAACAAAGGGTATTACCGGCTATGCGTTCAGTGGTTGCACCGGACTTAAAAGTATAACAATCCCGGATAGCATAACAAGCATTGGCGACTCTGCGTTCGAGGATTGCACCAGACTGACAAGCGTAACAATTCCGAATAGCGTGACGAGCATTGACATTTATGCGTTCGATGGCTGCACCGGACTGACAAGCGTAACAATTCCGAATAGCGTGACGAGCATTGGTGGGTCTGCGTTCAGTGGTTGCACCGGACTTAAAAGCATAAAAATTCCGAATAGCGTGACGAGCATTGACAGCTATGCGTTCTCTAATACCGCTTGGTACAATTCACAGCCTAACGGTGATGTGTACGCCGGAAAGGTTTATTACAAGTATAAGGGCACAATGCCGAAAAATACAAGAATCAAAATAAAGAACGGAACAAAAGGTATTACCGGTGGTGCGTTCTACGATTGTACCGGACTGAAAAGTATAACAATTCCGAATAGTGTGAAGAACATTGGTAATTTTGCGTTCGGGCATTGCAGTGGTCTTACAAGTATAACAATTCCGAATAGCGTGACGAGCATTGGCTATAATGCGTTCTCCGGTTGCTCCGGACTTAAAAGTATAACAGTTTCAGACAGCGTAACTAACATCGGTTCGGAGGTGTTCTGGGAATGCACCTCCCTTACAAACATAACAATCCCAAACAGCGTGAAGAGCATTAGTGAGGGAGCATTCTATGGTTGCACCAGACTTAAAAGTATAACAATCCCGGATAGCATAACGAGCATTGGCGATCATGCGTTCCGTGGTTGTACCGAACTGACAAGCATAACAATTCCGGACAGCGTGACGAGCATTGGCGATTATGCGTTCAGGGATTGTACCGAACTGACTAAAATACAAATCGGGATTGGTGTAAAATCAATCGGTGAGGAAGCATTTGGCGGAATAAAGACCATTCCTCAAGTTTATTATGCCGGAAGTAAAAGTGACTGGAAAAAGATTTCAATCAGCCTTCCCAATGACATGCTTTTGTATGCAAAGATGCACTATAATGCCGCTATCGGTCATAAGCATAATTATGTAAAATCCACCCAAAAAGCCACAACCTCAAAAAACGGCAAAACCGTCACCGCCTGCACAGCCTGCGGCAAGGTGAAGAAAACCACCGTTATTTATAAGGCTTCATCGGTGAAGCTTTCAAAGACTTCCTACACATACAACGGCAAAGCACAAAAGCCGAAAGTCGTTGTCAAAACCAGCAAGGGCAAAGCTCTCACCGAGGGCAAGGACTACACCGTGAAATATCAGTCCGGCAGAAAGAACCCCGGAAAGTACACCGTGACCGTTACATTCAAAGGCAACTACAGCGGCAAAAAGACGCTGACGTTCACGATTGCTCCGAAAGCTCCGACCTTGAAAGCCACCGCCGCAAAAAAATCGGCAAAGCTCAGCTGGAACAAGCAGACGGGCGCAACGGGCTATAACGTCTATATGGCAACCTCAAAGAACGGAAAGTATCAGAAGATTGCCACCGTCAAGAACGGCAAGGTCAGTTACACCAAAACAGGTCTCACCAAAGGCAAGACCTATTATTTCAAGGTGACAGCTTACACAACCTCCGGCGGAAAGACAGTCAACAGCGTGTACTCGTCTGCTAAAAGTGTAAAAGCTAAATAAAGAAGAGATATACAGCCTCGGAGATTCCGGGGCTGTATTTGTGATAATCGTTATGTTGATATGAATGCAAAAACAAAAAGCAGCCGCAAAAGTCGTGGAGACCTGCGGCTGCTTTTCCCGGTGCTTTCTCAGCCGCCGAGATATGCTTTTTTGATCTGGTCGCTCGCTGCGAGCTCTGCGCCTGTGCCGGTGAGGGTTATTCTGCCGGACTCAAGAACATATGCTCTGTTTGCAACCTGGAGCGCCATTTCAGCGTTCTGCTCAACAAGGAGAATGGTTGTGCCTGCCTTGTGAAGCTCCTTTATAATGTCAAAAATCTGCTCAACAAGGATAGGTGCAAGACCCATTGACGGCTCGTCAAGCATCATCAGCTTTGGGCGGCTCATGAGAGCGCGTCCCATTGCAAGCATCTGCTGCTCGCCGCCGGAAAGCGTACCTGCAATCTGATTGGTTCTCTCTTTAAGGCGCGGAAAACGCTCAAAAACGTTTTCGAGGTCGGCTTTTGTGTCGCCCTTGCTTGTGTAAGCGCCCATCTGAAGATTTTCAAGAACAGACATTTGAAGAAAGATTCTTCTGCCCTCCGGAACCTGCGCAAGTCCCTTTGAAACGAGCTTGTGGGGCGGAATGTGGTCAATTCTTTCACCGAGGAAGGTGATTGAGCCGGTCTTTGAACGCAGAAGACCGGAAACGGTTTGCAGCGTTGTGCTTTTTCCTGCGCCGTTTGCACCGATGAGGGTAACAATTTCGCCCTGCTCAACCTCAAAGCTGATGTCCTTAATGGCGTGGATGCTGCCGTAATAGACGTTGATGTTTTCAACCTTTAACATTGCCATGGCTTAACCCTCCTTTTTCTTGTTGCCGAGATAGGCTTCGATAACAGCCGGGTTTGACTGAATTTCCTTTGCCGTGCCCTTTGCAATGATCTGACCGAAGTTCAGAACGCAGATGCCTTCGCAGATGCCCATAACGAGGTTCATGTCGTGCTCAATGAGGAGAACAGCGATTTTGAACGTGTCGCGTATTTTGACGATGTTTTCCATCAGCTCGGCGGTTTCGTTCGGGTTCATGCCTGCGGCGGGCTCGTCAAGCAAAAGGAGCTTCGGGTCGGTTGCGAGTGCGCGGACGATTTCAAGACGTCTTTGCGCGCCGTAGGGGAGTGAGCCTGCCTGCCAGTCTGCGGTGTCTTCCATTCCGAAGATTGAAAGCAGCTCCATTGCCTTTTCGTGCATTGCCTTTTCCTTTTTCCAATAGGAGGGAAGGCGGAGAATGCCGGAGGCAGTGGTGTACTTTTCTTGATTGTGCAGACCGATTCTTACGTTGTCTTCAACAGTAAGATTGGAAAACAGGCGGATATTCTGGAATGTTCTTGCAACACCCATTTTGTTGATTTGAACGGTATTTTTACCCGAGGTATCCATGCCGTTGATTACTATTGTGCCCCTCGTGGGAGTGTATACCTTGGTCAGCAGGTTGAAGATCGTTGTTTTGCCTGCACCGTTGGGACCTATAAGTCCGGCGATCTCTGTTTTGCCTATGGTAAAGTTGAAGTCGTCAACGGCACGCAGACCGCCAAAGTCGATTCCAAGGTGAATACATTCAAGAACCGGGGTGTTTCCGATGTCTCTTTCCGGGATTATTGAATGGCTCGGAACGGGAACCATCTTGCCTTTTTCAAAGTCTTTCATTGTGCGGTTCCCTCCTTTTTCTTTCTCGTGGGTATAATCTTTGAAAGCAGATTTTTAAGCTGCGGGTTGTTGGTTGCGAGCATAACGATGATAAGAACGATTGCATACATCAACATTCTGTAATCCGCAAATTCACGCAGCGCCTCGGGCAGTACATAAAGAACCGTTGCCGCGATTATTGAACCGAGCATGTTGCCAAGACCGCCGAGAACAACGAACACGAGAATGAGAATTGAGGTGTTGAAGTCAAACTTTGTTGCGGGGAGGTTCGAGTAGTTCATGCCGTAAAGTGCGCCTGCCGCTCCGGCAATTGACGCTGAGAGAACAAAGGCGATCATTTTATACTTTGTGATGTTGATTCCGCAGGATTCGGCTGCGATTCTGTTGTCGCGGATTGCAAGAACGGCACGTCCGGTTCTGCTGTCAACAAAGTTGAGGATAATGAAAAGTGAAACAAGGATAAGTATAAATCCGGCGGTGAACGTTGCAATCGTCTGAGTTCCGGTTGCACCCTGAGCGCCTTTGATTATCGCTTTTCCGGTTTCAGAAAGTCCGAGGTCTTCAAATTTTTTTGAACCCGTGGGGTTGAAGATAAAATGCAGTCCGTTTTCATCAATGCCGACGATAAGACAGTTGATAAGCTCTTTGATAATTTCGCCGAAAGCTAGGGTAACGATTGCAAGGTAGTCGCCGCGAAGCTTAAGTACCGGAATGCCGATAAGAAAGCCTGCAACGGCGGCGATGAGCATGCCGGCGACGATGGCGATGAACATTCTGAGTGCAGCGCTCGGAATGACCGAGGAAAGGCTCATTGAAACGATTACGCCCGTGAAAGCTCCGATGCTCATGAAGCCTGCATGACCGAGGCTGAGTTCACCGAGAACGCCGACCGTGAGGTTCAGCGAAAGCGCCATAACAATGTAGCAGCATACCGGAACCAAAATTCCCTGGGTTGAACGCTTGAGGGCGCCTGCGTTTGAAAGAACCGTCATAATAACGTATGCCGCAATGACAACTCCGTAGGTCGCGGCGTTGCGGACAGTGCCTTTTTTGAGCGTTTTGCTTTTTGTTTTACTCATTATCGGCACCTCCTTAAACCTTTTCCTGAATGCGTTTTCCGAGAAGTCCGGTGGGACGAACAAGGAGAACAACAATCAAAACGGCAAAAACGATTGAGTTTGCGAGCTGGGTTGAAATGTATGCCGAAGCAAAGGATTCAATTACGCCAAGCAATACGCCGCCGAGGAAAGCGCCGGGAATCGAACCGATTCCGCCGAAAACGGCTGCGGTGAAAGCCTTGATGCCGGGCATTGAACCGGTTGTGGGCATGAGTATGGAATATGAAGAGAGGAGAAGTACGCCTGCAATCGCTGCGAGAGCCGAGCCGATAGCAAAGGTTACGGAAATTGTGAAGTTGACGTTAATACCCATGAGCTGAGCGGCACCCTTGTCCTCAGAGCAGGCACGCATTGCCTTACCCATTCTTGTCTTTGAAGTGAAGAGCATGAGCGCAACCATGATGATTATACACGCAACAACGGTGAGGATCGAAACATAGGAAACGGTCAGCTGACCGTCAAAAAGCTTGATGTTGCCGTCGATAAGCGACTTATAGGTTCTCGGATCTGCACCCCAAAGAAGGAGAGCCGAGTTCTGGAGGAAATACGAAACGCCGATGGCGGTGATGAGAACCGCAAGTGAGGGGGCGGAACGCAGCGGCTTGTATGCAAGACCTTCAATTATTATGCCGAGAACAGTGCAGACGATCATTGCAATGATGACCGAAAGCCAGCCCGGAACGTGGAGCGAAGTAACGGTGATGTAGGAAATATAGCCGCCGATCATGATTACGTCGCCGTGAGCAAAGTTCAGCATTTTCGCAATGCCGTAAACCATTGTGTAGCCGAGGGCGATGATGGCGTAAACGCTTCCGAGGCTTATTCCGCTTATCAGATATGAGAGAAATTCCATTTGATACACCTCGATTGTTTTTTCATTTTCTTTATATAATCTTTCCTTGAGGTCTCTGAAAGCCCTCGTTTTGCGGAGGCTTTCAGAAACCTCAATCCATGCCTGAAATTCAAAGAATGCCGACCGCCGAAAAAGTGATGCTCGGACGGTCGGCGTTTTTTATGCTTTGAAGCTTAAAGCGGTTTTAATTATTTGCCGGGAGTTACATAGACGCCGTCCTTGATTACAACAGCGCGCGGAGCCTTTGAAACTTCGCCGGTTGCTGACCATGTCATACCTTCGCCGGTAAGACCGTCAAATGTGAGAGTCGGCATAACCTCGACAAGCTTTTCGCAGATATCCTTAGCGGACATATCCGGAGTGCAGCCTGCTTTCTGAAGAGCTTCTGCAATGATGTAGATTCCGTCATAAGCGTCTGCTGCGAACTGGTTCGGAGTGTCGCCGTATTTCTCGGTGTACTTCTTAACGAATGCCTGGGTCTTTTCGTCTTCAGCGTCGGCTGAGAACGGAGTAAGGAGCATTACGCCCTCTGCAAGCTTGGTGTCAAAGCCCTTCATGGTGAGGATACCGTCCATACCGTCAACACCGAAGAAGGTCGGCTTGTAACCCATGTTGTTAGCCTGCTTAAGGATAACAGATGCGGGCTGATAGTAGATCGGAAGGAATACAGTGTCTGCGTTTGCAGCCTTTGCTGCGGTAAGCTGAACTGAGAAGTCTGTTGCTCTGTCCTTGGTGAAAGTGCCTTCATAAACAACTTCAATACCCTTTGCCGAAGCTTCCTTTACAAAAGTATCGCGGATACCCTGTGAGTATGCGTCGTCGTTACGATAGATAATAGCAACCTTTGCATCCTTCATGTTTTCTGACATATAGTCGGCAGCACCTGTACCCTGGTTCGGGTCGGTGAAGCAAACCTGGAAGAAGTTGTCCTTACCGTCAATGATGTCGGTTGAGGAGCCTGACGGAGTGAGGGAGAAGACGCGATCTTCATAGCTCTTTGCGCTAACAGCAATTGCTGCGCCGCTGGTGACCGGTCCCATGAGAACCTGCATACCCCAGTCGTAGAGGGTGTTGTATGCGTTGACAGCGGTCTCGCCGTCTGCAACGTCGTCTTCGCCTTTGAACTCGAGCTTGATCTTGCCTTCTGCGTTGATTTCTTCAACGGCAATCTTCGCTGCGTTCATAACTGCGTTGCCGTAAATTGCGGCGTCGCCGGTGAGCGGTCCGGTTGAACCGATTTTGAATGCTGCTCCGTCTGCTGCGGGAGCCTTGCTTTCGTCGGCGCTCGATGTGGAATCAGAAGAACCGGCAGCGGTGGTGTTTGTGTCGTCCTTTGAGCCGCAAGCTGCGAAGCAGCAAAGGCAAAGAGCGGCAACCATAACAATAGCCATTACTCTTTTAAAGGTTTTCATGATGAATCTTCCTTTCTTGTTTTGCAGCCTTGTGGCTGCTTTTGCTTTTTCATATCTAAGGGAGCGCATCTGCGGCCGCAGATAACTCTGCGGGTTTCCTCTCTCGGTATGTTGCAAGAATTATAGCATTACGATTTTTAATTGTCAACAAAATTTTGAAAAGCTTTTGTTTTTCAGTTTTTTGCACAAGAACCACAAAATCATTTTAAAAAATGCAGCAGTTTGCACAAAAAAATCGAGGTTTTGGTGTAAAAAACGCCCTTTAAACCCCGATTTCCATAATTTTACTTTAAAAGCGAAGTATTACAGTTTGTAATGTATAGCGTACTGCTGTGAATAGAAAAGCCGCCCTTTATCTGTTCTCGCCGTAAAGCTCGTCAAGAACCTCTGTGGCGCAGTTGATAAATTCCTTCACCGGCTCTGTTGCGGTTCTCAGCGATTTCAGGCAGAGAACCAGCTCACGGTGTGCCTCGGGAACAACCGGGAGAGAAATTACGTCGCTCTTGTTGTCGAGCATAACTAGCTTTGAAAGCATACTGATTCCCATTCCGTGTTCAACCATGCTGATGACTGTCTGGTCGTCAACATAGGTCGGCTCAATGTTCGGCATAACCTTTTCGCGTTCAAAAACGCAGAGAATGTCTTTGTCGAAACCGAAATACGGCATGATGAAATCCTTGTCTTTGTAAAGGCTGATAGGAAAGCAGTTGAGCTTTCTGTTTTCCTCTGTATTCGGTAAAATTGCCATGAGGGCGTCATTACTCAGATGGATAAAATCAAACTCCGGATATGTCTTTTGTCTGCTTGCAAAGGCGAGGTCAATGTCTCCGGCTTCGAGCATTTTATATGTTCCGTCAATGCTTGAAGAACTGAGCTCAACGGCTATATCCGGATATCTTTCGTGAAAGCGCTTGACAATAGGCGGCAGCCAGTGCATGAGCATGCTTGTGTATGCGGCAACGCGGATAACGCCGTCCTTGCGCTGGCGAATGAGCGAGATTTCCTTTTCAAGCTGACCGGAATGGACGAGCATTGCACGAATTGAGGGAATGAGGCGCGCGCCCTCCGGAGTGGGAACAACGCCGTTGCGGCTGCGCAGGAGGAGGGAAAAGCCCATCTCTTTTTCAAGCGCACTTATAACATGAGTAATGCCCGACTGAGTGTAGCCCATTATCTCCGCAACCTTTGTCAGACTGCCGAGGTCAACGGCATTGATGAAAACTTCAAGCTTTTTAATATCCATGATTCTCTCCGCAATAAAATAATTCGGTCTGGTGAACTTCTTGATACGACATAATGATACCCGGGTGAGGGCATTTTGTCAAGCAATCATTCTTTTTGCAAACTTTGACATTTTTCTGCAAATATGTTACTGTTTTCACGGTGCCGGGAAAAAACGGTAGGCGGTTCGCTCCTCTGAAGAAGAGGTGATGGCAATGACAATTACACTTTTGGAATTAATTTCAATTCTGACTCTGCCCGTCGCAGTCATCTCTCTTTGCTACAAAATTTTCAGCAAAGACAAGTAATCTTACATAAGCCATAAGCTGATTTCAGCTTAAATAGTAAGAAACACCGCCCTTTCCCACTTGGCGGTGTTTCTAAAAAATACCCAACTAAGTGGAGCAACCGCTTATCGCGGCACCCCTTTACGTTCATATTATACTCGGCTGCCCGACAAAAGTCAAGCGGCTGCTTTTTTTACATCAGTTCGCAAACCAGTTCGCTGAATTCTGCCGGGTTTTCAATACCCTTGCCGCTGATGAGGCAAGCTTCGGCGTAAAGGATCTTCGCATATTTCGCAAGCTTTTCCTTGTCGGTGTCGAAGAGTGCCTTGAGCTTTTCGGCAATCGGGTGGCTGCGATTGATCTCGAGCGCAAGTTCAGCCTTTGCCGTGTTGCCGTTCGGCATGGAGTTCAGAACTTTTTCCATCTCAAGAGAAAGCATACCCTCACTTGTCAGGCAGACCGGGTGGTCGTGCAGCTTGTTGGTGAAGCGAACGACGCTGACTTTTCCGTCAAGAGCGGTTTTTATAGTTTCAAGCAGGTCGGTCGAGCTGTTGTTTTCGTCCTCGAGAGCTTTCTTTTCTTCTTCGGTATCAAGATCAAGCTTGTCTGCGCAGATGTTGGTGAAAGTTTTTCCGTCATAGTCGCGCATCATCTGGATTGCGAATTCGTCAACGTCGTCTGTGCAGTACAGAACCTCAAATCCCTTTGCCTTGACTGCGTCTGATTGCGGAAGCATATCAATTTTGTCCGTGGTCTCGCCGCAGGCGTAGTAAATAGTTTTTTGATCTTCTTTCATTCTTGAAACATATTCGCCGAGGGTGACAAGCTTCTTTTCGCTTGAAGAATAGAACATAACAAGATCTTTGAGAATTTCTTTGTTTACGCCAAAACCGTTGTAAATTCCGAATTTGAGCTGGAGCCCAAAAGCTTTGTAAAACTTTTCATAATCCTCGCGGTTGTTTTTGAGCATCTTTTCAAGTTCGGATTTAATTTTCTTTTCAAGGGCTTTTGCAATAATTTTGAGAATATGATCCTGCTGAAGCGTCTCTCTGGAAATGTTGAGAGTCAAATCTGCCGAGTCAACAAGACCCTTGACAAAGCTGAAGTGATCCGGAAGAAGATCGGCGCATTTATCCATGATGAGAACGCCGTTTGAATAAAGTTGAAGTCCTTTTTCATATTCCTTTGAATAGTAGTCATATGAAGCATGGGCAGGAACATAAAGCAGTGCGTCATATGAAACCTGACCCTCTGTTTTTGAGTGAACCGTGAGAAGCGGATCTTCATAGTCATAGAATTTTGATTTGTAAAATTCGTTATATTCCTCTTTAGTTATTTCGTTTTTATTTTTTCTCCAAAGGGGGACCATACTGTTGAGTTGGGTCGGCTCGGTAACTGTTTCGTATTCATCTTCCGTGCCCTCTTTGAGCCTTGAGGTCTCCATATCCATCATGATTGGGTAGCGGATATAGTCGGAGTATTTTGAAACAATGTCTTTGATCGCATATTGGTCAAGGTACTTGTCAAAGTTTTCGTTCTCTGTGTTTTCTTTGATTTTGAGGATGACGTCGGTGCCTGCGCTTTCCTTTTCACACGGGGTTACGGTATAACCGTCTGCACCGCTTGATTTCCAGCGGTAAGCCTCCGCAGCACCGTGGGGGCGGCTTTCAACCGTAACTTCGTCGCTGACCATAAACGCCGAGTAAAAACCAACGCCGAACTGACCGATGATTTCAACGCCTTTGTCCTTTTCGGCAGCGCTCTTGAAGTCGAGCGAGCCGCTTTTTGCAATTGTGCCGAGGTTACTTTCAAGCTCCTTGGCGTCCATTCCGCAACCGTTATCTGAAATTTTCAGAGTTCTGTTTTCCTTATCGATTTCAATTGTAATTTTGTAATCTTCTCTTGACAGGCCGGAGTCGTTGTCTGAAAGCGAGTTGTAATAAAGCTTGTCCAGCGCGTCGCTGGCGTTTGAGATAAGCTCGCGCAGAAAAATCTCTTTGTTTGTATAAATTGAATTGATCATCATGTCGAGCAGCTTTTTAGATTCTGCTTTGAATTGTTTCTTTGCCATTTTTATCAGCTCCTGTATATATAAATATGTAAGACAAAAAATAGTTTTAGCACTCTACTTGTCTGAGTGCTAAAGCTATTATAGCCGATAAAATTCATTTGTCAAGGGAAATGAAAAGTTTTTCTGACGATTATTGACTGATTGTACTTTTTTGAAAAGTCGAATACAATAATAACAAAACGGGTCGGACGAAGAACGTCCGACCCGAAAAATCGCTTTGACCAGCTGACTTACGCAAGCTCTGCGAAGTACTTGATGGTACGAACCATCTGGCTGGTGTAGCTGTTTTCGTTGTCATACCAAGCAACAACCTGAACTTCATAAAGTCCGTTGCCGAGGTCGATAACCATGGTCTGGGTTGCGTCGAAGAGTGAGCCGTATCTCATGCCGATTACGTCGGATGAAACGATGGGATCCTCGTTGTAGCCGAAGGATTCGCTTGCGGCTGCCTTCATAGCTGCGTTGATGCCGTCAACAGTAACGTTTTCGCCCTTAACAACAGCGGTAAGAATGGTGGTTGAACCGGTGGGAACGGGAACTCTCTGAGCGGAGCCGATGAGTTTGCCGTTGAGTTCCGGAATAACAAGACCGATAGCCTTTGCAGCGCCGGTTGAGTTGGGAACGATGTTAGCAGCGCCTGCGCGTGCTCTTCTGAGGTCGCCCTTTCTGTGTGGACCGTCAAGGATCATCTGGTCGCCGGTGTAAGCGTGAATGGTTGACATGATACCGCTCTGGATGGGAGCGTAGTCGTTGAGAGCCTTAGCCATAGGAGCAAGGCAGTTTGTGGTGCAGGAAGCAGCGGAGATGATCTGATCATCAGCGGTAAGAGTGTCATTGTTTACTGAGAAAACGATGGTCTTAAGATCCTTACCTGCGGGAGCGGAAATAACAACTTTCTTTGCGCCTGCGTTGATGTGAGCCATGCTCTTTTCCTTTGAGCAGTAGAAACCGGTGCACTCAAGAACAACGTCAACGCCGATCTCGCCCCAAGGAAGATTGTTAGCGTCAGCTTCTTTGTAGATTGTGAGGGTCTTTCCGTCAACGGTGATGGTATTAGCCTCATCGTCTGCGGTAACGGTATGGAGACCTTCGCCGAGTCTGCCGCAGTAGCCGCCCTGAGCGGTGTCATACTTGAGCAGGTTAGCAAGCATTGAGGGCTTGGTAAGGTCATTGATGGCAACAACGTCATAGCCTTCTGCGCCGAACATCTGGCGGAAAGCAAGACGACCGATACGGCCAAATCCGTTAATGGCAACTTTTACTGACATAGTGATTACCTCCGATAATCAAAATAATAGTTTTTTTGCGTATATATATTACCCCATTTGTTTCATATTTTCAACCTAAAAGTAAAAAAAAACACGACTTTTCCAATTTTTGTGAATCTCAACAAAATATTGTTTAACAAAACCAAAAAGGGCATAATACTGACGAAAAAATTTGTTCAAAGGACGAACGCTAATGGAAAATTCACTTACACATAAAGTCAGCCGACTGCTTTCGCTGCCGGAAACGGCGGCAAATGAAAGCGAAATCCGTGAGCTTGTAAGCGAAGTGTTTTTGCGCTCGGCGGAGCTTCATGAATTGCTTTGCAAGGAAAGCGACCCTTTTGCAGACAGGCGCATACTTTCAGACTGCCTCAAAAAGTTGCGCACACTCAACAATAATAAGGAAGGTGCGCTTGAATTTTGCGATTACAGCAGTGTTGAGCTTGACCGTCTGCTTGAGAGCGTATGCCTTTGCGCCGATATTTTGCTTTCCGAAAGCGGCGCAAATGTGTTTTTTACGGCTCAGAAAACGGTTGCGTCCTGTTGCCCTGCACTCATTATTGACGCTTTTCTCAATCTTATTTCAAATGCCGTCAAATTTTCCTCCGGCGGAGATATAATGTCAAGTTTGACAAAGTATCAGAGCCAATGTGTAATTTCCGTAAGCAATGAGGGCAAGGGCGCGATTTTGCCGATTGAGGCAAAGAGCGGACTCAGAAGTGTGCAGAACACCGCGAGACTGCACGGAGGAAGATTGCTTTTTTCAAGTGGCAGAGGCGGCTTTTCTGCGCAGCTTGCGTTTTCGCTTGATATTCCTCGGGGAAAGCGGTTCAATGCGCCTCCGTTTTCAAAGTACCTTGAAAATCGGTTTTCCCCCGTGCACATAGGACTCTGCGACTGCATGACCCATATATGATCTATTGACAGAAAATGCCTGTGGCTGTATACTATTTATATATAGTGATGACACACGGAGGAAAACAAAATGAAAAAGACATTCAAAAAAATTCTCTGCGGCGTGCTTTGCGCGCTTCTGCTTCTTTCCCTTGCGGTACCCGGCTTTGCTGTTGGAGAAAAGCAGTTGCTTGCCGTTGCGCATCGCGGATACAGCGGAGCCGCACCGGAGAACACGCTTGCCGCATTTCGTCTAGCCGGAGAAAAGGGATATTACGGCTGCGAGTTTGATATTCAACCCACAAAGGACGGTGTGTGGGTCGTTATGCACGATGACAGCGTTGACAGAACCACAAACGGCAGCGGAAAAATTTCCAAACTGACCTACGCCGAACTTTGTACTTTCACAATTGACAAAGGCAACGGACTTGATATGTACCCGAATGAAAAGATTCCTACGCTTGAAGAGGCTCTTGATGTTTGCAGAGCGTACTCTCTGAGACCCGTTATTGAGGTCAAGGGCGGTGAAAGCGGAGACATGCCTGCACTTGCAAGCATTTTGAATGCGCGTGAGGAAAAAGAAAGTTTTATTGTTATATCCTTTACATGGGAGCTGCTTGAACCGTTGAGAAAGCTCATGCCGGAAACGGAAATGTGGATGCTTGCCCACGAGGTTTTGCCGTCGCACATCAACTTCTGTAAACAGAACAAAATTGACGGAATCTCTTTCAACTACAAAAAGAATGTAACTGCCTCAATTGCGATGATACGCGCTGCCGGATTAAAAGCGATTTCGTGGACTGTTGACAATGCATTCGTGGCGCGCAGACTGGCAGCGAGGGGAGTAATCGGTATCACCACGAACAAGCTGCTGCCCGAAGATCTGACAAAAAGAGGAACCACTTTTTCCGAACTTCTGAACAGCCTTGGTGAACTGATTGAAAGTTTTTTTAAGTCACTTTTTGAAAAGTGCTGAGACGAACACAAAATACCGCCTGACGTGATGTCAAGCGGTATTTTTCATGATTGACAAAATCCGACAGATGTGATAGAATCCCCGTAGGCTCTGCCGAAACGGTAGGCGGTTGCCCTCTTTTTTTGGTACTTTCCCAAAGAGGAGGGAGCAAGTTTTATTATCTGTTGCCCTCCGGAAAGGAGGGATGCGAATGGAATATCTCGCAATGATTACATTGATTATTGTGTTCGCCACTGGCTACATAATTGTAGTCGGAAAAACGGCTGACCATAGCGATAAAGGTAATAAAAAATAACCGCCCAGCCTAGGAACTGACGGTTATTTTTTAAAAACCATTTTCCAAGGGCAACCGCTTACTGCAGAGCCTCTTTGTACTTACATTATACTCATCTGCCGCTTGTTTGTCAAGCGACATTTTTCATGATTGACAAAATCTGACAGATGTGATAGAATTTCTCCGGTGCCGGGAAAAACGGTAGGCGGTTTCTCCTCAACAGAGGAGGTGATGGCAATGACAGTTACGCTTTTGGAGTTGGTTGCAATTCTTAGCCTAATGGTCGCAGTCATCTCTCTTTGCTATAACATTTTCAGCAAAGATAAGTAATCTTACATAGAAAGTAAGAAACACCGCCATTCTCCACTTTGGCGGTGTTTCTTTAAAATACTACCATTTCGGAGCAACCGCTTATCGCGGCACCCTCTACAGTTACATTATACTCACGTGCCGCTTGTTTGTCAAGCGGTATTTTTCATGATTGACAAAATTCGACAGATGTGATAGAATTTCTCCGGTGCCGGGAAAAACGGTAGGCGGTTTCTCCTCAACAGAGGAGGTGATGGCAAT
>CAKTDF010000017.1 GCA_934541115.1 uncultured Eubacteriales bacterium
CTCTGTCCCGAAAAACATATTCTGATTAGCTCTTTTTCTTTTTATTTTCTTAGTCTCACATCATTGACAAATGTACAAAAACAAAGCTTTAAGCTTTTTAAACGTGCTTTTCCAACTTGACGAACACTCGTTGTTGACTTTTTCATCTTGAATATGCTATCATTGAGAGGAATATACACCCGAAACGGAGTGAAGATAATGGATCTTGATTCTCTCAAAAAAAAGGAGCCGCTCTTTGGTGAATGGTACACCGATAACATTGTTGCGCGCGGAAAAAGCTCTGTTGTTTATCGCGCAATGAAAAAGACCGGTGACGACGAGCTTGCGCTCAAAGTTGTTCGCTTTCCCAAAAGTGAAAGAGAGTTTTCAGACGCACTGAACAGCGGAAAGTATTCGTCCGTCGCAGATTACCTTGACCACCTTGAAAGCGTTGTGCGCGCCAACATGGACAAGATGATGTTCCTGCGCGCCAATAAAAATATTGTCAGATTCGACAACTATGAGATCGTTCGCGAGGAGGGCTCTGTCAGCGTTATTATACTTATGGAGCTGCTCACTCCACTTTCCGCATATCTGACACAGGAGAAGTGCACATGCGGCGAGGTTGCAAAGCTTGGCTCTGACCTCTGCTGTGCATTGCAAAGCTTCAGAACCGCGGGAATTATGCACCGCGACATTAATCCGGAAAACATTTATGTTGACAAAAACGGCAGCTATAAGCTCGGCGATTTTGGAATATACACAGCTGAAAGAATCGAAAGCGGAAAATATACCGACGCAGCTTATTTTGCTCCGGAGGTAATCAACGGAACTGCCGCAAATGAAAGCAGCGACCTCTATTCGGTAGGTCTTATAATGTATAAACTGCTCAACAACAACCGCACTCCGTTTTTGCCCGCCTTTCCTGCTCCGATTTCGCTCGCTGACAGAGAAACGGCGTTTGAAAGACGTTTGCGCGGCGAGAATTTTCCAAAGCCTGCCGCTGCCGATGCCACTCTTTCGAGAATAATTTTCAAGGCAACGGCTTTCAAACCGCAGGACAGATACCTTGAACCGTCAGCGCTCAGAACCGAACTTGAAAACTATGCTGCATGGTTCAACAGCCCCGGCTATAACAAAGACCAAACGCCTAAGATGCAGACGGTCAAAAACTTCAGAATTGCCGACGAGGGAGACGTATACTTTAGCTCCTATACGCAAAAGCCCGCCGCCGGAACCAATGCCGACGCAAAGGCAGAGTTCAAAGAGGTTTTCAACGACAGCGAAGAGGACGAAGAAGAAGAGCGCAAGAACAACAACAAAAAAATGTACATTCTCATTGCTGTCCTTGCCGTTGCCGTGGTAATCGGTGCAATCTTTGTCTATAAAATGATGACAAGCTCACCCGATCCCTCTCAGACAGAGTCAACCACCGCGCCGGTTGTTACAACAACACAGGCTCCGACAACAACAGAACCGGAGACAGAAACAACAACCACAGAGACCACAACAGAAACAACCACTGAAACTACAACTGAAACCACGACCGAAACCACAACGGAAACCACGACCCATGTTACAACAACAAAACCGCCGGAGCCATCAACCGACTTTTTCCCCTCCGGTCACCAGGAGGGCGACACCGACACCAAGGGCAGGGTTTATACAAAGGTTGAGGACGCCACAGCAGAATATGAAATCAATGACAATCAGTTCACAAAGGTCATTGTGAATGTCAGCGATGACCTCGGTTCATCTCCGAAAAGAGCCGGCAAGGCATATCTGATTCAAACCGCCTCGACCGGCGCAGTCATCTCACGTGAAAGCTTTGACTTCAAATGCAGCTTTGATGAAGATGATCCGGACTCCGTTCTCTCCTGCATTGTTGACATTGACCGCGAAATGTATGACGAGGACGGCATGAACTATTACATCTGCTTTGAAGAAGGCGCAATAGTATCTGACGATTCAATTTCACTTCCGTTCCAAATCAAGCTTAAATAAGAAAAAAGCTCCGCATGATTTTTTGTCATGCGGAGCTTCTTATTTTGTCAGTTGCCTATAAAATAGCGTATATCGGAAACGCAGGTGTCATTGCAATCCTTTCCGTCATAAACGCTGTTTATGACGACGGTTACTGTTCTCGTTGTCTTGTTTTCGCCAAAGTCAACAATTATGCTGCGGTTTTCATATCCGTCTTTGAGTCTTGTTTCAAACTCGCTGCCGTCATCAAAAATGATCGTGATGTCTTTCAGACGGTTGTTATAGTCATAAAGCTTTTCATTTTTGCAATAGCCGTTATTGATTATGAGTCCGCGCATTTCTGTCGGCTCATAGCATTCGAGCGTGACCTGCTCGCCCTCGCCCGCGCCGTCAACTCCCTCTGCCCAACATGTTGACGGGTCATTATCGGTAAGATTTTCTGCGCCGTAGTGGAAAGTCTTGCCGTTCACTGTCTGCGGTTCAAGCTCACTTGAAACCAAAACACTGTAATCGAAATCGCCGGTCGAGATGATCATGCCATTATACAGCGGATTTATCGTGACCGAGTTTTCGCTCGTCTCTGAATACCGTGTTGAATCGGCAGCGGTTGACGGAGCCTGCGTCTGAGGAATCGTTGTTGGTGCAGTAGTCGTTGTCACTGCAGGAGTCTTTTTCTGGGACTTTGAATATGAAACCTCCTCAACCTCATCCTTTGAGCATGAAATGCAGATCACATCGCCCGCTTCATTTGTAAAACGTCTGAACCCGCTTGAGTTTTCATTTTTGAGGGTGTAACGCGAGGTTTCAAGAATACGCTGCGCATTTTCAATATCGTCACCTATAGAAATACCGGCAAGTCTGTATTCCGATTTGCCCGTGATGCACACATAGGAAACCTTTCTGCTGCCCGGTTCCGTTTCAATAATAAGCGAACCGTTGGTATATCCGGTGCTTCCGTCGGTGCAGCGTTCATCTTTCATATTGCCGATTTCACGCGCAGCTTTTTCAATATCTCTGTCAATCAAACTGAGCGCATCTGAAAAAGTGGTGTTCTGACGCGTCGTGCTTTCTTCTGTGCTTTCAGGCTCGGTCTCAGGCTCGGTAGTTTCCTTTTCTTCCTCCTTAAGACCCATTGAAGCAAAAGCGCTGTTCACAGGTTCGATGTTGATCACATCAAAATAGCACAGTGCAAAAATACCGCCCAAAACCAAAATAACGCCTGCAATAACGCATATAGCTATCATTGCGCCGCGCTTTTTTGCGGGCGCAGGAGCATAGTCGTCATCAAAACTGCCGTTTTCACCTGCATACGCCTGCTCTGCACGTGGCTCAAAACCGCTGTCTGCGTCAGCGGAAGACTCCCGCTGCTCATTATGTGGTGTAAAATCCTCGTTGCTTTTGCAATTCGGATTCGGACATCTTCCGGTTTGCTCGTCCAACTGCGAGCCGCAAAATCCGCAAAACTTTGCCATATTTTCACCCTCCGGACACAATAAAACTATTTTGTAAATTTTATCATACTTTTCAAGCTATTGCAAGCATTAAGCGGCTGCAAAAACAGAGAAAACCGTAACTCTTTGCAGCCGCTTATATTCATTTTTATATATCGTCAGATTATTCCCTGACACATCATTGCATCTGCAACCTTTCTGAAGCCGGCAATATTTGCTCCGGCAACAAGGTCATAGCCGAGACCGTTCTCCTCGGCAGCCTTTGCGCTCTTGTTGTGGATATCCTTCATGATCTCACGGAGCTTTTCGTCAACTCTTTCTGCCGACCATGCGTAACGCTCTGAGTTCTGAATCATCTCGAGCGCAGAGACCGCAACGCCTCCGGCGTTCACAGCCTTTGACGGTGCAACGCCGCGCAGATTCTCCTTGAGGTACTCCAGCGCTTCATTCGTTGTGGGCATATTCGATACCTCAACATAATACTGAGTGCCGTTTTTAACGATCTTCTCAGCTTCTTCAAGGTCAACCTCGTTTTCACACGCGCAGGGCATAACAATGTCTGCCTTGACGCCCCACGGCTTTTTGCCGGGAATGAACTCTGCACCAAATTTTTCGGCATACGATTCAAGAGTAACCTCATCCTTGGCACGCATTTCAAGGAAATAGGCAATCTTTTCATCGGTGTTTATACCGTTCTCGTCATAGATATATCCAGTTTCGTCTGAAATTGTGAGAACCTTTCCGCCAAGTTCGGCAACCTTTTTTGCAACGCCCCACGCAACATTACCGTAGCCCGAAATTGCAAAGGTCTTGCCCTCAATGCTGTCGCCAAAGTGGTTGAGCATCTCAAGCAGATAATAAATTGCGCCGTATCCGGTTGCCTCCGGGCGAATGAAAGAACCGCCGCAGGAAAGGCTCTTGCCTGTGAGCACTCCGTTTTCAAAGGCGCCTCTGATTCTGCGGTACTGACCGTAGAGATAGCCGATCTCTCTTGTGCCCACGCCGATGTCGCCCGCCGGCACATCAACGTCCGGACCTATATGCCTGTAAAGCTCAGTCATAAAGCTTTGGCAAAAACGCATGACCTCCGCATCGCTTTTGCCGCGCGGATCAAAGTCTGAACCACCCTTTGCACCGCCTATCGGAAGTCCCGTGAGACTGTTTTTGAACGTCTGCTCAAACCCGAGGAATTTCATCGTTCCGATGTATACCGAGGGATGAAAACGCAAGCCGCCCTTGAACGGACCGATAGCGCCGTTGAACTGAACTCTGTAGCCGCGGTTGACGCGCACCTTTCCGCTGTCATCCGTCCACGTTACGCGGAACATAATTGCACGCTCGGGTTCCGTCATTCTTTCAAGCAGAGCTGCTTTTTCAAACTCCGGATGCTTGTTTACATACGGCTCAATGGAAGTGAGAACCTCAGTGACAGTCTGAATAAACTCCGGCTGCTCGGGGTTCTTTTTCTTAACATCATCTATAATTCTTTCAATGTAGGTCAAGCTAACAACTCCTTTTCAATTGTAGTTCACCGCTGCATCTGACTCATTTGAAACAAAAAAGCGGTGTTGAAGTATTAATATCACTTCATCGTTTTAAACCACTATACTATTGTATACTGTTTTTGTAGGTTATGTCAACGATAATACCTAACAAAAAAAGTCCACCCTTTGGGCAGACTTATAAACGATTCGTCAATGAATGACCGCTCACAGTGGTGAGTAAAAATTCACCCGGGTCAAAAGTGTTACTGCTGAAAATCCACAAAAATGGGCTGCTTCATTTAAATGCAGAAAGCATTTTATCTGAGACTAAGCTATACACAGTTGTGAAAAGCAGACAGAAAAATTTTTAAAGAGCAAATCTGTTTTTTTGTTTGGGCAGCAAAAAAGCTATATTTCATAAGTAGCCTCAGCTAACAAGCTTTGTGAAATATAGCCTTTGATTTAATTTTGCTCTTTGGTCTGCGTCAAAGACAACAGCTCCAAAAATTATTCTTTTAAAAGCTTACCGCTGCGCATATAAATGCGTTTGATTCGCGGCATAAAATTGCAGAGAACCTCATAACTGAAGCTGTCGCTCATTTTTCCGAGCTGCTCTGCGGTGATTTCGGCGTCTTTGTCTCTGCCGAGTATAACAGCTCTGTCGCCAAGCTTTACGTCCTCAATTCCGGTGACGTCAACCATGATCTGATCCATGCATACCCTGCCGACAACGGGTGCCTTCTGCCCTTTGACGAGGACGTATCCCCTGCCTGTCATGCATCGGTTGAAACCGTCTGCATAACCGATTGAAACAGTTGCGATTTTTCTTTCATCGGGTGCCGTATAAATCTGACCGTAGCCGATTTTGGTACCTTTTTTGACAGTCTTGACATATATTATGTGACTTTCAACCTGCATTGCCGGAATAAGGCGCAGCCTTTCGGCGTGAATTTCACGCGAGGGATAAATTCCGTAGAGTGCAACACCGAGACGCACCATATCAAAGTTTTTTTCTTCTTCAATCACCGACGCGCTGTTGCAGATATGTTTGATAGGTATCTCCACACCTCTTTCTTCAAGCAGGCGTATAAAGTTTTCAAAGCGCGCGGTCTGACTGTTGACGCTCTCCTTGTTGTCAATATCCGAGCAGGCGTAATGACTGAACAGTCCCTCAATGAAAAGTCCGGGCAGCTTTGAAACTTCCTTGACCTCGTCTGCGCCGCTTTCGGTGTCAAAAAAGCCAATCCTTCCCATACCGGTGTCAACCGCTATGTGCACCTTTGCCGTTTTTCCGAGTTTCTTAGCTGCTTCAGAAAGAAGTCTTGCCCCCTGCGGTTCATAAATGGTTGCCGTGATATTATTATTAATCAGCTCTTCAAATTCAAGCTCACTCGTGTATGAAAGAACAAGAATAGGCTTTTTGATTCCCGCCGCGCGAAGCTCCATGCCCTCATCAAGGGAGGCAACGGCAAAATAATCGCACTTATCCTCAAGAAAAAGAGCAATGCACTCTGAGCCGTGACCGTAAGCGTCCGCCTTAACAACGCACATCGTTTTAACGCCGGGAGAAAGCAACCTTTTGAGTTCGTTCAAATTGTTTTCAACGGCGTCAAGATCAATGCGTGCAAAGCTTCTGTAATATAACGGTTTTTCCTTCAAGCTTACACTACCTTTCGGTTTTCTATACTTGGGTAACCGATGATCAACCAAGAGGCAAAATCAAATCTTAGATGCCGGACAGCGCAACTTGGTATTTTGCGATTTAAAATATCTGTTACCAATGTACTGCCGGCACGCCTATCGGTTAATCTGCAATTACTCAGATTCCCGTAAAATCCGGGAGGAACAAACGGCTCTCTCAACCGTTAAGAAGTCTGAAATTTTCCTTGTTTGTCTTGTAAAGACGCTTGTAAACATCAAAGTATTTATCATACGTTGCCTTTACTGCCGGATCGGGCTTAAAGGTCTTGTCGCTCTTGATGAGCTTTCCTGCCTCGGCAATGCTTGAAATAACACCCGTGCCGACAGCAACAACAACCGCGGCACCGACAGCGCCAACGTTCTGAGGACTTTCAACGGTTTCAACAGTTTTGCCGAGACAATCGGCAAGAATGCGACTGGTGGAATCGTTCAATGCACCGCCGCCCACAAAGCGGATAGTGTCGGATGTGCTGACCTTTTTCTGCTGGGTTTCAAGCATCCAGCGCATATGGAAACAAACGCCCTCAATAACGGCACGGACAAGCTCGCTCTTTCCGGTTTCAAGACTGATGTTCATGAACATCGCCCTCGAGTTCGGGTCTTCAAACGGGCAGCGGTTGCCGTGGAACCACGGGGTGAACACAACGCCGTTTGAGCCTGCCGGAACCTTTTCAATAACACTTGAAAGGTACTGATAAAGATTTGTATATTCGCTTTCCATATCCTCGGCAACATGCGTCTTTTTGAGATAGATTCCGATTTCGTCAAGAGCAAGATGATTCTTGACCCACTCGAGGCATTTGCCTGCGGTTTCAAGCTCTGCAAAATAGTTATACAGTCCGTCCTGCGCGCCAACGATCGCGGCTATCATAGCGCCGGCATCAACAACATTTTTGTCAACAACGGTTGATACCCAACCGGAAGTACCCATGTAGATATGGGTCTGACCGAGACCTACAGCGCCTGCACCGACACCGATGAGCGTTGCGTCTCCGCCGCCGCCGAAAACAGCCGTACCCGCTTTAAGTCCCAGTTCACCGGCAGCCTTTTCTGTCAGTCCGCCCACCTTATCGGTACTCTTTATGATTTTTGCAAGGTGGTTCATGTCAACGCCGAGCATTTTGCACATTTCGCGGCTCCAACCCTGTCTGCCCTCACGCACATCATAAAGCAAAGTTCCGAATGCGGAGTCCTGCGTCATAATGAACTCGCCGGTCATGCGCGCAATGAGAGCTTCCTTAACATCGAGCCACTTATATACACGTTTAAAGTTTTCCGGCTCATTGTTCTTGACCCAAAGGTATTTATAAACGGGATCCTTGACGCTAAGCGGGGCAGCCTTTGTGATTGAAAGCGATTTGAGCAGCTTGACAACGTTCCCGCCCGCAACCTTGAGACCGTAAGCCATATTCTCTTTCAGCTCTTTTCTTGCACGCTGATCCATATAGCTCATTGCGCGGCGAACAGGCAAACCGTCTTTGTCAACAAGAACAAGACCCTGCATCTGGGAGCAGAAAGAAATTCCGCTGATGTCCTCGGGTCTGACGTCTGTTTTTGTAAAAAGCTCTTTCGTGGTCTTGCACATTGCAGCCCACCATTCATCGGGATCCTGTTCGGCGCCGCCGTCTGGAAAAACATAAAGCTCATATCCCTCTATTGCGTCCGCAATAAGTTCAACACTGCCGTCAATTTTGAAAAGGCAGGTCTTGACGCCTGTCGTTCCAACATCATAAGCAAGAGCATATTTCATATGTATCACAGTCCTTTCGGATAAATATTGGGTTTAAGAGCGGATTTGACAAATTTGACTATATTGCGCACGGCAAACTCATCTTTCTGAAAGATATCGTCGCCGGCATAGATCTTATACCGTTCCTCGTAGTAGTCGCAGGCATAGGAAAACTGAATGCTCATGAGTAGATTGTCAACAAGATACGCCGCCATGCCCGGGTCAACGTCGGTTCTTATCTCCCCTGCGATCTGACCTTGAATGATTGCTGTTTTGTATGCATTGGAGGTTATGGTCTCCATACGGGACGCAAGTTTTTTTCCCAATTCAGAATTACGTTCAGTTGTGAATTCATTGTAAAGTTTGATCATGACCGTATTGTGCCTTGAAAAGTCAATAGCCGCACGAACCAGCTTTTCAAGCTTGAGAATAACGTCCTCGTCTGTTCCGTTGATTGCGTCAAGTATCTCCTCGAGCGTTGAAATACCGTATGAAACGCTCGTCAGGAACAGGTCGGTTTTGGTATCAAAGTATTTATACAGCGAGCCGACAGAAACCTGCGCTTTTTTGGCGATGGTGTTGATGTTTGCGCTTTCAAAGCCCTTGGTTGCAAATTCTTCAACCGCAACATCAAGAATCTTTTTTCTTTTCTCCTCTGAAATATTTTCAAAGGTCGATTTATGGTACATGCCTTTTTTTTCCGCCATAGTTTTTGTCTCTCCTAAATTGTAAAATGAGTAACCACTCTATTTTATCAACAACTGACAAAAAAAGCAAGTAAATTTGATAGATTAGTTTGTATATTGCAATCCAAACGGTTCTGTGATATAATAAACAAAAAAGAAAAAGGAGATGTCAGTATGAACTGTCCTGTCTGCCAACACCCTGTTGGTCCCAATGAAAAATTCTGTCAGAATTGCGGCACTGCGCTGACCGCAACAAACAATGAGCCGGATTTTTCCCGTCAGCACACCGCGAATCAGTCCGAACCGTTCAATTACGGCGCTCAAAATGCCGGATACAACATGAACAGCGGATACGACAACAATGCCGGATATCCCGAACAGCAACCGTTGTATGACCCGAACGGTCAGTGGAATCCGAATTTCAGCGGCGATCCGTATGCCGGTCTAAGACCTCCGATGAAAGTTTCATTTTCTCAGGCAGTTAAAAATTTCTTCTCAAAATACACTGATTTTTCCGGCAGAGCGGTTTTA
This sequence comes from uncultured Eubacteriales bacterium, assembly GCA_934541115.1. Lineage (GTDB taxonomy): Bacteria > Bacillota > Clostridia > Oscillospirales > Acutalibacteraceae > UBA6857. The sequence continues at coordinate 9,545 of CAKTDF010000017.1, forward strand.
AGCGAATATTGGTGGATATTCGTTCTCAACATGATTGTAGGCGTTGTTCTCAATACTTTGCAGCAGGCATTTCTCGCAATGTATGGCATCACGGTCTCTCTCCAGGAGGACCCGCAGCTTTATATGTCGTCACCCGCTGTAATGATCATAAGTCTGATTTCTTTCATCTATTCGCTCGCCACTATTGTTCCGGGTTTTGCTTTGACATTCAGAAGGCTGCATGACACCGGCAAAAGCGGAAAGTATATATTATATGTCCTCATTCCGCTCGCAGGTCCGATCATTCTTCTCGTTTTCCTCTGCGGCGCAAGCAGCGCAGACAACCAATGGGGTCCCGCACCGCAAGGCTAAAGCAAACATTAAACCTTTTTTCGGCACGGTTTTCTCTGTGCCGAAATTTTTTTATTGACGTTTTTAATAAAATGTTGTATAATCGGCTATCGGTGTATTTGATATGCGCCGAAAAATTTTCTTTATTTTTGAAAGGAGTTTCAATCCACAATGGACGACCCGGGAAGTATTATCTTTAAATTATTGCTCCTGTTCGTACTCGTAATCATCAACGCCTTTTTTGCAATGAGCGAAATTGCAATCATCTCTCTCAACGACAATGTTGTTGACAAGCAGGCTGAGGACGGCAACAAAAAAGCCAAAAAGGTCAAAAAATTGACCGAGAACCCCAGCAACTTTCTCTCAACAATTCAGATCGGCGTTACCCTTGCAGGCTTTTTGACCTCGGCTTCAGCTTCAAGCAGCTTTGCCGATATGCTTTCAAAAAAGCTCGTTTCGCTCGGCACTCCCATTCCGGAGGGCGTTATAAGCGGCATTTCGGTCGTGCTCATCACGCTCATAATGTCATACTTCTCCCTCGTTTTCGGCGAGCTTGCCCCAAAGAGAATGGCGATGCAAAAGCCGGAAAAAATTGCTTATTCCGTTGTCGGTGTTTTGCTTGTTGTCAAAACGCTGACCGCTCCGTTCGTCAAAATTCTTTCTGCTTCAACCAATCTTGTTGTCCGTCTCTTCGGCTTTGATCCCAATGCAAATGAAGAGGTTGTCACAGAAGAAGAAATCCGCATGATGGTTGACGTTGGACAGGAAAAGGGCGTTATTGAAGATATACAAAAGGAAATGATCGATAACATCTTTGATTTTGATGATATCGATGTTTCAGATATCATGACTCACAGAACCGATATGTTCGCCGTTGAGGATACCGACCCGCTTGAAGAGGTTATTTCAATTTCAATTGAGCACGGATATTCGCGTATTCCTGTTTTCCATGAAGACCCGGATAACATCATCGGTATAGTATATATCAAGGATCTGCTTAAATATATTTCAACCTCCCTGCCAAAGAACAAAGGACCCAAGGACGTTATGCGCGAGGCGTATTACGTTCCGTTCAGCAAAAGCTGCGGTGAGTTGTTCAATGAGATGTGCGAAAAGCACGTTCAGATGGCAGTTGTTGTTGATGAATACGGCGGAACCGCCGGTATTGTCACAATGGAGGATCTCCTTGAGGCTATTGTCGGCAACATTCAGGACGAATATGACAACGAGGATGAAGAAATCGTTGAAGTTTCCGAGAATGTTTTCACAATTGACGGCACAGCGTACATTGAAGAGGTCAACGAGCTTGTCGGCGACGTCATTCCGGAGGGAGACTATGATACTCTCGGCGGTTTTCTTATCAGTCAGCTTGGCTTTCTTCCCCACAACGGCGACATGAACGAGGTCGTTTTTGAAAACCTTAAGTTCACCATTCTCAACGTTGAGGACAGACGAATCGGCAAAGTTCGCGTTGAAATCACGCCGCAGGAAAATAGCCTTGAAAGCGACGAAAAAGATCGCGACAAAGACAAAGACGAGAAGTAAAATCAAATATTCACGGCGCACCGAAACAGCCATTCGGTGCGCCGTAACTTTTTATTGTTCAGCCGAAACTATATTAACCAAAACCTCGCTCATTTTTGAAAAAGCCTCCGTCGGAACAGCCTCATAGATACTGTGAAAATTCATTCCGCCGGTTGAAAGATTCGGACACGGAAGACCGTCAAACGAAAGTCTTGCCCCGTCCGTTCCTCCGCGGATAGGCACGGTGTACGGCTCAACGTCGGCAAGACGCATCGCATTTTGAGCACGCTCAACAATATCCATGTGTTTTTCGATTATTTCGCGCATGTTGTAATAACTGTCTCTGACCGAAAGCTCAAACGTGCCTTCTCCGTATTTTTTATTCAAAAAGTCCGTTACCGCAGAAACAAAGGCTTTTCTTTTTTCAAAGGTTTCTCTGTCATGGTCACGAATAATCATACGGAGCGTTGCTGAGGTCTCGTCACCGTTCATGCCGGCAACGTGGAAAAAGCCCTCCCTGCCCTCGGTATGAGCAGGGGTCTGCTCGGCAGGCAGCATTGAAATGAACTCATTGAGCATCAGCACGGCGTTTTTCATTTTGTTTTTTGCCGAGCCCGGGTGAGTGTTGATTCCGTGTACCGTCAGAACGGCTCCTGCCGCGTTGAAATTTTCATATTCAATTCCGCCAAGCTCTCCACCGTCAACGGTATAAGCAAAGTCGGCTCCGAGTCTTTCAAGGTCAAGCCTGTCGGCACCTCTGCCGATTTCTTCGTCCGGAGTGAAACAAATGCAGATTTTTCCGTGCTTTATGCCGCCGTTGATAATGTCCTCGCAGGCAGAAATGATCTCGGCAATGCCTGCCTTGTCATCGGCACCGAGGAGCGTGGTTCTGTCTGTAACAACAAGTTCCTTGCCAATATAGCAGCTGTCAACCATCGGTGCATTGGTTCCGTCAAAGGTGATGATCTGCGGCTTTACATTTTTTCCGCTCACATCCGGCGAAGTGTCCATATGAGAAATAAGACCGATAGCCGGCAATTTCTCGCAGCCGGCAGTTGCCGGAATGTGACCGTAAACATAGCAAAGCTCATCTCTCGCCGCGTCGGAAACCCCAATGTTTTTAAGCTCCTCACCCAAGAAATCTGCCAGCGCAAACTGACCGGGTGTTGACGGACAGCTTTCGCTTTCTTCGTCCGAGGTGGTTTCATATGTTACATACTTTAAAAATCTTTCCAAAGCTTTCATAATTTTTGTTCTCCTGCCACAAAAAAGTCGGGACTGTTCCGGAAACACCCGAAACAGCCCCTATATGATATCACAGTTTTGAGCCTTTGGCAACACTGAAAGATCAGTCTGCGTTTCTGAAAGTTACAGTTGCACAAAACAGATCGCCGATTATTGAAAGTTCAAGCTTTCCGCCCTGAAGAGCGCAAAGATTATCTGCAATTGAAAGACCGAGCCCGTTCCCCTCGCCGCTTCTCGCCTCGTCTCCGCGAACAAAACGCGCTTTCAGCTCCTCGGGAGAAATGTTCAGCTTTTTCTCGGAAACATTCTTTAGCTTTATTTCTGCGCCGCCCGGCACAGCCGAAAGAGTCATATATACCCTCGTGTTTGCCATGGCGTACTTTTTGATGTTGCACATGAGGTTGTCAAGAACACGGTAGCAAAGCTTTCCGTCTGCAAGCACAAACAGCTCTTTTTCCGTTCCCTCAACAACAAGCTCAAGACCCCTTGAAGAAAATTCGTCCTCATATTCACCGGCAAGCTGCTTTGAAAGCTCGGTCAAACTGACTCTGACAAGCTCAACCTTGATTGCGCCGGAGGATGCCTTTGACGCTTCAACAAGATCTTCAATGAGTTTTTTGAGCCGTACGCTCTTTTCATTCAAAACAGCGATATAGCTTTTTGCGGTCTCGTCTTCTATATTGCAGCGTGAAAGCAGATCGGAATAGTTGATTATCGAGGTCAACGGAGTTTTGAGGTCATGAGAGACGTTTGTAATAAGCTCCGCTTTCATTTTCTCCTCTTTGACCGCATTTTCAACCGCTGCTTTCAGACCCTCGCCGAGATGTATCGCGTCAACCGCCGCTGACTTGACCGCTTTCGGCAGTTTTTGCACATCAATTTTTATATCAGTATTGCCCTTGCGCATTTCTTCAAGCGATGAGAAAACCTTTCTCGCGCTAAAGGCGTAATATACGGCATAGCCGATAGCGCACATGTCATAAACAGCAAGCAGCAAGCCAAAAACGAGCGCACCGAAGCTTCCGTCACCGTATGAGAATACACACGGCACACCGACAAGCACGTTCGGCAGAAGAACAAGCAGCAGAACCTTTTTCAAAACATCGTTGAAAATATCTTTATAAACGACTGGCTGATTTTTGAGAGCCTCGCGCCTTGCTTCGGCAAGCTTTTTGAGCCTTTTGAAAAGCCAAACGGCAAAGAAATTATTCATGATGCTGCGGTTTCTGATGTGCCGCGCGATGTAGCAGAGCCAGTCAAGGAAGAAAGCGCAAACGCACACCGCAGAAAGGGCAAACAACGCAGTCACAAACCACGGAGCCGAGCTTCCTTCGGATTCCTGAACCGAAAATCTGATGTCAAGCAAATAGAACGCCGAGGCAACAGCTAAATATATAAGCAAACCGTTGATTGCTGTTCTCAAAAGCGTGAATATCTTATCGGCCGGGAGCATTTTGATTTTTTCGCCTTCGGGCGTTTTTCCGGCAACGGCAGCGAGATAAACCGCAAGAATAAGGAACATAACAAGGGACACCGCACAACGGATAAGCTCGGCGCGAACCGCCTTCTGTTCGGCAAGCGATGCAATGAGAGCACTTTCAAACGGCTCTTGTGAAGAAACCGTGTATTCAAACTCCTCATCGCTAAAATATGCATCCGTTGTAACTATCAGCTTATAGTCACTGAGGAACGGCATATAGCCTTCCGTAAAGGTTCGACAGGTTCGCGAAATGTTTTCGGCCACCCTGCTGCCTTCAGCAATATTCCGGCCGCAGCTTAGCTGTCCGCTGTAATATGAAAAACCGAGCGGTGCGTTGTTCGACTCGGTTTCGGCTTTTGCAAGCGTCAATTCGTCGTTTTCCTCGCTTTGAAAGCTTGAAAAAACAATTTCGTCCGTTTCGGCGTCCGCAATAGTTATAGCTGCATGAGAGAACTTTGCAAACTCGTTTTTATAATACCATGCTTTTTCTTTGAAAGCGGCGTAGTTTTTGACCGTATCGCCGAGAAAGCTTTCCGCTGCCTGCGCGCTCAGCTTGGCTTTGTCAATAGTGAATTCGTAATAGCCGTCATAAGTCTTTTTATCCGCAGTGTTGCGCAGCGAGCAGATTTCAACAATGGCGCTCGGATCCTTCGCTTTTTTCTTTATGCTTTCCGGTACTGCGTTTTGAGAGTGAAAATTTTCGTCATCATAGTATTCGGTATGCTGCGCAGCGGTCACGCTTTCCTCGATGCTTGTCTTAGTGCCCGACGAGTTGTTCGGCGCGGCCGTTGACGGAAACGTAGTCTCTGAAAAACCGTCATCGGTGTCATAGTAATAATCGTAATAGCTGTCATAATAGCGTCCGTTTTTGTCTGTGACATAATCATCTCCGCCACTGCTTTGGCAGAGTGTTGCGCCGTCTTCAATGTAACATTCATGGCCGCCGAGCCTTTTGAGGGTGATTTCGCCGTTTTCAAGGGCAGACAGAAGCTCACCGAACTCAATTCCTCCGCTTAAAGAGGAGAAGCTTTTTTGAAGCGCGGCCTGCGCAGTCTTTTCCGAGACGCTGCCCTGCACTGCGGCAAGCTTTTTATAGTTTTCATAGTCCTTTTCGCTGCCGTTTTTGAAAACAAGCTTGGTTTTCAAGGCTGCTGCAAGATACTTTGAAAGTGCACCTCTGAAATAATAGCCTTCTGTAACCTTATAACCGTTACCGGTAAGATAACTTTCGAGAATGTCTGCCGTTTCCCCTCTTTGAACGGCTTTTGCGTAAAGGCTCACACCCGACAGGGCGCTCAGTGCAAAAAACACGAGCGCAAGAACGAAAGCTGCCGCCTTTGTAATTGTTGACCTACTGAATTTTTTCCATCTTGTAGCCAATGCCCCACACCACCTTAATATATTTGGGATTCTTTGAGTCGATTTCAATTTTTTCACGTATTCGTCTGATGTGTACCGTAACGGTTTTTTCTGAGGAAAAGGCGTTTTCGTTCCACACGTTTTCATAAATCTGATTTGAAGAAAGCGTTCTGCCAAGGTTTTCCATGAGATACTTCACAATTTTATACTCCGTCGCAGTCAGTCTGACCGGTTCGCCGTCAACGGTGACCTCATGAGCCTTTGTGTCGATTGAAAGTCCTCCCGTGGTTATCACACTGTCCTTTTGTGCAATACTGCCAAGTGTGACAAAACGGCGAATTTGCGATTTGACCCTCGCGAGCAGCTCAAGCGGACTGAACGGTTTTGTTACATAATCGTCAGCACCGAACCCGAGACCGGCAATCTTATCGGTATCCTCGCTTTTGGCAGAGAGAAAGATCACAGGAACATTGCTCTTTTCACGTATTTTCAACGTTGCCGTAATGCCGTCCATGACAGGCATCATGATATCCATAACAACGCAGTGAATCTCATTTTGTGATAACACATCAAGAGCTTCCTTTCCGTTGAAAGCAGAAAAAACACGGTAGCCCTCCGCTTTGAGATAGATTGCCGTTGAGTCAACTATTGCCTTGTCGTCATCACAAACCAGAACGTTATACATCAGAATACCTCCGAAAAATCGACTGAGCCTTTTTTCAAACTCACCTACATAATAGAATGCAAAAATTAAGAGTCGTGCTCCATAATTATAACAAATGTATTACAAAAAGAAAAGGCTGCCGCGAAAAACGCAGCAGCCGCATAGATTTTTTCAGAGCTTAATAAGCGATCGTGTAATCATCGATGAAGGTCATACCAACGGCAGCGTCAAGTGTAACAAGAACCTTGGCGGTGACGCTAAGAACCATCGGAAGAGTATATCTTGCCCATGTCATATTACCGGTCGCCTTGTCAATTTTGCACTCTATCTGTGCATTATAAAGTCTGCAACTGAAAGACTGAACCACGGGAGCATTACCCTTAACGTCGGATTCCTTGATGAGAGTGAACGCATTCGCGCAGCCTGAGCCTACGGGATCCGTGCATTCGTTAAACTTGAGAACGATGTTGTAGCTTGTTCCGTCATCGGTGCAGGTTGCGTCTGCAAGGTCTGCCTCAGTGGTATTGCTTACAAAGCTTTCGCCCGCAACAGGATAGTTTGCGGTGATATCTGCGCCTGACCATTCAACGGGTGTTTCGTTCTTCTTGAGGAAAGTGCTGATGAGCGGCTTACCAATAGCTTGAAGAGCTGAAGGAAGAACGGTCTTGTCCTCGTTGTGCTGATAGTCCTGGTAGTTTCTCGTAACCTTGGACGCGCTCGTTTTGATCTTGTTTGCACTCTCGTTGAAAAGCTTGACGATGTCAGCCTTGCTCTTGCGCTCGCCGGTTGAGCTCTGGTCTGCCGGGGCGGCAGTGGTCGAATCACCTGCGCTTGCAGAAGCGGCGGTAGTCTGCTCGCCTGCGGGGGCGGCGGTAGTCTGCTCCTGAGCTGTCGGCGCCTGGGTTGTAGGTGCCTGAGTCTGAGCCTGAGTACGAGCCGCAGTTGTTGAAGAATCGGTGGTTATCTGAGTCTTTTTTGAAAAGAGTCCGCCGAGGAAGTTTCCGCTGCCAAAAAGGAGAATGATAACAAGTGCAATTACCAGACCCTTTTTGATTTCGGGGTCAAACGGAGTTCCGGGAGTTTTATTCTTAGCCATATCACTTTTTCCTTTCTCTTCCGGCGCAAAGCCGTGGTTATATATGATACGAGGCTATTATATTATATTTGTGCTCATTGTGCAAGAGATAAAACAAAAAATATTATGAATATTTAGACAGCCCATAGGCAGCTGAGTGCTTTAACACGCCGCCGGGATTTGCGCCTATCGGCTGTTTTGGAACAAAAAGCAAAAACCTCCGCTTTACGGCAGCTCGGCAGCAGCAGCTTTACCGAACCACACGTGGAGCCGGAGATTTTTGTAAGCTTTATGTTGCGGTTTTACTCAGCTTTTTTCTTTTCTCTTTTGAGCGGTTTGAGTTGCGGCGAGCTGAGGTCAAGAAGTGAGCCTACCGCAAGAGCACCGATAACGGTCAGAATCAGTTCGGGGAGCATATAGCCGCCGTTGTAGGTGAGTGAATAGAGCCATACCGGCTGACCGTCGGCATAGCTGCCCCAGATTGTTACGCCGCTGATAAAGTGGCAGATAAAGCGCAGAACCGAAACGACCGCGCCTGCCGCAGCGAGAGAAAGAGCCTGATTCTTGATTTTCTTCTTGAACATTCCGCCGAGTCCAAGAACCGAGAAAGCAACAACGTAGTCGGCAAGAACAAGAATGAGGTAACCTGTGATTCCGGTTACATAAGAGAAATTCTTAAGGCCAAAGAGCATATTGATTATACCCATTGTAAAGCCTGTGAGAAGTCCCTGCCCAACTCCGTAGCGATAGCCGATAATGAGAATCGGGAGCTGCGAGAAGAAAGTTACCGAGCCGCCGAACGGAAACTCAATCGGCGTAAACTCGTTGAGGATTACGGCAAGAGCAAGCATTATTGCGCTTTCCGTAAGCATTTGGATTGTTGAAATTTTCTTTTTGTCGTCCATAACGACACCTCCTGAATTTTTTCGGGGCAAAAGAAAAAACGCCCCGTCATGATCGTAAAATCACAAGGCGTTCATGCTTCCTACGCCGGCATTACCCGGTTCAGGTCAAAGGGTATGATCTCAGCCAATTAAAAAATCAGCACCCCTGTAATATTTACGGTTATATAACCTCCGATCAACCGACGACGCAAAATGTTCAGACAAAACTGCGTCCGCCGTTTGACTCGCGGTCATCTACACTTTACCACCGCTTAACCGTCTTGTCAAGAGGAAAGCGATTGTTTTATACTCTGTATTCGTTATACACTTCTCCGCCGAGCTTTTTCCAAAGAAAAACGCCGTCTTCAAGCGTCATATATCCATGAGCGCTGTTCTCTTTCGGTATCGAGACCGAGCCGGGATTCATAAAAACAAAGCCTAACTTTTCCTCGCAGCGCGGAACATGGGTATGACCGTAAAGGAGGATATCTCCGCTTTTCATGGGCAGCATTTTCTCCTCGTTAAAGATATGCCCATGAGTTGCAAAAACAAGTCTTTTTCCGAGATCAAGCACGGAGTACTCGGCAAGCACCGGAAAAGGCAGAACCATTTGGTCAACCTCGCTGTCGCAATTTCCGCGAACAGAAAAGACCTCGTCTTTAAAGGGAAACAGCATCGCTATCACCTTTTTCGGCGCGTAATCGCGCGGAAGATCATTTCTCGGACCGTGATACAGGATATCACCAAGCAAAAGCAAACGGTCCGCGTTTTCTCTTTTATAATCCTCAAGCATTTTTTCGCAGTAATATGCACTCCCGTGAATATCAGAGGCTATGAACCACTTCATAATTATTTCATTACCCTGCGCTTTGCCTGAACAAGCTGTTCAATGAAAAGATTGTCCAGTCGGCTGAGGGTATACTCCTTTCTGTAAATCAGAACGTCTTTATAAACACGCTCGTTCTCATCACACTTTCGCTCAACAAGGTCATAACGGTCAAGCAGCGATTGCGGAATTGAAGAAACCCACATGAATGTCTCCGGATTTTGAGAAAGCAGCTCAAATTGGCTAGCGCGCTCAAAAACAAAAATTCGCCTGCTTGAATTATCGGGCAGCTCCTCTTTTTTTATCTGAGCGAACGGAAGTGACGGAACATACGGGTCGGCGTGTGCAATTTCAATTTTATCCTTGAGATCTTCATACGTGATGACTGACTTTTTGGCAAGCGAGCTTTTTTTGTTCATCAAAAGAACGTAGCGGAACTTTGTGACAAGCTCATGAGAAAGTCCTTTTTCCTCCATCATCGTTTTGTAATATTTATCATAACTTTCGGCATAACGAACTATTCCGAGCTTGTAATTTTCCTGCAAAACGTTGCGCAGCGTGCGCATGGAGTTGGTTTCCTTATAAAAAACTTCAACCGGCGTCTGCTTTTCAAGCAGCTTTGAAAACGCGGCAAAAGCTTCGGTAATATAACTCGCACGCGGAACAGAAACCGAAAAGCGCTCACGGCTGACGCGAGAATTTTTGAACATTTCTTCAATCTCGTCAACCTGTTTCAAAACGGTTTTTGCGTAGCGGATAAAAACTTCACCGTCCGGAGTGAGGAACATGCCCTTTGCGCTGCGTTCAAAAATCGTTACGCCGAGGCTCGTTTCAAGCTCTTTGACAGCACGGCTGAGCGTAGGCTGACCGACATAAAGCAGCTCGGCAGCCTTGTTGATCGATTTTGTTTCTGCAATTTCAACAGCATATTTCATATGAAGCAGGTTCATATTTTACCTCCTCTGTCAAGATCGGCGACTGTCCATTGATATTATATCCGAAAAAAGAGAAAAGTCAATCCTGCGCCTTAGCCGCCGCGTCGCACTGATCAATGAGACTGTCAAGCAAGCTTTCAACAAAGCTGTTGGGCAGCAAACAACCGTTGACCTCGAGGTACTCCGGAATCGCCTTAAAAACATCACTCAGCTGAGAATCCATCAAAAGCAGGAATGCCGCGCCGAGGTAGTCGCCGTCCGGACGGTTGGCCGAGTCAAAGGCAAACAAAACGCCGTTGTTATATGCCTCGATTGAAATGCCGGGCGCTGTCGGCACAAGGTCGCTGTTGAGCATCTTCATGCAGAAATCGGGGTCGCCGAGGCGTTTTTTGTAGTTAATAAAAGCCTTTTTTCTGTCTTCATAACTGATCCTGTTGAGAATAACGTCAGAGGCGTCAAATGCTTTTCCGTTTTCAAAAAAGCGCAAAAGACCGCGCTGGCTCATAACGAGGCTTTTCATATGAAATTCCTGACAGTATTCAACGTGACCCCAACAGGCGCTGAGCACCAAGTCACGGTTCGGAACCTCTTTTTTGAGTGCATTGTCAAGAATGTCAAAGGTTGTGAAATAATGCAGCGAAAAATCCGAATCAAAAGCCGAGTGTATTTCAAGCTGATATATCTGCAGGATACTTTTCAGCTCAAACGGATCCTTTGTAAAGCGTGTGAGCGGCGTTTCGTCCGCCTCGCGCTTTATTGCGGCAAGGATATATGCACTGACCGCCGTCTTTTCCGTTGACAAAAAGCCAAACTCATGGGAATTGTCATAAAGAAGAATGGTTTTCTTTCCGATGAAATAGGTTGAAAAGGCATAATCGCTGACATTTTCTCCGGCAATGCTTGTGATATGACCGAGCTTTGCAAATTTGACGGAAGCACAAAGATTTTTTATCCTCTCTTTCAGCGGCGTAACATCGTTCGGTCTGACAGTATGCCTGACAAGAATGTCCTCGCAGCTTTTTTCCCGGATAAAGTCATAAACTATTTTGTCCACCTGGGCGTCAAAAAATGAGTAGTTTGTATATATTACCGCACCCTTGTCTGAATATTCGTTTTCAAGAAATGTGCGAACGGCAGAATAATAATCAACCGAACCGGCAAGAAAAACTCCGCCGTCGGAAACGTCAAGCTCTCTGAACGGCAGCATTATGGCAGACGGTTCTTCTCCCAACGTGTTGAGCTCGGCAAGAAAAAAGCGAATTAATTCGCTCGTTTCTTCGTCCATGTTGTCGTTGTAAAACTCGCGCATCAAGGCAGCGCGCTGAGAAGAGGAAAAATCATATTTTTTCAGCACTTCTTTAAATACATTCTCCGGCAGTGATTTTTCGCCGTTAAAAACAGAATAAATTGCAACACGGTTATATCCGATAGCATCCGCAAAACGCGAAACAGGGATTCCGTTTTCTTTGAGAGTTGATTTCAAAAGCGCTCCAAAGCCCATATGCGCAGCCTCCTTTATCTTCAGAACTTCCGACAATACAAATTGATACGATATTTTAACATAAAAAGCAAACATGTGTCAATCGCACACAAAGCGCAGCAAGCACCCGTATAATGCCGCAAAGCCTTATAAATAAAGGGATTGAGTGGCTGTATAAAAGTGTAAATAAGTGTAAAAAATTTTTTTACACTTTATAGGAGTTGAAAGTTCACACCTCAACTGCTATTATATGAGCACTGATTGGGAGGAGGGCGTTAAAATCGGATTTTAGCGCACAAAAATCGGATCAAAATCGGAATAACAAATCGGAATAACAAATCGGAAAAAATCACACTCCTGAAAACACACCGCCGCATTTTTGCTGCGGTGTGTTTTCATTGGCAGTACAAAAACACTGTCATAACCGTTATCCTCCGTATTTCATCTAAAATACAAATTCGCCGGAATTGATTCTTGTTTACTATTGAAAAATGGAAGAATTTTGTGTAATATGTTTGTGTACATTAGGTAACCCGAAAGGAGAGAGTAACAATGAAAAAAATCATTTCGCTTTTGCTCTGCGCTCTGCTTGTTTTGCCGGCGCTTTCACTTGCGGCTTCTGCCGCCGATACCGGCTGCAACGGAGACTGCCCGAATGCACCGTCAATAGTACTGCCCGGGCTTTTTCAGAGCGAAACATTTTACTACGATGAAAACGGCAATGTTATGCTTGACTCTGACGGAGAAGTCAGAAAAGGTCCGTTCTTTCTTGACACTCCGGAGGTCATCAAGAACGCCGTGAACACCGCCCTGCTTCCACTTGTCAAAACGCTTGCAACCCAAAAGGATTCCGAGCATGAATTTGCCAACGCCCTCGGAGACGTTCTCGGCGAAGCTCTCATGGAAAGGATCAAATCCGATGAAAACGGCAACATGGTATATAATGTGCGTGCAACGCAGTATAACACCAGCCTTGCAAATCTCAGCGAGCACGACAGAGAATACGCACTGAAAGCCATTCCTCTCAACGGCTACATTGAAAAAGCAGGCGCCGACCACCTTTACTTCTTCTCATATTCGTCATTTGATAACATTGAAAGACTTGCAAAGCAAGTTGTTGAGCTGATTGAAACAGCAAAAAGAGAGACCGGTCACAGCAAAGTCAACATTGTTCCGATAAGTCAGGGCGGTTCGATTTTCAATGCCGTCATGGAATACTATCCCGAGGTTGCAGACAGCATCAATCGCGTTGTCTACATCGTTCCCGCAGCTGACGGTTCAAATCTCATCGGCGACATTTACGCCTACGGTCTCAATGACAGCGACGAAGCCCTTTATGATTACATGTTCCCAATGCTGCTTTCAAAGAACAGCGAATGGGCAGGATATCTTGTCAACTTCCTGTTGAGGATTTTTCCAAAGGACGTTCTTAACGATGTTCTTGACATAGCCATTGACAAGCTGATTTCAGAGTATCTTTCAAATACTACCTGCCTTTGGGCTCTTGTGCCCTCTTCTTCCTACCCCATTGCACGTGAAAAGTATCTCACGGGAGATAACAAAGCCGTTATCCGCACACAAGCAGACAGATACTACCGCGCACAGCTGAATGCAAAAAAGAATATCCTTGCCATGAGAGAAAAGGGCGTTGAGGTCTTTGACCTTGTCGGATACAACAAGGCGCTTTATCCGATTGCAAAATCATGGGACAAGGTCAATGCAGACGGAATCATTCAGCTTGACTCATCTTCACTCGGTGCAGTCAGTGCAAAAATCGGCAGCACCCTCGGCGAGGGCTACACACAACAGGGCAATTCATACAAAACCTGCTGCGACCCGACCCACAACCACGTTGACCCGCGCAACATTGTTGACGCGTCAACAGGACTGCTGCCGGACCACACATTCTATTTTTACAACCAAGACCACGAGCAGACCGGCGGCTGCGATGTTCTAATCAAGCTTGCAACAAGGCTTATGTGCGACAGCAGCTTTAAAAACGTGTATTCTTATCCGAACGAGTACCCGCAGTTCAACGAATTCAGAGTAACAAAATGGGTAACCGGTCCGCTTGAAAGCATGAAAAATTATGACACAAGCACCCTTTCACCGGAGGATGCGGCGGAGCTTAAAGCCGCAATTGCAGAGCTTGACGCAGAGCTGCAAAAAACCGTTGTTGACAAGGAATCTTTTGACGCGGCAGTAGCGCGCTTCAACGCAATCAGAGACAAAATCACCTCAGAACAAACCGAAAGCGAAAAGAAAAAGGAAACGCTCAAAACAAGGCTCACAGATTTATTTACAATTATTCTCCGCTTTCTTTCAAAAATCTTCAACGGCGTATTCGGATTTAGGGGCTTTTCAAAGTAATACTCAAGGCTGTCCGCAAAGGGCAGCCTTTGTTATATGCTTGATAATAACATATTGACAAATTCAAAGCAGTCGGTATACTGAAATCAGCAAAGCAAAAAAATAACTTTGAATGGAGGCTCACGTTTTATGAAACAGATCATTTTGAATTATTTGACAATTTTCATTCTGCCGTTTCTGCTCGGCGCTTTCGTCCGTTTTTTGCTGCGCAAATTTTCAAGAGCGTGGCTTGCAACAGCCGTCTGTGCGGTTTTGACCGCCACCATGTTCGCCCTGTTTTTGACTGTTGACAGCTTCGGAAACGAGGCGTTCGGAATTTGGCTGTATGTTGCATCATGCTTATTGTTCGGCTCATTGCTGACAGGAACGATTGCGAGACTGCTTAACCGAAGAAAACTCTATTCATCCTTTGAACCGGAAAATTGAACGCAAAAGGGGCGCCTCATGGCTGCCCCTTTTTCTTGAAGAATGTGTAAAAATGTGATAGGATATAAGCTGCAATTGTGCACATGTCGATCTCATCATTTTTCAAAAGCGGAGCTGCATTTTTATGAAAAAATCAAACAACTATAAAAGAACACTCGTTACCTGCTACATAGGCTTTATCACACAGGCCATTGTGGCAAATTTTACTCCGCTGTTATTTTTGAGATTTCATTCGGAATTCGGCATACCTCTCGGTCAGGTTGCGCTTATCTCTACGGTCTTTTATATTGCGCAAATACTTGTTGACGTGTTCTGCGCAAAATTTGTTGATAAGATAGGTTACAGAAAGTGTGTGGTCGTGTCGCAGATTGCCTCGTCCGTAGGACTCATTTCATTGGCATTTTTGCCGAATCTGCTTTCAAATCGTTTTGTCGGAATCTTAGTCAGCGTCATTGTATACGCTGTCGGCAGCGGATTGGTTGAGGTTTTGGTCAGTCCTATTGTGGAGGCTTGTCCATTTGAAAACAAGGACAGCGTAATGAGTTTGCTGCATTCTTTTTATTGTTGGGGAAACGTTGGAGTCGTTTTGCTTTCCACGTTGTTTTTCACACTGTTCGGCATAAAGAATTGGCGCATTGCGGCATGCCTGTGGGCTTTGATTCCTTTTGTCAACGCATATAATTTTATGGTATGCCCAATTGAACGTCTGACTGACGACGGCAAAGGAATGACTATCAAAGAACTGTTTTGCAAGCCTGCTTTTTGGCTCTTTGTTGCACTGATGGTCGGCGCCGGAGCAAGCGAGGCGGCTATGGCTCAATGGGCGTCTGCCTTTGCAGAATCGGCATTGGGATTTTCAAAAAGTGTGGGAGACTTAATCGGTCCGTGCATGTTCGCGTTGGCAATGGGACTCAGCCGCGTACTCTACGGCAAATTCGGACACAGGATAAATCTGACCGATTTTATGCTGGGCTCGGGAATTTTGTGCCTTGCCTGTTATTTGCTTGCGGCTGTTTCTTCAAATCCGTTCTTTGGTTTGGCAGGCTGCATTCTTTGCGGATTTTCTGTTGGAATCATGTGGCCGGGTTCAATAAGCATAGCTTCTGCGGGAATGCCTTTTGGCGGAACTGCGCTGTTTGCATTGCTCGCCATGGGCGGTGATTTGGGTGCCTCTATAGGTCCCGGTGTGGTCGGTGTTATCACACAGAATGCCAACGATAATATGAAGGCAGGAATGCTCGCCGGAATCGTTTTTCCGATAATACTGATAACTTCAATATGTATAATAAAAATTTTTGTTCTGCCCAAAACAAAAAAGGTTGATTGAACCTGCAATCAACCCTTGAATATTTGTTTTGTGGATTTATTACTTCAGCTCTGTTCTTTCTTCTTGTATTTATACAAATCATTGCAGATAACAGCCCGGTTATTGATTACACCGACCGGGTTGTTATCTGTATTTTTTGTCAGCTCATAACGTCATACGCAAGCTTTTCCGACTGAGCGCGGATACTCAACAAAGCACCCCTGCAGCCCGATGTCTAATATACGTAAGCTGAGTTCGGCTCTCATCAGCTTAAATATTCGTTTCGTCAATAATATAGATCGGTCTGTTTTTGACCTCGGTATATATTCTTGCAATATATTCTCCGATGATTCCGAGCGAAACAAGAATGAGTCCGCCGATAACGAGAATAACGGAAAAGAGAAAGTGGAACGGAGTCATTCCTACAGTGAACCTGCGTATAACATAAACGAGCAGATAAACAAGACCGGCAAGAGTGAGCGCCGCACCCGACCAAAGCGGAATGCGAAGCGGTGAATTTGAAAAGCCTAGAATTCCGTCAAAGGCATAACGCAAAAGTTTGATGAGGTTCCATTTTGTTTTTCCGGCAGCTCTCTCGCGGTTTTCATGAGCAAACCACTTTGTATTAAAGCCAACAAAGCTGAAAATGCCCTTTGTGAAACGGTTGTGTTCCGCCATTGAGACGATTGAAAGGACAACCTTGCGCTGCATGATTCTGAAATCCTGCGCGCCGGGGTCAATTTCAACCTCGGTCATTTTGTTGGAAATTTTGTAGAACATATCGGAAAGAAAGCTTTTGAGCTTGCTTTCGCCTTTGCGGTCGCTGCGCTTTGCCGCGGCAACGTCAAAACCTTCTTCGGTAACAGCCTTGACCATTTTGGGGATAAGAGACGGGCTGTGCTGCAAATCAGCGTCAAGAATGCCGACAAGATCTGCGGAGCTGTTTTTCAGTCCGGCGAGCATGGCTGCCTCTTTTCCGAAATTGCGCGAGAATGAGATATATTTGACATGACTGTCCTTTTCTGCAAAGGATTTGAGAATCTTCAGCGTATCGTCCGAGCTTCCGTCATTGACAAAAATGAAAGAGTATTCAAAGCCGTTCAATGATTGCATAACGGGTGTGACCTCGTTATAGAACATTTCAAGAACGTCGCTTTCATTAAAGCAGGGTACGATCATTTCAATTGTTTTCATAAAGTGCTTGCCTGCCTTTCGGGAATACATAAAAAGCATTGTATTCCCCGAATATATTGCCTATCATGATACCACTCTTTTGACTTTTTTTCAACTTTTCCCGAAAAAATACTGAACAGAAGAAAGATTTGTGTTATAATAACCCCATAAAATGCAATCCAAAGCAGAGCTTGGGTGTATTTCGGAGAACATTGAATCATGCCGCCATTGGCACGCCGCGCCCCGGCGACATGATAAAATAACCTCACTAAATACAGGCAAAATCTGTTTTGGCAGTCTGAATGACTGTTTGTCATGTATGCCGTACGGCTCTTCTCAGCTTAAGCGTTTATTACATAGTTTTACGGAGGTTCTTATGGGAGTAGTAATAGGTATTTCACGGTACATTCTGCCGTTTATAACACTTGTTATCCTCATAAAGTGTATGCTGTCTCTTCTGCTCGGTCATCCGAAAGAAAAAACATATGGCTACATCGTTGATACGCTTGACGGTGAACGCTATGCTCTCAATATGTGGGAAACCTCAATAGGCCGCAGCAGCTCCTGTGATGTTGTTATCGGTTATGATACGGTCTCGCGCTTTCAGGCGGTAATCAGCCGCAGAATTGACGGCTGGTATATATATGACCTGCTGTCAAAATCCGGTATTCTTGTCAACGGAGAAAAAATAGATAAAAAAGCTACTATCAGCGGCGGAGATATGCTCACATTCGGTAATGCACAATACCGTTTTGAAATTGCCGATGACCCGGTTCAGCTCGTCGGCAAAAAGCGGCGTTCAAGAAAATCCCAGCCTATGCCGGGTACGCCTGCAAAAAGGGAGGCTCCGCCTCAAGCACCGCAAAACTCCGCCGCCGCTTCTTCTGTCGGCAATGCTGCGCCGCCGATTTATCGGAATATTCCTGCCGGATACTATGATGATGAAAATCGTCCGGCTCTCCACTTTGAAAAGACTTCCTCGTCATCATATGACGCGTCACCGTTCGGTGAAGTTCAGACTGCAGGAAATGAAATATATTCAAACCGCATTACACCGGAATATGAGGGCGAGCAAAATGTCAGCACACCTGCCGCCCCTGCCGGACGGGACTTTTCTGTTCAGAGTCCGACAGTTTTCAATCTTTCAACCGGAGACGCATATGTTCTTTCCGGCAACGAAGTTTCAATCGGCAGAGGTACAGGCTGCGACATTTGCCTTTCTTCGCCTGCCGTTTCAAGAAAACATGCGCTGCTTGTGCTCTATGAGGACGGTTGGGCGATTGAGGACTGTGGTTCGGGCTCGGGAACGTTCCTTGCCGGTAATCGTGTGACATCGCCGCAGCTGCTTTTCAACGGCGATATAATTACAATAGGCGATGAGCGTCTCTGCTTTTCGTCAAAAGTAAAAATCAATCAGGGGAGGGCAGGAAAATGAAAAACAGACTGAAAGCTCTTTCGCGAGAGGAAAGAATGAGGAGAAAATACCGCTATGTTGACCGCGGATTTATCCTTTTGATGCTGACGATTTTTCAGTTCTTCTGCTCCTTGCCGGTCGTTTTTGAGGGCACCATGTTTTATCCGATAAATGCTCTGTGTTTTATCGGCTTCACTGTTTTTGAATGGGTCTATGTTGCTGTTATGCACCTTGTTTTCAAAAAGGTCAATTTTGAATTGGAGTTCATTGCGTTTTTCCTCTCGGGAATCGGAATGACGCTCACGGCGAGCGTTTCAAAATCCGGTCATCTCAAGCAGCTTGCCGCGGTCATAATCGGAATAATCGTTTATGACGTTCTGCTTTGGTTTTTACAGGACGTAAAAAGAGTTATGGCCGTGAGAATGCCCGTTGCGATTTTTGCGCTTTGTTTTCTTGCCGGTTCATTTTTGTTCATTCGTTTTGCGGGACAGGCAATCAACGGAGCATATAACTGGCTCGTTATTGGCGGAAAACTCTCTGTTCAGCCCTCCGAATTTGTAAAAATTGCATTCATCTTTGTTGGCGCTGCGTCGCTTGACAAGCTTTTGACAACAAAGAATATCTATCTTTACATAGGCTTTGCGATAAGCTGCATCGGCGTGCTGTTTCTTATGCGCGACTTTGGCACGGCACTCATCTTTTTCGGCACTTTCCTCGTCATTGCTTTCATGCGCTCCGGTGATGTACGCTCCCTCGTTTTCATCTGTGCCGGAGCACTTCTCGGCGCGGTGCTGATAATCTATTTCAAGCCGTATGTTGCGGCACGCTTTGCCGCATACAGGCATGTTTGGGAAAACTATGATACCACAGGTTATCAGCAGGTCAGAACGCTGATTTATTCCGTAAGCGGCGGTCTCAAGGGACTCGGAATCAATAATGGCAGGCTGCGATATATTGCCGCGGCTTCGACCGACCTCGTTTTCGGAATGGTATGCGAGGAACTTGGAATGATTGTGGCTTTTGCAATTGTTATTTCTTTTGCAATAATAGCAATTTACGCGATCCGTACCTCGCGCAGCGCACCGTCAACATTTTATTCAATTGCGGCTTGCTCGGCGGCAACAATGCTGCTTTTTCAGACCTGTCTCAACATTTTCGGAATTACGGATATTCTTCCGCTGACGGGCGTTACGCTCCCGTTTGTTAGTCAGGGCGGCTCGAGCATGATTTGTTCATGGGCACTTTTTGCTTTCATCAAGGCGGCAGATGTCAGAACATATCCCAAGGTTTTCAAATCCGCATAAAGGAGGCTACTGAATATGAAGAACACAACAAAACGTGCATATGTGATTTTTGCTTTGGTAGCCGTATTTTTCGGCGGACTTATGTTTATGGCATATTCATTTATTTCCAATGCTGATGAGTGGGCGTCGAGCAGGCTCAACGAGCACATATACAAGTACCGTCAGCTTTCAACTGCGGGTGCAATTTACGACCGCGACGGTGAAATCCTTGTTGCAAGCAAAGACGGCAATCGTATATATAACGAAAGCAGCACGGTTCGTCTTTCAACTCTTCATCTTATAGGTGATTCGCAAGGCTACATTTCAACCGGTCTTCAGACTGTCTACAGACCATATCTTATAGGGTACAACTTTGTTGACGGTGTATATAAAACCGTCAAGGACAAAAAAGGCAATGATTTAAAACTCACGGTTGACGCCGATGTTTCCGCCGCCGCGTATAATGCACTTGTCGGCAACAAGGGTACTATCTGTGCCTATAACTACAAGACCGGCGACGTTGTGTGCATGGTGTCTGCGCCGACGTTTGACCCGCTGAACAAGCCAACCGATATTGATACGGACACGAGCGGAAAATATGACGGTGTATATCTCAACCGTTTCATTTCGGGCGTTTTCACTCCCGGCTCAACCTTTAAGGTCGTTACAACTATTTGTGCGCTGCAGAACATTTCAAATGTTTCAAAGCGTACCTTTAATTGCACCGGAGAGTATAAAATAGGAAAGCAGTCGGTGATCTGCAACAGCGTTCACGGAAAAGTAAGCTTTGAACGCGCACTGAACGTTTCCTGCAACTGCGCATTCGCAGAGCTTGCGGTGGAGCTCGGAAACGACAAAATGATGGAGACCGCCTCTGAACTCGGCTTTGACAAAACCGTTGATATCAACGGAATGCAGACGCTGAAAAGCTATTTTGACCTTTCAAATTCAACAAAGCTTGACCGTGGCTGGGCAGGCATAGGGCAATACACAACGCTCATGAATCCCTGCCGTATGCTTATGCTCATGGGCGCGATCGCAAATAACGGTCAGGCTGTTATTCCTAACACGGTGTCTACACAAACCTCTGTTTTGGAAAAGAAAACTTCAGTTGACAAAAATATGAAGCTTGACGAAAGTATTGCAAAAAAAGTCAAAAAGATGCTGCGTTCAAATGTTGAGAATTATTACGGGGACTGGCAGTTCCCGGGGCTCAAAATGTGCGGAAAAACAGGCTCTGCCGAGGTTGAGGGAAAAAAGAGCCATGCATGGTTCGTCGGTTTTTCTCAAGACTCAAGCTTTCCTTATGCGATAGTTGTTTGCCTTGAAAACGGCGGAATCGGATATAACGATGCAATTCCGGCGGCGAACAAGGTTTTGCAGGCAATAAAGAATTACAGCTAAGAGGGCGATATTGTGGCAGAAATTTTATTTTTTACAGTTGTCGTTATTTTAATAATTAAAAATAGAAAATCATAATGCAAAGGATGATATATATGTTTGTTCATGAAAATCTCAAAAACAGGGTTGCAGTTGTCACCGGCGGAGGCGGAGTGCTTTGCTCTGATTTTGCAAAGGCACTTGCAAGGCAGGGTGCAAGGGTTGCTGTTCTTGACATCAACGGTGAGGCGGCACAAAAGGTTGCCGATGAAATAATTGCCGAGGGAGGAGATGCGGCTGCTTTTGCCTGCAATGTGCTCAGCAAGGAGAGCATGCAGAAGGCGCGTGATGCTGTGCTTGAACGCTTTGGAACATGTGACATTTTGCTCAACGGCGCCGGCGGAAACAATCCAAAAGGCACCACTACAAAGGAAACTCTTGAAAAAAATGACCTCGTTCAAAATGACCCCGATGTTAAAACATTCTTTGACCTTGACCCGGAGGGAATCTCCTTTGTTTTTAATCTCAACTTTCTCGGAACGCTTATTCCGACTCAGGTCTTTGCTCCGGATATGGCAAAAAAGGAGAATACCTGCATTGTTATGATTACTTCAATGAACGCATACCGTCCGCTGACCAAGATTCCGGCATATTCGGCTGCAAAGGCTGCCGTTCAGAACTTTACTCAGTTCATGGCGGTTCATTTTGCCGATGTGGGAATACGCGTCAATGCGATTGCTCCGGGCTTTTTCTCAACCAATCAGAACAAGGCGCTGCTTTGGAACGAGGACGGTTCGCCAACGGCGAGAACAGGCAAAATCCTTGCTGCAACGCCGATGAAACGCTTTGGAGAGCCGGAGGAACTGGAGGGCGCGCTGCTTTTCCTCTGTGATGAGGCATATTCAGGCTTCATCACCGGAACAACGATTGCCGTTGACGGCGGATTTAATGCATATTCAGGCGTATAAAAAGAAAAAAAATATCCGCAAGACCATGGTCTTGCGGATATTTTTTATGTAGAAATTAAACGGGAACCTTGTCGCAGAGCTTGAGGAAATCGATCTTTTCCATTTTTGTACGCGGAAGAAGGTCAAGAATTTGGAACTTTCTCGGGCAGGCATAGCCTTCAATCTTCCTTTTGCAAAAGGCTTCGAGGTCTTCAATGACCTTTTCCTTGTCTGCGTTCGGGTCTGTGAGAGAGACGCAAAGCTTGACGAGCGGCTTTCCTGTTTTGTCGTCATAGCCCTGAACGGCGCAGACTTCTTTGATGTAATCAAGACGCGAAACCTTTTCTTCAATCGTGGCCGGATAGATGTTGTAGCCGGCGATGATGATGATTCTCTTCTTCCTTCCGGAAAAGACGAGGTGGCCGTCTTCATCGAGGTAGCCCATGTCTCCGGTGCGGATCCAGTTCTTTCCGTTTTCGTCGGTATAAATTCCGGTTTCGGTGACGTCCTCGTCCGGAAGATAGCGGTTCATCATAATCGGGCCGGAGGTGACAACTTCGCCGACTGTGCCCTGCGGCAGCTTGTTGCAGTCATCGTCCCAAATTTCAACGTCAACGCCGGGGAGAGGATAGCCGCAGGTGCTTTCCTTGTAGAAGCGAGCGCTGTTTGAGGTGCAGCCGGCGCACATTTCGGTGAGACCGTAACCTCTGCCGAGGCGGCCGGTGGCTCCGTGCTTTTTGAGCGTTTCATTGAATTTTTCAACGAACTCAAGGCTGACAAGGTCTCCGCCGGCAAAGGCGTAGGCAATGTTTTTCAGTCCCTCGTTTTCAAAATTCGGCTGAGCCGCAAGGTTCTGATACATCTTGGGAACGCCGAGAACCTCAGTTACCTTGATTTTTCTGATGATCTCATTGACCTGAACGGGGTCGAACTTTGTGATGAGAACGGGTCTGTATGCGTTGCAGACGGTGTAAATCATTGCGCCGCCGAGACCGAAAGCGTGGAAGCACGGCAGGGTGCAGATTGCATAGTCCTCTTCATAGTTATGCGTTTCGTCAATGAGGAAGTAGTCATATGAAAGGTTGTTGAAGGCGAAGGAGGAAAGAATGATGGTCTTGCTCTTTCCGGTGGTTCCGCCGCCGTGCATATAAACAGCGTCGTCCTTGCCGATGTTTATGAGCGTTTCAGGAACAGGATAATCGTTGCTCAGCGCGTCCTTGAAGCGGGTAACGGTCTGAAGATCCGGAACATGAGCGTTCTGCTTTTCGTTGTAAAGCGCATACTGGAGAGCCGTGCCGCTGCAATAATCGGAAAGCGAGCAGACAACGGTCGGATACTTTTCCATTACCGAAGCAAACGGAGCGCACATCACGTCAAGAACAAACAGCATTTTTGACTTTGTGTGTTCCATGATTCCCTGAAGAGCGTCCGGCGGAAGAAGGGGATGGACAAAGTTTGCAATGACGCCGAGCTTGTTGAGGGCGTAAAAAATTGTCAGCGCGTGGCCGCAGGTGGGAATAAAAACGGCGGCAACGTCGCCTTTTTTAAGCCCTTGATGAGCCAAATAAGCCGAAAGCTTTTCAATGTCCGAAAGGAGCTTTTTCATCCCCGTTTCGGCGAGCTGGTCTGCAATCGGGGTGACGAAGGCGGTGTAATCGTCTCCGATATCCTTAGAGATTCTGCCATAACACATTTTAAGGTATTCATAGCAGGATTCCTCCTTCGGCATATGCAGATAGTGTTTGTCGGGAACCTTATATTCGCTGTAACTTGCCATATCGTGTGTCTCCTCCTTTAATATCTTTTGTTTGACACGGTGTAAAAATTGTGATAGAGTGTAATCATATCAACTTTTCGCTGTTGATTATATCACACTCAGGAACAGTGTCAATTTACAATTCAAAACGTGGTGGAACAATTGTTACATTCTGTTTCGGTTTGTACCTTTAGTTCCTGAATTTTAAAATTTTTAATGAGGTGGAAAAAATGGAGGAGCCAAAAAGATATAGCTGTGTGAAAAAAACAAAAAAGGCGTTTGAGGACGCCATTGCCCGGCTTGCAAGAGAAAAGCCTCTTAACAAGATTACCGTAAAGGAGATTTGTCACGAGGCTCAGTTGAGCCGCAACGCTTTTTATTTCCACTATAAAGACATTTTTGATTTGATTGAAGAAATTGAAAACCGAATGATCGGTGAGGTCGAGGGATATATTGACGAGTTCAGAGAAACGGGGTTCCCGAAAAATGTTCTTGCAACAATAAAAAAAATGGTCGTCCTTTTTGCGCGCAACAAGGACGTTTCGCTCATGCTGCTTGATTCCGCCTTTTCGCCGACATTTGTTCCGCGTCTCGGAAAACTGTTCAGCGATTTCAATTTTGAATATTATAAGGCGTACCACAAAACCGATTACCGCGCGAATTACGACCTGTTTTATTCCTTCATTTCCAACGGCTTTTACGGAATGATAGGTGATTGGCTGCGAAGCGATGAGCCGATTGACGCTCAAAGGCTTGAAATGCTCAGCTATGTTTTGGTTAAGCGGCTGCTTGTGCTCGGCGATCCGGAGATTCAGTATGAGGTCAGATGATAGGTTAAGCTGATGAGAGTCGAACTCAATGCGCCTGAAAAAATTTTTTTCGGCACACGGTATTGTCTGCAATTTCTTATGCAACGTTGACTAAAATACTTTCCGTCGGTGTTTACATTCTTGATTTATCAGCGTTTTTCTAAAGACTGTTGACAGCGGTTTTTACCTGTGATATACTATTGTAGGACAATTTACTTGGAGGTAAAGGAAAATGAAACACATTAAGACTGTTGAAACCCGCAATCTTTGCGAAAGCGCCAAGAACGGCGGCTGCGGCGAATGCCAGACTTCCTGCCAGTCAGCCTGCAAAACCAGCTGCGGTATTGCTAACCAGGCTTGCGAAAACAAAGAGAGCAAATAATAGGGACTGCCGCACTTGCGCAGACCTAAAGTAAATTTTAAGAGGAAAGCTATAATTCACGGGCAGCGGTTTAAGTTGGGCTTAGCGTGACTTATAGCTTTTGCTTTTATATCAGTAAATAATAATCGCACAGTGTAACGCGGCGGCACCATACAGTCTGTTTTGAGTATGAGTTGACCGTCGTTCATGTATTAGAAAGGTATTGTGAAAATTCATGATTCATCAGTATAAACTGCTCGGCTATAACGTTGTGCTTGATGTCTGCTCCGGCTCGGTTCATGTTGTTGATGACGTTGCTTATGACATAATCGCCATTTTTGAAGAACACGACCGCAGCTTTGTTCTCAGCTCGATTGCAGAAAAATATAAGAACAATGCAGATGTCACAAAAGAGGATATTGACGAATGCTACGACCAGGTGCTCGAACTCAAAAACGCCGGAAAGCTGTTTACAAAAGATTGCTTTGAACCGATGGCAGGTGAGCTTAAAGCGCGAACCTCCGGCGTTATCAAAGCGCTTTGTCTGCATATTGCTCATACCTGCAATCTCAATTGTTCATATTGCTTTGCGTCACAGGGTAAGTATCATGGTGACCGCGCCCTCATGAGCTTTGAGGTCGGAAAAAGAGCGCTCGATTTTCTTGTGGAAAATTCCGGAACGCGCCGAAATCTTGAAGTCGATTTTTTTGGCGGCGAACCTCTCATGAATTTTGACGTTGTCAAAAGGCTTGTTGAGTACGCAAGAAGCATTGAAAAAGAAAAGGGCAAAAACTTCCGCTTTACTCTCACAACCAACGGCGTCCTTATTGACGATGACGTTATAGACTTTGCAGACAAAGATATGAGCAATGTTGTTCTTTCGCTCGACGGCAGAAAAGAGGTTCACGACCGCTACCGCGTTGATTACGCCGGAAACGGCAGTTGGGAAAAAATTGTTCCCAAGTTCCAAAAATTCGTCAAAGCCCGCGGGGGAAAGAACTACTACATGCGCGGAACCTTTACGCACGCAAACCCCGATTTTCTTGAGGATATCAAAACCATGCTCGACCTTGGCTTTTCCGAGCTTTCAATGGAGCCGGTCGTTGCCGCAGCCGACGATCCGTCAGCTCTCACCGAGGAAGACAAACCCATTGTTATGAAGCAGTATGAAGATCTTGCAAAGCTCATGCTTGAACGCGACAAAAAAGGAAAGCCTTTCACATTCTATCACTATATGCTCGATCTTAAAGGCGGTCCGTGTATCTATAAACGCATATCCGGCTGCGGTTCGGGAACAGAATATATGGCAGTCACTCCGTGGGGCGATCTTTATCCGTGTCATCAGTTCGTCGGCGAAGATAAATTCAAGCTCGGAGACATTTGGAACGGCGTTGTCAACACAGAAATACAAAATGAGTTTGCTTGCTGCAATGTTTACGCCAGAGAAGAATGCCGCTCCTGCTGGGCAAAGCTCTATTGCTCGGGCGGCTGCGCCGCAAATGCGTACCACTCAACAGGCTCTGTCAAGGGCGTATACAAGTATGGCTGCGACCTTTTCAAAAAGCGTATGGAATGCGCAATTGCGCTCGCAGTCGCTCGCGAATTCGGTGACGAAGAATGAAAACGCCGATTTGCGGTTTTGTAGAAGAATATGCCGAAAAAGGTCCTGCAAGGCTCCATATGCCCGGTCACAAAGGAAAATCCTTTCTCGGCTTTGAAAAGTATGATATAACCGAAATTGACGGAGCCGACGAGCTGTTCTTCGCCGATGGCATAATCAGAGAAAGCGAGGAAAACGCGAGTGACCTTTTCTCTTCAAAAACGTTTTACTCCGCGGGCGGCTCAACGCTCTGCATTCAGGCAATGCTCCACCTTGCCGCACTTTATGCCTTTTCAAAGGGAGAAGTTCCTCGCATTCTTGCCGCAAGGAACGCGCACAAGTCCTTTGTCAATGCCTGCGCATTGCTGGGTATTGAAATAAAATGGCTTTTTCCCGAAAATAAAAGTTCATATCACTCCTGCCCCGTTTCGGCAGAAAATGTGAACGCTGCACTCAAAAAGAGCAGCTTCACCGCCGTATACCTCACAAGTCCGGACTACCTCGGGAACATTCAAGACATAAAGGGCATTTCAAACATATGCAAAAAAAACAACGTTTTGCTCATAGTTGACAATGCCCACGGAGCGTACCTCAAATTTATGCCTTGCTCCCTCCACCCTATTGACTCGGGCGCTGACCTTTGCTGCGATTCGGCTCACAAAACGCTCCCTGTTCTTACCGGCGGAGCATATCTGCATATCGGAAAAGACGCGCCGGATATATTCTTTGAAAGGGCACGGTCATCGCTCTCTCTTTTCGGCTCGAGCAGTCCGTCATATCTCATTTTGCAGTCGCTTGACAATGCAAACGCCCTGCTTGAAGATTTCAAAGAAAAGCTTTGCTCTTTTATACCGAAGACAGAAAAGCTCAAAGCAGAGCTTTGTTCCAACGGCTTTGAAATATGCGGCAGTGAACCGCTTAAACTCACCCTTCTTCCGAAATCTTTTGGCTATACCGGTAAAGAGCTTGCCTCAAAATTAGAAATGGACGGAATATATCCGGAATTTTATGACCCCGATTTTACGGTGCTGATGCTTTCGCCGTATAACAGCGTGAAAGAGCTCAAAAAACTTGAAGAATCGCTATTATCTGTTCAAAGGAGAACACCTATTTCTTTTTCTGCCCCCCCCATTCCGGAGCCTGAGAAAATAATGACGCCGCGCGAAGCAATTTTTAAAAACAGCACGGTTCTTCCGGCAGACGAATGTCTCGGCAGAATTTGCGCACAGGCAGCCATAAGCTGCCCGCCTGCAATACCGCTCGTTGTTTGCGGAGAAAAAATTGACAAAACTGTTCTCGAAAACTTCCGCTATTATGACATTGACAGCTGCGCCGTTGTGGTGTAGTATAATTTTGGCAACATGAGTTGCCTTGGAACAAAACAAAATTAAAAGGAGATTTTTTTGAGAAATTCAATTATTACAACGGATAGTGTGCGCTGACCGGGAGGTCGGCAAATAACATTACCCGCCGTTCCTCCCGAAATGCGATATTTTTCCGGAGGATCAACATGAATCGCGAAAACAAACGAAAACAATTTGAAAAAGGTTATTACAAAACTCACGCTTGTAACGATGTTTTCACCTGCAAGGTCTGCGGAAGGCTCGTTACACCGGAAAACGCCGGCAGCAATCACCGCAACCACTGCCCAAACTGCCTTTCGAGTCTCCACGTTGACAACGAGCCCGGAGACAGAGAAGCAAATTGCGGAGGAATCATGGAACCGGTTGCCGTTTGGGTCAGAGGAAAGGGCGAGTGGGCAATTGTTCACCGCTGCCGCCGTTGCGGAAAACTTTCTTCAAACCGCGTTGCAGCTGACGACAATCCGATGAAGCTGATGAGCATTGCTATGCGCCCGCTCGCCTCTCCACCGTTTCCTATTGAACGCATTGAGGAAATGACGGCTCTTATGGGCGGTGCAGGAAGTCTCAAATAACCGCTACAGAACAAAGCTTCGGCGGCATCGGCGCAAAAAGCACCGTATGCCGCCGCTTGTCAAAAACGGAAGGAGCGTTATTCAATATGGACAGAATCAAAAAGAACTTCGGCTTTGGCTTTATGCGTCTGCCGATGAACGGCAATGAGGTTGACATTCCACAGACAAATCGCATGGTCGATTCCTTTTTAACCGCCGGATTCAATTATTTTGATACCGCTCACGGCTATATCCAGGAAAAAAGTGAACTTGCAATCAAAGAATGTCTGACGAGCAGGTATCCTCGCGACAGCTACGTTCTGACAGACAAGCTGACGGCTAACTACTTCAAATCCGAGTCGGATATCCGCCCGTTTTTTGAAAGCCAGCTCACCGCCTGCGGAGTGGATTATTTTGATTTTTATCTCATGCATGCTCAAGGCGAGGGAAACTATCCTCACTACAAAAAATGTCACGCTTATGAAACAGCCTTTGAGCTCAAAAAAGAGGGCAAGATTCGCCATGTCGGCATTTCATTCCATGACAGAGCGGATTTTCTTGAACAAATTCTGACCGAGTACCCGGAGATCGAAGTCGTTCAGATTCAATTCAACTACGCCGATTATAACGACCCTGCGGTGCAGGCACGCAAGTGCTATGAGGTCTGCCGCAAGTTTGACAAACCGGTCATCGTTATGGAACCGGTAAAAGGCGGCAATCTTGTTAATCTTTCCGAAGACGCCCAAGCTGTTCTGGACAGTCTTCACGGCCAAAGCGCCGCGAGCTATGCTCTGCGTTTTGCTGCTGGCTTCCCCGGCATAATGACCGTGCTTTCGGGCATGAGCAGCATAGAGCAGATGGAAGATAACATTTCCTTTATGAAAGACTTTCAGCCGCTTAATGAAACGGAGCTTGCCGCTGTTGAAAAGGTTCAGAAAATTATCAAGAGTAAGCATCTTATCCCCTGCACTGCCTGCCGGTACTGCACAGACGGCTGCCCAAAGCACATTTCAATTCCGAATTTGTTTGCCACGATGAACACCAAGAAGATTTATAACGACTGGAACGCCGATCATTATTATAACTTTGTTCACACAAGCAAGGGCAGAAAAGCCTCAGATTGCATCAAGTGCGGAAAATGCGAAAAGGTCTGTCCGCAGCATTTGCCTATCCGCAAGCTGCTTGAAGATGTTGCTGTCGAATTTGAAAAGAAGCAATAAGTCAAATTGAACAAAAAGCGAAACCGTGATCCTCCCCCATCGGCAGGTGATCTTGGTTTTGCTTTTTCTTCTGCGTTTTTATTTTACTTTTATGCCAAACGGTGCAAGGGCAAGCCTTGCGATTTTGAAGTGCTGCTTTTCGAACGGAACGCCGATAATTGTGCAGCAAAGAATCAATCCGAAAACAAAGCAGTCAATCGCCATAGGGACTCCGGTAAACACTATCCATAATATGTTGCCAAGTTTATTTTGCCTATATCCTTTCCTTTTAAATCGTCAAAAATAAAGACTCAACCGCTAACAGAAAAGCTGCCGTTTTTTCGGCAGCTTTATTAAAGAAACATTGATCAATCGATAAGCAAAAATCCTTGCGGCACATCTTTCGCCGTATACACAAGCCATCTTGCCAATACAGCAGTATTATCTAAGATATCTTATGCAAACGACTCAAATTTTCCTTCCGGTGTTTGCTCAATTAACCGAGGTTTTCTGATATCTGTGCTTTTACGGCAAGTCCTCTTCATTTTCAAGGTTATGCCAAACACCTTGGACGTCATCGTTTTCTTCAAGCATATCAAGGAGTCTGCCCATCATTTTGATGTCCTCCTCATCAGTCAGCTTGACATATGTCGAAGGAACGTATGCAATCTCGGCAGAAACGAATTTGTAACCTTTATCCGAAAGATCATCGCGAACACCGGAAAGATCGTTCGGCTCCGTGCGAACAATGAAAACGTCCTCATCGGTGATGAAGTCGGAAGCACCTGCCTCAAGAGCGTCCTCCATGAGCTTTTCTTCGTCAACATCTTCTGCTTCAATAACGATCTCGCCGCAGCGGGTAAACATGAAAGAAACGCAGCCGCTTTGACCCATGTTACCCTTGTTTTTATCAAAGTAATGGCGCATCTCTCCTGCAGTACGGTTGCGGTTATCCGTAAGAGTTTCAACAATAACGGCAATTCCGGAGGGACCGTAGCCCTCATACACAATGTTCTCATAGCTCGCGCCGTTTCCGTCGCCGGAGGCTTTTTTAATTATACGATCAATGTTGTCGTTGGGAACATTGTTCGCCTTTGCCTTTGCAATGATATCCTTGAGCTTTGAGTTGTTTGCGGGGTCCGGACCGCCCTCGCGGACTGCTATCGCAATTTCTCTGCCGATTTTTGTGAACACCTTTGCACGCGCGTTATCGGTTTTTTCCTTTTTGCGCTTAATAGTGCTCCATTTTGAATGTCCTGACATAGTCACCAATCCTAACTAACTGAAATTTATTCGCTTTTTGTTTCGTCCCGGGTCGCAACGTTTCCCGAACCGCTGTCTTTTCCGGTCTCTTTGTCTTTGCTGTTCTTTTTGTCCTTTTCGCTTTCCGGAACAAGAAAGCTTGCGCTGTTATAGCCGTAAATCTGAAGACAGCAACCGAACATTTCATATCCGGACGTGCCTTCTTCGTTAAAAATTAACTGAAGCCAAACCTTTCCGTTCGTTCCGCGCCATGAAGCCGAACCGCCCGAAAGAGCATAATTCTCCGGTGCGCTGCCGTTCGGCAAATATTCAAAGCCCGCTTTTTTGAGCTCTGAAACATATGCCGCAAAATCATCATAATCCGTTTTTTCAACCTTAACGTTCATCGCGGTTGAAAACTCGGCATAGCCGGTGTCCGCATACTCATAGACGGGTACGCTTGAAAAGGTCTCGTTAGCCTGCCATTTTGAGGTGTCCGCTTTTTTGCCGCAGGCACAAAGCGAAACGAGCAAAAGCAGAACCGCAAAAAGGCAGAGCGCTTTTTTTATATTCATGGCTTATTCGCCCTCGGGGCTGACAGACTTGTCTGCCTGAAGAGCTTTCATTTGCTCCTCATAGCCGGTCTGGAACTTTTTGTAAACCTCGGTAATCTGATTGAGGTTGTTCATTGCAACAGCCTGATACTGGCTGAGAGCCTCGCAGATAAAGTTGTATGAGCCTTGGGTTGTGCCGGCAGCCCATTCTCTTGCAGCTTTTTTGTGAGCTTCGCAGTCTGCGTTTGTTTTTGCAATGAAAGCATTCATTTCTTTCTGGCAGTTTTCCTTGATCTCTTCTGCGCGCACTCTTGCCGCCTGAGTGATGGAATGGCTTGCTACCATTTCTTCTGCCTGAGCCTGAGCGCGCGAAACGATCTTTTCTGCGTCGTCGTTGGCTTTCTGAGTTGTGGTTTTGTAGTACTCCTTGGCGGAGGCAACAATTCCGCTCTCCTCGCGGTGAGCGTTGCTTATGATGCTGTCGCGGTTGGAGATGATGCTCTTTGCCTCAGAAATTTCACCGGGAAGCTTCTGACGGATATACTGAACGAGGTGAGTGATCTCCTCGCCGTTGACAATTCTCTTTTTCTTTGAGAAAAAGAACTTTTTAGAGGTTGCAACATAGTTTTCAAGCTCACTCACAAGATCCTCAAAATCAAGAGAACCCCATCTGGTCTCGGCGTCTTCTTCATCATAGGGTGCAAATTCGGAAATATCCTCAAAGTTTTCGTCTTCCTCGTGGTCAACGTCCTCAACATCGAGGTCTGTTTCAAGGTCATAGAAGTTTGACATAATAACAATCCTTTCTCTAAAAAGAAATAATCTTTATTTTTCCGTGGGTAAAATATTACCTATATATCAACATCGCCGCGCAGGCGATTGATTATATCCGCACTGACTTCCTGAGGCAAAAACGGTGTAACGTCGCCTCCGAGACGGCAGACCTGTTTTATCATGCTGGAGGAGAGGAACATATTTTCCGCTCCGGCAGCCATGAAAACCGTTTCCACGTTTCCGTTGAGTTTTTTGTTGGTCAAAGCCTGCTGAAACTCGTCTTCAAAATCAGAAACAGCCCGCAGCCCCTTGACAATTACGTCAGCGTTCTTTCTGCGTGCATATTCTGCAAGCAGACCGAAGTCGCAGTCAACCTCAACGTTATCGAGATCTTTTGTGCAGCGGCGCAAAAGATCCATTCTTTCCTCAACCGTGAAGGACGAGGTGTTCTGCTTGCGGTAGTTTGACATGACAACAACGATCACCCTGTCAAACAACCTTGCGCTGCGGCGGATAACATCAAGATGTCCGTCCGTCACCGGGTCAAACGAACCGGGACAGATTGCCGTTTTACTCATACGTCCGCCTCACTTTCCGCCGCTCTGTAAACCGAAAGGCTGACTTTGCCGTATCTGTATTTTTTTTGCAGCGTAAAAATGCCTGCGTTCTCCGGAACCTGCTCTGTGTCGGGAGCCTCGCAGATTATCACTCCGCTTTCGCTCATGACGCGCGGCACTGCTTCAAGCGCCTTTTGGAGAAGACCGGTCGAATACGGAGGATCAAGAAAAGCAATGTCAAATTTTTCACTCCTCGATTTGAGAAAAGCAAGAGCGTCGCCGCAAATTACCGACGCCGACTTTGAAAATCCGGTGCTTTCAAGGTTCTTTTTAACAACCTCGGCGGCTTTTTTTGAACCGTCAACAAAAACGGCAGACTTTGCGCCGCGCGAGAGCGCCTCAATTCCGAGCTGACCGGAACCGGCAAAAAGGTCAAGAACCCTCCTGCCTTCAATTTCAAACTGAATGATACTGAAGAGGGCTTCCTTAACTCTGTCCGTTGTCGGACGGGTATCTGTACCCTCCAAAGTAACAAGCCGCCGTCCTCGGGCGGTGCCCGTAATTACTCTCATAATTTTCCTCCGAACCGGAAAGGTAGACATATGCATGGTTATTATCTCATTTTTTTCAAAAAAAAGCAACAGTATTTCATCAATTTCTGCCCATTGACACAATTTTCTTTTCATTTTGGCATGTCTGTAGTGTCAATATGATAAAATTACAGCAAATTTGCTTTTGGTGCAACAGGTTTTCTGCCGTGATTAAAGAGCTTTCTGTTGTCAAGAGCCCACTGCCTTTGTGTAAATTCTCCGTAGTCAACTGCCGAGACCGCTGCCGATATCTCATAAACGGTGGCGTCGAGCGTATCAAGCTGATTGAGTATCTCCGCTTCAAGAGTCATGGGTCTGACGGCGGCGCCAAACTCGGGATCGCCGTGGTGAGAAACCACCATGTGTTCAAGCAGCAGGGCTTTTTCCTCACTGATTTTGAGTTCCTTTGCCTTTTGCGCAATCTCCATCGCACCCATAACAAGGTGACCGAGGAGCTCGCCTTTGACAGAGTAATTCTTAACCATCCCTATATTGTTGACATCAAACTCGTCAATTTTACAGATATCATGCAAAATTGCACCGGAAAACAGCAGATCGCGGTCAACCGACGGATAGATCTTTACAACCGCGTCTGCCAGCCTCAAAACTGAAAGTGTGTGATAAAGCAAACCGCCTCTGATTGCATGATGAAGCTTGAACGCCGCCGGCCAAAAGAGCAGCTTTGCTTCGTTGTCCTTGATGATCGCCGCCGTAAGGGTCTTCAGCTCCTCATCACCGATTCTGTCAATATATGTATAGATCTCTTTCAGCATATCCTGACCCGGGTATTCCGAGGAGGGAACGAAATCCGAAATGTCAACGCCGTCCTCCTCCCTGACATGCCTTATGCGGTCAATTCTGAACTGATCGACTCCGTTGTACTTTGAGAGCGTACCTCTGACCTTGACAAAATCGCCCGCCTCATATTCGCCGTGGAGATCGCTTTTGTAGTCCCAGATTTTTGCGTTGACCTCGCCGCTTTTATCGCTCAGCGTGAGGTCGCAATAAGGAACGCCCTTGACATTGACCTTTACGTCTGCCGTTTTGACAACGCAATAGCCCTCGGTAGTTCCGTTCTTATAGGTTATAAAATTCATTTTGCATCTGCCTTTCAGTCTGTATATGTGATTTGGTTTGTGTCTTGTTATGTGAAACCGCGCCCGAGCACTTCTCCCGCCTCTGTAATAACCGTAAAGGCGTCGGGGTCGGTTTCCTTTGTCATTCTGCTGAGAGAAACAGCCTCGCTTGCGCGCACAACGCAAAAAAGAAGGGTCTTTTTTGCTCCGGTATAGCCGCCTGTAACGGGCACCGCCGTAACTCCCCTTTTTAAAACCTCGGTAATTTTTTTCGTCAGCTGCGCTCCTTTTTCGGTAACTATGAAAATCAGCTTGCTGTGTCCCGCGCCGTAAAGCACAAGGTCTATCATTTTTGAAGAAACAAAAAGTGTGACCGCGGCATACATAACACTTTCGAGCTTTCCGAAAACAGCCCATGAAAGCGTTATTACAACAAGGTCAAAAGCGAGCATTATGCTGCCCACAGAGGCAAACGGCTTTTTTTGCCGAACAAGCATCGCAGCAGTTTCGGTTCCGCCCGTGGTTGCCCCGGCAAGAAGCACCGCGCCGAGTCCCGCGCCGGAAAGCACGCCGCAAAAAAGCGACGCAAGCAGCACGTCTCCGCGGTAAGGCGCAATCAGAGCCGCGCCGGCATCGATAAAGCCCGAAAAAACCGCCGTTGCTCCGAGCGTTTTGAAAACAAATGTTTTTCCGAGTCTCAAAAACGAGATGACAAACAGCGGAATATTCAAAGCAAAAATCGAAAGTCCTATCGGTATGACCGGAAAAATGTGATTAAGCATGGTTGAAACGCCGGTCAGTCCGCCCTGAACAATTCCGTTAGGAACGGCGAACATATTAACTCCCACGCTGAAGAGCGCCGCGCCGCCGAGAATGAGAGCAGAATCGGAAAGAATACGTCTGAGTTTCAAAAGGAACACCCCGTTTTCAAAAACGAAAGCGGTCACTGCTCCTCTATGAGGTCAAAAAGCTCACGCAGCCTTTCAAGCTTTCCGGAAAGATAAAGATATCCGAAAAGAGCCTCAAGACCGGTCGCATAATGGTAATCGCTTTCTGTTGCATTTTTTGCTTTGTGGTTAGTATGCGCATTTCTTCCGCGCTTAAAAACAGAAAGCTCTTTTTCCGAAAGCACACCGGCAATTTTCTTTGCGGCAGCCGCCTGGGCGGACGCCTTGACCTGCGTAACGGCGAGCGAGTGCAGAGCATTCACCGGTCTGTTTGCAAAGCAAATGAGCCTTTCGCGCACAAAAAGGTCAAACACGCTGTCGCCGATAAAAGCGAGCGTCAAAGGGCTGAGCTGTTCCGGGTTGCAGTCCTTGTCATAAAATCTCATCATAAAAACCTCCGGCAGCCCCTGCTCAGTTCACAAATTCAAATTCAATGTCATAGATACTGACCGTATCGCCCTCTTCAATGCCCTTTTCGCGCAGAGCGTCAATAATGCCGCTTGAAATGAGTACCCTTTGAAGATACTGGAGCGATTCATAGTCGTCCATATTTGTGTGCGCAATAATCGGAATGAGCCACGGCGCCTCAATGATATATACACCGTCCTCAACGTCAATCGTAAAGCCGGTGTTCTTCTTTTTCATCACTACCTCAAGGGGAATCTCTTCGCTTTCAAAGTGCTTGACCGCCGGGAGAGTGGCAAGCATTGCCGCAGCCGCGTTAATTACCTCTTTTGTACCCTCAAGAATCGGTGCGCACATTTCAAAATACCGATAGCCGAGATTTTCGATATATTCTTTAAAGCTCTGCCTTTGCTCCTCCGTTGCAAGGTCAATTTTGTTGCCGACGACGATTTGCGGACAATCGGCAAGCTCTGCATTGAAGCGTTCAAGCTCAAGATTGATTTTATTGAAGTCCTCAACCGGGTCTCTGCCCTCACTGCCGGAAACGTCAACAATGTGTATAAGCATGCGGCAGCGTTCAACGTGGCGCAAAAACTCATGACCGAGCCCCACGCCCTCGCTTGCCCCCTCGATGAGACCGGGGATATCCGCAATAACAAACGAGGAGCCTTCGCCCATTGAAACCACGCCGAGAACCGGAGTGAGCGTTGTAAAATGATAATCGGCAATAACGGGTTTTGCCTCGCTGACTACCGAAATAAAACTTGATTTGCCAACATTCGGAAAACCGAGCAAGCCAACGTCCGCAAGGAGCTTAAGCTCGAGCGTGACCTCCCATTCCTCTCCGGGTGCGCCGCTTTTTGCAAAACGCGGAGTCTGCCTTGTGGGCGTTGCAAAGTGACAGTTGCCCCAGCCGCCCTTGCCGCCCTTTGCGGCAACAAACGGCTCTCCGTCAGACATATCGCACATAACTGCGCCGCTCTCCGCCTCGCGGATAACCGTGCCCTGCGGAACGCGTATAACGAGGTCCTCTCCGCGGCGGCCGTTTTTTCTTGAACCGGAGCCGTCGCCGCCGTTTTTGGCTTTGTACTTTCTTTTATACTTAAAATCGGCAAGAGTGGAAACGTTGGTGTCAACAACAAAAACTATGTCTCCGCCGCGACCCCCGTCGCCGCCGTCCGGACCGCCGGAGGCAATGTATTTTTCGCGGTGAAAAGCCACCGCTCCGTTGCCGCCGTCACCCGCCTTGATTTTGATTTTCGCCTTATCTACAAACATCAGCGTTCTCCTTATATGAATATTTAAGTCAACACCGCACAACCATGGTGTGCGAATTGCGCAGTAAGATTTTTCGTCAGACTGTACAAAAGCTTTGCAAGCTTGCTGACGCAAGTCAAAAAATTTTTGCGCGGTATGACGGGGATAACCTCAATCAAGGCATGCGCCGCAATTTGTGCGTCGTTGCCTTAACATCTTATTATACACCGAAATCACAAAATAAATTTTAGAATTCGTATTTTAGAATGCGAATTTTCAGTAGTGCAAGAAAGGAACCTCCCCCGACAGATGTCGGAGGAGGCGGTAGGCATAACCCGGTCAGTTGAGCGAGTCAAGCTCACTTTTGACTATATCACGTCTTTGAGCATATTTTGTAACATTTGGACATTGAGCTGCAAGAGCGCTCCAAATATCGTATGCGGCTTGAAAATGTGTTCTCTTTTCTTCTGAAACATGTGCCAATCTATAATGTGAAATTGCCAAATCATCATAGCTTTGAGCCGTTTTTGTCTCTTCGGCAAGGGCTTTATCGATTTCAAAGCTTTGCAGATACATTTCCTTGGCTTCTTCAAGCTTGCCTTCGGATTCGTATATATTACCAAGTCTATTATAACTTATAGACAAATCTCTGCGTGACTCTACCGTTTTTGTCTCTTCGACAAGGGCTTTATCGATTTCAAAGCTTTGCAAATACATTTCCTTGGCTTTTTCAAGCTTACCTTCGGCTTTGTATATATCGCCAAGTCTATTGCAGCTAAAAGATAAATCTCTGCGTGACTCTACCGTCTTTGTTTCTTCAGCAAGAGCTTGGCTGATTTCAAAGCCTTGCAGATACATTTCCCTGGCTTTTTCAAGCTTGCTTTCGTATTCATATATATAGCCGAGCTTATTGCAACTTATAGACAAATCTCTTCGTGACTCTACCGTTTTTGTCTCTTCCGCAAGAGCTTTATCGATTTCAAAGCTTTGCAGATATATTTCCTTTGCTTTTTCAAGATTACCTTCGGCTTCATATATACCGCCAAGTTTATTGTAGCTTATAGATAAATCTCTTTGTGAGTCTATCGTTTTTGTTTCTTTGGCAAGAGCTTTGCTGATTTCAAAGAATTGCAGATACATTTCCATAGCTTCTTCAAGATTGCCTTCGGCTTTGTATATATCGCCGAGGTTATTACAACTTACAGACAAATCTCTGCGTGACTCTATCGTCTTTGTCTCTTCGGCAAGAGCTTTGCTAATTTCAAAGAATTGCAGATACATTTCCTTGGCTTCTTTAAGCTTGTCCTCAGCTTTGTATATATCGCCAAGTTTATTGTAACTTATAGATAAATCTCTACGTGACTCTACCGTTTTTGTCTCTTCCGCAAGAGCTTTTCTAATTTCAAAGCTTTGCAGATACATTTCCTTGGCTTCTTCAAGCTTGCTTTCAGATTCATATATATAACCGAGTCTATCGCAGCTTATAGACAAATCTCTGCGTGACTCTATCGTCTTTGTCTCTTCCGCAAGAGCTTTTCTAATTTCAAAGCCTTGCTGATACATTTCCTTGGCTTCTTCAAGCTTGCCTTCGTATTCATATATATAGCCGAGTTTATTGCAACTTATAGACAAATCTCTGCGTGACTCTATCGTCTTTGTCTCTTCATCAATGGCTTTGCTGATTTCAAAGCATTGCAGATACATTTCCTTGGATTCTCCAAGTTTACCTTCAAGTTTGCATGTATCGCCAAGATTACCATAGCTTATCATCAAGTTTCTGCGTGACTCTGCCGTTTTTGCTTTTTCTTCAACAGCTCGTACAAAATCAAGACACTCTAGATATACTTCTTTGGCTTTTTCAAGCTTTGCGAGTTCTT
This sequence comes from uncultured Eubacteriales bacterium, assembly GCA_934541115.1. GTDB lineage: Bacteria > Bacillota > Clostridia > Oscillospirales > Acutalibacteraceae > UBA6857. Next base: position 48,565 of record CAKTDF010000017.1, read on the forward strand.
TCCAATAGTCGCCAAGATGGCACATCACCCAAAAGAGCGCTGTGCTGTTTTCCTCTGTTTGCGCTTTTTCATACAGCTTTTTTCCGACTTCGACCAGTTTTTCCTGCCATGAGATAGCCTTAAGGTAATCTCTTTCAACACCCGTGCCTGTGCGGTACATTTCAACAAGCTTTTCAAGCGCTTCCGGAAGTTCGGCTTCTGCCGCGCCGGTTATGAGCTGCAGCGCTCTTTCATAGTCAACCTCAACATCAATTCCTTTGAGATATGCAAGACCGATAAAAAAGTTGTGCTCCGGGT
>CAKTDF010000018.1 GCA_934541115.1 uncultured Eubacteriales bacterium
TTTGACGAACGTCCTCAGCCGGGAGCCTTTCGCTGTCCTTTTTGAACAGCGAAACAAGCTTTTTGCTCTGCTCTCCGACATCGGCTTTTTCAATCGCCTCAACGCAAAGATCAACAAGCTTTGTGTCCATTTCCGCTGCGGCTTTTGAAAGTTCATCGGTAAGGATTTGACGAACGTCCTCAGCCGGGAGCCTTTCGCTGTCCTTTTTGAACAGCGAAACAAGCTTTTTGCTCTGCTCTCCGTCTTCGGATTTTTCAATCGCCTCAACGCAAAGATCAACAAGTTCTGTGTCCATTTCCGCTGCGGTTTTTGAAAGTTCATCAGTAAGGATTTGATGAACGTCCTCAGCCGGGAGCCTTTCGCTGCCTTTTTTGAGCAGCGAAACAAGTTTTGTGCTCTGCTCTCCGACATCGGCTTTTTCAATCGCCTCAATGCAAAGGTCAATAAGCTTTGTATCCATTTCCGCTGCGGCTTTTGAAAGTTCATCAGTAAGGATTTGACGAACGTCCTCAGCCGGGAGCCTTTCGCTGTCCTTTTTGAACAGCGAAACAAGCTTTTTGCTCCGTTCTTCATTTTCAGCTTTTTCAATTGCTTCAACGCAAAGATCAACAAGTTCCGTATCCATTTCCGCGGAGGGTTTTGAAAGCTCATCAGTAAGAATTTGATGTACACTTTCAAGCGGAAGCTTCAGTGAGCTTGTCCGGAGCAAGGTTTTTAAGTTCGGGTTACACATGTTACCACCACCCTTGCATATATATAGTCGTAAAAAACGTTAAAATGTTACACTTTTTTGCAAACTTTTTTATTAAAAATTATTAAACTGACTTTTAGGAATCAAAACGCGCTGTTTTTGGGCAAAAAATGCCTTTCAGCGCGTTTTTTTGGTTAAATTGAAAATTTTAGTTATTCGTTTTTCTCATTTATATCATTTTGAGTTGGCTCTTTTTCACCTTTTGCCGCCGAAATCTTTTTAAAACGTGCAAAAAGCTTTTCTGCCATTGTCTGTTCGGGTTTGTCATTCTCCTCCGGTTTTTTAACCGGGTTCCAAAGATGAATGATTCCCTCGTCGTTGAGAAGCTTGAGCATTATTATGAGTATCGGCGTAACAAACATGCCGAGGACGCCGAACACCTTTAAGCCGAGATACAGTGCAATAACGGTAACTATAGGCGAAAGACCGAGCTGACCCGCAACGAGCTTAGGCTCAATTATCTGGCGAACAATGCTTATTACAATATAGATAATTATAAGTCCGATTCCGAACCCGAAATCGCCTGTAATGAGCGAATAAGCCGCCCACGGAATCATAACGGTGCCTGTTCCGAAAATCGGAAGAATGTCAACAATCGCCGTTCCTGCCGCAACCATTACTATATATGAGGACTGATAAAGCTTGAGAATTTTCAAAACGGTCAGACCGACGGCTACCTCAACAAAGGTAATGAACATTATAAGAACATATGCCTTTGCCATTTTTCCGAGTGATGAGGTCAAAAGAACCTTTGCCCTTGAAAGATCAGCGCGCCTGTGCTCCGGAAACTGATTTTTGATGAACAGCTTGATTCCGTCAAACTCCGACGTCATAAAACAGCAGGCTATGATTGAAATCAAAACGGCAACAAAAACCGAGGGCAATTGCTTTGCGGTTGAAATTACGCCGCTCAGAGGTCCGGTTATCCACGAGAGGCTGAACTTGCTGCTCAGTCCGGAGCCTATCTGCTCGGTCAGCTTGCTGCTTTCGCCGGCAATGTACTCGCGCACGCTTGTGAAGAACTCGGCAACGCTTTCGCTTACGGTATTTTTGATGAACTCCGGCAGCATATTGATAAGATTAGTCAACCATGCCTCAATGTTGTCAACAACAACGTCTGCGCTTTGCAGCTTTGTCATGATGTACTTGACAAAGTCCCGTATTTCCTCAAAGGCGCGCACGCCGATGAGTGCGGCGAGCGTGACGACAATGACGATTGTCAAAATCACACACACGCCGGAAGCGGCGCCGTTTTTTAAAAAAGTTTTTTTGACAAGAAAGTTCTTCGGCTTTTGAAGAATCGCCGCAAAAACAAATGCAATCGCAAACGGAAGACACACCCCAAGGGCATATCGTATGATAAAGAGACCTATTGCAATAATCATTGCAAAATAGAGTACATTGATTATTGCGCTGCGCCGTTTTTCGGTTTCGCTCACAGGAAAGCACTCCTTTATGTATAAATTTCTCAAATAAACTTAAAGCTTTGTAAAATATATATATTATATTACCCCAAAAACGGCGCAAAAATCAATGGATTTTACAAAATCTTTGAAAATTTGAAACAACGCTTTTCCTCATGGTTGAAATGTGGTATCATGTAACCGTTATTTTTGATGAAAGGGTGAGTTTTTTGAAAATCGCCATTATGGGATACGGCGTTGTTGGCTCCGGCGTTGCCGCGCTGCTCAAAAAGAATGCCGGAATAATAAAAGAAAACACAGGCGCAGAACTTGAATTGAAAAGGATTCTTGACATCAGAGATTTTGACGGCGACGAGTTTTCCGCCCTCATGACAAAAGACTTTAAAGACATTGAAAACGACGATGAAATTGACGTTGTTGTTGAAACAATGGGCGGTCTCAATCCGGCGTTTGACTTTGTTTCAAGGTGCCTCAAAAAGAAAAAGCACGTTGTTTCTTCAAACAAGGAGCTTGTTGCGGAAAAGGGCAGCGAGCTGCTTGCCCTCGCCGAAGAAAACAACGTCAACTTCCTTTTTGAAGCGAGCGTCGGCGGCGGCATTCCGATCATTCGCCCCCTCACCCGCTGCCTCGCCGGCAACCGCATCAGCGCCCTCGCCGGAATACTCAACGGAACAACAAACTTCATTATGACTAAAATGATAACGGAGAGGTCTGACTTTGCTTCTGCTCTTGCCCTTGCTCAAAAGCTCGGCTATGCAGAAAAAGACCCCACCGCGGACGTTGAGGGAATTGACGCCTGCCGCAAGATATGCATTCTTGCCTCGCTCGCTTTCGGCAGCCACATCTCGCCCTCATGCGTGCACACAGAGGGAATCACAAAAATTGCGCTTTCAGACGTTGAGTTTGCCGACCGTTTCGGATATGTGATCAAGCTCATCGCTCAGGCAAAAACACTTGAGAACAAAAAGGTTTCAATCATGGTTTCTCCTGCGCTCGTTCAAAAAAGCAGCATGCTCTCCATGGTGAACGATGTCTTTAACGCCTGCCTTGTTCGCGGAGACCAAACCGGAGACGTTCTTCTCTATGGAAAAGGCGCAGGAAAAAGCGCAACTGCCTCTGCCGTTGTCGGCGACATTATCGACTGCTGCGACAACAGCGAAAAGCGCAAGGTCTTTGGTTGGAAAAAAGAGGCATGCGGACTTGTTGAAGATTACCTCAATGTGCCCGTCAGGCTTTTTGTCCGCGCAAAGCTCTGCTCAAAAAAAGCTGTGCTTTCAGCCTTTGAAAACGCGCAGATCATTGAAAACGCAGAAAAAGGCGAGCTTGCTTTCATTACCGATGAAAAAGAGGAGGGCAAGCTGAAAGACGCCCTTTCTTCTTCCGGTATTGAAGTTTTGTCGGTGATTCGCGTTACCGATTATTGATTTTTCAAAAAAGGAGGGCTAATAATGGCACTTATAGTACAGAAATTCGGCGGTTCCTCCGTTGCTAACGCCGAAAGGGTTATGAATGTTGCGAAAATAGTTACGGAAACCTATAAACAAGGCAATGACGTTGCCGTTGTTGTCTCTGCTCAAGGCGACACAACGGACGACCTCATTGAAAAAGCACGGGAGATCAATCCCGAGGCTTCAAAAAGAGAAATGGATATGCTTTTGACAGCAGGCGAGCAGATTTCAATCGCGCTGCTTGCAATGGCGATTCAAAAGCTTGGCTGTCCGGTGGTCTCGCTGCTCGGCTGGCAGGCAGGATTCAACACAAACAGCGCCTACGGTTCGGCAAGGATTGAAAAAATCAAAACCGAACGTATGCTCTCGGAGCTTGATAAAAAGAAAATTGTTATTGTTGCCGGCTTTCAGGGCATCAACAAGTCAGACGATCTGACAACGCTCGGCCGCGGCGGCTCAGACACCTCTGCCGTTGCAATTGCAGCCGCATTGCACGCAGACCGCTGCCAAATCTTTACCGATGTAGCCGGCGTTTTCACCGCCGACCCGAGAAAGGTTGAAAACGCTCAAAAGCTCAAGGATATTACTTATGACGAAATGCTTGAGCTTGCAACTTTGGGCGCGCAGGTACTAAACAACCGTTCGGTTGAGATGGCAAAAAAATACGGAGTTGAACTTGAAGTTCTTTCAAGCCTTGAAAGAGAAAGCGGAACAATAGTCAGGGAGGTTGCAAAAATGGAGAAAATGCTCATCAGAGGCGTAACAAAAGACACAAACGTTGCAAGAATTTCGGTTGTCGGCATGAAAGACGTTCCCGGCAACGCATTCAAAATGTTTTCAAAGCTTGCCGCAAAAAAAATCAACATTGACGTCATTCTTCAGTCCATCGGACGCGACGGAACAAAGGACATTTCTTTCACCTGCAGCGAAGATAACTCAAAGCAGGCAGTTGAAATTCTTGAAGATATGTTCTCTGAGGAGGGCGCAACTGTTACCTGTGACAACTCAATCGCCAAGGTTTCAATCGTCGGAGCCGGAATGCAAACACACTCGGGCGCAGCGGCAAAAATGTTCGGCGCACTTTATGAAGCCGGAATCAACATCAGCATGATTTCAACGAGTGAAATTACTGTCTCCGTTCTCATAAAAAGAGAATTTGCAGACCAGGCGGTTTCCGCCGTCCACAAGGCTTTCTTCAACTGATACACAAAAGAAAACGGAATTATAAAAACAGCGGCTGCAACTCGTTCGGTTATTTCCGGACGTTTGCAGTCGTTTTGACAAAAGGAGGAGAACCGTTTGAAATTCTATAAAACAGTGACTCTAAAAGACGGACGCGAGTGTGTACTCAGAAACGGAGACGAAGCGGACGGAAAGGACGGCGCAGATGTTTTTAACCTGACTCATTCGGAAACAGATTTTCTTCTTACCTATCCGGACGAATGCACGCTCAGCGTTGAGGACGAAAGCAAATTTCTCAAAGCAAAAACAGAAAGCGAAAATGAAATTGAAATTCTCGCCTTTGTTGACGGAAAAATTGCGGGAACAGCGGGCTTTGAAGCGGTTGGCGAAAAATTCAAGCTCCGGCACCGCGCGGAATTCGGCGTAAGCGTTGCAAAAGAATTTTGGGGACTCGGAATCGGCAAAGAGCTTTTAAAAGCCTGCATTGAATGTGCAAAAAAGGCGGGCTATGTTCAGCTTGAACTGAACGTTGTTGCCGAAAACGAGCGCGCAATTGCGATGTACAAAAAAGCCGGGTTCAGAGAATACGGCAGAAATCCAAGGGGCTTTAAAAAACGCCCGGACGGCTTTCAGGAGCTTGTCTACATGTTCCTCGAGCTGTGATTTACACAAGAGCAAAAGCAAGGCTGTCTTAAATCGGGCAGCCTTGCTTTTTTCGTTGAGGTTTACTTCGTCAGAGGGAAGATCACGCCGATAACCTCGTTTTCGGTCAGACATTCAGCGATGAAACAAAAAATGTGTTCTACGTAAATTCTTCGGCAACGTATAAATTGCGGACGTAGCCGTTTAAATAAAGAATCAGACCGTCCTTATACTCTCTGACTGTTTCTGCCGGTCCTTCATCGTCACCGGCAAGAAAACGGCGGTAGCTACTTGCACCGTTATCCATTGGCTGCCTCCTTTCCGAAAGGTTCTTTTGCCTTTCACTTATTAGTCGCAGGAAAGCGAAAAAAGTCTCACCAAAACTATAAGATTATAAAAACGACTGCCGTGCTGCACCGGCAGTCAAATATAAATTTTGAAAAAAGAGAGCTGCCCACACGGGCAGCCCTCTTACTTTTAATAGTGAATCACCTTGCAGTAGCAAGTCTTTCTGATATGAAAAATCTTCCAGAAGAAACGAAGAATCGTATAAAGGAACTTCATGAACGGATGCTTCTTGTGGCAGATGCAGCCGCAGTCTCCGTTGTAATCCGGATCTCCCATGTCCTTTGAGCACTCGTCGCAATAGCCGTCGCCGTCATTGTCAACGTGATCCGTCACCTCAATGACCTCGGTTGCAAGTATGGTTCCGCAAACGGTGCATCTTGCCTGCTTTTTGCCTTCCTTTGTGCAGGTTGGAGCCTTGATAATTTCCCATTCGCCGCGCTCATGACCGAGAGCGTGAACAATGCCGCCGTTTTTGGTATCACCGCAAACGGTGCACTTATATGTCAGGAAACCGTCGTCAATGCATGTTGCCGTGTTTTCGCTCACTTCATAGGAGTGACCTTTCGCCTTGATCGTCTCCTCTGTGAGCATGGTTCCGCAGCCGCCGACGCACTCTTTATATCTGTGTCCGGTTTCTGTGCAGGTGGGTTCCTTGTCTGTGATCCAATCGCCCTCTGTGTGGCTGAGCTTGCGCAGCTCTTTTGTTACGGAAACGCCGCAGTTTTCGCGCTTGCAGTGCTTTTCCGCCTCGCCTTTTTCGGCGCAGGTTGCTTCCTTGGTTGTTACCCATTCACTCCAGTCATGACCGAGAGCGGTTCCGTATACCTTTATGGTATCGGTTGCATCGCAGCGGTCACATTTTGCGGTCTTTGTTGCAATGCCCGTACAGGTTGCATTACCGTCAAGAACATAATTTGAGAAAGTGTGACCCAGAGCCGAAGCAGGAACCTCACGGGTAACGGGATATTCTCCGCAAACCGAGCACCTTGCAGTTTCAATTGCATTCGCCGTGCAGGTTGCCGGAGTTGTGGTTATATATGTTGTGTAGACATGCTCGCTGCTCACCGGAATTGCCTCTCCTGCCTTTGCAACTTCACCGCAAAGATCGCAGACATAGTCGCCGGTGTAGCCCTCTTCAAGGCATGTTGGAGCCTTGACGGTCTTTTCGTCAAGTGAATAGTTGATATGTCCTGTTGCGGCAAGCGTTTCGCTGCTGTATACCGTTTTGCAGACCGAGCAGGAAACAACGCGTTTGCCGGCTGTTGTGCAGGTGGGTTCAACATACTCTGAAACAACAAAGTTATGCGCTCCGCCGGCAACCTCAACCTTTGAGGTTTCGTCCTGTCCATGGCAGACCGAGCACTCTTTGATTTTGTAATAGCCCTTTGTGCAATCGGTATTTTCGCCGTCTTCTTTAACGGTTACCCAAGCCCATGTGTGACCGAGAGCGGCAACGTCACGGTCTTCATTTGCTGTGCAGCCTGTGCGCAGGCAGTGTCTCTCCTGCTTTCCGCCGGTGGTGCAGTCAACCTTATCCTGACCCTCAACGAACGCCCATTCGCTCCAGTCGTGACCGAGAGCGGTGTTCTTTGCGGTAACGTTTTCAGTTGCGTCGCAGCCCTCGCGTTCGCAGGTTGCGGTTCTTGTTCCGTCCTTTTCACAGGAGGCGTCGTTATTATACTTGTAATCTCTGAACCAATGACCGAGCGCAGAGCCTTCTTCTTCAACGCAGCTTTCACTGTATTCACCGCAATAAGCGCAGGTTCCGTGCTTTGTGCCGTTGGCGGTGCAGGTTGCGTTGCCGTCGGAAATCCAGTAAACGATTCTGTGTTTCAGCACTGAATCGGGGTCTTCAATGGTCTTCTTTGCTTTTCCGCATACGGTGCAGTATGCGCTCTTTGTTCCGTGCTGCTTGCAGGTTGAGTCATTGTTTGAGGTATACTTATCGGCTTCTGTTACCGGATCCGGAAAACGGTGCTGACCCTTTGTGCCCTCAACAGTTCTGACGTCCTTTGCTCCGCAAACAGAGCAGGTTCCCTCCTCTTTTGCATCTTCAAGGCAGGTTGCCTCTGTTTTCAGCACATAATCCACAAAATCGTGCGGAAGCTTTGTGCCTTCTGCGGTTACGGTAATATCATGACCGCAGGCCGAGCAGCGACCGGTCTTTGTGCCGTCGGAGGTGCAGGTTGCGTTGTCGTTATATATGTATTCTTTGATGCTGTGAGCTTTCTTTGAGCCTACGTCGGCAACGGTATCCGTCTTGCTGCAGCGTTCGCATTTTGCTGTTTTGGTTCCGTCGCTTTCGCAGGTTGCATTATTATCAGACTTATAATTTTTAAACTCGTGACCGAGAGCTGAATTTTCAATTTCAACCGTATCGGTTACGGTGCAGCGGGTGCACTTTGCGGTTTTAGTCTCATTGGTTTCGCAGCCGGCATTATTGTCGGACTTATAGTTTTTAAACTCGTGACCGAGAGCCTCACTGCCTTCAACATATCTTGTGTCTGTTGCCGAGCAACGGGTGCAGCTGCCGGTTTCCTTTGCAGGCTCGGTGCAGGTTGCGTCAAAGACCTTGCTGTAGTTCTGATAGTCGTGGCCCGTAGCGGTAAGCTCGGCACGTTTGATAACGTTTTTGCAGACTGAGCAAATTTGAACCTCTGAACCATTCTGAACGCAAGTCGGTTCAACTTCTGTTGTCCATTCCCCGAGAGTGTGATCAGCAAGCGGAAGAGTTTCAACAGTCAGCGTTGCAATACACTTATCATTCAGACACTTTTTATAGGTTCTGCCTGCCGCCGTGCAGGTTGAATCCTCTTTAAAAATCTCTTCTGACCAGTTGTGGCCGGACTTATTTATAACATCTATATCGTACTTTTTCTTATACTGACATTTGTCACGGCGGCAAAGGCGCCTTCTGAGTCCGTCACTGTCGCAGGTTGCTTCGGTCACAACCTCCCAATCTTCCCAATCGTGACCGAGAGCGTCAACAACAACACCCTCATCGCCGCCGTTGTTCGGGTCGGTCTTTCCGCAGCCCTTAGCAGAACAGATATACTTTTTGAGTCCGGTACTCTCGCAGGTTGCCGGAGTTATAACGGTTTCCACATAGCTGTGTCCTGTTGCCGAAAGAACTTCTTTTTTAGTTTCATGGCAGGTTTCGCAGATATACGAGACATAACCGTCATTTTCGCAGGTTGCGGAAACTCTGCCGTTTTCTTTCCAGTTATGACCGGGAGCCTTTTGACCTTCTCTGTATTCGCTGTATCCGCAGCTGCAAGCATAATAAACCTTGCCGTCCTGCTCGCACTTTGCCTCGGTGTCCTTACTGGAATCGTGAATCATGTTGTGCGGTACGGTCGTGTATTCCGGCTTTACGGTAAGATTGCTTTTTACATTTGAAAAATCGATATCCCAACCTGTAAAATCATAGTGATTACCCGCGTCATACGCCTTTTTGGGCGGATTTATCGGCGCTGTTGCGCTCTTGCCGTATTCAACCGACTGTTCGTAATAAGTATTTCCGTCGGCGTCAAGGAATGTAACCGTATACAGGTTCGCCTGCCACTGAGCATGATAGGTGGCATTGCTCCAAACTTTGGCGTTATCTTCAATTTTATTTGTGCCTGCGGCGCTGCTGTAAATGCCCTTGAGCGTGTATCCCTCGCGTGTGCCGGTCGGAGGATAGGCATAGCCGTTGAGCGTTCTGTTGATCTCTGCGTTAAGAGGAGAACCGTAGTAAATCTGATAGTCCGTATGGGAAAGTTCGCCGTCGTTCGGGTCGAGTGTGACGGTCTCTTTCTGGTTCACTATTTTAAAGTCTTTGCTATTCTTGCCGATCTGACTCGTGTTTGCGTCGGCAACATCAACAGTGAGACGTCCGTAGAAATAATCGGTGTTTTCAACCCTTGCGCTGTCTGCAACATTAACGGTGCAGTCACTCTTATAAGACTGATCAAGCGTAAGTCCGGTGCTTGCAATCGGGCTGACAGTATTATCCTTTGCAAACTTCTGAATCGTTGCGGTGTATTCCGTACCCATTACGACACCGTACTGATCCTTCGCAACAACGGCTGCCGAAACGGGATTTGAGCCTATGTAGGGAACAAAGGTCTCTGCCGGAGAGGTTTTCCAGTCAAAAGTTTTGGCGTAGGGATACTGTGCGTTTGGAATGTCACTGATAACAGTCTTACGCTTATCTTGACCTTGCGCAGCCAACTTCCAAATTCCGGTAGAAGAATATCCACTCAGTTCAGTGTAGTTACCGGCAGAAGAACCAACCCAAAGGCTCTTCGGCCAACATTCAAAATTATTTGTGTTCGCAATTCCGCCGCAGTCAATATCAATGCGGGTCGGAAAACCATCAAGAACATATTCAAGAACAATGTCGCTGCTGGTGTTTTTAAAAGTTCCGTAAGCGACAGGCATGTCAACGTGAGCTTCTACGCCGGTTCCGTTGTTAGTTCTGTAATAAAAACCTATCCATGCCTCATTTACAAGGTTGTTCCACCAACGATTGTTTCTGATTTCAGTAACAAGCCTTACATAATATTTGCCTGTGTTGAAATTGCCGTAGGCGTTTGAACCGGTGCTTTCGCTGTAAACGAGCTTTGTTGAACCGGGAGCTATATTGATGTCTGACCAGCCGACAGAATCACTTCCACCGTATGACTTAGGATTAATGATCATAAGACAAAGCGTGCTCTGCTCTGCATTTTTAGCCGCCTTGACGGCAGAAGTAATATCATATGTTACTGTTTTTGCGCTTGAAGTGAGACTGTCTTTTTTAATTCCAATTTGCGCAACGCTGTCGGTTGCACCGAAATAATCCTTAGCCTTAGCAATATCCGGCGGTGTGCCTGTACCAAAAGCCTCGTTATAAGGATCGGTAGTCTGCCAACCGCTTGTGTTTATGCAATTTTCCGGGTCAATGCTGAAAATGTCCGCAACGACATCTGGATTTGCATTCTGCGCACACCACGCGCTCGTTGAAAGCATAACAGAAGCTGCCGAAGCCGGAATATTACCGATATTAAACTTCAAGAAAGCAGCGGTTGTGTTTCCTCTGCCGCCGTCACTGCAAATATTGAGATGGTTCGCGTCGCCCCTCGTATTATTATCCGTATAAAGGAGCGTTGCGCCGGAATTGTCAACATTTGTTGAATCCGCCTCTGTATATGTAATATTTGCGGTTTTGTAGAACACATTGATGTCCGACCATGAGGGACTACCTTGATATGATCTCGGGTTAAGGAAAGCAAGGTAGAGCTTGCTCTGTCCGTTTCTTTTTGCGTTGTTGACAGCCTCACTTATATCAAAGGAATATGCCACGGTCTTGCCTTTATCCATTTCCTTGCTTGCCATTGTTGCAATTGCAGGCTGACCGAGAACTCCGAGAGTATTTTTGGCGTTGTTGGCATTGGTATAGCTATTGTGACCCCAACCGCTTGAACCAAAAATATCATTGAAATTTTTGCTTGTTGCTCCGCTGACATTCGGCCTTTTGTCCGGGGCAATTGAGAAAATTTCAAGGAAAGCTTCACCGTTGTAATTGCTGTCGTTTCCGGTATTCTTACCCGAAATGTTCAGCTTTGCATCAACCGTTCCGCTTATGCCAGAAATGTCAAAGTCAATAAAGCCGACAGAGACAGAATCCTGCGTTCCGTCATTACAAATGTTAAACGTGCCGGCATTCTCATCAACTCTTTTTCCGTTTGAGGAAATAATTGCCCAACCCTTTTTGGTCAGTGTTCCTCCCGCTGCCGCAGCCGGAACAGCCGTCAAGGGAACAGCCGTTATGAGCATGAGCAGTGCAAGAAAGAGCGAAAGTGATTTTTTTGCGTGGTGCTTTTTCATAAGTTACCTCCGTTCGTTATTTTGCCAAGGCAAAGTTAGTCGTATACATTTTATCATAAACAGGTAAATATTATCAATTATTAAAAGCGACAAAATCTCGGCGCTGTGTCTATATAATCTGCCTAAAACCAAAAGGACTTAAACAAAATCAGCCGCACAACCGTTTTTAACAGCTGTGCGGCTGATTTTCAGAATGCGAAGTGGTTTTTGTTATCTTCCTATAAATCCTGCAACCGATTCATAGCCCCTGATTGCAAAATCATAAACATCGTTCGCGGCGTTTTTCAGGTCGCTGAGCAAATCTCCGGAATAAGCGTTGAACTTTTCCTTTTCAAGCGAGATATAGCCGCCCTCATTGCCGTTTCCGTTTTCGTCAATAAAGTAGTAAGCCGGAATGTAAACAAAATACTCCGTTCCTGCGGTCAGCTCCTGACCGTAAAGAGACAGCGCAACATTGGTCTTTTCGCTGTCTGTGGTGATTCCAAGACCCGAAAGTCCGCCAAGCAGAGAGGAAATGTTCTCGCTCGTTTTGACCTTCAGCTCTGTTGTTCCGGCGAACCATGTGTCAACGGCACTTTTGTCAACCGAATACACAGCCGTGTAGGTTCCGTCTGTATTCTGTGTGCAGATCGAGATGTTATCGGTCGTCTTGCCGTATGCAGTGAATTTATTGTTCAGACAAAATGCAACCGCACCCTTGCCGCTGCCGGAATTATAGTATGAATAGTATACCCTGCCCTTTTCAACCGGAACGAGTGTTGTTGCCGCCGTATCTGCCGCCGAAACCGCCAAAGCACAGGCAAAGCTGAGTACAAGAAAAACCGCCGTGATGATTATTGTTCTTTTTTTCATAGTTACCATAACCTTTCTTACTACATAATATGTCACGTTAAGTATCTGCCGACCGCGCGATTTTACGCCGCGCTCTTTTTTAGTTAATACCGTGGTTAAAAATGGCATCAAGGGTGCCGTCAACGATCGGTCCGAGCTTATCCATGATATCCATAAACAATTGATCTCCTGCTTCGGGACCTTTAAAAATTTTGACTATTGTGCAAAGCGGTCCAATCCAGCCGAAAAAGATTATCGCCAATCCTGTTGTCATTACGATTCCTCCTGTTATCTCACTGATTTATACCCTGTGACCGCGCATAGGCTGCGTTTTGGGCATTACCGTATTTCTGTGCTATTTGCAAAACGCTGTTTCCGGCAGCGTCGGTTGAAGAGATGTCTGCGCCTTTTGCGCAAAAAGCTTTCACAACGTCGCTGTCGCAGAATGCAACCGAGAAAAAGAACGCCAGCTTTTCCGTCGGAGTCATGAGCATTTTGTCTCTCTTTTGGAGTTCTTCAAGTGCCTTTTGAGAGTTTCCGATAAGAGTGCTTTCAAGCAGCGGATCAAGTCCGGTTGTTCCGAAAATACTTTCAACTGAGTCTGCTATCTCATTTATCACCGTGTATGACAAAAAAGATGTGCAATTGACCGCATAATTCAAAACATCGCTGTTGACAAAAGCTTTGCTTTTAAGCAGTTTTTCAATGAGACTTTCATCACCCTTTGAAATTGCAAGCATCAAAGGATTTGTTTCATTTCCGGCAGCCGTGGGCTGCGAGGTCTCCGCCTGCGGCGTTTGAACGGCGTCCGGCTTTGAAAGAGTACGAACACCCCACACCGTGCAAAGCAGAACAGCACAAAAGCATGCCGCAAGGGCAAAGGCTTTGAAATAAAAGACCTTTCCCCTGTCCGGCTTTTTGAGACCGGCTTTTTTGAATGAAAGGTTGCGCAGCTTTTGGAGCTCCTCATCAGGCGCAGATGTTTCGGTTTTTTCAAGCAGTGTTCCAAGATCTTCCGGCGAAAGAGAACCGAACAGTTTTTCAAATTCAGTCAAGCAGAACACCTCCCGAAGATAATTTGATTTTGAGTTTTTCAAGCGCACGCCGTGCACGCTTTTGAACCGTGGCAGGAGCAAGAGAGAGCCTTGAGGCAATTTCTCTTGTGTTCTCGCCGAGGAAGTATTTCCGCATTAAAATTGAGCTGTCAGGCTCTCCGAGAGAACGTATTGCATTCGCGATAAAGCGGCTTTTTTCTTTGTCTTCGCTTTTTTCAAAAGCCGCAGACACCGGCGGAAGATTTTCTTCGCCGATAGTTTCAATTGAAGAGGACTGTTCCTTTTCTCTCTTCAACTTTCTATAACGGTCAATGGCGGCGTTTTTCGCGTTGAACGCGAGAAAGCCCTTGAGCGAACAACGCGAAGGGTCAAACTTTTCGCTGCTTTTGAAAAAGGCAACAAAAACATCTGAGGCACACTCCTGCGCGTCCTCCTCCGTTCCGACAGGGAGCAAAACCCGGCGGCAAACATTGAGAACCAAAGCGGAATACTCTTTGAAAAGAAAGTCAAAGCCCTTTGACGGATCTTTTTTTATTTCAAGAAGCAAAGCTTCATCTGTCATCGGACTCCCTCCTTCCTCTTTCACTTATATATACGAACAAAAATGTCAAAAACGGACAAGATTTTTAAAAAATTTTTCATTTGTTTTCTTTATACAGGCAAATGAGCAAAAACCATATTGCGTTCTGTTGCCTATACCGAAGAGAGCCGAACATGAGTCCGACTCCCTTTGAAAGTTTATTTATTCAATGCCGCACAATTGAGCCATGCAAAATCAGTCGCCCACAATTCTTGCAACGGTGTTTGCAATAACCTCCGGTCTGAGGGCAACGGCAGCGTGCCGTGCTTTGTCTTTTTTTGCATTGCGGTTTTTCAGAACATCATACAGCGAGCGTACCGAAAGAAAATCGGAAAGGCCGGCGCAAGGATTATAAAGCTCAACCGTTTTTCTTTCCCCGGCGCAAAGGTCAAAATAGTTATCGGAAAAGTCGCCGCCCTGAGCCGAGCACGAAAGTTCAACATAACGCGCGTATTTCTGAGCAGTAACGGTCACATAAACTCGACCCGCCTTGAGATGGGTTTCAAGCATAAGTCCGGGGTCATTCAAATCAAGCTCGTTGTTTTCGCAGAAAATTCGTCTGTCTTCGCTGAGGAGCTTTCCCTCCCCGTCAAAAAGGCGCATAACAAGCACACTTTTCTTTTTTTCTGCCGCGTCAACTGATATCTTCATCACGCATTCGCTTGAAAAAGCACCCACAGACACCCGCCTTTCGGCATATCCGCTGCGGTGTGAATCCGTGCTTTCAAAAAACAGCTCCAGTCTGCCGCTAACGCTCCTGCGCGTTTCATTGGTGACAAAAATGCTTGCCTCGCCCCTGCTTTCGGTACAACTGACGTGAACGTCTTCAAAAAATCTTTTTGCGGCGAACATAACCGCTTTTTTCTGCCCTTTGACGTCAACACCTGCCCACGAACAGCTTTGCCAGCAGTCATTGAGCTGCCAGAACAAAAAGCCGTGGCAACGGTCGCCGTTGCGGCGAAACTGCTCCGCGCCCTCTTTCATGTATTCAAGCTGAAGCAACTGCGTGAGGTATCGCCGCTCGCTTTCATCGGCACCGAGCGTAAAATGCTTTGTGAGGTAAAAATCAAGTCTCTCGTCTCCGAGAACACAGTATTGATTGGCTGTGACGGGACTGCACGGATAGCTTTCCATTCCAACTTCGCTGCAAAAACGCGAAAACCGTTTTGAGTAGTAGCTCTTCAAGCGAAAACCGTGCCATGTGTTCCAGATGTGACTGTCGCCGCTGCCGTCTCCGGACGGTTCTTTCATATACTCGCCGGAACCGGGGCTGCATTCATGATACGGCGTTTCTCCGTCATAGTGATTTATAAGCTCCGGCAAAGTCTTATAGAAAAACTCCTCCGTTGAACGGATAAAACTGCGCCTGTTGATCCATGCAAGAGAAATCGACTCAATCTCATTGTTTCCGCACCAAAGACAGAGCGACGGATGATGGCGGAGTCTCATCACATTTTCGCGTATTTCTGCCATGACCTCCGTCATAAACGAGGTATCCATAAACGGATAAGCGCAACAGGCAAAAGCGCAGTCCTGCCAAACAAGCAGACCAAGCTCGTCACAAATATCGTAAAAGTCATCGCTTTCATAAAAACCGCCGCCCCAGACGCGCACCATGTTCATGTTCGCTTCCTTACACTTGTAAAGCAGCGCATAAAGCTCATCATGGGTGACTCCTGTGTATATCATATGTATCGGCACAAAATTTGCACCCTTTGCAAAAATCGGTTCTCCGTTGACAAAGAACTGAAAATTTTTGCCGTATCTGTCTTTCTTACGGTCAAGATAAATCGTACGAAAGCCTATTCGCTTTTCCTTATAGTCAAGACTTGTACCGTCCTCGGCAATAACCGACGCAGAAGCGGAATAAAGCGGCTGCTCCCCCATACCGTTGCAATACCACAATCGCGGAGAGTCAACCTCAAAAACCGCTTTTCCGTTCTCATTCGCAGACTGCTTTTTTGTTGTTCCGTCAGGATATGTGAGGGAAAAATTTACACTGTTCTTTTTGCTGAGTACCGCCGAGAATTCAACAATCCCTTTTCCGTTTTCAATTTTCTGACGAACGTCAAAGCTTTTGATTATGCTGTGAGAGTAAAAACGAAGTTCCGTTTTGCCTGTGATGCCCTGAGCGCAAAGCGACGGAGCAAAGTCCCAGCCAAAATGGCTCGCCGGCTTTCTCACATGAGGGTGATTTTTGATTCCCATTGCGTTAGACGGCAGCGGAGTGACGCTCTGTTTTCCGGCTATGTACTTTCTGAGCGACAGGAAAGAAACACTGACTGTATTGATTCCCTCTTTCAAATATTCTTTTATATGAAATTCATAGCTTCTGTGGCAATTTTTGCAAAAAGCAACATGGTTGGAGTTGACATAAACATTGCAGAGCGTGTCAAGCCGCTCAAAACTGAGAACCGCATAGCTTTCTTCAAGCTGAGATTTTGAAACACTGAACTTTTTTTCCAGCGTAAATGCCTCGCTGTCGCAGACGCAGACGCTCGTCGCAGCCCTTTCGGCACACAGCGACGAGAAAAATTCTTCGTAATCTTTGCGCAAAACGAACAGCGAGGGAACGGGATATTCCATTCCGTTCATGCTCCATTTTCCGTCAAGTGACTTAACCGTCATAACTCCAACTCCATTCAAAGCAAAAAGAAAAAGCCATCGCAAAGGGAACCTTGCAACAGCTTCTTGGTGACCCGGACGAGAATCGAACTCGTGTTACCGCCGTGAAAGGGCGGTGTCTTAACCGCTTGACCACCGGGCCGAATAATATTCAAAAAAAGACGTTGAAAGCCGCCCTTTTATTTTCAAAAAAATGGTAGCGGCAGTGGGATTCGAACCTACGACACTCCGGGTATGAACCGAATGCTCTAGCCAACTGAGCTATGCCGCCACGTCTCACGCATTTTTGAACGCTTGCATATTATATTATACCCTTTTAATTTTGTCAATACTTTTTTTCAATTTTTTTCATCTTTTTGCGCGCGGTTTTCTTTTGCATGTTTACACCACTGATTCATACAGCATTTTCCGCAGTCCGGTCTTCTTGCAACGCAAACCGCACGTCCGTGCAAAACCGCACGGTGGCAAAAATCGTTGCTTTCCTCCGGCGGCAGCAGCTCTCGCATACGCATCTCAACCTTTAACGGATCCTTTGATGAAACAAAGCCGAGCAGGTTTGAAATTCTTATCAGGTGAGTGTCCGCAACAACAGCCGGCTTTTTGAAAACATCGCCCAAAATCAAATTTGCAGTCTTTCTTCCCACGCCGGGGAGGGTCAAAAGCTCCTCCATTGTTCCGGGCACCTCGCCGGAAAAATCACTCATGATTTTCTTTGACATTTCAACAATATCCTTTGCTTTTGTTCTGAAAAAGCCGCAGGAGCGGATAAGCTCCTCAACGTCCGCAACATCGGCGCTGCTCATCGCAGAAGCGTCCGGATACTTTTCAAAAAGTGCGGGCGTAACAAGATTGACCCTTGCGTCTGTGCACTGAGCGGAAAGCCGGGTTGCAACAAGGAGCCTGAACGGAGTTTTCGCCTCAAGGGAACAAACAGCGTCGGGATATTCTTTTTTCAGCGCCTGAACACAAAGCGCGGCTCTTTCTTTTTCGGTCACATTTACACTTCCTTTTGAGGTGTTCCGGGTTAAGCTGAGGACAAGTATAGCAAACACTGCGGTAAAACGCAATAAAAACAACTTAAACAAAAATATTTTTCATTTTTTGCTGACAAGATCAAAAGAATGTGTTATACTTTATTGAATAATATTCTCGAAAAAGGAGAACCGAAATGAGCATTTCTACCGATAACATAAAAAATGTCCTTGACTCCCTTGAAAGCACGCTTTCCTCGCTTGGTTTTGAAAAATCGAGCGACCTTTCTGCCGGCGAAAACGACGTCTCCGCCGTCTATTCCGGTGAAAAGGGCGCAATCAAATTCAAATATGAAAATGAGATAGTCTCTGTTTTTTCTGCCGACACAGAAGAAGATCTTGACAGCGCCAAAAAGCTCGTTGCCTCTCTTCTTCCGGAAAAAGGCGATGAAAAGGACGTCAAATACGTTGTCAACGAGTTGACGGACAGTTTGAATGACCGCTTTGGCAAAAAAGCAGCAGTCAAAAAAACAGCCGCAAAAAAGGCTCAGCAGACCGTTTCAAAAAACGCCGTCAAGAACGGTTCGTCATATGATCCGAACACTCTTGCGAGCAAGCTTTGCCTTGTTTTTCCGGAGCTTCGTGAACCGTACAGACAGAACATTGAAGATTACGGCGAGTTCATGGGAGAAAAATTCTTCACAGAATACGGAACCGAAAAGGTTATAAACGCAATCAAGCAAAACAATCCTCAGACGATGAAAAGGCTGTTCCAGATTCTCAACGATATCTATGAAAACGGAACCAACGACACTCAGAGCCTCATTGCCGTTACGATTCTCGGTGAGCTGAACAACGACAAGATTTTGCTTGCACGCTGCGTTGACTACATGAGTGAAACAATGGCGCCGCCGGTCATTGAGGTCAACCGTTTTCTTTCAACGCCAGCCGGAAAAAGAGCAAAAAAGAAGCTGCTTGATCCGCCTGCATACAAGCCCAAGAAAAAGAAAAAGCCCGGCTTTTTATCTCAGATGATGGCAGGCGGCGGAGGAATGACTCCCCCGATCCAGTAAAAGCAAAAACTCCGTGAGCAAAAATTCACGGAGTTTTTTACTGCTTGAAACTGCAATAAAAACATACTGTTTACATTCAAAAAACTGTTTACATTCAAAAAAGCTGCCGGAAAAACGACAGCTTTTTTACTTTTAACTTATGCCTTGCCTGCGCAGCCGAGAACGGTGTTGATTTTGTGCTCAACCATGCCCTCAATTGCCTCACGTGCAGGCTTGAGGTACTGTCTCGGGTCAAAATGATCGGGATGAAGAGCAAAATGCTCTCTGATTGCAGCAGTCATTGCAAGACGAAGATCGGAGTCGATGTTGATTTTGCAAACAGCCATTGTTGCGGCCTTGCGGAGCATCTCTTCGGGAATACCGATAGCGTCCGGCATCTGTCCGCCGTACTTATTGATTTTTTCAACGAACTCGGGAATAACCGATGACGCACCGTGAAGAACGATCGGGAAACCGGGAAGCTTCTGAGATACTTCTTCAAGAATATCAAAGCGAAGCTGCGGCTTTTGACCGGGCTTGAACTTGTATGCGCCGTGGCTGGTACCGATCGCGATTGCAAGGGAGTCAACACCGGTACGGGTTACAAAGTCATAAACCTGGTCAGGATCGGTGAAGCAAGCTTTATCATCGGCAACGTTGACGTCATCTTCAATTCCGGCAAGCTGACCAAGCTCGCCCTCAACAACAACACCGTGAGCATGAGCATAATCAACAACCTTTTTTGTCAGAGCAACGTTCTCTTCATACGGAAGGTGTGAACCGTCGATCATAACGGAAGTAAAGCCGCCGTCAATGCAGCTCTTGCAGGTCTCAAAATCGGGACCGTGGTCAAGGTGAAGAGCGATGGGAAGACCGGTCTCCTTTTCTGCCGCTTCAACAAGCTTTACAAGATAGGTATGGTTTGCATAGGCTCTTGCGCCCTTTGATACCTGAAGAATAAGGGGAGCGTTGAGCTTTTTTGCAGCCTCGGTGATTCCCTGAATAATTTCCATGTTGTTTACGTTGAAAGCGCCGATGGCGTAACCGCCCTCATAAGCGTCCTTGAACATTTTTGTTGTTGTTACCAATGGCATAATATCCACTCCTTAAAATAAATTTGAAATAGCTTTCCGCTTGAAATTATAGTCAATATGGGGTTTGTTGTCAAGGCTGATTTCAGATTTTAAACATTCCGTCAAAATCTTTCTGCTTCAAGCGTTTTTCAATATCCGACGCGCTGTAAAGGACAGCCGTTACAATAACAAAATTGCCGTCTACAATGTAAAAAACAGAATAATTATCAACGAGCATTCTTCTCAAACCTTGAGTTTTCCACGGTTCGGTATCAATAATACGAAATCTTCTCGGTAAAGAAGAAAGTTTCAGTACTGCGTCGGCGATGCGGTTATATTGACCGATTGCATTTTCGGGCGACAAAAGTTTTTCTGCAATATAATCATATATTTGCTCCATGTCAGACAAGGCTACGTCCGTGATTTTTACTTCGTACTCTTTCATGTTCGGCGGCTCTTTCTGAAATCATCAAACGCTTTTTCGGCATCATGCGTTATTCCTGCCTTTGCCTCATCAATACCGCGCAAAAGTTTTTCTTCAAGCTGTTTTTGTGTCATCATATCGGCATTAACGCTATCCGGAGCTTTCGGAAGAGTTACGGCAAACGGTATTCCTCCGGTCAGGTAAATCTGATTCAAATACATATCTATCGCCGTTGACATCGGTATTCCGAGAGTGGAAAGAACGGTTTCGGCGCGCTCTTTCACAATCGGATTTACTCTTAAATTCAATGTTGTTGACTTTTCCATAATCAGCACCTCCAATAACGCAATTGTAACGCATATGACGTTACCTGTCAAGCGTATCAGTTTGATTTGACAAGATTCCATAATTCATATCATAAACAGCGCAGCAAAAATTATTCGGATTGACATATTACAAAAAGTCAGCCCGGCGGTCCTTTTTTCGGGAACACCGGGCTTGAAAGCTTATTTTTTAATTTTTGCAGAGACAATCTTACTGTACGCCGACGTATAAGTTTTGCTGCCGACCTTTTTGTTTGCAACAACCTTGAAATAATACGTTTTACCGGGTTTAAGTTTCTTTACAGTATATGATTTGCCTGACGTTGTTCCGGCTTTTTTATAACCGGACTTTTTACTTGTACTATAATAGACAGTATAATTTGTTGCTCCGGTCACCTTTCCCCATTTTACGTCTGCTTTTTTCTTTCCGGCAGTCACTTTAATTGAGGGAGCCGATGGCAAAGTTGCCGCCTTCACATCATCTGAAATTGCCTTATCGCTGCTGTCCGGGTTCCAAACAACAACAAACCATTCATATTTTGTACCCGGCTTGAGCTTTTTAAAGGTATACTTATTGCTCTTTGTTGAACCTACATGCTCAAAATACTTGTCGCCGTTTTTGCGAAGGAAAAGCCTGTAAACCGTTCCGGAGCCGCTGATCTTTTTCCACGTAACGCTTATGGTCTTATCCGTCTGTGCGGTCACCTTTACCCCTTTAATATCTTCCGGGTATTCTCCCAAGTATTTTCCGCAGTTATCGCAATAGTCATCTTTGTTCTTATCCTTGTGACCGGTCTTTTTAATCACCTTACCTTTTTGCACAAGTCCATCACAATCACTGCAGTACCAGTCGCCGCTATATCCATTTTTCGTGCAAGAAGGTTCAATATAATTCCAGCTATCCAAACCGACCGCGTCACTGTGGTTATTTGGATCTTTTGCAATGGTCTCTTTCTTTTTAGCTCCACAGACTGTGCAAGTGTAAGTCTTTACTCCGGTTTTTACACATGTCGGCGTCTTTGTAATTTTTCCACTGTCATATTTGTGACCGGTCTTTGCTATGGTTTCCGTATAGCTGTTGCCGCACCCAGAACAAGTATAGGTTTTTACACCGTTAGCAGTGCATGTGGCAGCGGTAGTAATACTTGATGTATATGAGTGAATATGAACTTTTTTAACAATCGCCGTTTCAGAATCCGATATTCCCGTGCCATCCCATTTTATAGCATAAACTGTAATCTTTATACTTCCCTGCTCAGTTAATTTCAGCGAATAAGAATTTGCGCTTACGTCTCCGTCTTGTCCGCTAACCGTCCCATAGTATTGCTTTCCATTGGTAGTATTTGTTATTACTAACCAATAATGCTTAAAATCAGAAGGATTTTCATACTTTGTCCAAGTAATACTCATCGTCTCACCAACAATATAGCTTTCTTTGTTCAACTTGATTATTGGCTTTGTCCCAACCGATGCACTATGTACACTAACGGTTTTTGAATCCGATATTCCCGTGCCATCCCATTTTATAGCATAAACTGTAATCTTTATACTTCCCTGCTCAGTTAATTTCAGCGAATAAGAATTTGCGCTTACGTCTCCGTCTTGTCCGCTAACCGTCCCATAGTATTGCTTTCCATTGGTAGTATTTGTTATTACCAACCAGTAATGCTTGAAATCAAAAGAGTTTGCAAATTTTGTCCAAGTAATATTCATCATATCACCAACAGTATAGTTATCTTTGCTCAGAACAATTGTTGGCTTCGTTCCGACTGATGCACTACATACAGTAACAACTTTAGAATCATATATCCCTGTGCCATCCTTTTTTACAGCGTAAACTGTAACTTTGATATTTCCTTGTTCAGTCAATTTAATTGAATATGAATTTGCATTTACGTCTCCATCCTGTCCGCTGACTGTCCCATAGTATTGTTTTCCATTAGTGGTATTTGTTATCACCAGCCAGTAATGTTTGAACTCAGAAGAATTTGCATATTTCGTCCAAGTTATGTTCATCGTGTTGCCAACGGTATAAACCGTTTTATCTAGAGTTATTACCGGTTTTGTCCCAGAACTATATCCACTATATCTATACACTCTTGTCCATGGAGTCCTGCCCGACTCGCTGCGTCCTTCGTAATAATAATTTCCAACGGAAATTTCTCTGCCGGTCTGATCGCCTTTCTTGTTGCCGTAGATTCCGCCATTTTCATCAGAATGGGCACCAACCAATTGATTTGATCCGACATAAATCTCCGTGTGCCCTGATTTCCAAAGTATATCTCCCCTCTGTAGATTTGCAGAAGTTGACAAGTCTATATTGGTAATCTCCGTAAAACCTGCGTTTTTTAATGCTGTTCCCATGTTGCCAGTGTTGAACCATGCAGGAGAAAGTGAAAAGCCTGCCAATGAAAAAGCATAATAAACAAGAGAAGAACAGTCATAATCAGGACCCTGTCTGTTTATCTGCGAATATCCATGAGAGTTGTCATTTGCAATCGCCACAGCGGTCTGTACCGCCCTTTCAACCCCAGAGTCAATGGCACTCGCTTTTATAGTCATACCCGGAAACTCCGCAACCGGTGCACTGCAAAGCAACATTATTACCGCCAGAAAAAGCGACAACAGTTTTTTTATCTTCCCGATATTTTTCATTATAAACCATTCCCTTCAAAAACATTTTACACCATTTAAACAGAAAGCAAACAGCCTGCCTCCTTTTAGTACAAACCAAAAGTGCGCCTCCAAACGAGACGCACTGCAAAAATGCATCTCATTTGTTGGCACACAATAACTTAATATCACCAAAAAGGGTATAGTTATAAGAGGATGCACTTTTACCATAAGTGATCCCTTAATAGTGATATAAAGTTGTGTGCCAACTGTTATATTAGCACACAACGGAATAATATTCAATAGTTTTTGCAGAAAATAAGCCAACAAATTCTCAACATCAAGGTTGAAAACTCCAAGAAAAAGTCCCGACTGTACCGTCAAAAGACAGTGCAGTCGGGATTTTGCCGTTTACTCCGGTTCATCAAAACGGTCTTTCACTCCGAATCGGGAGTATAAACCATCATGAAGCAATGGGAGCGAATCTTGCCCTCAAGGACGTTCGTTCTGAACTCGTTGCCGGATATTATCTTTCCGCCGACATTCATCGAAGAGACGTAGCCGATATTTTCATTAACAACGCCATCGTGCGAAATAATGGTTATCCACGTTGACGGGTCGCCGCTCAGGTCAACCTTGAGCTTGCTCTTGACAATTGATTTCAGCTCGTCGCTTGTGATTGAATAGGTCGTTTTGAAATCCTTTGCCTCATAGTCGCCGTAGCTGGGTCTGCCGCCGGCGAGATAGGTAACGGCAGTGCCGCCCCAAACATTATAATAAGAAGTGGTCTTGCCTGCGCTGATTGCATGGAACGGAGTCAGAGCCGCGTCCGTTCCGGGATATACGGCAACATAAAGACCATATTTCATAACCTCGTCAACTGCCTCATAGCATGCGCTTGACGCCTTCTTTCCGAAAGCGTTTGAAGACGTTGTGAGCTTGAACTTGTTATATTTTGCAAAGGTATACAGCGCAACCGCCTGCGCCTTAAGCGCCTCTTTGTGGAATGAACCGCCCATTTCACTTTCAAGCGAGGAGGCAAGAAATTCCCTTGTCTGATAATCGGTACCGTTATAGTTGATCGTCGTCGGATAGGTATCGCCGGAAACAAGAACGGTTCCGTAATAATAATTGGAAAGGATCTGAGCATAGTTCCAGCCTTGGTTTGCAAGATAGTTTGCGCCGTTCTGACTCATGCCGACGCCGTGACCGTAACCAAAAACATAGAACGTGAACTTTCCGCTTTTTGACGGCGCCGGAGCGGCGGTTGAAGCTGCGGAAACCTCAGACGCAGTCGGCTCTTTCGGAGTGAGATTGTTTGAGTCGCCGGACACAGAGGCGTTTGCATTCTGTGAATCTGTAATTCCGGGGAAAAGCTGCGCCGTCGTTTCGGAAACGCCGGGCAGGAGCGCCGCCGTTGTCTGGTTGACCACCTGAGAGGGGTTGGTAGTCGCTGTGTTCTCTTTCTTCCAAATCGAGCTGATTATAATTATCGGAGTGACAGCCGCAAGAACCAAAATTGCGGCGGCAAAGATTATCATGCCCTTTGAAAGCTTTTTTTCTTCCTTTTTGCCTTTTGAGCCGGTGATTGCGGCTTCGGCATCTTCTTTTTCTTTCTCCTGTTTTTCAAGAAGAACGTCAAGTTTTTCGCTCAAAGTATCGCAAAGTATTGCAACGCAATGAGGCAAAAGCATTTCAAGATCATCGGGATTGGTTGTATTTATCTTTTTTGCTTTTGAAATTTTCTTTTCCGCAACAGCGATATACACAAAGTAATTTGTGTTGCCCTCCTCGTCCTGAGAAGTCAAAACGTCTGAAATTGCAGCGCCAAAGTCAGCGTCGGTGTTGAACATCGCTTCACGCGCATGGCGAACGGTTTTGACAGACTCAGACTCGGTTACCTCCTCGCTGTTTTCGCCGTCGTCGGCATCGTCAACTATTTCAACAAAATTTGCAACATCGGAAAGTCCCTCAATGCGGTTATAGAGGTTATATATTTCCATTGTTGCCTCGCCGGTCGCAAAAGCAGCGGTCTTTTCGAGCCTTATGAGCTGAGAGACCATGTTGCTGACAGACGGAGCAAAATCAAAGCCGCTTTCCTCCTCCGGTTCTTTTGTTCCCTCTTCTTCGGGCACGGCTTCATCGCCGCCCTGTTCCGGTTCGGGTCTTATGTCAAGAACCTCCTGTGTGAGCGAAAAAAGAACCGAATCAACACGGTTGAAATCAAGCGGAAGCAAGCTGAGGGTTCCGTTCAGCACCGGGCAGGAAAAACCGCTGTAAAGTCCGTCGCTGCTCAAATGGAAAAGTGCGCCGCGCGGCATGAGGCACTGAGACGCCATATCGATATCCGCCGTTCCGTCGGAGCACTGGGAAATCTTTTCGGCAATATTCGGACAGGAATACTCATCAAGGATCATTTTTGAAATAATGTCCTTTTTAACGCCGTTGTAATCGGCAGTATCTGCCGCAATCAGAATGCGGTCGCCGTTCTGCAGGGCGTTTATTGCCGCGTCATACAATTCCTCATAGCTTTCAAAGGTATAGACGCTGTCCTCCGCAAGTCCGAATTTTTCAAGCGAAAGGCAGATCTTGTAAACCGTATCGGCAGAAAAAGCAGAGAGGTTTTCAAGAGTAAACAGCTTAATCATTTTTATCCTCCGTTAAATAGCCGCCATTATCCGTATATAGATATATTCCGTCCAATCGGCGGCTATTGAATTTTTATTCGGCAGCTCCCTTTTTGGGACTCTGCGTCAATCGACTTCCCATCTTGCGGCATTGTAATACGGGTTAGTCAGTTTTTTTGCTGTGTAATACGCCTGCGGATAGCGCGGATTTTCATTGACCGCAGCCTTTGATGTGTCAACCGTGGCTTTTTCTCCCGGGCGTACAAGTCTTGCAACAACAACAAATCTTGCATCGTCAAATTCATGAGAACAGGTTGAAAGTGTCAGAAGCTTGTCGGTCGGCAGGACGTCAACGCCGGTGTCATAGAGCGAACGCTGTGCAAGCTCGTTGAGATAAGCCGAAAAGCGTTCCTGAGTTGAAAGGTTGTTGAAGTAATAGCGGAAAACATATCCGTTATCGTCCTTTTCGTCCGCGTTGGTGATGAATGCGGCAATCACTTTCCACTTGTAATTTTTATAAAGCGTGTTGAACGTGATCACGGGCGCAGACTTAAAGCCGTCAAGCGTTTTATAATGGTCAAGCGCACCGAAGATGCTCTTGTCATTCATGTGGTGACCGTAAATAACGGTGTTCATGTCAAGCGTTTCAATATTGTTGATATATGAAACGAACGGACAGCCGTATTTTGTTGCAGTTCCGTAAAAGTTTTTGTTGAGGTAGGTGTCGTCGTTATCGGTCTGAACGACCGGGAGCGAAAGGTTCACGCCCTTCGCCTCAAGATATCCCACAAAGTCATTGTTGGTTGCATAAAGGCGAGCATATTTAAGCTGCAAGCCCTCCGGAAACTGTGTGTTCGGATATTCCTCTTTGATCTGTTCCCACTTTTGGGCGGTTGAAAGAGTCGTCTCGGTCTGTTCGGTTTTGCTGTCATTTTTGCCTTTCTTGTTCTTCTTAGATTTTTTGGTCGTTTCCTCTTCTTCAATCGTGAGTCCCGCAAGGTCGGATTCAAGCTTTTGATTTTCCTTGTGCAGCCGATACTCATTGATGAGCTTTCCGGCGCTTATTATAATCGCGATAAAAGAAATCGCAAGAACAACCAAGCGGATTATATCCGCAGCAGAGCGCTTTTTCTTCTTTTTCGGCGCCGAACCGTCAGCTGCGGCAGAAGCCTCTTCAACATGGCTGACAGTAATGTTTCCCTGCGCCGCAGCCGGGGCATTTGCGCCCGACGGCACAGATGGAAACTGCACGGAATTTTGCGGCTTTGAAACAGGAGTTCTCTGAACGCCGGAGGAGCGAGTTTGCGATGTCAGCTGCTGACCGGAAGAAATATCCTGTCCGGGTGCAGGGAGAACGCGAACAGCCGCCGCCTTGCGCGGAGTGCTTATGTCGATTTCATCAATGACATAATCCTTTGACGCTCCGCTTGATTTTGGAAGGAGCAAAGCGTCTTTCTTCTGCGCCGGCGCATCGTATTCATCTTCGTCGTCTTCATCGTCAACGTCATATCCGTAATCAATATGAATCGGCGAAACCTCGCATTTTCGGGACTCTTCCTGCGGCGCGTCAAAGTCATCGCTCTGAAAAACGATTCTTGTTCCCGCCCTTTGCGACGTCTCCTCATTCTGCGGCACAGCAGGAGACTGCGGAGCATTCTGCGGCACGGAACCGTTTTGTGAACCGAGATACTGATTGAGCAAAAATGCAATCTGTTCCTGCGTCAGCTTGAACTCCGGCGCCGGCTGCTGTGGCGCGGTATTCTGCTTTTCTGCCTGCGACTCGGTCGCGGAACCCATGCTTTCGCCGCTAAAGGCGGTCTCTTCTGCACCGTGAGCCGGTTCCTCGGCTGTAATGCTCTGAGTTTCCTTTCTCGTTCTGCGTGCAGAGGAGCGGACGCTCGTGACCGCCGGAGGAACATTGGAAACAGAGCTTCCGATATTTTTCATCCCCGGTTTTTTTGAACCGCCCGAGCGGTCGTTTGAGTCCTCATAGATGATCTTCATACTGCATTTATCCTTTAAAATGAATTGATGAAAGCGTTTATATCTTTTGAAGCGTTCTCTTTTTCAAGAACAAAAAGGCGTATTTCGTTGAGTGCGTTTGACGCAGCGACGGTGCGGTTATAGTCGCGGCAATCCTTTTCTGCGTGACCCGTGGTGAGCTTTTTGACGCAAAAAGAGCTCCCGTCCGTTACCGCAATATATATAAGACCTACAGGCTTGTTCGTGTTATCGCTCGACGGACCTGCAATTCCCGTAACCGAAACGCCTATGTCCGCGCCGGAAAGCTTTTGAATGCCGAGCGCCATTGAAGCGGCAACAACCTCGCTGACCGCTCCGTATTTTTCAAGATGCTCCCGCCTTACACCGAGAAGCTTTTCTTTGACATCGTTCGAATATGAAACAACGCCGCAACCAAAAACCTCTGACGCGCCGGGAACATCGGTGAGTCTTTTTGAAATGAGGCCGCCGGTGCAGCTTTCTGCCGTTGCGGCAGTGAGCTTTTTTTCCCTGAGCAAGGATACGACCGCCTGCTCCATATTTCCGAGATCGATTCCGTAAACCATTGAACCGAGCCTGTTCTTGATTTCACTTATAACAGGGGCTATGAGCTTTTCCGCCTGCTCTTCGGTTTCACACTTTGCGGTCACGCGCAAAAGCGCCTCGCCGCTCTTTGCATAAGGGGCGACCGTCGGGTTTTCCATATCAAGCAGCTCACCTGCTTTCTCCGCCATAAGACTTTCTCCTATTCCAAAAGTGCGGACTGAATGAGAAATGATGACGTGATCCGAGAAACGGCGAAGATACGGCAAAGCGCACTCTTCAAACATCATGTGCATCTCCCTTGGCGGACCGGGAAGAATGATGATATGCTTTCCGTTCTTTTCCATTGCACAGCCGGGAGCAGTTCCGTTATTGTTTTTAAAAACAACCGAACCTTTAGGCATGAGCGCCTGCTTTTCGTTGCTTTCCGGCATGGGTACGTTTTTGGCTTTGAAATACTCATGGACACGCTCAAGACTTTCTTCATGCATCTCAAGCGGCAGACCGAAAAAGCCCGCGCATATTTCTTTTGTCAGATCGTCCTTTGTGGGACCGAGTCCGCCGGTGGTTATAACAACGTCGGCGCGGGAAAGCGCAGTTTCAAGAACAGAGCGCAGTCTTTGAGGATTATCGCCCACAACAGACTGAAACAGAACGTCAAAACCGAGCGCGGCAAGCTTTTTTGAAAGATACTGCGCATTAGTATTGAGAATATCGCCGAGCAAAAGCTCTGTGCCGACAAACACAAGTTCACATTTCATTTTATCTGACCTTCTTTATATCGTAAGTGCTTTTTTAATTGACCATGTTTAATAGCATTTATTCAACCGAACAAAAGCGTGTTTCCTTCACGGCGCGTTCAATCATCTTTTCAAAATCGACAGCCGCTTCTGCCGCTTCAACATTTTCAAGAATCGGTCTGGTTCGCGGGTGCTTGGGAGTGAACACCGTGCAGCAGTCCTCATACGGTTCAAGCGAGGTTTCAAATGTACCTATCTTTCTTGCAATCGTGATGATTTCTTCCTTATCCATACCGATGCAGGGACGGAAAACCGGCATTGTTGCAACGGCGTCTGTGCAGGCAATTGCACCTATGGTCTGCGAAGCAACCTGTCCGAGGCTTTCGCCTGTGATGAGAGCCTGACACTTGTCCCTTTCGGCAATACGCAGCGCAACCTTCATCATAAGGCGGCGCATAATGATTGTAAAAAGCTCTTCCGGGCAGTTATCCTTGATATGCTCCTGAATTTCGGTAAAAGGAACAACGGCAAAATTGATGCGTCCGCTGTACTTTGAAACAATTGAGGCGAGCGTTTTGACCTTAAGCTCGGCTCTGGGGCTTGTATACGGCGGAGCGGCAAAGTGAATAGCTGTGAGAACAAGTCCCCTCTTTGCCATCATGTAGCCGGCAACGGGGCTGTCAATTCCGCCGGAAAGCAGCAGCGCAGCACGACCGGAAGAGCCTACGGGCATTCCGCCCGCACCCTTGATCTGATTGCCGTGAACAAAAACATATTTATCGCGTACCTCAACGGTTACGGTAAGCTCCGGGTTATGGACGTCAACCTTGAGAGACGGTATTTTTGAGAGAATGTGTCCGCCGACCTCGCGGCAAATCTCCGGGGACTTATACCGGAATTTTTTGTCGCTGCGTTTGGCATTGACCTTGAAAGTCTTGACCGAACGCAAGTCGTCGCCGAGAAATTCCATCACGGCGTCCTTGATTTTTTCAAGGTCTTTTTCCGTTACGCCCGCAACGGAAAAAGCAACTATGCCGAAAACCTTTTTGATGCGTTCAACCGCTTCGTCAAAGTCGATATCCTCGTCCTCCGGCTCAGCCATTATCGTTGACTGCGCCTTTGTGAACCTGAATGTGCCGAGGCTCATAAGCCTCCTTTTCATATTTTTAATGAGCATATCCTCAAAAGTCGAGCGATTAAGGCCCTTGAGAACCAGCTCGCCGTTTTTAATAAGAATGACTTTTTTCATACTTTTCCTCTTTTTCAAATATATAAGTGCGCCTCAAGCTTTGCGCTTATCGGTCAATCGGCAATTACCCAATAAATGCCGCAATGTGCGCCGATCCGCTTATTTTCGTCTTATTGTTCCGAGTGCCTCTGAAAGTCCGTCAATACACATTTCAAGCTCCTGTTCCGTTGTAAAACGCGAAAGACTGATACGCAGCGAGGAATCCACTCTTTCCTTTTCAAGTCCGGCAGCAGTGAGCACAGGACTTTGGTGACCCTTTGCGCACGCGGAGCCGGAGGAAACATAAACGTCCCTCGAAGAAAGAAAGTTGAGCACCGCCTCACTCGGAAGATGCGGCAACGAAATATTCACAATGTACGGCAAAGAATCTGCCGAGCTGTTGATCACAACACCGTCAAGCGCCGAAAGCACCGAAACAAAACCGTCGCGCAAAGCCGTCAGTTTTTTGAGAGACTGAGCCGTACTCAGCTCCTCAACAGCGCCGTAAAACGCAGCAATAGCAGGGAGCGGTTCGGTTCCCGGACGGATATCCTTTTCCTGTCCGCCGCCGAAAATATGCGGCGCAAGGCGAACGCCCTTGCGTATAAACAGCGCGCCTGCGCCCTTGACTCCGTGAATTTTGTGAGCGCTGACACTCATCAGATCAATCTTCAGTTTTTTGACGTTCAGCGGTATTTTGCCGAACGCCTGAACGGCGTCAACATGAATGAGCGCCGGAGAATTTTTGGCTTTGACCGCCCGAGAGAGCTTTTCAATCGGCTCAATCGTGCCAAGCTCATTGTTGACCGCCATCATGCTGACAAGAACGGTTTTTTCATCGATCGCCTCAAGGAGCGATTCGTAAGAAACAAGACCGAAACGGTCAACCGGAAGTCTGACAACCTCAAAACCGTCTTTTTCAAGCGCGTCAAAAGCCTTTGCAACGCTCGGATGCTCAACAGAGGAAACCACTACTCTTTTGCCCTTTCTCTGCATTGCGTGAGCCGCACCGAAAACGGCAATATTGTTGCTTTCGGTTCCGCCGCTTGTGAAATAAAGCTCGCTTTTTTCGCAGGAGATAACCTTTGAAACGGCGTCCCTTGCGTCCTCAAGGAGAAGCTGCGCCGAAAGTCCCTTCTCGTGCAAAGACGACGGATTGCCCCAAAGGAGGTCGAGCGCCTCGTTCAGCCGCTTTTTTGCGCCGTTGCACGGCTTTGTTGTTGCGCTGTTGTCAAGATAAGCTTCCACTCGGGCATACCTCCTCAATATAATCTTGGTTATTATACTATAAATAGAGGAAATATGCAACCGAGCGCAGCGAATTTCTCATGGAAAATTTGTGAAAGTTTTGAAAACATGTTCATATGGATTATATCCCGAAGAATTAAAGCAGACATTAAAAAAAGCCGCCCCGCGTGCCGCCGTTATTTGACAACGCCGCTGCCGTGTGATAAAATTCAGCTTAAACTGCATGTCAAGGGGGTCAAAAAATGAAAGCACCGCTTGCGGAAAGGCTGCGTCCTCAAACGCTCGATGAAATGGTTGGTCAGCGTCAC
Source organism: uncultured Eubacteriales bacterium (assembly GCA_934541115.1). Lineage (GTDB taxonomy): Bacteria > Bacillota > Clostridia > Oscillospirales > Acutalibacteraceae > UBA6857. The sequence continues at coordinate 31,891 of CAKTDF010000018.1, forward strand.
CTGCTCGCGCCCGGCAAGGCTCTGCGCCGCATAATCGAAAGCGAGGAAATTCCGAATCTTGTCTTTTACGGTCCGTCCGGAGTCGGCAAAACAACGCTCGCTTCAATCATTGCCAAAAAGACTAACCGCAAATTCTGCAAACTCAACGGAACATCAGCCTCAACCGCCGACATAAAGGCGCTCGTTTCAAAGCTTGATACATTTGAGGCGCCCAACGGAATTCTTCTCTATCTTGACGAAATTCAGTATTTCAACAAAAAGCAGCAGCAGACTCTCCTTGATTATATTGAACGCGGCGAAATTATTCTCATCGCCTCAACAACGGAAAATCCTTATTTTTACATACACAATGCGATTCTCAGCCGCTCAACGGTTTTTGAATTTAAAAGCGTCAGCGCAGAAGAAATTCTTCCGGGCGTCCGGCGCGCATTTGCTTTTCTTGAAAAGGAGACCGGGCGAAAAATCACCGCCGGAGACGACGTTATGCGCCACATTGCGTTTTCCTGCGGAGGAGATGTGAGAAAAGCCATGAACGCCGCCGAGCTTTGCGTTCTCAGCACTCTGCCGGAAAGCGATGAGTATGTCATTACCCTTGAAAGAGCACGCGAGCTGACGCAAAAAAGCTCCATGAAGTATGACAAAGACGGCGATGAGCATTACGACATTCTTTCTGCCTTTCAAAAGTCAATGCGAGGCTCTGACCCAGACGCAGCTCTGCATTATCTTTCACGGCTGCTTGAAGCCGGAGACCTGCCCTCCGCCACACGGCGGCTGATGGTCTGCGCGTGCGAAGACGTCGGTCTTGCATATCCGATGATAATACCGATTGTCAAAGCTGCCGTGGACGCGGCTCTGATGGTGGGTCTGCCCGAAGCGCGGATACCTCTTGCCGACGCCGTTATTCTCGTTTGCAACAGTCCAAAATCCAATTCGGCATACCTCGCTTATGACGCTGCCGAGTCAGACATTCGCAATGGCAGAACCGGACCGATTCCGCGCACTCTCCAAAACAAGCACTATGACGGCGAAGACAATCAGAACAAGGGGCAGTTCTATAAATACCCACACGAATTTGAAAATCACTACGTTTTGCAGCAATATCTGCCGGACGTCATCAAAAACCGCCGCTATTATGTTTTCGGCGACAACAAAAACGAACAGGCGGCAAAAGAATACTGGCAAAAAATCAAGAAAAGGCCTCTTTAAAAACAAAATATCCGCAGTGCACTTGCCTTTAAGGAAGGTATGCTGCGGATTTTTTCTTTTCAACACTCGTGGCAAAAATGTGGAATTATAGACAATTATCGTGTATCTATATATTATCCCCGTTTCGCCTTGACATAAGGCGCAAGGCTGTTATAAAATCGGCTCATGTATCATAAAAGCGGTCTTTCCGCGTAAAAAGGAGCCATTGCTTTGAACACAGAAAAAACGAACGAACCGCAGATTTTGGCTGCCGACGGCTATACAGACAGACCTTGGTTCAAAATTGACAACGCCGCAACCCTCTATGCGGCGGCAAGAAGAAAAGACTGGACGCGCACTTTCAGAACAGCGCTCGTTCTTGACGAAGATATTGATCCGAAAGTTCTTCAAAAAGCACTTGATGATACGGCAAAGCGTTTTCCTTTCTTCTGCGTAAAGCTCAGAGACGGACTTTTCTGGAGCTACTTTGAAAGAACTGACGAATTGCCGAAAGTTGTCAGAGATTCAAAGTATCCATATCGTCCTATTCCGCTTGAGGGCACGAACCAACCGTGCTTCCGTGTGCTGTATAGCAAAAGGCGCATCATTCTCGAGGGCTTTCACTCTCTCACAGACGGAGGCGGAGCCAATGTTCTTCTTTCAACGCTCACGGCGCGCTATCTCACGCTCAGAGGCGAAAAAGTGAAGGCAGACGGCGAGCTTGTTCTTGACACCGCCGACAAGCCCAAGGCACACGAGGCACGCGATGATTACTACACCTACGCCGACCCGAATGCAAGTGCAAAAAATCCTCCGAGAGTCTCGGTGCATATCGGCGAAAATGAGCCTTTACCCGGCTATGTCTCGCTTATTCACGGAATCTGTATGCTTGACAATCTTAAAGAAGTGGCAAAGCGGCACTGTCTGACAATTACGGAATATCTCACAGCTGTGCTCATTCTCACATATTACAACACCGAGGAGCACGACGGAAAACCGATAAGCGTCAGCATTCCCATTGACCTTCGCCGTCGTTTTGACTCCCATTCTCTGCGCAACTTCTGCTTTATGACAGATGTCTCATTTGACACTGCAGACAAAGAAGATGTCACCTTTGATGTGATCTGCGACTCAATACGCGGAAAGCTCAGAGAAAAAGCAACAACAGAAAATCTTCGCGCCGCAATCAGCGCAAATGTCAGCGCGGCTTCAAACCCTGTTTTGAAAATTGTTCCGTACTTCATCAAGAAAATCTTTTTGAAAGAAACCTATGAAAAGGTTCAGCATACATACACGGCATTTTTCTCAAATCTCGGTTCCTTTGATTTTCCGCCGGAGATGGCAAAGCATATCAAGCGCGCGGAGGGTGTTCTCGGCTGCACGCCGTATCAGCACTTTGGCTGTGCGTCCGCGTCGGTCAACGGAGTTTTTACTCTTACTTTTTCAAGCGGTAATCTTGACAGAGAAAAGCAAAAGTTCTTTTTCCGCTTTATTGCTGCCGACGGTGTAAATCTCAGAATTGAAAGCAACAACAGAAACGGGGTGTACAACAATGAGATGTGAAAAATGCGGAGTTGACCTCGGCGAGGAATATGCACTCTGCCCCCTCTGCGGAGAAAAAGCAACCGATGAACCACCCGTTCTTAAAGGCTTTGAAACCGCCGGGTATTATGAATACAACAAAGATGAAGCCTATCAAAAGACGCATTTCGGCAAGGATCTTCCGCTGAAAGTTCTTCTTCGCGCGGCGTGGGTTCTCTGCCCGGTGCTCGGAATAGTTTCGCTCTTTACTTCAAAAACAATCTGGAGCCTTGCCGTCCCTGCTGTTTTTGCCGTTATCTCGGCGGTGTACTTTATAAGCGGACTTTTTGAAAAGGGCAGACTTTTGCATAACGGCGTTGAGCTGCTTGCGTCAACCGCAAGCTCGGCTGTTTTTGCCATCGTTGCCCTTATTTCAAAAACCGGAGTAAAGGAGTTTTTGATAGGTCTTGCCTTTTCATTAGCTTTGTTTTTGATCCTTTGGGCAATCAAGCCGAAAAAAATGACAGAGCAGCTAAAGGCTCTGTTTGTGCTGTAAAAACGCAGGTTTACCGCATTCAGTGCAAAAAAAAACAAAAAGACTATATTTCACATATTGCATTGAGATAAATGCCTTGTGAAGTATAGTCTTTATTTAATTACTTGAAAGAATCGTTTGCTCTTTTGAACGTCTTTTAACATGTACCCGCCGCGGACAAGGCGAAAAGCTGAGTAATGCTGACGCATTGCGAATCTTTTTAACGCAGTATCGGCGGAAAGCTGCCTTAAAAAACCGCATTGAGTTCGAATCTCTTCAGCCTATCCCGATATTTGTATATATTCCGTCGGCGTCATATTATAATGCCGTTTGAATGCCGTGGCAAAATATGCCTGCGACGAGAACCCGATTTCACGGCAGACCTCTTTGGCGCTCATTCCTTTGAGCAAAAGAATTTTTGCTTTTTCAAGCTTTTGCATCAGAATATATGTGCTCAGCTTCTCACCGATTTCCTTTTTAAAAATCTGCGACAAATAGTCCGGTGAAATACCGCAATGCTTTGCCGCCGAAGTCACACTGATTTTTTGCGAAATATTTGCATTGATATACTTTATGCAATTTCTGACATTTGGCGAAAACTCAGGCTGTTTTTTGTTCTTTCTCACTTCTTCTGTGAGTCGGATTATTTCGGTACCCACTTTCGCCAAAATCAGGTTTTTATCGGTGAGCTTATCAATCGACGCTATCACGCGATCGGAAAACTCATAGGCTTTCTTTTCGTTCATGCCGCCTTGAATTGCGTATCTCACGGCAAGAGTAACTGTGCTGACAGCCATATATTTATACTGCGTCACTTCATCATCAGACATTTTTCCAAAAACAATTCGGAAATCTATGTTCCTCAGTTGTTTAACAAGCAGCTCGGGATTTCCCTGCTGAATGCAGGAAAACAGTTTTATTTCGGCACTGTATGGCGTCGGCTTTTCGTCAAGGTCATTTTTTCTGTCGATTGTTTTTATTTTTACCGGTTCGCCGATGTTCACAAAATCACATCTTTTCCTTTAGCTTTGTCATTTCTTTTTTCAGCTTCTTATTACAGATTATTTCCAAAAACGGCTCAATATGACCACCCCTAAGTCTCATTGACGTTTCATGCATAGCGCCGTAATAAGCAACTCTAAAATCGATAAACTCCGAGACAGGGCACCGTCTTTTGTATGTTTCGTATAGCCCGTAGGCATCGCCCCACATGTTACGAAGCTGAAACAGGTCATACTCATTGTCTGCCCAAAAGCTCCCGCATGGATCGATGAAAGCAGTCAACCTCAATGTTTTCGGCTCTGCCATAATATTCATTATGTTGAGGTCACCGTGAATAAGAACGGGAATTGCTTTTTTCTGTGGCAGCGCGTTGAAAATTTCGGTAGCTTCAAGGAGAAGGTCAAGACTTTTTCTGCTGAGTTCACCCTCCCTGTTGAGCTTTTTGAACGCCTCAAGCCACGGCTGCTGCTTTTCGGTTCTGTAGCAGTCATACCAACTGTCATAGCACGGATCGGTAAAAGAGCCGAATTTTTCGTTCGTAACGCTGTGCCATTCGAGCATACCGGAAACAACTTCCTCGGAAAACGCCCGTTTTTGCTGCTTTGATTTGAACAGAAATAATGGGCTCAAAACGTTTTTGCCCGTAACAAAAGTCATAGCAAGAACAGCGGTTTTTTCATCTGAGTATGTAAACAATGCCTTTGGCATTTTTACGCTTGTGTGCTCAGACAAAATGCAAAGCTGCTCTGCCTCCTCATTCTGTGAGCCTTGTATTCTGTATGCCTTCAACGCTATTGTTTCACCGTTTGAAAGAGTGGCTTTATATACTCTTCCGAAGCTGCCGCCGCCGACAAATTTTATGCTCTCGATTCTTTTTCCGAGCTTTTTAAAAACAATATCCGGCAAAACGTTCAACAGGTGCTTATCGCTGTTATCAAGAATCTTCATCTTTTCCTCCGTCGGTAATATTGATAATGTTTTCTGATTAAATTCTATCATAAAGGATTTTCAAATTCAACAAACGCACTTTTTTCGTATATGTAAATCGAAACGATTACGGAAAAACAAAAGAGAAAAGCCGCCGATTAAAACTTTCCTTGTGCTGACCGAACAAACATTTTAAGCTGAGGAATCATAAATATTTCGCTTTGCCAAACAGATATAAGAAAATGAGCAAGCCTTTTGGCCTGCTCATTTTTATTCTTGTTTCATCGGCTGTTTGAAGGAAACAGCATTTTGTAATCGTAGGTCATGACTGCGGTTGCGTCTTCAAAGACTATAATATTTGCATGCTTTAAGCTGATGGTGGAAACGAGGGTATAGTCTGCCTTCGTCATCCTGTTCGTCTGCTTATTGTAAGTAATTTCGGCGTATCCGCCGCCGCAGACAACGCTGATGTTTGACTTCGCGTCACCCTGAGTCCAATTGATCAGAGGGATATTATCGAGGGTTTCATTAGATATTTCCCCAACGTTGAACATTTTTCCCTGAGCGTCCTTGAATCTCTTCGGATTTTTGACCGTTTTGGGAACAAGCTTTATCGTAGCCGTTCCGTCTGCGTTGTCGGTATAGGTCGCGGTTTTGATATCGACGGCTGTGACAAGGCATTTTTTTGCGGGATTTTTCTCGCTGTACGGCGGAAGCTGCATTTTCTCCGAACCGGTCACAAGCACTTTGTCGATGAGATTTCTAACCACACTGTTTTCCTTGTCGTTGATTTTAAATGTTCTGACATTTGCGGCGTCATAACCGATGAACTTTCCGTTCTTCTTCGTTGTGTTATACACCTTGGCGTATTTTTCAACGATCTGAGCCTTTGTCAGTCCGGCGTTGAGCTGCATCATTATCGGATATGAGGCCGAAAGCAGGGTCTTTTTGTCTTTGTCGAGAACCTTGATGACGAGCTTATAGGTTTTGCTTTTTGAAAGTCCGGTGAACTTTGCGCCCGGCTTTTTTGTGTTCACGGCCTTGACGAGTTTTTTGCCGTCATAAAGGCTTGCCTTATAGCTTGCCGCCTTTTTGACCTTCGTCCAGGAAAGAGTAAGCGAGCTCGAACCCCTTTTGACAGAAAGCGCCGGAATAATTTTGAAAGAGAGCGTTTTTGTTCCCTTATATCCGTTCTTAAAAGTGACCGTTGCGGTCGCCTTTCCGGGTGCTTTGTTGTTTTTATAGGTAACGGTGTAGTGCAAATCTTCGTCAAGAACCGCGCCCTTGCTGTCTTTGACCGTGACGGACGGCTTGAGCGCTTTTCCCGTGTATGTAAGCTCCGCCTTATCAAGCTTTACAGAAGCGATTTTCAAAATCACTTCCTTATAGATGACTTTTCCGCACCTTGCACACTTGCAGATTTCCGAGCCGTTTTTTGAAAAAGTGGCTGCCTTGACCGTTGTATTTGTCTTTCTGTGCTTGCAGAAAAGCGAAATAACAGAGCCGCCGGAGCTGCTCTTCGCTTCTGCGGTGAGCCTCAGCCCCGTAAGCGGAGCAGAAACAAACACCAAGGCGAGCACCAGAAAAAGGGTAAACACTCTTTTTGAAAAGTTCTTCATATGATTTTTCTCCTTTTTCTTTGATTCTAACATAAAGTTTTAATTCTGTCAAGCACAAAAAAGGCGCGGAAACCGTTTTGGCTTCCGCGCTTGGATTTTTTTGGTTTTATCAGCCGTTTCCGGGGAAGAGCATCTTGTAATCAAAGGTTGCGGTTGCGCTCTTGTCCCTGAGGAAAGCGAGCTTAATGGTTGCGTGCTGAACATCGGCGATGGTGATGAGGGTGTAGTCAGCCTTGGTCATCATCTTGGTGTCCTTGTTATAGGTAACCTCGGCATAGCTGCCGTCGCAGGTAAGAGTAACGTTTGAATCTGCGTCGCCCTCAGCCCATGAAAGGAGGCTGATTTTCGCAAGTGTCGGCTTAACATCCTCCATAACATTGAACATCTTGCCCTGTGCATCCTGAAGTCTTTTTGAGTTGGTGCAGGAAATCGGAATGAGCTTAATCGTTGCGGTTCCGTCGCCGTTGTCGGTGTATTTTGCGTCCGCAATATCAGCTTCGGTGATAAGGCATTCCTTTGCAGGATCCGAATCGGTATACGGCGGAAGCTGCATATCCTTTGCGTCTGCCTTAACAACGCCTGCGGCAAGCTTCTTGACGGTTTCGTTTTCATTTCCGTCGATTTTAACGCTTGTGAGAGCCATTGTGTCATGACCGGTGAAAGTTCCGGTTGCCTTTGTGGTGTTGTAGACCTTGATGTACTCGGCAACGATGTCAGCCTTTGAAGAGCTTGAAGAAAGCTCGGCTGCCGGCTTGTCGTCAGCCGGAGCGGTTGCGGGACTGTTATTGTCTCCGCCGGCATTGCTGTCTGCGGGCTTGCTGTCCGCCTGAGGCTGAGTGGTCGGAGCGGTCGTGGGTGCGGTGGTTACGGGTGTGGGAGTGGCATTGTTGTTCGCCGGTGTTGCCTGAGCGTCTGTCTTAACGTTGACCTGAAGGTTGACTGTGCAACCGGTCAATGCGGTGACAGAAAGAACGAGACACAAAACAACGGCGAGGATACGAATTGCCTTTTTCATTGCTTTTTCTCCTCCAATTTGAATTGGTATTAGTAATATGCCGCTTGCGATGAAGAACGCAATCCGAGTCATATTCTTGAATTCATTCTATAATAAAAGCACCCTGTTTGTCAATGATTTTTTCAAGAACAGAGTGCTTTTTTATCATTTTTTTGTATGAAATGCCGATTGAACGTTCCGGGAAGTAATGAAACGGCATTTTTCGCGCAGAATCCGCCGGGATCAGACGTTGAAAAGGAAGTGAACTATATCTCCGTCTTTCATAACATATTCCTTGCCCTCAGAGCGAATGAGACCCTTTTCTCTCGCAGCCGCAAGAGAACCGCATTCCATCAGATTGTCAAAAGTAACGACCTCGGCGCGAATAAAGCCGCGCTCAAAATCCGAATGAATTTTTCCTGCCGCCTGAGGAGCCTTTGTTCCCTCTTTGATGGTCCACGCCCTTACCTCGGGCTTTCCTGCGGTCAGATATGATATGAGACCGAGCAGGTGATAACACTTTTTGATGAGCAGGTCAAGTCCGCCCTCATCAACACCGAGATCGGCGAGGAAAATTTCCTTATCCTCCTTTGAAAGCGAAGAAATCTCTGCCTCAAGCCCTGCGCAAATCGGCAAAACCTCACTGCCCTCCGCCGCCGCAAGAGCACAAACAGCTTTGTAGTTTTCATTTTCATCAATTCCGTTTGTGAAATCCTGTTCGCTCATGTTGCAGGCATAAATAACCTTTTTGGCAGTCAGCAGACAGGCGGAATCAAGCAAAGCCTTTTCCGTTTCATCACAGTCAACGCTCCTTGCCGGTTTTTCGTTTTCAAGAGCCTCTTTGACTCTTTTGAAAAACGCGACCTCCCGTGCAAGAGACTTGTCGCCTTTCATTGCTTTTGTTGTGCGGTCAATTCTTCTGTCAACCATTTCAAGGTCTGAAAGAATGAGCTCAAGATTTATCGTTTCAATGTCGCGCTTTGCATCAACGCTGCCGTCAACATGAATGATGTTGTCGCTCTCAAAGCAGCGGACAACGTGAACTATTGCGTCAACCTCGCGTATATGAGAAAGGAACTTGTTACCGAGTCCCTCGCCCTTTGAAGCGCCGCGAACCAAACCTGCGATATCAACAAATTCAACCGTCGCCGGGGTAACTTTGAGAGGATCATACATTTTTGCAAGAGCGTCAAGGCGCGAGTCCGGAACGGCAACTATGCCTACATTCGGTTCAATTGTGCAGAACGGATAGTTTTCAGACTGTGCCCCGGCATTGGTAATTGCATTAAAAAGTGTGCTTTTGCCCACATTGGGCAAACCGACTATTCCAAGCTTCATATTTTTTAAACCTCTTTTGTCACATATCAGTTGTTTTTGAACTGCCTTTCAGGTTCCCTGTGCAGTATATTCATGATGTTACATGGCTGTAATTATATTACAAATTTCTTAAGAAGTCAACACAATGTTGCCGCAGAACAGAATCGGGCAATATTTATGCTCCTCTGTGGCAATACTTAATATACATCTTTCCTCGCCAAATTATAAAAAGTTTTATGCACGTTAATGAATTTCAATCATTTTATCCATTGGAATTATGATTCTCTGCGTTTTATGCTACCATCTTTATATAGGGCAACAAAAAGGAGGCTCAAAAATGAACTCTATCTCGGAATTTTGGAGTCAGATGACGGCTAATCCCCTGCTGTTCATTGCCGTTGTGCTGACCTTGGGCGTCATTTTGGTCAACGGCTGGACAGACGCACCCAACGCAATTGCAACCTGCGTTGTAACGCGATGCATGACGCCGGGAGCGGCAATTTTCATGGCTGCGGTTTTCAACTTTCTCGGCGTTTTCATCATGACGCTCATCAACGCAACCGTTGCAGAAACGATCACAAAAATGGTTGACTTCGGCTCCGACCCGAATGTTGCGATAATTACGCTGAGTGCAGCGCTTTTTGCAATTGTACTTTGGGCGGTGCTTGCATGGGTGTTCGGAATACCCACAAGCGAAAGTCATGCTCTTATTGCGGGTCTGACAGGCAGCGCAATCGCCCTGCACGGCAACCTTGACGGCGTGAACGGCAGCGAATGGATAAAGGTCGTTTACGGCATAGGCATATCGGTTCTGCTCGGCTTTGGGCTCGGCTGGTTCGTCTGCAAGCTGGTTACGGTGATTTTCAGAAATGCAAACAGACCGAAGACGGAGCCGTTTTTCCGCGGCGCTCAAATTGTCGGTGCGGCTTCAATGGCATTCATGCACGGCGCACAGGACGGACAAAAGTTCATGGGCGTTATTCTCCTTTGCGTATATATGTCACAGGGTCAGGCTTTGCCGCAAGACATTCAGATTCCACTTTGGCTCATGGCGGTCTGTTCGGTAGTCATGGCTCTCGGCACGGCTATGGGCGGAAAAAAGATCATCAAATCCGTTGGCATGGACATGGTAAAGCTTGAAAAATATCAAGGCTTTTCGGCAGACATTGCGGCGGCTCTCGCGCTGCTTATCTGCTCGGTTTTCAGTCTTCCCGTTTCAACCACACATGCAAAGACCACCTCAATCATGGGAGTAGGCGCGGTGAAACGCGTTTCCGCAATCAATTTTTCAGTCGTAAAAGAAATGGTGCTCACGTGGGTACTGACATTCCCCGGCTGCGGACTTGTCGGTTTTCTCATGACAAAGCTTTTCATCTTCATTTTCACATAAGAAAGGGGCTATAGCAATGGCAAAGGGCGATAAATTTTTCTTTGATAATTTTTCTCAGACTGCGAAGATAACAAAACAGGCATCTGACTACCTTGTAGAATGTCTGAAAGGGTATGACTCGAAAAGAATAACACAAATGCTTGAAGAAATGCACACCCTCGAACACAGCGCAGACAAAAAGAAGCATGAAATGGGAGCGGCACTGACAAAGGCTTTTGTTACTCCTATCGACCGCGAGGATCTTGACCTGCTCAGCCACAAGCTTGACGATGTTACGGACTGCCTTGAAGAAATAATTCAGAAGTTTTATATCTATGACATTCAAAACATACGCACAGATGCGGTTGAATTTGCCGAAAAGCTGGTTCTGGCGTGCAATGTAATATGCGAAGCAATGGAGCAGTTTTCAAATTTTAAACGTTCAAAAAAGCTGCCCGAGCTGATTATCGAACTTAATACCGTTGAAGAAGAATGCGACAAGCTTTTCCTGCGTTCAATGCGCACTCTGACAGAAGAACACGGAGACGTTCTTGAAACAATTTCATGGCGTAAGATCTTTGAGTGCTTTGAGGAATGCGCCGATGCCTGCGAGCATGTGGGCGAGTGCCTCGGCTCTGTCGTAATGAAAAACACATAAGAACTCGGCATAGGCTGAAGAGATTCGAACTCAATGCGGTTTTTTGAGGCAAATTTCCGCCGATACTGCGTTAAAAAACCTCACAATGCGTCAGCATTACTCGCTTTTTTGCCTTGTCTCGACAAAAATTTGCTCTTAAAAAACTGCTTCGCACCTGAAGGGCTTGTTTTTTCGTGCAGTGTGGTGCTTCTTTGGCGAAGCCATACTGACGTATAGCGAGACAAAAAGTGCCGCAATGTGCGGGAAAACAAGTTCTTCAGGCACATTGAGTTCGAATCTCTTCAGCCTAAGAATTTATCAGACGCATTGGGTTCTGTTCTTCTCTTCTTTCCTGCTTGAAAAAGAAAAGGCATTGTGCTATGATTTTCAAAAAGGCAGGAGGAATGTCTTATGAAAAAGGAACAGAGATTCGTTAAAATTTACTCCCAGGGGGCGCTCGAAGGCTCTGAGATTTTGGTTGACCGCGAAACCGGCGTCAACTATTTCTATCACTTTTCGGGCTATTCGGGCGGTCTTACTCCTCTGCTCTATGCAGACGGAAAGCCCGTTGTTTCTCCGTTGCCGATTGAGGATTAAAAGCAAAAATGCGGTGGTTGCAAAAGCAGCCACCGCATTTTTTATGGAATTATCTGACCTCAATGTCAAATTCAAGCTTATAGGTTTTGCCCTTGTGCATAATATACGGTTCATGCAGGCAGGCACTTCCCGGAGCATCACCGCCTACGCCGCGCTGCATAAGGTCAAGCGTAACATTGGTAAAACCGCAATCGTGAAGGTCATAGCCATGCTCCGCCTTGTCGAGATCCTCAAGAGAATACCTCAGCGCGCCGAAGCAAAACGGAGCGTCTCCCTTTGCGGTGAAGCGAAGGGCACTGCCCTCTTCATTCATGAATTCAAGTGTACGCACATCGGTACGCTGACCGTTTTCCTGCGGTCTCATATACCTGTGTTCGAGTTCTGAAACTTTCATCTCATAAATTCCGAACTTGCCGCCGGTCTTTCTGTCGCAATATGTCTCCTGCGGTCCTCTGCCGTACCACTTGACGCGGTCATATCCGCCGTCAAGTCTGAACTGCAAGCCAAAGCGCAGCATATCCATCATTGCCTTACCCTCGTATGAAACGCTGATTCTGCCGTCCGGGTGAACGGTATAGAAAATCTTCACGTTCTTCATTCCAAGCGCAGTGACATGCGTTTCAACAAAAGCACCGTGGCTGTACTGATGAACAAAGACTGCTCTGCTTTTTGCCGCGGCGGTTGAACGCCTCCACTGATAAAGCGGATTAGCAAAAATGAGCGGCGGAGTAAAGTTGAGATAATCGATATCGTTGTCAGTCAGCGGACGATAAAAATTCGGGCTGAACGGCTTTATAAGATATTCGCGTTCGTTCTTTTTGACCGAGGCAAGCTGTCCGTTTTCAAAGGTATACACAAATCCGTCGCCGGTGACGGTAAATCGCTTTTCCGTTCCCTCGATTTTGACCTTTCCCTCGTCTTTCTTTTCCTCCTTGGGCAAAGCAGCTCTCAGAATATACTGGTCAAACGCCTGTTCATAACCTTTTTCACAGAACCTTGTTGCTTCTTTTCTGAGGAAAGAGAAAACTATGATTATCTCGCCCGTTGCGCTCTCGGGAATGTTGACTTTAAGAGTAAAATCTTTCTGCGAAAGGGGAGCAAGTTTTTCATAAATGTCCTTTTCAATTTCGCCTTTAAGAATTTCTTCTCCGTTGTTGAGAACGGTATAGCAAAGGTCAAAAGCAGAAAGGTCTGAAAAAAGCTGCTTGTTTTTGACGGTGTAGACATCATCTGCGCCGTTTTTCTTTTCAACTTTCATTTCGGCATATACCTTTTTGACCTCATAAATCGACGGGTGAGGCGTTCTGTCTGCGGCAATTATACCGTTGGCGTTGAAATAGGTATTGCTGCCGGTGATTGCGCAGGTGTTATACGGCGGAAGATACCAACCGTCCTTTTCGTTATAATCCGTTCCGTAAAGCCAAATATCATTTCCGTCGGCGTCCTTTTTATGAATCGCCTGGTCAACAAAGTCCCAGATAAAGCCGCCGGCAAGGTTTTCATATTTTTCAAACGCGTCCATATATTCCTGGAAGTTGCCGAGACTGTTTTCCATCGCGTGTGCATATTCGCAAAGAACAACCGGCTTTGTATAAAGCTCTTTAGCAATGGGCTTGTTGTCTGCGGCAAGTGCATTCGCAATGTTATCGAATGCACTTATTGTAATAGGTTCGCGTTTTCCGAGCTTTTCAAAATCCTTTTCATTCGGATACATACGGCTGATAACGTCGCTCTTTGTGAAGTCAAAGTCGCCCTCATAATGGAACTGCCTTGTTCTGTCGAGGCGCATAGCAGCCTCTTTCATGCGCAAAAAGTTGCTGCCGTCGCCGGACTCGTTGCCGAGACTCCACATGAAAACGCAGGGGTGATTACGGTCGCGAAGAACCATTCTTTCCATTCTGTCAACAACAGCGTGCGTCCACATAAGGTTATCACCCGGAACACCCTTTCTTCGTACGCCGTGAGTTTCAAGATCGCATTCGTCCATGACCCAAAAGCCGTATTCGTCACAGAAATCATAGAACTGCGGGTCATTGGGATAATGGCTCGTTCTGATGGCGTTGATATTGGCGCGTTTCATTATATTGAGATCCTGGATATATCTTTCCGTCGGCACTGCCCAGCCGTGATCCGGGTCATAGTCATGACGGTTGACGCCGCGGATAAGAAGCGGCTGACCGTTGACAAGAATCTTTTCACCAACAATTTCAACCTGCTTAAAGCCTATTCTCAGCGCCTTGAACGTCACCTCATTCTCACACGTCACCTTGAAAAGCAGAGTATAGAGCGTGGGCTTTTCGCTCGACCAAAGCGCGGGAGCCTTGATATGCTTTTTGAAAAGGAGCTTGTTTTCGCCGGAACGGGTGATAAGCTCACTGCTGCCGACTGCGGTATCCTTGCCGTCCTTGAGAAGTACGGCGGCAATTTCGGTAATTTTACCCGCGTCGGAATAGTCATTGATAAACATTTCAACCGTCAGATCGGCGTCGGTATAGTTATTCACAAGATCTGTCGTAACATAGATATCACGAAGACAGACTTTCGGCTCGCTGTAGAGATACACCTCGCGATATATGCCGGAAAAGAACCACATGTCCTGATCTTCAAGATATGTTCCGTCTGTATAACGGTAAACAACGGCAGTGAGCTGATTTTCGCCCTCATGCAAAAACTCCGTTACGTCAAATTCGTGCGGAGTGTTTGAGCCTTGCGAGTAGCCCACACGCTTTCCGTTGACAAAAACCTCAAGACCTGCTTTTGCCGCGCCGAAAAAGAGGAAAGTCTCGCGCTTGAGCCATTCCTTGGGCAGATTGAATGTGGTTCTGTGCACGCCGATCTCCTGCGCCGCATGATCGATGCAGGGTATCTTCTTTTTATCGGTGCTGATGCAGTTGGGATATGAGTTTGCATAATAATACGGCTTTGTATAATCCTTTTGAAGCTGCCAGACCCCGGGAACAGTAATGTTTTCCCAAGCGGAATCGTCAAAATCCGCGTCGGTTGTGCCGAGCGGAGCCTCTGCAATACCCTTTTCCCAAAGGAACTTCCATTCTCCGTTCAAGGAAATTTTAAAGGGCGACGTTTTTCTCGCCGTAGCCGACTCTGCGGTACTGTACGGCAAGGATATAACGTGACCGGGCTGTTTGTTTTCAAAAATGATCTTCGGATCTTCCCAAATGTATTTCATGGTGCGTCCTTTCTGCAGCAAGGCTGCAAATATTATTCTCTTTGATTTTACAAGAGATGAGATTTATTGTCAAGACAGCCGCGGCAAAAAGAAAAAACCGCATGTAGCTTTACAATAGATGTGAGACTGAAATCAAAAAAAGAATAAAAAAAGCGATTGAGTTCGTTAGAATATAGTCA
>CAKTDF010000019.1 GCA_934541115.1 uncultured Eubacteriales bacterium
TATTGAAACATCAATCTGCTATCATACTTAAACCACACTCTGTCGAAGTATTTATTCAGACAGTTCTAAAAAGTAAGTCTACATATTACTTTTTTCCGCAGATTTATTGTTGCTTTCTTTTTGTTCTTCAATACAATATGGTTCTGTATTCATTTAGGTACAGACTTCATTTTTTATAGCAAGAGTTAAAGAAACACAGAAACCTTTCACATTGCACAATAAATCCGCGAGTTGTGAAAAACAGAAAACGCTGTTTTTACTTTGTTCTGACTGAACACTTCGACAGAGTGGAGATAGGGTAATAGCGGATTGATGTTTTAATTAGGAAAGCATTGCACACGTGTACTGTGTAGGCGCGTTAGAGAGCGATAATTGGATTCCCTCAAGGAATCCGATTTCGCTCTCTTGGGCGCCGTACAGAAGCGTATTTTTGGTTACTTTTGTTACAACCGACAAAAGTAACCCCAGCGGAGCGTACGGATATAAAAGCGTATAGACATCTATCTATAAAGGGTAAACGTTGGATTTAAAGGGATAGTAGCACGTAAAAAAACAAGCAGAACTTTTCACATTCCGCAATAAATCCGCGAGTTCTAAAAAGCGAAAACGTTGTTTCAACTTCGTTCTGACTGAACACTTCGACAGAGTGGAGATATAGGAGTAGCGGATCGGTGTTTTAATAAACCCTTGTTTATCTCTTGGCTTTGTGATATCATTAGGCGGAAAGATCTGAATCCAATGTGTGTTTTAAAAACACATTTGGGTCCGTTCTCTCAGCCTATGAAAACAAAAACGAAAGAATGGTTCAAACTTGAAAAGCTTCACCGTAATGAAAAATGACGCCGGGCGCAGACTTGACTCTTACCTTTCAAAGAGCCTGCCCAATCTGCCAAAGGCACTCATGTATAAATACATCAGAAAAAAACGCATTAAGGTCAACTCTAAACGCGCCGAAATCAACACCCGTCTTTGCGAGGGAGATCTTGTTGATCTGTATATCAACGATGAGTTTTTTGAAAAGAGCGAAACGCGGTATGACTTTCTCTCAGCCTCAAAAAGCCTTGACATTGTCTATGAAGACGAAAACATTATTTTGCTCAACAAAAAAGCCGGACTTCTCTCTCACCCGGACAACAGCGAATATATTGACACTCTCATAACAAGAGCCAAACGATATCTTTTTGAAAAAGGCGAGTATGACCCGGAAAACGAAATGTCTTTTTCGCCGGCGCTCGTCAACAGAATTGACCGCAACACAAGCGGCATTGTCATAGCCGCAAAAACCGCAGAGGCTCTGCGGGTACTCAATCAAAAAATGAAAGACCGGGAAATACATAAGTACTACCTTTGTGTTCTTCACGGCGTGCCGAAAGAAAAGAGCGGCATTCTTGAGGGATATCTTGAAAAAAACGAGAGCAAAAATAAAGTCTTTATCTCAAAAGGACAAAAAGACAATTCAAAGCTAATACGCACAAAGTATCGCGTTTTGAAAAGCAAAAACAATTTTTCTCTTGTTGAGGTTGAGCTTTTGACAGGAAGAACACACCAGATACGCGCCCACTTTGCTTCAATAGGTCACCCTCTGCTCGGCGATGGAAAGTACGGCAAAAACGAGCTGAACAAAAAAAGCGGACTCAAAAAGCAGTGCCTCTGCTCATATAAACTCATCTTTGACTTTACGACCGATGCGGGTTCTCTTGAATATTTGAACGGCAGGGAATTTGAAATCAAAAACGTTTGGTTCAGAGACGGTTTTGACGAACTTTGCGACGCCGCTAAATAAAAACTATGTTTTTACTCACAAAAAGCGCAGCCGTTTTTTGTAACTGTCTACAAAAAAAGCTGCGTTTTATTGACTGCTTTTGAAATGAAGAATATAATTGATACACAATAATCGTTTTTAGGCAGTGCCGAACCGATTGCGAGGTATCGCCTAAAAAAACGTCAGTTGTAGGAGTGATGTGATGTCAACACAGATTTACAAAAACACGTATACAAAAAAGGAACGGAATATGTACCTTTTGGGTATGGCAGGTCAAAACATGGTCTACAACATCATAGGAACCGGTCTTTACTTTTATTACCAGAGCGTAATTTTCATTCCGGCAATCGCAACCAGCGTTTTTATGTCAGTTGCAAGAGTTTGGGACGCCATCAATGACCCGATGATGGGTACCATCGTTGACCGCACACATTCAAAATGGGGCAAGTGCAGACCCTACCTTCTTTTCAGCCCTGCCGTCATTTTCGTCATCACCGTTCTCTGCTTCGTCAACGGGCAGTATTCCGCAAAAGCCAACACACCGCTTCAAAACGCCATCATCATCGGCTGGGCCGCGATTTCATATATCCTTTGGGGTATGGCCTACACGGTCGGCGACATTCCTCTTTGGGGAATCACCTCTCTCATGACCGACAGAGAAAAAGACCGCTCAAGCATTCTTGCCCTTGCACGTATAGCCGGCGGAATCGGCGCAGGTGTTGTTCTTCTTTGCATCATCCAAGTTTCGCAAGGTGTCGGCGGTGCTCTTGCGCCAAAAGTCGGAGACAAGAACACCGCAATTCAGTATGGCTTCATAATTATTGCCGCTGTCTTTGCTCTCATCGGCTGCGGACTGTTCCAGCTCGTCGGAATATTCACAAGAGAACGCGTTGCTCAAACAGAGCAGCAGAATTCAATCAAAGACAACTTTAAGCTTATGTGGAGCAACGAACCGTTCAGAAAGGTTCTTGTTTCAAGCGTAATCAGAAGCCCTATCATGCTCCTCATGAGCGTTGCAATGACCCTTCTCAACTATTACTTCGGAAACTACGGTCAGAAGAATTATACTCTTTATCTCATTATCCTCGGCGGCGCAATCTTCATCGCTCAGTTTGCAATGAGCGCTCTTGCTCCCAAGCTTTGTGAAAAGTATGAAAAGAAGACCGTCTATAACGTTTCAACCGCAGTCGGCGCGATTGCTTTCGCTCTTATCTTTGTCGTTTACCTCATCGCACCGAGAGACCTTGACAAACCCATTTGGGTCGTAGTCAATTTCATTCTTTTTGCCGGAGCGGGCGCAGGTATGGGCGCACTCAACGTTATGCAGTCCATTCTCATTGCAGATGCTGTTGACTATGAAGAATATAACAACAACGTCAGACCTGACGGAGTTTTCTTCTCCGGTCAGTCGTTTGCAACAAAACTCTCCTCGGGCATTGCTTCAATTATTCAGGGCATTGCTTTTGCAATCATCGGCTTCAGCGACAGTAACATCGAGGCCTGCAACATTGCTCTTCAGAAAGGCGCTTCCTTCAAGGATGACTTCCCGCAGTACGCAATGATGATGTTCTTCCTTTGCTCAATTCCACCGGCAATCGGACTTCTTCTTTCAATCATACCTATGAAAAAGTATCCCCTCACAAACGCAGACAACAAAAAGATTCTTGCCTCTCTTGTTGAAAGAAGAGAAAAAGTTGCCGCAGAAGCTCAAACAGCTGACGAAAACGTTTGATTTAAAACCTATTCATGAGAGCCGGAGAAGTTCGGCTCTCAGCTTTTAACGAAAGGACCCCACTCAATGAATATTACTGTCAAAGCCTTTGCCAAAATCAATCTGATGCTTGACATTCTGCGAACTCTGGAGGGCGGATTTCACGAGCTTTTTATGCTCATGCAGTCTGTCAGCCTCTATGACACCGTCAGCGTTAAAACCAATGAAAGCAAAAGGATTTCCGTTGTATGTGACAACGCAGACATTCCCACCGGAGAAGAGAATATTGCCTACAAAGCCGCAGAAGTGTTTTTTGAATACACCGGAGTTCAAAATCCCGGTATAAATATCAGTATTACAAAAAGAATTCCCCACGCGGCAGGTCTTGCCGGAGGGAGCGCCGACGCAGCAGGAACAATTGTTGCACTCAAAGAGCTTTTTGCTCCGTCACTCTCAGACCGCAAAATCGGCGAGATCTGCGCAAAGGTTGGTTCAGACGTTCCGTTCTGTGCACTCGGCGGAACAATGCTCGCTCAGTACACGGGCACGGTACTCTCATATCTGCCACAGCTGAAAATCGGCAAAATCGTCATTGTAAAGCCGGAAATGTCCGTTTCAACCGGAAAAGCATACAAAGCCTTTGACACAGCGGAAAAGGTTCGTCACCTTGACAAAAGCGGAATGCTTGAAGCCGTTATGAGGAGCGACGCTCGCGGAGTTTACAGCCGCGTTGACAACGTTTTTGAACAGTTCATTGATGTTCCGGAAAGAATCACAATCAAAGCCTCCATGAGAAAGCATAGCTGTGCCTGCTGCTGCATGAGCGGCAGCGGACCGAGCGTTTTTGGCATTTTTGAAAGCGAAAAAGATGCAGAAAGGTGCTATGAAGAACTAAAGAGAACCTTTCCACAGACATACATCTGTGATGCAGTCGAAACCGGAACGGAGGCTTTTCAAAACCGGTGAGCGTTTTCCATCCGGTTTTTGAAATATCTATTATCTATTATCCATTATCTATTATCTAAAAAGCGTTGGGATTGTGGGTGGACACAATCCGCCCCTGCGATATTGGATTTTAGATGTTGGACAATGAAATAGATACGTTTGTGCTGATTTTTTCTGCGATTGATATCGTTGGGTTCATTGGCGGCTCGTGAGCCGCCCCTACGAATTAACGCTTACTGATAATAATGTTGTAGGGGCGATTCACGAATCGCCCATGGAGCGTGAACCGTCTGCATCACTGAATTTTTAGATAAGAGATAATGGATAATGGATATTTTAAAAATTGGGCGGGCACAGGTCCCGACCGTACACAATTTTAATTATTTATTATCTGACATTTTTATACCAATCACACAAAAAGCGGTTCTGCACTGCGCAGAACCGCTAAATTTCTGTAAAAAACCTACTTCTCACACCTCATCATATGCAAGTGCGCGGTCAAACAGGCGAACCTTTCCCCTGTTTTTAAATGTTTGCTCCTTGCCCTCAAGGCGGTGAGGCTCTTTTTCAAAGGGTCTTGCGGCACACTCGGGCTTTTTGTCAAAATACAGCTTCAAAAGTCCGTTTCTCTCTCTGACGGCACAGATCTGAACCGCGTCGCGAACCGTTCGTGTTGAGGCAAGCGTCTTTGAACCGACTTTGAAATATACAAAACCGTTTTCAATGCTCAAAGAAAGCTCATCGCCCTGCGCATAAAGCACAGCGTCCGCCTCAGAATCAAGGGTGACCTGAACGGAAAAATCTGCACTGCCTACTATCGGCGCGTCTTTTATCATTCCGCTGTCATAGAATGTGAAATCAACAGAAACGCTTTCTTCGTTTCCGAGAATGTCCTTGATTCCCGAAAGTTCGATCGTATTCATTCTTTCAAACGGTTTTTCAAATGTGAGAAGCACACTTCTGTAATCATCAAGCAACTTTGCCGCAGATATATTCATCTGACCGCAGAAAAGTGACTCAATGTTCACCGTCATATTGAACATGACCTCAAGCGTGTTTTCGCTCTTCGCTTTGCAGTATACTGCTCTCAGCTCTTTTCGGTGCATTCCAAAGCAGAGCACCAGCGTTTCAAACGGAGAAAGGCTGAGCTTTAAAGTATCTCCAAAGCTGTATGAACCGCCTTTTCCGGCAGTTGAATACGGCAAAACAGTAACGAGCGAAGCTCCCCTCAGCCGCTCATCGGCACCCACCGAGCGGTCAAGTCTCAGCGTATACTCGGCGCTTTCCGGAGATGGATTGCGCAACGTTACTATGCCCTCGTTGCCGTCAAAGCCGCCAAAGCCGTATACCTGCAAGAGCGACGGTCTTCCGCCGAACATCACCGTTCTTGAAAGCAGCGCAAGATTTTCGCGAACAAAGGAGAGCACACAGTTTGTAATCCGCCATTTTGCCTCGTTCATCATGTCATAGCTGAAGTAAAGCTCCCAAAATGAGGTTCCGCGCGCGGCATTTGTAAAGAGATATTCTCTGAACTGCTCATCTGTCATCTCCATTTTTGCCTCGTGACCATAGATCGGGTCATGATTATAAAGATTGGACGGGGGAAAGCAAAAACCTCTCTCACGATAAAAGTCATAGTACATATCGTCGCGATATGTGAGAGCCTTGTCCTTTTTGGCAGCAGAAAGCTTTTTCCCGTTCGGTGTTTTTTCAAGAAAACCGATGTCAAGGCTGTTCTGCATCCATACAGAGTTGACATACTGCAAAAACCATGGACTCGGCGGAGCATAGCATGTCAGATTGATAAACATTTTGTCCTTTGCGTTTTTCTGAAGGGCTGAAAAAACGGCGATCCATCTTTCCCACAGTTCACTGTAATAATACATGTCGTTTTTTCCGCCGACGGCATGGTCATGATTTTTGCTGCGGCACGGCTTGTTTGCAAAACCGTCAAGCTTCCAGTATGAAAGCGAAAAACGATCCTCATAGTCGAGCATAAGGCTGCTCAGCTTGTCAACATACTTTTCACTCGCAACACAAACATCGAGCGCACGGCGGTTGCAAAAACCGTTGCCGCCTTTTTCAATCCTGCGGGCAAATTTTATCGTGTCAAGAGTGTACCCGCCGCGCGGACCAAGCCACATACCGAACGAGGAACCGAACGCTTTTGCAAGAGCACAAGACGGATAAAGCTCGTTCGGAAACTTATTGTTAAAGCACCAAAAGTCTTTATTATAGTCATTCCACCCGTCGTCAACAACAAAGCAGTCAAGCTCCCTTGCACCAACAGAAGTGAGTCCCTTGTCAATTTCAAGAAAAGACGCTTCAATGTTTTGTGCACTGATGTTCAGCATGTGGTCATACCAAGAGTTGTATTGCGTTCTCAGTGCAAGCGGGCGCGATATTTTTCTGATGTAATCGTAAAACTCAATTCTCCTTGTATCGTCCGAATCTCCGGAGCAGACAAGGCAAACTGACTTATAAGTTTCATATCTGCCTTTTTTCAAAAAGCGCGAAAGCGGCTTTCCGCAGTACCAACGAACAAAAAGCGAACCGTTTTCAAAATTGTTTTCCGTTCCGGGAAATTCGCAGCCAAAAACAAGAGAGCCGTAAAACACAGGCTGACCGAGCGAAAGCGCAAAGCCGCCAATCTGACTTTTTCCCTGCTTCGGCAAATATGAGACTCTTGAATTATCCGGCACGGCGAACGGCTCAAAATCAACATAATCAATAACGGCGCGGCAGTCCGGGTCCGGCGTTTCAAAAACAAGGTATTTTCTGATAAAACGATCAAGCGGATTCAGCTCAAAAACAAGACTCAAACCGAGCTTTCCGCCCTTTACCTTGAAATTTTTGAAACGGATAATGAGTCTCTCACCGCTTTGCGTCTTTTCGCCTTTTGCCGAATCGATTTTCAACTCGCTTGAGCCGACATACTCTCCTCCAAGGGTACGCAAAAAGCGCAGTCTGAACTCCTCTCCTCCCTCTGCCGAGCGAAACGCTTCGCCGGTGAGCTTATTCAAAACGAATGAAGAGACAAGTCTGCCCTTTTGAATTTCAAGCCCCTTTGAGAGAAAGTCATTTTCAATTTTGATGAGTTCTTTTTCAATTACTACCGGCATATACTCCTCCTATTAATGAGATAGCGCATAAAGCAGCGCCACCTTGTCTGAATATGTCTTTTATGCAGCGCAAATACACGGTAAAGCTCAATCAACCGATACTAAAAATGGCTGCCGAAAAACGACAGCCATTTGAATAAACTATTATAAAACACTGTCGACCCAGTCTATCACATCTTTGCACACTTTGTCAAAGCATTTTGACTCATTGAGAATCTCATGTCTCGCATCATCATAAAGATGCATGGTGACGTTGGTCTTTCCGGCAGCTTTAAGCATATTGTATACCTGCTCAACGCCTTTTCCGTTGGCACCGACCGGGTCTTTTGAGCCCGAGATAATGAGAACCGGCAGCTTCTTTGAATATTCCTCAGCCCACTTATTTGACGAAACACGTGAAAGGAGAGAGAACATATCGCGGTAGCCGTAGGCAGTGAAAAGAAAACCGCAGTACTTATCTGCAATGTATTTGTCTACCTCGTCATTGTCTCTTGTGAGCCAGTCAAAGTTTGTTCTGCCCTCAAACTGCTTGTTATAGGTTCCGAAAGCAAGATTATCAATGAACTTGCTGCGGTAATGTGAACCCTTTGCTTTGCCTATGAGCTTTGCAACGGCGATTCCGGCTCCTGCCGCAGGATTGGGACCCGCAGTTCCGCAGAAAATTGCTCCGTTAAGCTCGTCAGCATAGAGCTTTGTAAATTCGCGTGCAACGAATGATCCCATTGAGTGACCGAAGAAGATATACGGCTTTCCGGGATTCTCTTTTTTTGCAATCTGCATAAACTGATGACAATCATCAATGAAGTTCTTCCAGCCGTCTTTTTCGCCGAAATAGCCAAGCTCGTCATCGCTTTTGACGCTCTTTCCGTGACCGAGGTGATCATTGATATAAACGGCAAAGCCGCTGTCGCAGAGCGTACCGGCAAATTTTTCATAGCGTTCAAGGTGCTCCGCCATTCCGTGTGCGATCTGAATAACCGCCTTTACATTCGCTTTGTCCTCCGGGAAAAAGGAGCAGGCGTGGATATCGGCAAGACCCGAAACCGAGGGAAAAAAGAATTCTTTTTTTACAGACATATTACCATAGCCTTTCCGGCTACAAAAATAATAAAATCACGCAAAAGCCTTGTTGTAGCCGGACAAGGCGCGGCGAGAGTTTTGCCGGGCTCAAAGCCTGTGCCCGGGCAATTTTTGAAAAATTACGGTTAGAGCCGAACTCAACAGTATAATATTACCATATTTTACTTCTTATTTCACTCTTTTTTGTGAATTTTATCTTTGTTATATTCAACAAAATTGCACCTTGATTTTTGACATCAAAGAGATGAATAAATGAAGTCCTGTTTTTCATATAATCAAAATACAGCGTGTCCAAGCAAAAAAATGAGCAAAAAATTGAGCAAAGTCCAAAAAAACGGACTAAAAAATCAAATTTAGTGAACATTTGTGTTGACAAATCGATTTTTTCTGATATAATCAAGACATAGAAATTCACGAACGAATGTTCGACACGCAGTAAAATCAATCAAGTATTTGAAAAGAGTATGGAGGATATATATTATGTTGTTTTCATCGCTGCCCGTTTTTCTTTCAGTTGCTATTCCGCTTGCAGTTTTGGTTTTTTTCGGAATTCTTTTTGAAGATCGTCTTGTCAAAATTGAGCAAAGGTTCTTTTGCCACGTTAAAAAACAGTTTTCTTCAAAAAAGCGTAAAAATTCAGCGCGTTCAAAAAAAGCTGCCGCCATTCGCCCCGCTATGCAAAAGCGCGAGCAGTTCAGACGCGTTGCTTAAAATCAGCTCTTTTCCGCATATCAAAGGAGTACCGCACCCGGGTTCAAAAATGCTTGGGTGCGGTGCTTCTGTTTATATTAAATAAGAATTGCCGCATATTTTTTTCTCCACAATAAACTCTCACGTCATATGTGCCGTATTGTCTCAAAAATCTTGCCAAAATCCGCCGTTTGTGTTAAAATACAGTGATTATTATTTTGAGGTGATATATTTGTCTGCACCCAAGGAAAACATAAGAAACTTTTCAATCATAGCTCACATTGACCACGGCAAGTCAACTCTCGCCGACAGGCTCCTTGAGCTCACCGATTCCGTTGCAAAAAGAGACATGACCGAGCAGCTGCTTGACGACATGGATCTTGAACGCGAACGCGGAATAACAATAAAGTCTCACGCAGTCAAGCTTGACTATACCGCAAAGGACGGCAAAACGTATGAACTGAACCTTATCGATACCCCGGGTCACGTTGACTTCAACTATGAAGTTTCGCGTTCGCTCGCCGCATGCGAGGGCGCGCTTTTGGTCGTTGACGCCTCGCAGGGTATTGAAGCACAGACGCTTGCCAATACTTATCTGGCACTTGACCACAACCTTGAGCTGGTTCCCGTAATCAATAAAATAGACCTGCCTGCCGCAGATCCCGAACATGTCGCCGCCGAGGTTGAAGACGTAATAGGTCTCGACTGCTCAAACGCTCCGCGTGTATCTGCAAAAACGGGAGAGAATATTGAGCAGGTTCTTGAAAGGATCGTTGAAGATATTCCTGCTCCGACCGCCAACGATGACGCGCCTTTGCGTGCTTTGATTTTTGACTCGGTTTATGATAACTACAAGGGAGTTATTGTTTATGTCAGAGTCATGGAGGGTACGCTCAAGGCAGGCGAAACCATGAAAATGATGGCAACTCAGGCTCAGTTCAGTGTTGTTGAAGTCGGCTACATGAGAGCCACCGGCATGGAACCGTGTCAGATGCTTTGCGCCGGCGAGGTCGGCTATATTACTGCTTCAATCAAAACGGTTCGCGACGCAAAAGTCGGCGATACGGTAACAAAGCTTGAACGCCAGGCAACAGAAGCTCTCCCCGGCTATCGCAAGGTCAATCCAATGGTTTTCTGCGGTGTGTATCCGGCTGACGGCGCCGACTATGAGGCGCTGAGAGATGCGCTTGAAAAGCTCCAGCTCAATGACGCCTCTCTCTCCTATGAACCGGAGACCTCTGGAGCTCTCGGCTTTGGTTTCCGCTGCGGCTTTCTCGGTCTTTTACACCTTGAAATTATACAGGAAAGACTTGAAAGAGAATATAACCTTGACCTTGTCACAACTGTTCCGAGCGTTGTTTACAAAATACATCTGCGCGACGGCTCTGTGGTTGAGGTGGACAACCCCACTCATTATCCCGATCCCGGCGACATAGATTTTTCTGAGGAACCGATAACAAGCGCACACATCTATTCTCCGCCGGATTATGTCGGAGCTATAATGGATCTCTGCCAGGACAGACGCGGCGTTTTCAAGGATATGACCTACCTTGCAAAAGACAGAGTCGATATTCACTATGAGCTGCCGCTCAACGAGATAATCTATGATTTCTTTGACGTTCTCAAATCAAGAACACGCGGCTATGCCTCATTTGACTATGAAATCTCGCGCTATGAGCGTTCCAATCTTCAAAAGGTTGACGTTCTTCTCAACGGAGACACAATAGACGCGCTCAGCTTTATCATTCACTCGGACAAAGCTATGGCGAGAGCAAGAAGAATTGCCGAAAGACTCAAAGAGACTATTCCGAGACAGATGTTTGAAATACCTATTCAGGTTGCGATCGGCAGCAAGGTAATTGCCCGCGAGACCGTCAAGGCAATGCGCAAGGACGTTCTTGCAAAATGCTACGGCGGCGACATTACAAGAAAGAAAAAGCTGCTTGAAAAGCAAAAAGAGGGCAAAAAGCGTATGCGCCAGTTCGGCACCGTTGAAGTTCCGCAGGAGGCATTTATGGCTGTCCTCAAGCTTGAGGAAAACTGAGTTGAAAGGACTTTATTTTCACATTCCGTTCTGCCTTTCAAAATGCGGATACTGTTCTTTCTATTCTTTCAGAGCCAACGAGGAGCAAAAAGACCTCTATCTTTCCGCTCTTCTCTCACATATTGATGAATGGGGCAAAAAAGAAAGCTTGGCATTTGACAGCATATACTTCGGAGGCGGAACGCCCTCTGTTTTCGGCGGAAAAAGGATTCTTGCCGTTTTGAAAAAAGTTCGGGAGAACTTTAATATTTCTTCAAACTGTGAGATAACAGTTGAGGTCAATCCGTCTTCGGCTGACGATGAGCTGTTTGTTCACTTAAAAAAAGCCGGCGTCAACCGCATTTCAATGGGCGTTCAGTCTGCCGTATCAAAAGAAAGAAAAGCCATCGGCAGACTTTCCGACGAATCTCAGGTGCTGTCTGCGCTCGGGCTTTGCAAAAGGTACGGATTTGAAAATGTTTCGCTTGATCTCATGCTCGGTCTGCCGTTTCAGACGAAAGAAAGCCTTGAAAAAAGTCTTGATTTCATCTTAAGCTGCGGCTGCAAGCATGTGAGTACATATATGCTGAAGCTTGAAAGCGGCACTCCCCTTTTTGAAAGGCAAAATGATTACAGTTTTCCTGATGAAGACGCCGTTTGTGAGCTGTATCTCAAAACATGTGAGACTTTGAAAAAGAGCGGTTTTGAGCATTATGAGATATCAAACTTTTCTCTGCCGGGCTTTCAGAGCAGGCACAACAATAAATACTGGCTTTGCGGGGAGTATCTCGGGATAGGTCCCGGCGCACATTCATTCATGGGCGGAAAACGATTTTTTTATGAGAGCGATTTTTACGGCTTTTTGAACGGTGCAAAACCGATTTTTGACTGTGACGGCGGAGACGAAGAAGAATTCGTCATGCTGGCACTGAGGCTTTCAAGAGGACTTGTTTTTGAGGAATACAAAAGCAGATTCGGCAAAGACTATCCGAAAGAAAAGCTCAAAAAAGCCGAAGAATTACAAAAGCACGGCTTGCTGACAATTTCTGAAAGTTCTTTAAGTTTGACGGAAAAGGGCTTTCTCCTCTCAAACTCAATCATTGCAGAGCTTGCATAATTTATAAGGAGGGAACACAATGAAACCGTTCGGTCTTGTTCTTGCCGGAGGCGGAGCAAAAGGCGCCTATCAGATCGGAGCATGGGAGGCCATGCGGGAAATAGGCGTACGTTTCAGCGCAATTGCCGGCGTTTCAATCGGCTCAATCAACGGCGCACTCATTGCCGCCGACGATTTTAAAGCCGCAATAGAGCTTTGGGGCGATATTTCACTTGACAAGGGCGTAAATTTTTCAGAACCTCTCCCCGACCCCGAAAATCTTTTCAGCACCAAAAACTGGGGTGTGCTTTTTAAAGAGTTTGTCCGCAACGGCGGTTTTGACGCTTCACCGGTCAAAAACTTTGTTTCAAAATTTGTTGACGAAGAAAAGGTACGCAAAAGCAAAATTCCTTTCGGACTTGTCACGGTTCAGATGTCTCAGGGCATGACCCCCCTTGAGCTTTTTATTGATGATATTCCCGAGGGTCAGCTTGTAGACTATCTTCTTGCGTCATCAAACATTCCTCTTGCGAACAACATCGGTCCGGAGGGTGAACGCTTTCTTGACGGCGGAGTATATGATAACACTCCCGTTTCAATGCTCAAAAAATACGGCTATAATCGCCTTGTGGTCGTTGATATTGCAACCATCAAGGGCGTAAACCACAGCCTCGATTTTCTCAACTCAAATGTCGTCTATATCAGACCGTACAACATTGACGATCTCGGCGCGTCTTTTGACTTTGACAGTGACGCGGTTGAGATGCGCATGAAGATGGGATACCTTGACGCAAAAAAAGCCTTTTCATACTTGAACGGCAAAATCTTCTATTTTTTGCCGGAAACGTTTTGCTCAATGGTCAAACAGTTTGGCGCAGACATTGTGCTCCAGCTGGAAGAGCTTGCATATGAGCTGAAAGTTGAAAGACTCTGCGTTTATGAACAACAGGAATTTCTTTCGGCAGTCAAAGCAGCGCTCGATAAAAAGAACGCCGAAGAAGCCGAAAAGGAAAAAGAAAAGGAAAAGGAAAAAGAGGAAAAGGACAAAGAAAAAGAAAAAAGCAAGGACTCTCAACGCAGCTCGTTCATGCGCTTTTTCTTTCCCAAAAAGAGCGATAACGAATATGCCGACGCAATTGCCCTGCTTGAAAAACTCAGTTCTTAAAAATCAAACGAGCCGAACAGCTTTTCCTGTTCGGCTCGTTTCTATATGTATTATGTCACTCAACCGAGACCGTTTTCATCAAAATCAAAGACTGTCTGAAGCGCAATTTCAATCGTCTTTTCAATCGTTGACGGGCAAAGATTGTCGGCAGTATCAAGACGTGTGTGGTAGTATCTTGCCGGAGCGGGATCCATGGCAACAAAGCTTGCCGCCTTGCAGCCTGCCTGAGAGGCAGCGGCAGCGTCAGTCGAGCCGAGAGGAATTGCGCCAAACGGAACGTCTTTTCCACACTTTGCGGCGGCATTTTTGACAAGATTGCAGGCGTCAATATCGTTTTTGACAAGACCGTTGAGGTCTTTAGTATAAATCATCATATATTCTTCGTCGCGAATGGTGTCAAAGCCTGCAAAAACAGTTTCAACTCCGTCATTCAAAAGCTCCGGATGAGCCTCAAAGAAAGCTTTTGAACCGCGCAGTCCGCATTCCTCACCGCCGGCAAGGAGCGCAACCACCTCAGTGTTTTCAAAACGGATATCATTATCTGCAAGGAACTTCATGACGGAATTTGCAATATAGCAGCCGGAAAGATCATCGCTTGCGCCGTCAACATGGCGGCGCGGATTTGTGAATTTATAAAGTGCGGCAAAGCCGGGCGCAAAGGCAAGCTGACCGAAAGCGAGAGCTTTTTTGAGCTTGCTGTTCTTTGAGGTGAGCTGAACGGCAGTTGAAGCAATATCATAAACAAGACCTGCAACGGCATAGCCCGCAACGATCAGCACACCCTTTGAACCGAGCTTATACGTATATGTCCATTCCGTGGCGGAATCGGTATGACCGGAGATGATGATTCTGCGTTTTGTCTCACCGCTCGCCTTTCTGACAGCAATAACATTGCCGGATTCGCTCTTTGGGAAGAGAGGATCAAGCGGCTTTTTATAAAGACCGAATTCACCGACAACCGCGCCGAGGGTAGCACCGAGGAGCGGCACGGAAACAGCCGAAAACTTGTTCTTTTTGACCGCACCGGTGATATTTGCAACAGTTGAACCGAGAAGCATTCCTCCGGCAAGCGGAACAAAGGACATGAACGCTCTCGGATGTGCCTCAAAAGTCTCTCTCTTTACGGAATCGGCATAATTTTCGAGCACAGAGCCCATATACTCCTGGGCTTTTTTTTCGTTTTCGCTGCCGCATTCGCGCGGACCTATCTGCTCGCAGATATGAGTAATGCCGTCAACGGCAAATTCCGCATAAGAGCCAAGCTTTTCTTTTGCATTTTCCAAAACATTTCTGAAATCCATAGCATTTTCTCCCTCTAAAATATTTCATGGTATTTTAACATGTTTTTCTAATGATTGCAAGGATAATGTTGATTCGCAGTGTATGCTGAGACAATGGCTTTCGTTTCTGTTATTTTTTCCGTGCAACAGCAACAAAGTCAACCTCCTGATACCAGAAGGAATCGTTGCCGAAAAGGTCTTCAAGGGCAGAAAGAGCGTAGTCCATCCATTCAAGTCCGCTGCGGTATTCCATATTGCTCGGTTCTTTTTTCAGCAGATTTGCAATATAATTGCGACGGTACTTGAAGCGTTCGTCAAAAACGTCCATTCGCTCGTCAAAACTCAAAGATGAAATTTCTTTGACATAGTTGAACATTTTTATATGTTTATATCCGGAGGTATAAAGCTGATAGTAAATTTTTCTGCCGTTCAGACGGTCCGAAATTCCGGGAGTGGCAAGGTGACGGTCAATAATTTTTTGAACAAGCCCGTTGTCGTTATAGGCAACTACGCTGCCGTCGTCTGAGCCGCGAACAATTATGAACCCGTCGTCACTGAGGAGCCGGCGAAGATTACGCAGAGTTTTGATAGGATCGGTCAGATGGTGGATAACGAGAGTCGCAATGATAAGATCAAACTTTTCAAACCCGCGTGCTTCGATGTATTCATCAACCGTATCAACAAAGTTCGGACTTTCAAGGTCAGCGCAAAAATAATAAAAATTCTCCGGTGCATTCTCGCAGGCAAAGTCGATACACTTCTGCTCGCGGTCCATTCCGTAGACCTCAACATTGTCAAAGCCCGAGAACCTGTCAGTTGTAACATACCCGTAAGCGCAGCCCACGTCAAGAACCCTGACCTTTTTGCCGCCGAACTTTTCAAATGCATATGAAATAGCGGGCATATCGGCATTTCGGGTATTGCGCGCCTGAATTTTAAGTCGTGTGTGTTCCTTATGTTGAGCGGGATTGTATGAGGAATGGGTTTTATCATCGCTTATGACCTGCGCTCTCGGTTTGCTTTCTTCCAGTCTGCCGAGAATCGACTGAACAAAATCGGCAACCTTTTCGCTGCTGTCGCGGTCCGTGAGAAAGGTTTCAAAATTTCTCAGAGCGAGCGGACGGTCACGTCTGCCGATCGAGGGGTCGAGGAAAGGAACGATGGTACCCTCCTGCTTTTCGCCTGAGAGGATCTCCTCGTGAAAACTGTTCCACTCATACTTGACCCACCGAGACTCAAGATACTCTGCTTTTGTTGCGATGAGAACAAATACGTCCGACTCGTCAAGAGCGCGCTCAATCGCCTGCTTGTATGCCGCCTCGCCAAATTCCATCAGCGTCACATTGCTGAAAAACGTTTTGACTCCGCGCTCGAGCAAACAGGTATAAAGCTTTTGCGCAATGAGCGCGTCGGGGGTCGGATTACCCTCGCCGTCGCTGTTTTTATATGAAATGAAAACCTCGCTCATACTTTCCCTGCTTTCTCCTAACTTATTTGTACAATAGTATAATACAAAATCCGCTTGTTTTCAAGCAAAAACAGCTGTGTTTTAAAACAAAAAACACAGCTGTCAGGTGAAGATAGTTATCTGAGAACCTCGACCATTCTGTCGGGGAAGTTGCCGATGAGACCGTCCACGCCGAGAGCGGCAAGACGTTTGATGTCTTCATACTCATTGACGGTCCAGGTGTTGATTTCGCAGCCCGCGTCATGCATTTCTTTGACGGTTTCTTCTGAAAGGAAGCAGTGGATCGGGTGGCAGCACTGAGCGCCGTTTTCTGCGGTATACTTGCCGTAGCCGATAAGCCAGCTTTCTGAAAGGAAGCCGCGCTTGATTTCCGGAGCAAGCTTTTCGCAACGCTTGACCGAATAGTGATTGAAGGACGAAAGAATGATCTTATCCTCAAGGCCGTATTCGCGAATCATTTCTATTACGCGTTCTTCAATCGAGGGGTATTCATAAATGCCGGTTTTAAGCTCAATGTTGGTAATAATGTCCTTGTCCTTAACAAGCTCAAAATATTCCTTGAGTGTAGGAATAGCATTAAAGCCGTACACACCCTTGAAGCCGGCGGAATAATCAAATTTGCGCAGTTCCTCAAGTGTCATATCCTTAACAAGTCCCTGTCCGTTTGCGGTGCGCTTGATGTCCTCATCGTGAATGATAACAAGAACATTGTCCTTTGTGAGATGAACGTCAAGCTCAATACCGTCGCAGCCGACTTCAATCGCCTTTTCAAAGGCAAGCATGGTGTTTTCCGGGTACTTGCCGGAAAATCCTCTGTGACCGAAAATCTTTGACATATTAAAATCACTTCTTTTTAAACAGATTTTGTCCCTTTCAGACACGAACATTATACACCAAAACCGAACTTTTTCAAGAGAAAGAACGAAAATATCATTGTAATTTGCACAAATATATACTAATATAAAAAGGGAGGCGATGATTATGGTTCAAGTTGCAGCGTACACAACCTCGGGTGGAAAAACGATTAACAGCGCGTATTCATCTGTGAAGAGTGTAAAAGTGAAATAACAGAAAAACTACAGCCCGGAGATTGCACGTTTCCGGGGCTGTGTTCATCAGCTTTCAGACCGATAAAGAAAAGCAAAAATAAAAAAGCAACCCCCGAAAGATTTTCTCTGCCTTTCGGGGGATTGTCATTTGTTTATTTCGGGGTTTTCTGTGCGCTCAAGGAGGTAGTCGATTGAAACGTTGAAATAATCTGCAATTGCAATGAGGGTGCGATAGTCGGCTTCGTGTTCACCGTTTTCGTAGCGGCTGATGCTGTTTTGATTAAGCCCCAGATCCATTGCAAGCTTGAGCTGCGTAATACCTCTCTTTTTTCGTATTTCTTTCAATCTCATAATGTCACACCCCTTGACATTATTATCCCATATCGGTATAATATAAATATCCCGAATCGGTATACTTTTGTGAATACCAACGGAGATTTTATAAGGAGATGGAAAATCAGATGAAAGAAAATCGAACTAAGAAAATACTGTCGCTGTTTCTTGCGGCGGTAATGCTCATTGTTGGGCTGCCTGTGGTTGGTCTGACGTTTGAGGCGAGGGCGTATGACGGTACACAGTATGGCAGCACAGGCATATACTACGAAATCAGCAACGGCGAAGTTACTATTACCGATGCCGACGAAGATATCGAGACAGCGAACATACCGGGAAGTATACGCGGATACCCTGTGACGAGCATTGGTAGTGTTGCGTTCTTTGGTTGTACCTCTCTTACAAGCGTAACAATTCCGGATAGTGTAACAAGAATCGGCAGCTCTGTGTTCGGAAAATGCGCCGGACTGAAAAGTCTTTCAGTTGCCGAAGATAATAAAATATATCATAGTCAAAACAATTGCATAATTGAAACAAAGTCAAAAACATTGGTAGTCGGTTGCAAAAACAGTATAATACCTACCGATGGTAGTGTGACGAGCATAGGCTATTATGCGTTTTCCGGTTGCACAGGACTTACGGGTATAACAATTCCGGACAGTGTGACGGTCATTGACTATAGTGCGTTTGAAGGCTGTAGCGGACTGGCAAACGTAAAAATTCCAAACAGTGTGACGAGCATTGACACTAGTGCGTTCATCTATTGCTCTGGACTGCAAAGCCTTTCAGTTGCCGAAGGTAATAAAACATATCATAGTCAAAATAATTGCATAATTAAAACAAGATCAAAGATACTGGTGATTGGTTGCAAAAACAGTATAATACCTACTGATGGCAGCGTGACGAGGATTGGCGATTCTGCGTTTATAGGTTGCACTGGACTTACAAGCGCAACAATCCCAGACGGTATAACGAGCATCGGCAAGGGCGCGTTCTCCTGGTGTACCGGACTTACAAGCATAACAATCCCGGATAGCATAACGAGCATTGGCGACTCTGCGTTCTGGGGCTGCACCGGGCTGACAAGCATAACAATTCCGGATAGCGTGACGAGCATTGGTGAGTGTGCGTTTGGATACTATTATGATGAAGAAGATTATGAAGTTTACAGAATCGATGGCTTCGTTGTCAAAGGCGTTAGAAATACAGCCGCTGAAACCTACGCAAATGAAAACGGCTTCAAGTTTGTTGCTCTTGATGGGGAGCAGGAGCACAAGCACAAGTACATTGAAGTTATTGTGGAAGAAGCAACCTGCACTGCCAAAGGAATAAATGGCTATATGTGCGAATGCGGAGAATATTATATTAAATTTATTCCCGCAACAGGACATAAGACCGTCACCGACAAAGCCATTGCCGCAACCTGCACAAAAAATGGTAAAACAGCAGGTTTGCACTGCTCAGTTTGCGGCGCCGTAATAAAAGCGCAGAAAACCGTTCCGGCTCTCGGTCACAAGTACAAAACCACAACGAAAAAAGCCACAACGTCAAAAGACGGAAAAGCAGTCACTGCCTGCACCGTGTGCAAAAAGGTTTCAAAAACCACGGTCATTTATAAGGCTTCATCGGTGAAGCTTTCCAAAACCTCCTACACCTATAACGGCAAAACTCAAAAGCCGAAAGTTGTCATAAAGAACAGCAAAGGCAAACTTCTCACCGAAGGCAAGGACTACACCGTGAAGTATCCGAAGGGGATGAAGAACCCCGGAACCTACACCGTGACCGTTACCTTCAAAGGCAACTACAGCGGCAAAAAGACTCTGACGTTCACGATCGCTCCGAAGGCTCCCACACTGAAAGTCAAAGCCGGCACAAAAAAAGCCACACTTTCATGGAACAAGCAGACGGGTGCAACGGGATATAACGTCTATATGGCAACTTCAAAGAACGGAAAGTATAAGAAGATCGCCACCGTCAAAGTCGGCAGTAAAACAAGCTACACCGCCGCAAAGCTGACAAAGGGCAAGACAGTGTACTTCAAGGTCACTGCTTACACTGTGAGCGGAAAAACAACCGTCAACTCGGCATATTCAAAGGCGGTCGGCGCAAAGATAAAATAAAAGAAAAAGCTCCCTCCTGCCTGCTTTTCGGGCAAGAGGGAACGCTTTTTTTATTACGGATTTCTGATGCTGCGGTCAGCCCAACAGGCTTTCTCTCATTTTTATAAGCAGAGCTTTCTCGCGCCGGGATACCTGAACCTGCGACATTCCGAGCCGCTCTGCCGTTTTGACCTGCGTCATACCTTCAAAGTACCGCAGCTCAATGAGCTTTCTGTCTCTTTCCTCAAGGAGAGAGACCACCTTTTTGAGCGCAAGCTTTTCAGAAAGAGCCTCCTGCGGTGCCTCGGTTGGAATATCAAGCTGCCGAGATGTGCTTTCGTCCTGCGCAGTCAAAGAGATGACGGGCATTGAAACCGTCAGCAGTTCCGCCGCCTCCGATGCAGAAACACCGAGCCTTTCTGCAAGCTCGCCGATCGTCGGCTCGCGCGACAGTTCATTTTCAAGCTCCTGCTTTGCCTTGAGCGCGGCACGTGAGCGCTCTTTGAGCGTTCTGCTGACCTTCACCGTTCCGCCGTCACGAAAAATGCGCCGTATCTCGCCCAAAATCACCGGAACGGCATAGGTTGAAAAAGCAAAGCCGCGGCTTTCGTCAAAATTGTCCGCCGCCTTGCAAAGACCTACGCAGCCCGCCTGAAAAAGGTCCTCATATTCCGCGCCCCGTGAACGGAATTTGTTTGCACAGGCGTGAACAAGACCGAGGTTCTGTTTAATCAGACTGTTCCTTTTTTCTTTTGAGTTTTCCAAACGACCCTCTCCAAACTTGCTGCTTTGCTTTTTTGCGCTCACTTTGTCTCTTTGCCCAAAATGTGCTTTTCAAGAGTAACCGTTGTTCCGCAGCCGGGCTTTGAGCGCACTCTGACCTTATCCATAAAGCTTTCCATAACAGCAAAACCGAGACCGGCACGTTCTCCTCCGAGAGTTGTAAAGAGCGGCTGCATTGCCTGCTCAATATCTTCAATGCCGACTCCCCTGTCACGAATCCTTATTCTTATGACATTATTGTCCGTAACAGCCGCAGTTATGTAAATTTTTCCCATTTTTTCTCTGTAGCCGTGAACTATGGCGTTTGTCACGGCTTCGCTGACAGCGGTTTTGATGTCAGACAGCTCCTCAACCGTTGGATCGAGCGCGGCGGCAAAAGCCGAAACAGTAACACGCGAAAAGCTCTCGTTGACGCTGCGGCTGTCAAAGTTCAGCTTCATTTCATTGATTATCTTCATTTCAAACGACCTCCTTTTGCCTGAGTTCTCCGAGCCGTTCAAGCCCGGCGAGCTTCATCACCTTGTATGCAGAGGGAGAGAGATTTTGAACGCTTATTCTTCCTCCTACCGTTTTCATCAGCTTGTATCGCCCCATAACCAGCCCGATTCCTGAGCTGTCCATAAAGCTGACCGCTCCAAAGTCAAGAACAAGTGTTTTGGGGCGTTTGTGAATAATTGCGTCGTCAATGCTCAAACGGATAATGCTTGCGCTGTGGTGATCGATCTCTCCGTCAAGGCGAACGCGTATTTCGTTTTTCATATACTCAATTTTGGCGGACATATGAGCCTTCCTTTCTTTAGGCAGCCGACGGGTACAAGCCTTGGCAAAAAACTTTTTCCGTCGCTTGCAATCTGAGCTTATCATCGGCTGCTTATAAAATAAAAACAGCTTTACCACGGACAACTATGGTAAAGCATTGAAAGCAAATAATTTGGCGAAGAGCGTCAAAAGGCTCAATTTTTATCCGCAGGCACACATTTTATCATACCCGAGGCGCCCAAGCTCATCTGCACCGCAAAGCTCATAAAGCGCACCGGCAAAAAACAGCTCGTCTGCGTCCTCCGGCAAAAGGGAGGAGTATTTTTCCGGCAGAGTGAACCCCTCACCAACGATTACAACAGCATTTTCAAGCCGCTTTTTCTCGTTTGTAAACAGCACCCCCGAAAAATCAAGCGGAATCGGCAAAATGCTGTCTGAGATTATAAAGGTACTGTTTTCCTCGTCCTTTTGAAGCTTTGAAGAAATAAGCAGCGACACGCCGTACTTTCCGAGTAATTCGGCAGCGAGCTTTTCATACGGTGCAAAGCAGCTTGTTACAACGTTCAGCCGGGCGGCAAAAAACACCAGCTCTTCAAAAAGATCAACGAGATAAGCCCCGTCGTCAATGAGCGTTATGCTGACCTTTCGCGGGTCGAGCATCATTTTTTCAATCGTTTTGACGGCGCTGTTAAAAAGCAGCCGTTTTAAAAAAACAGTCGGCTTGAAAGGCAGAATTTTTGAAGTATCGTCTGTCTTTGCCCAAAAAGGCAGCAGCGAGCGTGCACACAAAACGCCTGCAGCGTCAGCCGCCGCATTCCACGGGTACCCTCCGCGATACTCTCTTGCACGCACCACGTAAAACGGCAGAGCGTACGGAACCTCAATTTTTGTTTTTTGTATCTGCGGCGGTTTGAAATAATCGTGCAATCTTTCAAAAAAGCGTTCGCTTTCGTTTTCTCTTTCAAATGCAACAAACATTTTTGCCGTCTCCTTTTTGTTTATATTTGAATATATGCCCGTCCGCAAAAATGTAGACCGACAGTCCGGTAACTGCCGACAGCAAAAAAGTTTTTCATTTGTATTGAAAAATCGGCAAAGCAGGAATATAATGGAATTGGCAATAAATCGTGAAAGGATGATATAAGTGTCAGCATATTTCAGAAGAATTTTCGCGGTACTCATAGCCGTTTTCACGGCGATAGGTTCGTTCTTTACCGGCATCGGCAACGCGGCAAAGCATGACTTTACGCTTGAATTGTCAAGCAACCCATCAACCGGCTGTTCGTGGGAGGTTTCGATTGACAATGAAAACGCCGTCAAGTTTTCCGGCAGCAGATATAAGGCTGATTTGAACCTTGAGGGTGCCTCCGGAAAAGGCGGAACGGAGTATTTCTACTTTGACGCAGCGGAAGACGGAAAAGCCACAGTCACCCTGACCTACGGTCATCAGTGGGAAGATGACGGAATATTCCGCACCGTTGTTGTTGAGCTTGAAAGCGCAAATTCAAAGCTTACCGTTCTGAACATCAGCGATTCCGATGGTATTCTTTGAGAACATGAAAAACGCAGCGGGAGTCGTCCTTGACGGCTCCCGTTTTTTCTTTTTGTTGACATTGGTATTTCGAAGTGGTAATATGTGTTTGGAAATATTTTGAAAAACGGAGGAAAAGAAAATGAGAAAAATTTTGAGCTTTATGTTCGTGATCGTCCTCAGCCTTTGCATGGCTGTTACGGCTGCGGCGGCAACGGAAAAAAATGCCGGTTCAATTTCTAAAAGCTCTCTTACCGACGAGGAAATTGCCAAAGGCTTTGAGTATGCACTCTTGTCCGGAAGTGATATCAGCGAAATTGCCGTATACGGCTTTGACGCGGATATTCTCGGAACCGATGTGGTTATTCCCGAAACTATTTGCGGAATTAAGGTTACTCACATTTACAGCGGAGGAGTTTTTGGCTGGAAAAAGCTGACGAGTTTAACAATTCCGAACAGCGTGACGAACATTGATCATCATGCGTTCAGCGGTTGCACCGGACTAACAAGCGTAACAATAGGTAACAGTGTAACGAGCATCGGAGAGTATGCGTTCGGTAATTGCACCGGACTTACAAGCATAATAATTCCGGATAGCGTGACGAACATTGGCGGCTCTGCGTTCAGTGGTTGCACCGGACTTACAAGTGTAACAATTGGTAGCAGCGTGGCGAGTATTAGCTGGTCTGCGTTTGAAAATTGTACCGAACTGACAAAAATAAACTGGGACGCAGAAAATGTTGAGGATTTTGACTTTGAGTCTAGTATTTTCTTTAACGCCGGAACCTCCGGAGACGGAATAGATGTTGTTTTCGGTGACAATGTTAAAGTGATACCTGCCTACGCTTTTGATGGGGCAAACGTCAAATCTGTAACAATCGGCAACAGCGTGACGAGCATTGGCAGTTTTGCGTTCAAGGGTTGCACCGGACTGACAAAAATCAACTGGAACGCGGAAAACGTTAAAGATTTTTCAGAGTATAATGATGTTTTCTCAAATGCCGGAACCTCCGGAGACGGAATAGACGTTGTTTTTGGTGATAATGTTAAACATATACCGGCATGGTTGTTTTTCTCTGATGAATATTATTATAGATCACCAAGCATCAAATCCGTAACAATCGGCAACAGTGTGATAAGCATTGGCTATTCTGCGTTCAAGGGTTGCACTGAAATTACAAGCGTAACAATCCCGGACAGTGTGACGAGCATTGGCAGTAATGCGTTCGATGACACTGCATGGTACGACTCACAGCCTTACGGTGACGTTTATGTCGGAAAGGTTTATTACAAGTATAAAGGTACAATGTTAGCCAACACAGAAATTACAATAAAAGACGGAACAAAGGGTATCGCCGCCTCTGCGTTCGATGGCTGCTCCGGACTGGCAAGCGTAACAATCCCGAACAGCGTAACGAACATTGGCAAGTACGCGTTTAACTCTGTAAAAGTGCATATTTCCGATTTGACTGCTTGGTGCAATGCCGATAAAGACTCTAACAAGTATAATTTATACCTCAATGGAAAGCGCATTATAAACTTGGTTATTCCCAACAACGTAACAAGTATCAGTGACTATACTTTCAGTGGTTGCACCGGACTTAAAAGTGTAACAATTCCGGACAGCGTAACGAGCATTGGTGATTCTGCGTTCTATTATTGCTACGGACTTACAAGCGTAATAATCGGCAACAGCGTAACGAGCATTGGTGATGAGGCGTTCTATTATTGCACCGGACTCACAAGCGTAACAATCGGCAACAGCGTAACGAGCATTGGTGATGAGGCGTTCTATAATTGCGACAGACTTACAAGCGTAATAATCGGCAACAGCGTAACGAGCATTGGCAAGGGTGCGTTTGAGGATTGCTATAGACTCACAAGCATAACGATTCCGGATAGCGTAACGAGCATTGGCGGTAAGGCGTTCAGCGGTTGTCCGCTTACCGAAATTAAAATCGGTAAAGGTTTGAAATCAATAGGTGAAGATGCGTTCAACGGAATAAAAGTTATTCCGGAAATCTATTATGCCGGAAGTGAGGCGGAATGGAAGAGTATTTTAATTGACTCCTCCAATGACCTGATTCTCCGCGCAACTATGCACTATAATGCAGACCTCAGCCATACGCACAACTATATCGAAACCGTTACAAAAAAAGCAACCTGCACAGAAGACGGAGTGAAAACCTTTACCTGCAACTGCGGAGGAACTTATACCGAAATTATTCCGGCTACGGGTCACAAATATGTAACCGAAACGTATAAAGCGACCTGTACCGCAATCGGCGTTTCAATCAAAAAATGCAAGTCCTGCGGAACTGTTGCTTCTGTAACAACAACGCCGGCAAAGGGTCACACCGAGGTCACCGACAAAGCCGTTGCCGCAACCTGCACTCAAAGCGGCAAAACGGCAGGTTCGCACTGCTCGGTTTGCGGTGCTGTTCTTGTTGCACAAAATGACGTTCCGGCAACCGGTCACAGCACAAAAACATCGGCGCTTTTGACCGCGACCGAAACCGAAAGCGGCATTCTTATTACGTCCTGCGAAACCTGCGGTAGAATCACCGGAGCTTCTCTGATAAACAGAATTGAATCCGTTTCGCTCTCCAAGACCTCCTACACCTATAACGGCAAGGCTCAAAAGCCGAAAGTTGTTGTCAAAAACAGTAAAGGCAAGCTTCTCACCGAAGGCAAAGACTACACCGTGAAGTATCAGTCCGGCAGAAAGAACCCCGGAACTTACACCGTGACCGTTACCTTCAAAGGCAACTACAGCGGCAAAAAGACTCTGACGTTCACGATTGCTCCGAAAGCTCCGACCTTGAAAGCCTCCGCCGCAAAAAAATCGGCAAAGCTCAGCTGGAACAAGCAGACCGGCGCAACGGGCTACAACATCTATATGGCAACTTCAAAGAACGGAAAATATAAGAAGATTGCCACCGTCAAAAACGGCAAGGTCAGCTACACCAAAGCAGGCCTTACCAAAGGCAAGACCTATTACTTCAAGGTTGCGGCTTATACGGCCTCCGGCGGAAAGACGATTAACGGCGCGTACTCGGCTGTGAAGAGTGTAAAGGTGAAATAGAAAAACAGGCTCAAAACATAGCAGAATTAAGCCAACAAAAAACAAAACCACCGATTGAACCGATGGTTTTGTTTTTTTTGCGGGCAATCTTTTTTGTTTTCGGTTGACATTGATTTTGAAATGGAGTAAAATATATCCGTAATTAATTAACACGATTAATTAATTGTTTTTGTTGTTGATCGTGTCTGAAAGGAGCATACGAATGAAACTCAAGGTGGGTGAGAACTCTCTCTGCCTGATTAAAAACGAGAATGAGCGCTTTTTGCTTTTTCCGGAGGAGTCGTTTGTTTCCGTCGGAAAGGTTGAACCGAGCTATCGCATGAGCCGCGGAAGCTTCAAGATTCGGCAAAAAAAGCTTTCGGAGAAAAAGCTTTTTCTTTCTCTTGTCAAAGAGACCGAAGACGGGGCGGAGCTTACTCTTTCTGACGAAGACGGAGAACCGAGATTGAAAATTCATCTTTCGGTTCTATGTGAAGAGCTTTTGAAGTTTTCTCCTGAGCTTATCGGCGACGGTGACTTCAACCGTTTGACTTTTAAAATTCCGGCAAAAGCCGATGAAGCCGTTTTTGGCGGCGGAGAGACCTTTGCCGAGTTCAATCTGCGCGGAAAAAAGCATCGCGTTTGGGTTGCGGAGCACATCAACGCCGGTCAGATTGCGCGGAAAATTATCAAATCCTCGTTGAACATCAAGGCAGTTGACAGAAAGCAGCCCTACAAAAACTATGAAACCTATTACGCACAGCCGACGTTTATGTCGTCGGAAAAATATTTTCTTCACTGTGATACAACGGACTATGCTGTTTTTGATTTTAAAAACAAGAGTTTCCACAAAATCGCCGTGAATGATATTTGTCCCGTATATTTAGGCTTTTCAGAGAGCTTTGAAAAGCTTTCTGATGTTCTCGGTTCTCTCCTCGGTCGCCAGCCGGAGCTGCCCGATTGGGCTTATGACGGCGCGATCCTCGGAATTCAAGGCGGAACCGAAACGGTTTTTCAAAAGCTTGAAAAAGCCGAAAAGGCGAAAACTGCCGTTGCCGGAGTTTGGTGTCAGGACTGGGAGGGACGGCGCGTTACCGCTTTTGGAAAACAGCTCCAATGGAACTGGGAGTGGGACAGTGAGCGTTACCCCGGGCTTGACAAAAAAATTTTTGAACTCAAGGAAAAAGGCGTTCACTTTCTCGGCTATGTCAACCCGTTTCTTGCAATCGAAAAGCCGCTTTATGAATATGCTGCAAAAAAAGGATACTGCGTAAAAGACAAGGACGGGAACGATTATCTTGTCAAGATTACAACTTTTCCGGCGGCGATGGTCGATCTGACTAACAAGGCAGCCTATGAATGGATCAAGAGCGTCATTAAAAAGAATATGATCGAATTCGGCCTTGACGGGTGGATGGCTGATTTTGGCGAATATCTTCCGACCGACTGCGTTCTCAAAAGCGGAGAAGACCCGAAAAAGGTTCACAACTCCTGGCCTGCGCGCTGGGCAAAAGTTAATCGCGAGGCGCTCGAGGAAACGGACAACATCGGAAAAATCTTTTTCTTTACCCGTGCCGGCTACACCGAGACCGTGAAGTATTCGACCCTTATGTGGGCAGGCGATCAGCACGCCGATTGGACGTTTGACTTCGGTCTTCCCTCCGTCATTCCCGCCTATCTTTCGCTTGCGGTCTGCGGCTTCGGACTCACTCACAGCGATATCGGCGGCTACACGACCTTTGCAAAAATGAGAAGAAGTCCCGAGCTTTTTATGCGCTGGGCGGAAATGAACGCTTTCAGTCCCCTGATGCGCTCCCATGAGGGCTCAAACCCGGACCTCAACGCTCAATTCGATGAAAACGAGGAGGTTCTTCTTCACCACGCAAAGTATTCCCGCATTCACAAGGCTTTAAAGCCATATCTGAAAAACGCTGTCGCTCTCAACGCAAAAACCTCGGTTCCCGTGATGAGACCTCTGTTTTTCCACTATGAGGGCAAGCGCGAATTTTCAGAAACTACCGAATATCTTCTCGGTCGCGACCTGCTCGTTGCTCCCGTTCTCAGAGAGGGAAAAAGCGAGCGTACGGTATACCTTCCGAAAGACAATTGGATAAGCATTTGGGACGAAAAAGAGTTCGGCGGCGGAGAACACAAAATTTCCGCTCCACTCGGAACCATTCCCGTTTTCTATAGGAAAGGAAGCGAATTTACAGAAATCTTCAAAAAACTCAAGGAGGAATAACTGCATGAAGGAAACAAATCAATCGCCGCTTGAAGGCAGGACCTACGGAATCGGTCTTAGCGACAAGATCGGCTATGCGCTCGGCGACGCCGCCGGCGTTATGACATTTGCCCTTGTCGGCTCGTTTTTGCAGATGTTTTATACAAACGTTTTGCTTATCGATGAAAGAAAGATCCGCGTGCTTTTTATCATCGCCCGTCTTTGGGACGCAATCAATGAC
This sequence comes from uncultured Eubacteriales bacterium, assembly GCA_934541115.1. GTDB lineage: Bacteria > Bacillota > Clostridia > Oscillospirales > Acutalibacteraceae > UBA6857. Next base: position 28,423 of record CAKTDF010000019.1, read on the forward strand.
CCGATGTGGGGTTCGTTCATTGACAAGCGCGGCGGAGGAAAGAACGGAAAGTTCCGTCCATATCTGCGTTGGTTTTCAACACCGCTCGCAATTTTCGGAGTTTTGATGTTTGTAAAAATTCCGGGTCTTACCGAAACGCAGTACCTTATTTACGCATACATCACATACATAGGCTATGGAATGCTTTATACGGTTGTCAACATTCCCTACGGTTCAATGGCTTCTGTCATTACGACCGATCTTCAGGAACGCTCGGCTCTTTCAATGTTCCGTTCGGTCGGCGCGGGTCTCGGAGGACTTCCGGCTCAGATTATTCTGCCCCTTTTCGTCTATACAACCGTCACTCTCCCCGGACTTGACGAAAGAGGCAATCCGATCACGCAGAAAATTCTCCACGGCGACAAGTTGCTCATAGGAGTTGTCATTCTCGGCGTTATCAGCATAATTGTATATCAGTTCTGCTACAAGATGACGAAAGAACGGGTTGTTTCTGCTCCGAATACGGAAAAGAAATCCAAAACCAAAACCACAAAAACGATCAAAGCCCTCTTAAAGAACCGTCCTTTCATTGCTTTGTGCATTGCGTCAATGCTGCTTATTGCGGTTCAGCAGTTCACTCAGACGGCGTATAACTATTTGTTCCTTGACTATTTTAAAAAGCCTGCGCTTTATTCGCTCGTCACCGTTTTCACCTATCTGCCCATGGCGCTTTTGCTCCCGGTACTTCAAAAAATCGTTCGCCGCTTTGGCAAAAAAGAGGTCTGCGCAATCGGAATGGGTCTTTCGTTCCTTGCGAACCTTGCCTTGTGGCTCATTTCAACAAAGAGCGTTGTTGTCTTCTTTGCCCTTTGCTTTGTTTCCGGTCTCGGAATGACGTTCTTTGTTCTTGAAGTCTGGGCGCTCGTCACAGACGTTATCGACTATCACGAAATTCTTTCGGGTCAGCGCGATGAGGGTACTTCATATTCATTCTTCTCTTTCACAAGAAAGCTCGGTCAGACGATTGCCGGTATTCTCGGAACGGGAATCCTGACCTTTGCGGGCTATAACGCCCAAAACATCACCGAAGAGGCAGTCCAAAAGCTTTACAGCGCTTCAACAGCACTTCCTGCCTTTATGTGCCTTTTGATGGCTGTTACACTCGGAGTTTTCTATCCGCTCACAAAGAAAAAGCTTCAGGAAATGCAAGAGAAAAAAGGTATTTCTGAAGAATAAAATAATTATTTAAAGGAGTTTTCAAAATGAAATATTTTCTTGACAGTGCAAAAATAGACGAAATTAAATTTGCATATAACACTTTCGGAATTGACGGAGTGACAACGAATCCAAAGCACATTATGAACAGCGGAAAGCCGTTTTTGACCGTCATTGCGGAGCTTGCCGCATGGGTAAAAGAGGAAAAAATAGAGGGATATGAAAAGTTCCCGATCTCGGTTGAAATCAATCCCCATCTCAATGACGCGGATGAAATGGTTAAAGAGGGCAAAAAAATAGCCGCGATGTCGCCGAACTTTGTCATCAAAATTCCTTGCACCGAAGCCGGTGTAACGGCGGCAAGGCGGCTCGAAAAAGAGGGCGTCAGAACAAATCTTACTCTCGTTTTTTCACCTGCTCAGTCAATTTGGGCGGCTAAGAACGGTTCGCTCTTTGTTTCTCCGTTCATCGGCTGGAAAGAGGCTAACGGAGAGGATTGCAGACAGTATATTTCCGATATTGTGAAAATTTATAAGAACTACGGCTTTTACGGAAAGACTGAGATCATCTGCGCCGCAATAAGAACGCCTAAACAGTTCGTTGACTGTGCGACTGCCGGAGCCGATATTGTAACATGCGGTTTGGACGTATACCTTGAAAGCATCAGGCATGCCTATACCACTCAGGGTCTTGGGATATTCACAGAGGCATGGGACAACACGGTAACGGAATAAGGAGTGGAAGAAATGAACATAGGTTTTATCGGACTCGGAATTATGGGCGAGGCGATGTGTTCAAACATAATCAAAAAGCATGACGGAAAGGTTTTTCTTTTTGATATCTGCAAGGAAAAGGCAGACTCCCTGGCCGAACTCGGCGGCATTCCCTGCGAAAGCGGAAAAGAAGTTGCGGAAAAGTCAGACGTGATTATCACAATGGTACCAAAGTCTGAACATTCACGCTCAGTTTACAGCGAACTTCTTCCCGTTTTAAAAGAGGGAAAGGTCTGCATTGATATGAGCACAATAGATCCCGACGTTTCGGTTGAAATATCAAAAGAGGTCAAGAAGACCGGCGCCGATTTTGCGGACGCCCCCGTCGTCAAATCGCGCCCCGCTGCCGAAAGTGGAACGCTCGGAATTTATGTAGGTTCCGAGGAAAAAACGTTTGAAAAAATCCTTCCCATTCTTTCATATATGGGAAGCAACATCATCAGAATGGGCGAGAACGGCAGAGGTCTTGTGATGAAAATTTGTCACAACACCCTCGTTGCCCAAATTCAGAACGGTGTGAACGAAACACTTGCCCTCGCACGCAAAAAGGGAATTGAGGTTGACGACTTTGCGAGGGCTATCTCCTATGGCGGAGGTCAGAATTTTTATCTTGACGGTCAGGCGCAGAACATCAAAAACGAAAATTGGACAACTGCTTTCTCCCTTGAAAACATGCACAAGGATCTCCAAATCTGCGAGAGGTTGAGCGAGCAGGAAAAATTTCCGATGCCGGGAATGGAAAATGCAAAGTCCGTCTATGACAAAGGAATGGCAAGAGGACTCGGAAAAGAAGATTTTCGTGCCACATACAAGGTGGTTGCCGATGAATGAGACTCTCAAAAGGCTCAGAGAGCGAAACGATGTTCCGGTTCTTTCTGTTTTTGACAAGGAGTTCAAAACTTTCGGACGCGTTCTTTCGGGCTATGATTTTTCACTCCTTCAAAAATATATGGAGGAAAAGACAGACATTCCCGAAAACGGAAATATCTATTTTGCAAGCGTTCCAGAACTCGAAGCGTTTTCGCTCAAAGAAAAACTTGAAAAAACGCTTTTCGGCTGTATGCCTGTTCAGATTGGCTATTGCAACGGAAGAAATTCAACATATAACGGTTTTGAATTTCACAAATGCTCTGAAATCAATTTTGCCGTGACAGATTTTATGCTTGTTTTGGGTCACACTTGGGATATTGAAGAAAACACATATGATGTTAAAAAGGCAAAAGTGTTTTTTGTTCCGAAAGGCACAGCCGTTGAGATGTTCCAGACAACGCTCCATCTTTCGCCCTGCAAAACAAGCGACGGCGGCTTTCGCGACATTGTTGTTCTTTCAAAAGGAACTAACACTCCGCTTGAAGAAAAGACCGATTGCGCAGACAGTGAATCGCAGCTGCTCCTGCAAAAAAACAAGTGGGTACTCGCTCATCCGGAACGCGAGGCGCTCATAAAGCAAGGGGCATTCCCGGGCGTTGTCGGCGAAAATAAAGAATTGTTTTACTGAGGACTTGAAATGATTATGGAAAATTTCACATTGGCATATGTTCCCGTAGGCGTTCCGACCTTTGAGCTCGTTAGCGCCGGAGAACAATTTGAAAAATCAAAAAATCTCCTTTCTTCGCTTTGTTCTAAGGTACTTTGCCCGGACGAAATGCTTTTATCGCTTGAAAAACTGACAGAATTCCTTGACGGTATCGAACCTGATTTAATTGTTTTTCAAAATGTGACTTTTGCGAACTCCGCATATATCGGCGAGGTTCTCAAAAGGTTCTCCTGTCCGCTTCTTCTTTTGACTCTCCGCGAGCCTGCAATTGACGGAACAAGACTGAGACTCAACTCTCTGACAGGTGCTTTTTCGGCAGCAAACATGATTAAAGGATTCAGAAAAGAGCAGTTCGGTTTTATTTTCGGTTCACCGAATGAAGCTCAGACCAAACGGGAGCTTGAAGCATATATCAAGGCGGCAAAGGTAAAAAAGGAGCTTAACAGACTTAAAATGGCGAGCGTCGGACATACTCCGCAAGGCTTTGGCTTTGGACGTGCGCTTGACCTTGAGCTGCTCAAAAACTTTGGTGTAACTCTTGAGTCAATTGAGGCACGCGAGCTCATCGACAGAGCGAAGGCGGTCTCCGAGGAAGACGCCGAAAAATATCTCTCAAAGGCTTCTTCATTTATGAACGGTCTTGAAAATACGCCTAAAAAGAACGCCCTCGATTTTGCGCGGCTTTACAAGGCTTACAGCGATTATACGAATGAAAACAGGATCGGCGCGCTTTCCTCGCGCTGTTGGCCTGATTTCTTCACTTCGTTTGGAACTCCCGTTTGCGCCGTTCTCTCAATTCTCGGCGACCTTGGCGTTGCTGCGGCGTGTGAGGCTGATTCCTATGGCGCGCTTTCAATGTTTGTTGCCATGCGCCTGAGCGGCGGCAGCGTCTTTTTCGGCGATCCGGTTTCGCTCGATGAAGAGGAAAACACTGTAACGTTTTGGCATTGCGGAATGGCGGCGTGCTCGCTTGCGAGAGAGGACACCGGCGCCTGCGTCGGCGTTCACTGCAACCGAAAGATCGGTCCGACAATGGAATTCGGCTGCAAAAAGAGCGAAAAGGTCACAGTTTTCAGAATAGGCAAAAAGAATGACGGGAGTTTCCGTTTCTTCATCGCCTCGGGCAGTGCGCTTGACAAACCGAAGCAATTCTTCGGAACAAGCGTTGTTGTAAAAACCGAGAATCCCTCAAGAAATCTCGTTGAAAAAGCAGTCCGCGACGGCTGGGAGCCGCATTTCGTTGTTGCTTACGGCGACATTTCAAGAGAGCTTTCCGCGCTTTGTGAAATGCTCAATATGGAGATCTGCGAATACTGATTATGACAAACCGAATCTTATTTTATGTAGTTGTTTTCATCACGAATATTATTCAGGGAATTACAGGCTTCGCCGGAACAATGCTTGCAATGCCGCCGAGCGTGATGCTTGTCGGTTTTGAGACGGCGAAGCCGGTTCTCAATTTCCTTGGTCTTCTTTCTGGGGTTTATGTTGTTCTTTTGAACAGAAAAAGTGTAAACAAAATGGAGTTTTTGAAAATCGTCTGCGTGATGTCCGTCTCGATTGCGGCAGGAATTGCCCTGCGTTCGGTTTTTGCCTCTCACGAAAAGGCGCTATACATTGCACTCGGCGTAATCGTTCTCGTAACGGCGCTCGACGGAATTTTCAAAAACTTTATAAGACCGCATTTTTCAAACGGGGCGCGACGCGATGAAAACAGCAACTCAAAAAAAGGACAGAACCCTGTTGTTTCGTTACTGCTTCTCGTCGGTGCAGGAATAACCCACGGAATGTTTGTTTGCGGAGGTCCTCTTCTTGTTTCATACGTCACGGGAAAAATTGAAGACAAGCAGGAGTTTCGCGCAACGCTTTCGGCTTGTTGGATAGTTCTCAACGGAATAATTTTTGCTGACGATTTGCGAACCGGACTTTGGACAAAAGAGCTCATAGGTGTTGCGGCGATTTCCTCCGTTCTTCTTTTTGCGGCAATGTTTGTCGGAAGTCTGCTTTGCAAAAAAATGAGCCGAGGGCTTTTTATGAAAGTAACATACGTTCTTTTGATTTTTTCGGGCATCATGCTCTTTGTTAAGTAACCGTTACCGAATCTGTCAGACAAAACTTTTTTGTTCTTCGGAGGTGAGAAAATGAATTATATGGGCTTTAATATGAACAGCGTTAAAAATGCGAACAGGGCCGCCGTTCTTTATCTACTCAACAGCGGTGAAGTTCTAAGCCGAAAAGATATCGCCGAAAGACTGAAGCTCACTCCTGCAGCGGTCAGCAAAATCTGCGCCGAACTGATTTCAGAGGGGGCTATTGCCGAGTGCGGACGTTCCGAGAGTACCGCAGGCGCAGGACGAAAAAAGGTGATGCTTTCGCTCAACTCAAAGGAGATTTTTTCGCTTGCGCTGAGCATTGAGCGTTCGGGCTTTTATTCAGCCCTTTGTTCTCTCGACGGAGAAGAAATTTTCGGTGAGCGTTGTCTTTTCACCAACATTTCAAACGCTCGGGAATGCCTTTCACAGGTCGGCAGAAAGTGCCGTGAGATTATTAAAAAAAGCAGAGTCGATCGGTCTAAAATAATCGGTGCCGGTGTCGGACTTGTAGGTGGCGTTGACGTTCAAAACGGAACGACCGCGGGAAATTACGGAATTTGGAAAGCCGGCGTTGCGGTCAGAGACATTCTTGAAAATGAATTGTCGCTTCCTGTTTGCGTTGAAAACAATGTCAAAGCCTTTGCCATAGCCTCGCTCCTTTTTGATCGCGGTTGCCTGAGGGATAATCTTCTGTTTGTCAAATGGGGACCGGGCGTGGGTTCTGCGATCGTTGTGGGCGGAACGGTTCTCGGAAGAAGCGACAGCGATTCCTCCGAGCTTGGTCACTACACGGCTGTGACCGACGGCAAAAAATGCCGCTGCGGGCGAATCGGCTGTCTCGAAACCGAAATTTCTTCCGATGCGATAATCGAAAGAGTGAAAACAGTTTTTTCGCCCGATAAAACGCCAAAACTCTTTGAAGTAACGGAGGGAGAAAAAAAGAATATTGACATTTCAGCAGTTCTCGCCGCAAAGGAAGACCCCGAAGTAAAAAAAGAGCTTTTTCGTTCGGTGCGGTTGCTTGCTCTTGCCGTTTCAAATGCGGCGACGGTTCTTGCACCGGATAGAGTAATCGTTTTCGGATATATGTTTGAGAAAGAAACGTTTGAGTTTTTCAAACGTGCCTACACCGAGGAGCGCTGCGGCTTTTCAAAGGGAGGAGTCCATCTTTCTCCTCTTGACAAAAAGCACGGATATATCGGCCCTGCGGCTGTTGCGGCAAAGTCCTTTTTCTTTGAGAAAAAGGAATGACGTACGGTCGAACAAAACGGACTGAAACAATTTGCGTTTTCCCAAGTCAGACAGGGCACCATTGTATCTGACTTGGGGGGCGTAATTTTATGTTTTGAAACTCCCTGTCTTTGCGTCAGAGCATGGATATAAGGTGGGAAGTAAAAATATATTTCAAAAACTCTTGATTTTTTTGCTTCGCTTGTGTATAATACTAAGGCGATTGAACATACGGAGAGTTGTCCGAGCTGGTCGAAGGAGCACGATTGGAAATCGTGTAAACTGCTAAAACGGTTTCGTGGGTTCGAATCCCATGCTCTCCGCCAAAAACGCCGTAAATCCTTTATTTATAAGGGTTTGCGGCGTTTCTCTTTTGCCGCAGTCCAAATTTTGCCCGTGACTATTTTGGACTGGTTTAGACTGGTTTGGACGAAAAAAAAACACACTTTGAACACACTTTTTGATTACGCCGTGACGCTTTTTGCAGACAGAAACTGATTAAGCATTTCGGTGCTTTCTTTTTTTCTGCGCTTGCTGATGTGCGTATAGACTTCGTGGGTCAGTGCAATAACTGCAATTCCCTGTTTTGTCTTTTAATTGTCGGTTTTCTGGTTCCGCGACGACGATTAGACGACGAAAATTCAAAGATATTTTAAGATTGTAAAATAACAGACTTTCAACAATTGCCCCTATTCTTCGCATTTTAGGCTCAAAGCAAACGAACAATCAATTAGCATAAAATTGAAAGGATTGATTGTATGAAAGAGCTTAAAAGGGCATATTTGAACGTTGATGACATTGCAAAGGATTACCTGCCTATGTCTAAGAAGAAAATCCGTGAATTAATTGTCAAGAACCTCAGGTACACAAAAATCGGAGGAAGAATCTACGTATCAAGACAGGAATTTGAAACTTGGTTCAATAGCAACAGCAGATAGCAAATATAAAGAGCGCGTGATATGAACTCCCGTTCATGTCACGCACCCTTATGTACATCTGCATAATACCCACCCCTATTTGAGAAACCACGGAACTTTCGTTTAAAATGCGTCTTTTTTCAGCTTCTAAGAGCGTTTTCACGACAAAAAGCATACGGAAATTTCACGGAGTTTTGACGGAAATTAAACGGAGTTTTATTGCCTTTCCTTAAAAAGAAATTCCTTTGGCAACCGCCGTGTCCTGTGCAAAATTCGGGGGTACTGCTATCTCTACCGAACCCGCACTCGTCTTGACAGACTTTCGGCTGTATCCGTTCCTACTGTTCTCGGTATCTTTGTTTCGGTAATCATACTTGCTGTAGCCGAGTTTGTCGTCCAATTCCGCTTCAAGTCCGTTCTCAAGAACTTCTCCGACCATTTCTTTAAAAACCGAACGCAGATCACTGTAATCTTCTACATCCAGCAATTGCAGAAATTCTCTCAATTTCTCTTTTCTTTCCTTCTTTGCTGCCCTTACCTCCGGGCTGTCTTTGTACTTTGGCATAATCTAAACCTCCAAAATGTTATTTTTATTCTATACCATCTCGGAGGTTTACACAAGATTTTAGGAAGTCTCTCAGCACTCAACTTCATCAAGGTCAAGCCGCCTTCGGCGGTGGCTACAGTCTGCTAAAATGCATTTTTTCTCGGGTTCCGAAAGCAAAAATTAAATGCATCATATTTTTTTGAGTAAAAGTGTCACCTATCATTGACGATTCAACAAGTTTACATCATGTTTTCCATCGTTTTTCTTGACAAAAACCCCAGGTTCCTGTAAGCTATTAGATAATAACTTTGCTATTTCGAGTTTTATATGATTTGGGGGGTGAAACACTACTATGCTAAACAAATTTCATATTGATGCTACGCTCAAGGAAAAGTATAATATCACAACAGAAAAAGATTATGAATCTTTTGATTTTTCAGATGAAGTGTTGTTGGAAAACTATATTAGAATTGATAATGTTAAATATAGCAAAAAAGATATGTTTTCTTCCGAATACGGGATTATAAACATTCAAGGGATGCTTCCTTCGGAGTTTTTAATTAGGTATCATTTAAATAATCTTATTGATTCTTGTGTCCGAGATTATCATATGAGTCAGGAAGACTGCTTATTGTCGGTAGATGCACCATTTATTAATTGTACTGTAGTAACAAAAGATGTCGAAGAATTACCAAACACAACTACGATTATATTAAAAGATGATATAGAAAAGTCCTATTCAATTGGGTTTAAAGATTGTGGCTACGGTTTTTTTATTTTTGGTAATCCAGATACTTTGAAATTATATATTTATTCAGACTCAACATATCAAGAGGGTTTTGTATTCACCTTAAATTCCTTAGAACAATATTATCAATTGGGGGATTTTCTTTGTTTTGTTAGCAACAATTGCACTCATGTTTTAGAGAGCATTGCTAAAAGGAAACAAATTGATCTTGACCTTTCCGAATGGATTAACCCTCAAACTGATCCATGTGCGCGGACTCCTGAAAACAATATCTTTGAGCAAAAACAAATTGAAACTTCCGCAGTAGATGAATTGAACTCGTTAATTGGATTAGAGTCAATAAAATCTGATGTACATGAACTAATTAGTCTTGTTAAAATGCAAAGGAAGCGACAAGAAAATGGGATTAAAGCAGTTCCAGTTTCTTTACACCTTGTCTTTACTGGTAATCCAGGAACTGGTAAAACTTCAGTAGCACGCATTTTATCAACCATATATAAAGAAATTGGGGTTCTAAAAAAAGGACAATTAATCGAAGTTGATCGTTCCGACCTAGTCGCTGGATATGTTGGACAAACCGCTTTAAAAACTCAAGAAAAAATAAATCAAGCAATTGGCGGTATTTTATTTATTGATGAGGCTTATACATTAGCAAAAGACGTAAATGATTTTGGTCAGGAAGCAATAGATAGTTTTTCCGTTTGTCCAAACAATTTTGTAATAGGTATTGATGTCCGTCTGAACCTTGGTCAGTACGGCGTTCGTCTTTGCGTCAATCATTTCACTTGAGGTCACTTTGCCGCTCAAACCGGAAAAGTCACCCTCCTGTGCCGAAGCACGAACAGTAAAACTTTTTTCGTTCAAAGTAAAGCTTACATCGGCTATCTGACCGTCAATGATTGCATATGAAACTTCATTTGCACCGCCAGGGGCGTCAAGCGTAATTGCGAGTGATTTAAAATCGTCCGCACTTTGAACTTCAACAAACGGGTTGCCGCCAAGAACATTGCTTTCATCCGGTTCTGTCGGCGCTTTTGCGGGAAGGAAACGTGCAATTCCCAAAATGAGCAAGCAAAAGCAGGCGGCAATCGGCAAAGCATAGCGCGTGATATATCGAATCGCTTTCGGTTTTTGAACAGGTTCTTCGGTTTTGCTTTTTTGCTGTTCCGCTTTTTTCATTATGTTGTTATACATTCGCTCTTTTGCGCCGACTTCCGGTTCAATAGAATTGATAGTTTTTTTGATTTTCTTTTCACTCACGGCTCAAAACCTCCTATCTGCCGCCTAAGTAATTTTCTCGCTTCCCGCAAATGATTGCGGATCGTAGATGGCGGCTTTTTGAGCATTGTTGCAATTTCGTCTGTTTTATAGTCAAGGTAGTAATGCAGATATACAACATCTTTGTATTTTGTAGGGAGCTTCATCACTATTTCGAGAGTTTCATCTATGGTTGCAGCATTCTCGTCAGGAATTTCAGGTGCTTCATCAATAGGTAGGGTTTTCTTTCTCCACCAATGCTTAAGGCGGTCTTTGCAAAGATTCGTCACGGTCAACCACTTTTTTCGTGTTTCTCGTCGTTGAAAGCAAAGTCTCCTGTCAACACTTTGACGAATACATCCTCGGTGCAGTCCTCAGCTTCAGCTTGATTTTTCATTTTCTCAGAAGTCTTCTGCATTATAGCAAATTTAAAGGCTGATTTCCATATGTATGAAATAAATTGTCAGTGCTGCGTATCAACTGAAATTTTTTAATATAGCTTTAATCCGGATTCATTAAGTAAAAACAATGTTCCGTATTAAATGTTCAAACCGTTGAATGGAAAATGTGTCTTTTGTAAATGCCTTCAGCATATGAACTATACACCGGCATTGAAAAATACTTTTGCCTGTGTTATACTCCAAATGGATTTATTCATCAAAAGCTGCTGCATGGGGGTGGGAAGAAAAATGAAAAGACCCGAAAAAAGGAAATTCATCATTGCTGCGGCCGTCCTCTTTCTCATTGCCGTTGCCGCTGCGGCGCGCGTTTTGAGCAGGAATTCTCCATTTCACGTTCCGCTCAGCCTTCTGCGCAGTATCATCTATATCTCGCTGATGACCGCGTGGGGCTTTTCCGTTCGCGCAAGAATCATTCAGCCGCAGACGCGGCGCTACCTTTCCGCCATATCCGCCCTCATTGTTTTCTGGCTCATTATCCGAACTGTGAAATACCTTTTTGCTTCCGACATTACCGCCGAGCGGTACCTCTGGTATTTTTATTATCTTCCGCTTCTGTTCATCCCGCCGACGGCCGTTTTTGTTGCCCTTTCGCTCGGAAAAGGAGAAAGCTTCCGTCTGCCGTCTTTGGTTAAGCTTTTGTATATTCCTTCTCTCCTGCTTTTGTTGCTCGTTCTCACAAATGACCTGCATCAGCTCGTTTTTTCCTTTCCCGAAGGCTCGGTCTTTTCCGACCAAGACTATTCTTATTCTCCCGGATTCTACGCCGTAACAATGTGGGAACTGCTTTGTGCAGGTGCAGCGCTTGTTATAATGCTCTTCAAATGCCGCATTCCGAGAAGTAAATCATTTCTTTGGGTTCCTGTTGTTCCGCTTTCTTTGATCTTGCTTTACGGCGGTCTTTACGTTTCAAACGTATACTTCCTTTGGCTGATTGCCGGAGATATCACGGTATCAATGAGTCTGCTGATCGTTGCCGCTTTTGAAAGTTGTATAGCCTGCGGACTGATTCAGTCGAATACGGGCTATGAAGCGCTTTTTGCTGTTTCTCCCATAAGCGCACAAATTACGGACGACAGCTTCAATGTTCGCTTTTCCTCGGCCTGCGCCGGATCCTTTCCACAGGAAACACTCAGCAAAGCGAGTGTTTCGCCGTTCCTACTCGGCGCCGGAACTTTGCTGAAAGGCAGCAAACTTCATAAAGGATATGTCTTTTGGCAGGAGGATATTTCAGAACTCAACAAAATAATCGGTGAACTTGAAATCACTCAGGAGGAATTGCGCGACACGGGCGATGTTCTCAAAGCCGAGAGCGAACAGCGCGAGCGCAAGCTCCGGCTTGAGGAAGAAAACAGGCTTTATGACCTTGTTGAAAAGCAAACCGTACTGCAAGTTGCGCTCCTTCGCGAAATGCTTTCAACGCTTAAAAGTACAGACGACATTTCTAAGGCAAAACATATTCTCGGAAAAATTGTTGTTATCGGTACCTATATAAAAAGGAAAAGCAATCTGATTTTTGTTGAAAGGCAGAAAAACACTATTTCAGCCGGGGAGCTTCGTCTCTGCCTTGGTGAATCGGCGGCGAACCTCAAGCTCTGCGGTGCGGAATGCAAAACCGTTCTGAATTTTGAAGGTCAGCTTTCCGCAAAAACGGCAAACACGATATATGACCTTTTTGAAGCCGTGATTGAAAAGAGTATTGACAGCTTGACACTGCTCCTGCTTTATGCGCAAGAAAACGAAAACTTTGTTACAATCAATATTTCTGCACTTTGCAGCGATGAGCTTTCCGCGCTTGAAGGTGAATTCAAAAACCTTTCGGCAACACGTGACGATGACGACCTTTGGTACCTTTCGCTCAAAATCGGAAAGGACGGTGAAAGCTCATGAACGTAATCAAAGAAAGCTTTGACAACCTTCCGATTGCGGTCTGCTTTTTCGACCGCCACGGCCTTGTCCGTCTTGTCAATCGGCGTATGCTGGAAATCAGCTCCGTACTTTTGGACACAGAATTTCAGACACTTGCGGAGCTTCGGACAGCCCTTTCTTTTCCGCCGAACAGTGAGATCACCGTGATTGACGAAAGCTCGCTCGTTTTCCGTTTTCCGGACGGAACGTTCCTCCATTTTGAAGAGAAGGAGATCATCGGAAAAAGCGGTGAGCACTACACCCAGGTCACAGCTGCTGACGTTTCACAACTCGTCCTTCGCCAAAGAGAACTTAGAGAAGAAAACCAACGTCTTGAAAACGCAAACAGGCGTGTAAAACAGCTCTATGACAATATGGCGGATATTGTTCGCGAAGAAGAGATTCTCTCAATGAAGATGCGCGTCCATGACGATATCGGACACAGTATTCTTTCCGCAAGAAAAGCATTGCTGACAGATGAAAGCATTGACACGATAAAAGACAATGCTTTGGTTTGGGAAAAGTCAATTGAGCTTTTGTATCACTCTAACAATATGCCCGATGATTTTGACGACATCGGTTACGCCGAAGAGCGCGCCGCCGCGCTGGGCGTAGCAATCGTCAGAAACGGTGAGTTTCCAGAAAGCAAAGCCTTGCGGCGGCTCATCGCTTTTGCAGTACGCGAAAGTGTTACAAACTGCGTTCGCCACGCCGGCGGAACCAAGGTTTTTGTAACAACAAAAAAAGAAAGCGGATCTTTTTTGGTAAGAATCACAAACGACGGCAACGCTCCGCAAACGGAAATCACAGAAGGCGGCGGACTTTCGTCTTTGAGAAAACGCATTGAAAAAAGCGGCGGAAAAATGCTTGTTCAAAGCCTTCCGTTTTTTGAACTTTCGGTTTTTCTTTTGATAGAAGGTGAAAAAAATGATTAACGTTATGATTGTTGAAGACCAGAAAATGATTCGCAGTCTTCTTGAAAGCTATATAAAAAAAGAGCCTGACTACCGCGTTGCTTTTTCTGTTGCCGCGGCGAGCCTTGCTCCCGAGCTTTGCAAAGAAACGGAAATTGACCTCATTCTGATGGATGTTCAGACCGATCACCGCGAAAACGGACTTTCGGCTGTTCAAAAAATCAAGGCAGACGGTTCAAAAGCAAAAATCGTTGTTGTAACCTCGCTTGTTGACTTCGACGTTTTAAGCAAAGCAAAAGCTTTCGGTGCCGACAGTTTATGGTACAAAGACACCGATGAGGAAACCTTGATGGACGTTATCAGAAGAACTATGAGCGGAGAACACATTTTTCCCGACGCCCCTCCGGAGGTTGAAATAGGTACGGCGAGAAGCACCGAGTTCACAAAAACGGAGCTTGTTGTTCTTCGCCACCTTGTACGCGGACTTTCATACGGAAAAATTGCCGAGGAAATGGGTATTGAGGTCACTACGGTCAAATATCATGTGACAAATATGCTCCAGAAAACCAACTTCAAAAACAAGCTTCAGCTTGCACTCGCCGTCAGCGACGCAAAATTCATTGCGGACCTTGACGAATAATATTAAAATCAAACAAAAAGTTTGGAACTGCTTGGTCAAAAGGCCAAACGGTTCCGAATTTTTTTTAATATTTTTGAAAACCTGTACTAAAGTATGGGGAAAGTTTTTCCGTTTCCCTGTAAAATGATGACTGTGAAAGTATTATAAAGGAGGGAATGTTATGCGGAGAATTGTGCTTGATATGCAATGCGCGCTCTTTGCCGACGCAATTTCACAGGCACTTGTGAATAATGACCCGGACTTTGAGCCGAGACGGACGGAAGAGCCGTCGGACACGGTCAGCCTTTGCAGGTCAAGCTGCGCTTATGCAATTATCATGGAGGTAACACCCCATTCTCCGTGGAGACTTGAGGAACGTCTGCGGTTAAGCAGAGAGATAAAGGCTGCTGTTTCGGGTTGCAGAGTAGTTCTTCTTGTTGACGAAAAGGCAGACGCTGCCCTCGCCGCTCAGGTAAGGCAGGCAAAAAAGGACGGCCTTGTTGACAATTTCATTTATGCTTCGGTTTCGCCGACATATCTTTCGGCGGTAATAGACGCACTTTAAAAGCAGTTGGAGGGTAGCAGCCGTAAGAAAAATTAAAATTATTCTTTCTTTTGCATTGATTCTCGGCGTTTTCACTCTGGCCGGGTGCAAAACAAAAACTGTGGACGAACCGTCAACAAAAAGCGCCGCGCTTTCTTCGGAAGTTCGGAGCGAACCGGTAACTTCGGCTGAATCAACCGAAAAAGTTTCCGAAACAAAACCGGCTTCTTCTTCGGTTCGGATGAAGTGAGATACTATATGGATTGCGGAATTGCCGTTGCGGACGGTCAGTGCATGATGATCGTTGAGCAGGGCAAAATTGTTGAGTTTTGCGCCGAACCCGGCAAATTCACCTATGACTCCTCGACCGAGCCGAGCATTTTTTCCGGTTCATTCGGAGAAAGCGTAAAGCAGACGTTCGGAACAATAGGCAAGCGTTTCACCTTTGGCGGAGACACGGCTAAAGATCAGCGCGTTTATTACTTCAACACAAAAGAGCTCATCGACAACAAGTTCGGTATGACCTTCAAAAACTCAGAGAAGAAAAATTGGAGAACCCTCCGCGCAACCTCGATAGACAAATTTAACGATCTTGAAGAAGCAACCCAAAAAGCCCTCAGGGACACTCACTACGACACCTATGAAAACAGAAAGTACACCGAAGAAAAGAACGTCAAAATCGGCAGCTGCACTTTCAACGTTCTCCACGTCACAACAGATTTCAGCGAGAAAGATTATTTCATCACTTTTGCAAAACGCGGAGAAAAAGACGTCTACGGTCTTTTTGTTCAGCTTGAAGTCAACAAAAAGTACATTGCCGCCAATGATCCGATAATCACAGAGATACTCAAGTCAGTTTCCATTATCACAGAAAAATAAACTTCGGTTGGAACAACCTTCAATTCACACCCCCAAGGAGGAATCTATGAGTATTTTTGACAAACTCAAGACCGAAGCAGCCGCCCGGGCGGTACCGGCTGCACCCCAAAAAATCGGAACAAGGAGCGAAACGTTCGTTTTCGCTGCACTCCCCGAAAGCCTTGAAGAAATGAAGGCTTTGCCGGAAGCGGCGCTTGACACCCCCTTCAAAACGGCGGCACTCACAGTATGCGCACTTTGCGCATACGCCGCGGACAGGGATATAGGCGCTCAGATGCTGAACTTTCTGAGAGGTCCGAGACCGCTGAACGGGCAGGATATATCTTTCCTGAACGACAGATTCAGAGACGGAAAAACATATATCCCGTTTTCATATTTTTTAGGCTCTTCGCCGGAAAACAACTACACCCCCTCTTCGCCGTTCACGGTAACGGTCAAAAGCGACCACACGTCCGAAACAGAAAAGGGTTACGCAAAGCTCTTCATCCCCTGTTCGGGCGCAGACGCACCGAGACCCGTCAAGCTTCGCATGAAGGGCGACGGAACGTGGCTTTTATGGGAACAGTATCTTTTAACGGGTATCAGAGAGCCTGCGGCGAACGACCCGTGGGCATAAAAAAGCGC